>PDPU01000038.1 GCA_002746645.1 Gammaproteobacteria bacterium | reverse complement strand
CATCTGGAAGGGGATGAAACAGGTGGCATCATGCGCCGCCGGCATGAAATTCATGCGTCGCCTCGAAGACAGCACGTGATTTGTGTATAAGGACATGACTTCTGATGCTCGATGTGATCTTTCGGCAGATCATTTGGCTTATCGATTCCTCCGCCTGACCAGGAATGCACCCCTATCTTTGCTCCTTGCTGAGCGATCCTGTTTACACCGGAAAGGAAAAAATCGGTTCCACCGGATGCCACAAGCCCGTCACTCGGAACAAGTGTATCCAGTTGCCTTTCTCTGACAAGTCTGGCTGCGTCCAGGTTTGCGTCGTCATCCGCCGACCCTTCGACATTCTGCATGACTATGGATGTAACGTCGGGATTCGCGTCAAGAGCGCTCGTCAATCTTGATTTTACATCGCTGTCAATCACACCGTTCATGACCAATGTATTGCCGGAAACCTCAAATTTGACTGGATCGAAATCCTCGGCTCCATTGTCATTGGATGAACCACTATTTGACGAACCGCAGCCTGCCAAAGCCAGTGCAAAAGCACATATGACCAGTTTTTTCATCATGTAAATTTGACAAATTTGATTGTTGTTGAAATGAATGCGCCAGGGCGAATTTTCGGCAAGCGAACCGAATACAGCAAAGCCGCCTTCCATGTTATCTTTGCTCACCTCCTCCTCGGCAACTGCGGATCACACATCATGACAGCGAGTGCCGGTGCAAACCGCAAACCGGCAGCGTCTGTACAGCTCAGTGCCGAATGCCAGTGTTGAATGGCGGGGAGGACCATTGCAGTCGCAACCGATGCTATCGAACACGATCGGCTCTCATTGATTCAGGTATACAGCTACCTTCAAGACCTGCGCGCACGAAGATCGGGCGCTGACGCCGGCGGCAGGAACCAAAGGCAACGACAACTGTCAACTACCCGGCAGACTCTTCGCTGGATACTGTTGCAACCACCATTCGAACCTTCATGACATCGGGAGTAAACAATGTTCACGAAAGGCTACTATGTCACCGCAGAACTGAAATTGAAAGATACATCAAGAGCCAGAGAAGCCAAACAGGCACTGATGGAACTCTGCTCTGAAACACTGAAAGAGGAGGGATGCTCGATTTTCGAGCTTCACCAACTCAGGGAAGATGACACTCGCTTCCTGTTGTGGGAGAGATTTGACGACGAAGAAGCATTCAAATTGCATTTCGAGAAGGAGCACACCAGGGACTACCTGGCAGGAAACCACACGGAAGTCGTTCAGTTTTTTGTTACGGACATAGCATCCTGACGATCGCGCCGGGTTTTCCCTTCACTTGCCGAACAGTCGGTCGAGTTCGGGTACGGCTGCACTAACCAGCAACAGATTCCGAGTGCGACTCGACTCAGGTGTTCAACCATTGCATGCTCCTATGCATGCCCTGCCTTCAGTGCATGCTCGATGATCTTTGTGGCCACGAATCTGTGAAAAGGCTTGATGGCTTTCATGTACAACGCACCCTTGCGGCCATGCAGATTCACGAGCGTGAACACGCGGCAAATGCCATCGTCAACACTCATCATGCGTTTTCACATCACTCGTCGGAAAATCTGCTCGTAAACCACGATCAATGCCGTTTCACGACAAATCACGATCCGCCAGTTGACGGGAAAGGATTGCTCCGGCCAGCGAACATTCCACAGAGATTGACACCACCGCCCCGCACGTGTTCTGATGCTCGCGATGGTTCTCCGAGGTCACCACGACCGACGAGATGAAAAGGGAACACGGTGCGAAGCCGCCATCCGGCTTCAATTCCGTGACTGCCCCCGCAACTGTAAGCGGCGAGCCACCCGTCAAGACCACTGGATCGAGAAATCCGGGAAGGGACGGCATGCAATGACCCGCAAGTCAGGAGACCTGCCATCGTGTTCGCAACAGAAACTGGGCGGGGCGCCCGGGGAAGAACCGACCTGACCTGCTGGACAGGCCGCCACGGTATTCCCTTGCCCCGCGCGCTGCCGGGGAAGATGCAATGGAATCACGGGCCGAAACCCTGAAACCGGGTGAAGCCGATGCGGTGCTGTTCGTGGTGTCCGCTCAGATGCTGAGTCGGCGGGCGCTGGTTCGTCTGCAGGACGCTGCCGTGCGTGCAGCACCCTGCCCGTCCCGACTGATCCGCCTGGAAGGCACCGGGCCAGACCTCATTGCAACACTCGACGAGATGCGCGCAACGGGCTGGCGACGCATCCGTGTCCAGCCCCTGGGCATACCGTTTCCCGAAGGGCTGCTCGCCTGGTTACCCGGTGTCATGGCGGACTGGCGCACGCGCGGCAACAACGCCGACACCCAACTGGAACTCGGCCCGGATCCGGCCACCGACCCCGAGGCACTTGCCGCCTTCGCGGCCTCTGCGTTCAGCCACCCCACCCCGCCCACGCCGATCGAAGGCGTGACGCCACGTCTGGGCAAACCCGGCTGGACCGACCCGCCCGATTTCGAATTCCATCTGCTGGTCTGCACCGGCCCGCGCTGTGCGATTCATGGCGCGGCCTCCTTCACCCACCTGCTGAAGGAAGAACTGAAAGCTGCCGGCATTGACGGTCGCTGCCTCACCACGCGCACCGGCTGTCTCTACCCCTGCAACCGCGGCCCGGTACTGGCACTTTACCCCCACGGCTACTGGTATCGCCTGCCGGACCGAAGCGCGACGCGACGCTTCGTGCGGGAGGTGCTGCTCGACGTCGGCACGGCGGACGATCTGAGATTCCACACAGCGAAGGCCACCCGTGTGCCCTTGCCGGGTGCAGTCCTGCCGGGCGGAATCCCGCCCACTCACGCACTACCCACTGACGTCCAACCTGCTGACACATCCGCCGAAGCTGCACCACCCACCGACGCCTCGACCAGCGAGACCTCACACATTGTCACTGTCACTTCATCCACCCAGAATTCATCCCACTGAACAGGAGACGACTGCATGAACCTCAAACCCCTTGTCCTTGGCGGCGCACTCGCCCTTGCGGCACTGCCGCTCGCGGCCGCAGACGACATCATCCGCATGGCCACCAGCTTCAAGATCGACTCGATGGATCCGGTGAACGAAGGCTTCTGGATGCAGGAGTTCGGTCAGGGCGAGTTGCTGATGAAGTTCCAGCCCGACGGCACCATCACCCCCTGGCTTGCGGAAAGCCTCGAACGGGTGAATGACATCACCTGGGTCATCACCATCCACGACGGTGTGACCTTCCAGAACGGCAAACCGATGGATGTGCCCGCGGTTCTGGCCGCCATCGAGTACCACCGCCAGCGCAACAGCGGCACTCAGGCAGTCCTGCCTGTCGAAGCCACCTTCAGCCAGACCGGCGAGCGTGAGATCACCGTCGAGACAGGCGTACCGGTACCCGAGTTTCCGAACATCCTGGCTCATGAAAGCCGCCTGATGATCATCGACGTCGAACCGGTACTGGCTGCCGGTGACGATTTCGAGGCGCTTGAAGGGGCGGGTATTCATACAGGACCCTACAAGCTGATGGACCTCAATGACCAACGCATGATTGCCGAGCGCTACGACGACTACTGGCGCGGGGTTCCGGCCATGGCCGGCGTCGAGCTTCGCTTCGTCACGGACCCCAACGCCCGCATTCTGGCGGTTCAAAATGGCGAGGTGGACATTGCCCTCTACCCGCCCACGGCCGCCTTCCCGGTCTTCAAGAAGACACCCAATCTGAATCTCGCTCTCGGCCCGGTGTCGACCGGGGGTTTTCTCGGGTTCATGGACGTCAACAACGGCGTTTTCGAGGAAATCGCGGTGCGTCGGGCGGTGATGCTGGCCATGAACTATGACGAGATCGCGAACGCGGTCTTCCATGGGGCAAAGGCGCCCGCAACCAGCCTCTACAACCCACGGTTCCCCTACGCGGTGGAAAACTACCGCTACGATCCCGACGAAGCCAACGCCCTTCTCGATGAAGCAGGCTGGAAGCGAGACGGCGATACCCGCACCCGAGACGGCAAGACACTGTCGGTAACGATCATGATCTACCCGCAGCAGCCCGACCTCGTGCCGCTCTCCAACGCCATGCAGTCCTACCTCGCCGCAATCGGTGTCGGGTCGAAGATCGTGTCGGTGGACAGCGTCAAGGAAGCCGCCATGAACGACCTCGTGCAATGGGATCTTGCCCTGTCGGCCACGGGTACGGCGACGGTCGGTTCGGTAAGTTCCTTCCTCAACCAGTACGTGGCCTGCGATGGTGATCGCAACTATGCCGACTACTGCAACAACCGGGCGCAGAGACTGATCGAAGCCCTCAACGTGACCATGGACGAAGACAAGCGCAATGAGATGCTCCGCGAACTCCAGCAGATACTGGCCGAAACCGATCCCTACATCTTCAACCTGACGTTCCTGAAGGAGCGGGCCCTGGTCAGTGACGCGTGGTCGGACTACGTGCCGGCAGTTGCATGGAACCACATCAAGTGGGACACCGCGCCGAACCAGTGAGCACCCGCGCAAGGCGATACGGGCACGGCGGCATGGTCGTCGCCGTGCTCCGGCGTGTCATGCAGGCGGCGCTGACGGCCCTTGCCGCCAGCGTGATCGTCTGGGCGCTGCTGCCGCTGGCACCGGGAGACGTTGCCACACGGGTGCTGATGGCCCGCGGGATTCAGGAACCGACCCCGGCGGAAATCGCCGCCACCCATGCCGAACTCGGACTCGACGATCCGCTCTGGGTGCAGTTCCGCCTGTGGCTGGGCCGCGTGATGCAGGGCGATTTCGGCCAGAGCTTCACCAGTCAGGCTCCGGTGACGCAGGAGATCATGGAACGGCTGCCTGCCACAGTGCTGCTTCTGGGCCTCGCACTGGTCTTTTCCATCGTTCTGTCACTCGTGTTTGCCCTTGTGGCGGCGGGTTTCGAAGGCCGTTGGCCTGACCGGCTGATTCGCTTCTACACTCAGATCGGGGCCGCCCTGCCCACCTTCGTGTTCGCACTGCTGGCGCTGAGCTTCGTGGTGGTCGGATTCCAGGTCGGCCGAGTCCTGTCGGACGTCACCCTGTCGGCCGCGCTGGTACCGGGTTTCATCATCGGGCTGGATCGTGCCGCAAGCTGGACCCAGCTGCTGCGCGCCGGACTGCTCGAAGCGATGGCCAGTGGCTATGCCGACGTCGCGCGTGCCCGCGGTGCGAGCCGGCAGCGCATCCTGCTGCGTCATGCCCTGCCCAATGCACTGCTGCCGTTCCTGACCGCCATCGGACTCAGCGTCGGCGCGCTGATCGGCGGCGCCCCTTTGATCGAAACCATCTTCACCTGGCCCGGACTCGGTGCCTATCTGCTGGAAGCACTGACGGCACGCAACTATCCGGTCATACAGGCCTATGTGCTGATTGCCGCGCTGTCATACGTCGTGGCTGCGTTGCTCGTGGATCTGTGCGCGATCGTCATTGATCCCCGCCTGCGGAACCAGAGCGCATGAACCTGCTCGAGATCACCCGACCCGAGGCAGCCGCCCGACCCGAGGAAACCACCCCAACCGTCATCGGTGCTGTCAGCCGACCCGACAACCAGCCCGTCAGCCGCAGGCTGCTGACACGACTGTGGCATCACCGCGGGGGACGCGCCGGCATACTGCTCGGCGGGGCACTGCTGCTCTTCGCCCTTGTGGGCGCGTTCTGGCCACCCCATGACCCGAACGTGCCCGACTACGCTCGCGCCCTGGCAGCGCCGAACCTCACCCACCCCTTCGGTACCGATGCCACGGGGCGCGACATGTTCAGTCGCTGCATGGACGGCGCGCACCGTTCGATCGGTGCGGCCGTACTGGTGCTGGCCGCGGTGTTCTTCATCGGACTCGTTGTCGGTACGCTGGCAGGCCTTGCCGGGGGTCTGACCGACACCCTGCTCATGCGGATCACCGACATCGTCATGACCCTGCCGGGACTGGTGCTGGCCTTCGCCATTCTCGGCCTGCTGGGCCCCGGTTTCGTCAACCTGCTGGTCGCGCTCATCATCGCCGACTGGGCCTGGTATGCGCGGCTGGCGCGCTCGCTCTCGCTGGACGCACGGCAAAGGCCTCACGTGCTGGCCGCACGCATGGCCGGCATCCCCCGCTGGCGCATCATCGCGGGGCATATCCTGCCCGGCGTGGCGCTTCAGGTCGGTGTGGTTGCAAGCCTGGCCCTCGGTGGCATGATCAGCGCCATCTCCGGTTTCTCCTTCCTCGGACTTGGCGTGCAGCCCCCGCATGCCGAGTGGGGCATGTTGCTGGCGGAATCACGACTCTACTTCACGCTGGCACCGTGGCTTCTGATCGCTCCGGCAATGCTGATTTTTTTATCAGTATTATCGGCCAACCTCATCGGCAACGCCCTGCGCGACGCGACCGGCACGGGTCGCCACTGAATGGCAGCGGTACTGACATGCAGGAACCTCACGGTCACCTATCCCGGCGGGGTGGCGCCGATCAGCGGCATTTCGTTCCACGTCGAGCCCGGAGAATGCTTCGCGCTCGTGGGTTGTTCCGGAGCGGGCAAGACGACGGTTGCAAGAGCCCTCATGGGCCTGCACCAGCACGGCACTTCCGTCACCGGCGAAGTCTGGCTGGACGGGCAGGAGATGAGTGGCGCCTCGTCCGCCGCATGGCGCAGGGTCTGGGGACGGCAGCTTGGCTTCGTGGCCCAGAACCCGTGGGCCGGCTGCGACCCCCTGCGAACCGTGGGCGATCATGTGGCCGAAGCCTGGCGATGCCATGGGCTGGCGGTGTCCTGGTCGGAAGTGACCGCGCGTCTCGATGGCCTCGGCGTCATGGACGCGAGCCACCGCCTGCACCAGCACCCGCACACCTGGAGCGGCGGCATGCTGCAGCGCGCCTCCATCGCGGCTGCCGGTGCACTCGACCCGCCGCTGCTGATTGCCGACGAACCCACCAGCGCCCTCGATGCGGATCGCTCGCAATCGGTACTGGAAGCACTGCGCGCCCTCGGCGCCGCCGTGGTGCTGATCAGCCACGACATCGGTCTGGTTCTACGCAACGCCGACCGCGTGGGCGTACTGCATGCAGGGAAACTCGTGGAACAGGGCACTCC
The DNA here is from genome assembly GCA_002746645.1 of Gammaproteobacteria bacterium. Classification (GTDB taxonomy): domain Bacteria; phylum Pseudomonadota; class Gammaproteobacteria; order Granulosicoccales; family Granulosicoccaceae; genus Granulosicoccus. The sequence goes on along the minus strand of PDPU01000038.1, from coordinate 55,190 downwards.
TGAGCAGCTGCAGAGCGCGCCCCGACACGAGGAAACCCGTCGTCTGCTCGCCGCGCTTGCTCCCCTGCCGCCACGCGACTCGCCCCCGGCGTCGGCGTGCACGCCACTGCTCGCCTTCGAAGGTGTATCGGTCAGCTACGACCGCGGACGCGTGCAGGCGCTGAGTTCAACCGACATGACGATCGGTGCCGGCGAAATCGTCGGTGTCCAGGGGCCGTCAGGGTGCGGAAAGTCGACGTTGCTGCGCATGGCGATGGGCATCGAGCAACCCTCGGGCGGCACCATCCGGCGTGCCGACAGTCTGCATCGCCCCGGCGCCGTACTGCCGGTCTTCCAGGATCCGGTCGGCAGCCTGGTACCGCACTGGCCGATCTGGCGCTCCATCTCCGAACCACTCACCGCTCCCGGACACCCGCGAACAAGGCGCAGCGAACGCCGGGCCAGAGCGCTCGACGCCATGGCAAGGGTCGGGCTTGGCAATCTCGACCCATCGGCCCGCCCCGCCGAACTGTCGGTGGGCCAGTGCCAGCGCGCTGCCCTTGCCCGCGCGACCATGACCCGGCCCGTTCTGATCGTCGCGGACGAACCCACGAGCGCTCTGGACAGCCCGTCCACCTGGCGGGTGGGAAAGCTGCTGCGGGAAGCGGCGGACAGTGGCGCCGCCGTGCTCATCGTCAGCCATGACGGCGCGTTCCTCGAATGGCTGACCGACCGGGTCATCACGATGGACGCGGGACGAATCCTGCCCGAGCGACGAGACACTTGAGCACTCGGCACATATGCGCATGGATGTAGACGCACACAGGGAATCAAACTGCTGCCACAACGCTGGCAGCAGCCGGTCAGTAGACTCAGGGACTCTGCCAACACAGCCTGAATCCCCCATGGCCACACTGTACTACCACCCCTTGTCTTCCTGCTCGCGGCGCGTCGTCGCCCTGCTCGGTATTCACGGCATTCCGGCCGAGCGAAAACAGGTAAGACTCGAGGACGGCGAGCAACGAACACCAGCCTACCGGGCGATCAACCCGAACCAGCAGGTACCCACGTGGATCGATGACGACATCCGGCTGCACGAATCACATGCCATTCTTCGCTATCTCGCGAACCGCCACCAGCTATACGACTGGTATCCACAGGCCATCATCCCGCAGGCACGGGTCGATCAATGGCTGGAATGGATCAACTGCCGCTTCATCCGCGCGGAATCGATGGTAGTGTTCAACAGTTGCTTTGCCGGTGACGATGCCAATCAGACAGAAATCGAACACGGCCGCAGACTGCTCGAGGAACTGGGCGATCTTCTCGACGCCACGCTGCAGCACACCGACTACCTCACGGGGAATCAACCCAGCCTGGCCGATGTCTCCCTGGCAGCCTCGTTCATGCAACTGCCACTGGCCAATGCCCGTTCCGGTGGTGCCCCGGTTGAAGACTGGTACCAGAGAATGCTGTTGCTTCCGGGCATGCGCGATATCATTCCGAGCGCTCCTGCAACACCCTGACCAGACAGATCCGTCGCATCGGCTCGGCAATGCCACCCGCGGCCCTGCCCGGCGGCAAGGCAAGGGAGCAAGACCATGAGGCGCACCGACAGGCTGTTTCATATCATCCAGACCCTCCGCCAACACCATCAGCCGATGACCGGCATGGCACTGGCCGAGCGTCTTGAAGTGTCCTTGAGAACGCTGTATCGGGACATCGCCGAATTGCAGCTGCAGGGCGTTCCGATCCGTGGTGAGGCCGGTATCGGCTACGTGCTGGACGCCGGCTACGATCTGCCCCCGCTGATGCTTTCGGCCAACGAACTGGAGGCAGCAGTACTCGGTGCGCGCTGGGTTGCAGGACGAGGCGATCCGGCGCTGCAGGCTGCGGCGGCCTCGTTGCTCGGCAAGATCGAAGCGGTGATTCCCGAAGCCCTCAGGCCGATCATCACGCAAAGCGCACTGCGTGTACTCGACGCCGGTGCACTCGAGAATGATCTGATCGATGCCGACCAGTTGCGAACCGCGATGCGCTTGTGTCGAAAGGTACGCATCCGCTACCGCGCATTGTCGAACGACGCCATCACCGAACGCACCATATGGCCCTTTCTGCTGGGTTATTTCGACAAGGTCAAGGTCATTGCCGCCTGGTGCGAACTGCGAGACGACTTCCGTCATTTCCGCACCGACAGAGTCGAATCCCTGCAGGTACTGGATGACTGCTACCCCGAACACCCGGAAGCACTGCGCAAACGCTGGGAAGCGATCGACCGGCTCAACTACCCCCGCAGGCGTGCTTGTTCGGGGAGCAGCGGTTCACCCTGTCGATAGGCACGACGAAAACGGTTCCGGCGAAAACGGTTCACATGAACCGTCAAAGGCCGGTTTCCGTGATGTCGGTCACGCTTCCACGCCGAAAAACGGTTCACGTGAATCGGAAAGTGCCGGTTTCTGTGGACACGGTCACGTTGCCGAAGCCTGTCATGAAACCTGTCATGAAACCTGTGATGAAGCCTGGCTCTCGCCCGGCGGGTGCTGTTCGCGTCCAACGCGGATGACGAGCGCCGACGGTTCAGGGTGACGAGGCCGGATGGGTGACCACTGCCGGCGTGAGGCAGGGCCAACACGCAGGATGTCACCACGCGGTAGAATCATTCCTGCTGATCCGCCGAGGCACTCATGGCAGAAATGCACCTTGTTTGTGCACCGATCCTCCAAGACGCACAACAATGGTGCATCGCACCGTCGACACAACAACGCGCCACGCATTATCCAATTGATTTATATCGCTTTTCTCATACCTTCATCATTGGCGCGATATTTGTTTACTGATAGGACGTGCCCTCCGTGGCAACGCCAGGATACCGAAACACGGCCGCATCCGACGACCGATCGCATCCAACCAAGAACAAACCCGAGGAAAACTCTGCATGTCCAGCAATGACGTACTGAAGATGATCGAGGAAAACGATGTCAGGTTCATCGATTACCGCTTCACCGACCCCCATGGCAAGGAACAGCACACCGCCATCCCCGTCTCGCAGTTCGACGAGGATGTCTTCGAAGACGGTCAGCCCTTCGACGGCTCGTCGATCGCCGGCTGGAAGGGTATTCACGCATCCGACATGCTGCTGATGCCGGAACCCGACACCGCCGTGCTCGACCCCTTCACCGAGCACGCCACCCTCAACCTCCGCTGCAACGTCATCGAACCCGACACCATGGAAGGCTACGAGCGCGATCCGCGTTCCGTCGCCACGCGTGCCGAGGCCTACCTGCAGTCCACCGGTATCGCTGACGTCGCCTACTTCGGCCCCGAACCCGAGTTCTTCGTCTTCGACGACGTTCGCTGGAAAACCGACATGAGCGGCATGAGCTACGCCATCGATTCGGAAGAAGCCGACTGGAACACCAACAAGAAGATCGACGGCGGCAACACCGGCCACCGCCCGCGTGTCAAGGGCGGCTACTTCCCGGTGCCCCCGGTGGATTCACTTGCCGACCTCCGCGCCACCATGTGCCTCGTGCTCGAGCAGATGGGCGTCATCCCCGAGGTGCACCACCACGAAGTGGGCACGGCCGGCCAGTGCGAGATCGGCACCCGCTTCGACACGCTCGTCAAGCGTGCCGACACCGTACAGGTTCTGAAGTACGTCGTACACAACGTCGCGCATCAGTACGGCCGCACCGCCACCTTCATGCCCAAGCCTCTCGTCGGCGACAACGGCAGCGGCATGCACGTGCACCAGTCACTGGCGAAGGGTGATGACAACCTCTTCGCCGGTGACCTGTACGGTGGCCTGTCGGAAATGGCACTGCACTACATCGGTGGCATCATCAAGCACGCCCGCGCCATCAACGCCTTCTCGAACGCGTCCACCAACAGCTACAAGCGTCTCGTGCCGGGCTTCGAAGCACCGGTCATGCTCGCCTATTCGGCACGCAACCGTTCGGCCTCGATCCGCATTCCCCACGTATCGAACCCGCGAGGCCGCCGCATCGAGGTGCGCTTCCCCGACCCCACCGGCAACCCCTACCTCACCTTCGCCGCACTCCTGATGGCAGGGCTTGACGGCATCCAGAACCGGATCCACCCGGGCGACGCGGCCGACAAGGATCTCTACGACCTGCCGCCCGAGGAAGGCAAGGCCATCCCGACGGTCTGCTCGTCTTTCGGCCAGGCACTTGAAGCGCTCGATGCCGACCGTGGCTTCCTGACCGCAGGTGGCGTCTTCACCGACGATCTGATCAACAGCTACATCGACCTCAAGATGAAGGAGGTCACGCGGCTTCGCATGTCGACCCACCCGGTCGAGTTCGACATGTACTACAGCCTCTGATCACGACCACGGCAAGGCCCGGCCCCGGAACACCACAAGGGGCCGGGTCTGTATTGTCAATCCTGTGCAGGCCGGCACCATCGATGTCGTGAACGATTCGGGCGAAAACGGGGCAAGCGACGACGAAGGCCACTGCCGTGCACGACTCGATGCGCTCAGCACGGCGGTGATCGAGCTCGATCGCCGCTTCGCCATACGCTACCTCAACACAGCGGCCGAGCAACTCCTCGGAAGAAGCTCAAGCAGGCTCCTCGGTGCAGCTCTACTCGATGTCGTCTCGTTTCCCGAGACCACCGCAGGCCTCCTGCACCAGGCGGCCAGCGAGAACCAATCCTACAGCCAGCGGCAGATTCCGATCCGTGCTGCCGACGCACAACCCTGCGTCGTCGATCTCTGCATCTCGCCGATGATCGCGCACCGACCCACGCAGACACCGGACGCACATCAACCCGCACAGCCACCGGACACACATCGTCAAGGCGAAAGCCTGCTGATCGAACTCATTCCGATCGACCGCGCCACGCGTATTGCCCAGGAAGAAGCCCTGCAACAACGACAGGCTGAAATGCACGGGCTCATGCGCGGACTCGCCCACGAAATCCGGAATCCCCTGTCTGGCCTTCGCGGCGCGGCACAATTGCTCGAACAGGAACTCGACGACGATCAGCTCAAGGAATACACCGGCATCATCCACGAAGAAGCCGACCGGCTCGGCACGCTGCTTTCGCGCCTTCTCGGTCCGGCCGGCCAACAACGGCGCGAGTACATCAACCTGCATGAAGTGCTCGAACACACGCGACGCCTGATCGCCACCGCCGCACCTGCCTCGATCAGCATCCAGCGCGACTACGACCCGAGCATCCCCGACTGTCTTGTCGATCGCGATCGACTGGTGCAGGTCATGCTCAACATCGCCACGAACGCGGTCACGGCACTCGATGAGTTCGGTGGCGGCTGCATCACCTTTCGTTCACGCGTGGTCACGAACTACACCATCGCCGGCCAGCGGCACCGGCTGGTGGCCTGCCTTTCGGTCGAAGACAACGGCCCCGGCATCGCACCCGAACTCTTCGATCGCATATTCCTGCCCATGGTCAGTGGCACGAGTCACGGCAGCGGACTGGGGCTTGCCATTGCCCAGGGCATCGCGGTGCAACTCGGCGGGATCATTCATGTGCAGAGCCCGGCACGAGGCAACGCGTTCCCTGCATCACGACCCGATGACCGCCACGACAGTGGCAGCGACATACGAAGCGACATACGAAGCGACATACGAAGCGACATACGAAGCGACATACGAAGCGACATACGAAGCGACATACGGAATGGCACACGAAACGACGCACGGAACGACGGAGGAAACGACCCGCGGGTTCCCGGACCGGGTACGCTGTTTTCCGTCTTCCTGCCTCTGACACTCGCTGACGCCACCGACACCGCTGACGCGACAACCGCACCGGCAGAAGCGCATTCGGACAACACCGCACCTGCCTCCTCCGACGCGAAGGAGATTCACTGATGAGCGAGCAACAGATCTGGGTCATCGACGACGACCGCTCGATCCGCTGGGTGCTCGACAAGGGTCTGAGCCAGGCCGGCATGGATGTGATCAGCTTCGAAACCGCCGACGAGGCCGCCGAACTGCTCGCCGGCAACGCCCTGCCTCCCGATGCGGTGATCAGTGACGTGCGCATGCCCGGCACCAGCGGCCTCGATTTCATGAAGCGCCTGCACGCGGAGTACCCGGACATTCCCGTGCTCATCATGACGGCCTATTCCGATCTCGACGCCACGGTCGCGGCCTACGAGGAAGGCGCGGTCGAGTTCATCCCGAAGCCTTTCGACATCGCGGCCGTGGTCGAGCAGATCCGGAGAAGCATCGACAGCAACACCCTGCCAGCCGGCAGCAGAGGCACCAAACGCGCATCACCCTCTGCAAGAGGCGCGGGTGCTGCTCGAACCAGCGCTCATGCAGCCGGCGCTCACGCAACCAGTAACCACGCAGCCAGCACCCATACCAACACACAAGCGCGCAGAACGGCGCGCACGGCCAACGTTGTCGGACATGCCCTGCCGGATGACCGCCACGGTCTCATCGGCGAAGCCCCTGCAATGCAACGGGTCTACCGCGCCATCGGCCGGCTGGCGAAATCCCGCACCACGGTGCTCATCAACGGCGAATCGGGCAGTGGCAAGGAACTCATCGCCCAGGCGCTGCATCGCCACAGCCCCAGAAGCGACAGGCCCTTCGTGGCGCTGAACATGGCCGCCATTCCCCACGACCTCATGGAGTCGGAACTCTTCGGACACGAACGCGGTGCCTTCACCGGCGCGCACGGCACGCGCATCGGCCGATTCGAACAAGCCAATGGTGGCACCCTGTTCCTTGACGAGATCGGTGACATGCCCACGACCCTGCAGACACGACTGCTGCGTGTTCTCACCGACGGTCAGTTCTACCGCATTGGTGGGCCACTGCCGCTCACCGTCGACGTGCGCATCATCGCCGCCACCCATCAGAACCTCGAAGCACTCGTGCGTGAAGGGCGCTTTCGCGAGGATCTCTTTCATCGTCTCAACGTGATTCGCATCGAAGCACCGCCACTGCGCGAACGCCGTGAAGACATCCCAGCCCTGCTCGCGCGTTTCCTCGAAGAAAGCGCCGCGGAACTGGGTGAAACGCCACGACGCATGACGCCGGCCTTCGCCCGTTATGCCAGTTCCCTTCCCTGGCCGGGCAACGTCCGACAGCTACGGAACACCGCTCACTGGCTGACGGTCATGGCAAGCGCGGTTGAACTGAAGCCCGAAGACCTGCCCGACGGCGTGCGCGATCAGCCGCGTACCAGTGAACTCGACTGGGAACGGCCACTGCGGCAGTGGGCCGAATCGGCACTCGCCGCCGGTCGCGATGGCGTGGCGCGCGAAGCCATCGCGCTGTGCGAAAAGGTACTGATACGCGCCGCCATGCAGAATACTCAGGAGCGGCGTCAGGATGCAGCAAGACAGCTCGGCTGGAGTCGCAATACCCTGACGCGAAAGATCCGCGAGTACGGCATGGACGACGAGTTCTCCTGAACTCGCGACACGGGGATGAATTTGCAGCAAGGGTATCGACGCGGCTTCTCCGCCACACACCTTTGCAAGTCACCCCGGTGTGAATTCATCACAAACTTACTCGTTGGAAAGGTGCAGGATCCTTACTGGATTAACAACCACGAGAAGAATATCCATGACTGCACACACCACTTCCGCCGACCAGCGTCAGCGGTTCCGTTTCGCTCCCATCGCCCTTGCCTGTCTGGCAGCACCGCTGACGGCCCTGGCCGCTCCGCTGCAACCGAGCGTCGATGGATACACCATCAGTTGGCCGGCGGCCTCCTCGGGCATCGACAGTATCAACGTCCACCGCGATGACGGCAGCTACGTCACCACACTCGCTGCCACCACAACTTCATGGACGGCACCGGAGGCCGATGGCTACTTTCTGGTGTCGGTAAAGACCAGCGACTGGACCATCTGGGAGCGCTCCGAGATAGTGTACACCGGCACTGATGAGCCGGGCACCGGTTACCGCGGACTGTCCGAAATTCGCCTCGAAAACGGCAGACTGGCGTGGGACGCCGTACCCGCCGACTGGGACAACGGCGAAGGTTACGGCGTGGTCGGCATCAACGTCCTCAGGGACGGCAAGTACGTGACGTCCATCAACGCCTCGGCCACGAGCTGGCAGCCCAACGAAGCAGGTTTCTACGCCATCGTCTACGTACTCGGCAATGATGACGGCAAGGCCGACTGGCGGGACTGGATCTCCACCAATCGCGTGTACTTCGAGCTGTCCGACGACAACCTCGACACTGAAACCACCGACCTCGTCGCCACCTACGACAACTACCTTGCGGGCGTGATGCCGGCAGTGCGTGGCGAGCACTTCAAACCGTTCATCAACTCGGTTCTCGATGCCCTGCTGCTCTGGGACGAGCGCCAGATCAGTGCCGATGGCCTGACGAACACGGGACTCGAATCACCCTCGATGGCCGAAAGCGTCAGCACGCGCAGCTGCGACAGCGGCGACGTGACCAGAACCGTTGATTATTACAGCAAACCTGATCCGAACAATCCCACCAAGGCGCCACTGGCGTCGATGTCGCTCGACTTCAATGCCTGCCTGCTCGGCGACAGCACCCTCGAAGGCAAGGCTGCGGTTCTCATCTCAGGTGACTCGCCTTCGCGACTTGGCGGCCAGAACCGCCGAGAGCAGATCATCTTCGATGCCATGTCGATGACAACCGACGATGGCGGGAGGAGCCTCAGTGGTAAATACTGGCGTACCGCATCCTTCTCGGCCGACTCCAGTTCGGACATCATCGTCGAATACGTGACCGACAGCTACACAGGCCCTGAATTCTGGGCACCGGTTCGTTACACCAACCACTATTCGACCTACAGGTACCGGCACGCTCATCTGACTCCGGGGCAGCAGAAAGCAGAGAATCGGGTCACCGAATCGGCTTACGTGAATCTTGCCGATGAAGCCGTCACCGTGACCATCTCGGATCTGCAGTTCGATCTGTCAGCAGACGAAAACCAGTTTGCCTTGAGTGGTGGTCTGATTCACCTGTATTCACGCAGTCCCGACGAAACCAGCAAGCGTCCATACGGCTACATGGTACTGGATGGGCTTCGTCTCGAAGACGGCTTCAACATGATACGCAACCTGGATGATTACACCAGCGGTCGAGAGTTCGAAGGCAGAACACTCTGGACAGATGCCCTTCAGTGCAACGACCTCGATGGGGTATTCACCGACCTTGATGTCTGCAGTTTCGACAGGTAAGCCGGAGAAGGAATCTCCCTTCATTCGACAGGGTGCAGATTCTTTCCATCAGCGGTATCCTTCCAGTAACAATGTGCACCTGGTCACAACGCCTCTCTCGGGTTGTGACCATGGCGCGCAGGACGTTTCCCCCCGTCAGGTTCACAAACCAAGGAAAAGCCATGACCTCATACACGACTTCAGCCGGCCACCGCCGGCGGTTCCGTCTCGCCCCCATCGCCCTTGTCTGTCTGGCAGCACCGCTGACGACCCATGCTGCTCCGCTGCAACCGAGCGCCGAAGGATCCACCATCAGCTGGCCGGCGGCTTCAGGCATCGACAAGATCAACGTCCACCGCGATGACGGCAGCTACGTCACCACGCTCGCTGCCACCGCAACCTCGTGGACGGCACCGGAAGCCGATGGTTACTTTCTGGTGTCGGTGAAAGGCAGTGACTGGTCCACCTGGGAGCACTCCAGGATGGTGTTCGTCGGCACTCCGGAGACAGGCGCCGGTGCCGGCGAGCTTTCCGAACCGCGCATCGAGAACGGCATGCTGGTGTGGAACGCTGTCCCTGCTGGCTGGGACAACGGCAAAGGTTACGGCGTGGTCGGCATCAATGTCCTCAGGGACGGCAAGTACGTGACGTCCATCAACGCCTCGACCACCAACTGGCAACCCGTCGAAACAGGCAACTATTCCATCCAGTACGTGCTCGGCAATGATGCCGGCAAGGCCGGCTGGCAGGACTGGCACACCACCAGTACCGTCTACTACGAACTGTCCGGGGAAACGCCGAACCCCGAAGAGCCGAATCCCGAAGAGCCGAATCCCGAAGAGCCGAATCCCGAGGAGCCGAATCCCGAGGAGCCGAACCCCGAGGAGCCGAACCCCGAAATGCCGGGCCCTGAAGAACCCGGCCCTGAAACCAACGGCCTCCTGGCCAGTTACGACAACTACCTCACCAGCGTGATGCCGGCGGTACGCGGCGAGCACTTCAACCCGTTCATCACATCGGTTCTCGATGCCTTGCTGCTCTGGGACAAACGTCAGATCAGCGCCGACATGCTGTGGGAATCGGGACTCGATTCTCCCTCGATGGACGATCGCGTCAGCACGCGAAGCTGCGACAGTGGCGACGTGACCCGTACCGTTGCCTACTACAGCAAACCTGATCCGGATGATCCCACCAAGGCGCCGCTGGCTTCGATGATGCTCGATTTCAACGCCTGCATACTCGGCAGCAGAACCCTTGAAGGCAAGGCTTCGTTGTTCGTCCAGGGCTCCTCACTCATGCAACGCGGCGGGCAGGGACGCAGTGAACAGATCATCTTCGATGCCATGTCGATGACAACCGGCGATGGGGCGCGCAGCCTCAGTGGCAAGTACCGGCGTAACGCTGGTTGGTCCGGCTCGCTCTCGGACATCTTTGTCCTGCACGAGACCGAAAACTATTCAGGGCCCGAATTCTGGTCGCCGATCAGCCAGAGCAGCCACCAGGCCACCTACACGTACAGCCCTCCCGACGAGGTGGGCCCGGAGCCCACGATGTCGAAGAACGAGGTAACCGAGGCGGCCGACGCGAATCTTGCCGCTGGCGCTGTCTCCGTGGCCATCACGAACCTGATCTTCGATCTGTCGGAGCAAACCTTGACCGATGGTCTGGTCAGCATGGATTCAGGCAGCGTCGACGAAGCCAGCAAGCGCCCTTACGGCAAGATGGTGCTGAATGGCGCCCTGTCCGAAAAAGGCTTCAACATGACGCGCAACGTATCCGACTACACCAGCGGTCGGCAGTTCGAAGACAAGGTCCTCTGGGAGAATGCCCTCACATGCGCGGATATCGATGACGGCGTGTTCACGGACCTCAGTGTCTGCCGCTTCGACTGGTATTGAGTCGGCACAACGGAAGACCGATCGGAACCACATCGAAGCCACGGGGTATACTGAAGCGCTTCCATCAGGAACGTCGTCCTCATGGCTCCGGGCGTCATCTGGTTTCAGAACCTCTTCTACAGCAAGGTGGCCGGGCGCCTGTTACCGGCAAGCTGGTTCGGCCCGCCACCTCCCCCCGTCAACGAACTCGAGCCTTCAGGCCTGCCCCTGAAGCTCGAGATCGTTGCGCATTGCTGGCAATACTCACACCTCTGGACCTACCAGCTGAGTTCGCTCCTGAACCACACACCCGGCAAGGTTTCGCTGACCTACACGCTCTATCACGCCGCCGAAGATGCCGGTACGCGCGCACTGATCGACGCGCTCGAAGCACGCGAGTCGCAAAGGGCCAGCGGCATCAACTGGCAATGGCGCGAGTTGCCACGCGAACAACTCATGCGCCGCGCCATCGGTCGCCATGATGCCGCCACGCGCACCCGGGCCGAATGGGTCTGGTTCACCGACTGCGACCTCATCTTCCACGACAACTGCCTCGACTCCCTGGCCGAGGCACTCGCGGGCAGACGCGCGAGGCTCGTCTTCCCTGCCGGTGAGTTCATCACCGCCGAACTGCTGCCCGCCGATCATCCCTGGCTGCACCGTGGCGAGCCCGAACACCTGCCCGTCGATATCGACACGAGTCTTTTCATCCCGAACCCCATCGCGAAGGCCAAGGGCGCCTTCCAGATCGTGCATGGAGACGTGTGTCGTCGGAGCGGATACTGCGGCAACATCCGACCCTACCAGACACCCACCGCAGCCTGGCGCAAGACCTTCGAAGACACCGCCTTCCGGAACCTCATCGGTGATCAGGGCGAACCCGTGAACGTGGAGTCGCTTTACCGCATCCGTCATGAAGACAAGGGGCGGTACACGCAAGCGTCCGGGGTCAGTGCCCTCCGTCGCAGCATTCGTCGGCGTACCGACAATCGATCGGACGCGACGGAAAACGCCTGAGGCACCATCAGGTGCCTGACGAACCTTCACGCTGTGCCACCACCTGCCAGCCGTCTTCGCGGTAGTGCCTGACGATATCGTCGCGCACCGCATGATGGCCGCTCGACTTGTAGGTGGCGGCATTCCTGCGGCCGACGGCCTTGCCGAAATCGGGCCGACAACTCCAGCGTTCCGGGTACGCATCGGGATGCGGCGGCACCAGCGTGGACAAGCCGCCGTGCTTCAGGGCCATGTAGCTGAAGTGGATGTCTTCGCCGTTCTCCCACGATAGCGGTTCCTCGAACCACATGTACTTCAGCCAGCGCTTTCTGAAGAACCAGGCGTGGCCGACCAGATCGACTTCGGCGATGGTATCGAGATGGTTGCCGTTCCAGCCCACCTTCACCCTCGAGGAGTAACCACCTTCAGGCTCGAGCAACACACCGGATCCGCCGAGAATGCCCTCATGTCCATTCGCGTAGCTGTCGAGACAGTTTGCCAGCCACTCCGGCTGCGGCAGGATGTCGTCATCGAACAGGCAGACGTATTCGGTGCGGGCGAGGCTGGCGAGCGCGAAGCGGCCCCAGAATTTCCAGTTGCTGTTGCTGACGATGACACGATCGGCAAGGTGCGACACGTCGGCAATGAGCTTGTCACTGCTGTTGCACCAGACCCAGATCTCCTCCGGTGGCACGCTCTGTTCACGCAGTGCCCTGATCTGCTGTGGCAAGTATTCGCCGCGCCGGTACAGGGTCAGGATGGCGGTGATGCCGTCATTGCCTTCAGGTGTTGCGAGTGCACCAGCGTCGTTGCCGAACTCGAAGCTGCCGCGCTGCGCCGCTGCGCCGGAAGCCGTTCCCATACTGCCTAGCAGTGCCGGCAGCTTCACGCTCCAGAGCGGCTTCACGCGAGTCTGCCACCACCAGGCCACGGCTTGCGCGGGTGTTTTCTGCGGCCGTGAGCGTCTGCGTCGATCGCTCACTCGGGTTCTCTTCGGTGTCGTTCGCGTAGCAGACACTCGGCGATCTGCGCCGAGGCAGTGCCGTCACCGAAGGGATTGCGGGCAGAGGCCATGCGTCGGTACTGCGCTTCATCGCCAAGAAGCTCATCGACGGCGGCAACGATGCGCTCCTTCCCGGTGCCGACCAGGCGCACGGCGCCGGCATCCACCGCTTCCTGGCGCTCGGTGGTTTCGCGCATGACCAGCACCGGCCGGTCAAGCGATGGTGCTTCTTCCTGCACGCCACCCGAATCCGACAGGATCAGGTAGCTGCGATCCATGAGATAGACGAACGCGGCATAATCGAGCGGTGGCAGCAGGGTCACGTTGTCGAGGCCTTCGAGTTCACGATGCACGAGATCGTGCACTTGCGGATTCAGATGCACGGCATAGACGACATGCAGTTCGGGATGGCCGAGCGCAATGGCCTTCAATGCCTGGCATATCTGCCGGAAGCCTTCGCCGAAACTCTCGCGACGGTGCCCGGTCACGAGCATGAGCCGGCGTGCATCCAGTGCCAGCCCGAGCGCCTGCAGGCGCTCCTCCGTTTCGCCACGAAGTTCCTCGTTGCTTCGCAGCCTCTCGCGAATATCGAGCAACGCATCGATGACGGTGTTGCCCACGACGTCGATCGCCCCCTCCACTGCCTCGTGCCGAAGCGCATCGGCATTGGCCTCGGTAGGAGCCAGATGCAGAAGCGCCATGCGTCCGATCAGGCTCCGGTTCAGTTCCTCGGGCCAGGGTGCCATGCGGTTGCCGGTGCGGAGACCTGCCTCCACGTGCGCCACCGGTACCTGCAGCCAGGTGGCTGCCATCGCTGCCGACAGTGCCGTGGTGGTATCCCCCTGCACCACCACCCAGTCTGGCCGGAAATCTTCGATGACACCGCGCGATCGCATGAGAATGCGCGCCTGCAGATCGACAAGATGCTGACCTTCGGTCATGACATCGAGATCATGATCCACCCGGATCGGAAACCACTCGAGGGCTTGCTGCAGCATCTCGCGATGCTGCGACGTCAGGCACACCGACACTTCGAAGTCGTCGTGCCGACGTTCGAGTTCGGCCACCAGCGGGCTGAGCTTGATGCATTCGGGTCGGGTGCCGATGAAGAACTGAACGCGCAGCCGATCGTGATTCTTTCCGGGGGTGTCCTGCATGATGTCGTTTGGTACCTGTTTCTGTCAGTCGTTGCGCAACCGGAGTCCGTGCATCCGGTAGGCCCTGGTCTCTCAGTACGCCCTAGTCTCTCAGTACGCCCGCGCAATTGGCATTGCCGGACGAGATATCCCATTCGCCGTTGCGCGTGCAGGCGCGGAGGTAGTCACGGTGAACGCGAAAGCGCCCCGTGGATGGCTTGCCGTCGTCGATGCGCGCATCGAGCTGGGCAATGATGTCGACGGGGATGTGCTCGCCGGTAAAGAACTCGTGCGCTGCGCTCGCGGCATCGGCTGCCTGCGCACTGTAGCTGAACTTGTAGTAACCGTTGAAGGGATTCTGCGGACAGGTACCCGGGCTGCATTGCGTGTCGGTGGCCGAACCCACATTGCCGGTCGCGCCATCGAAGCTGCCGCTGATGAACCCGGCCAGCGAAAGCTGCTGCCAGACGCCGGCACGTTCGCTGTTGCCGTCGATGCGGCCATTGCCGTTCCCCGGACGAGCCGCGCTGTCGATCTGAGTGCCCGAGCCCGAGAAGTCACCCGGGATGGAACGATAGCGTTCCTGGAACGAAAGCCACGCCGCGCGGATGCCCGACACTTCGTTCGAGAGTGAACGCACCCGAGCGCTGTCGATCAGTTCCTGCCCCTTCCAGACACCGCCGAGAATCAGCCCGATGATGACCATCACCACGGCAAGTTCAACGAGGGTGAAACCCGATTGGTCGTTTGCGACCTGAGTCATTGCACATTCTCCTGTTCATCGCCCCATGCGAAGGGCCGTCGGCATCCATTGCCAAAAATGATCTGTGCCGGGCACCACAGCTCGTCGTTCCGAGCGCGTACCCCCTTGTCACGGACATTGCCGCAAGCATAGCGGCTTGTCGAGTGGGTGGCAACTCCTTGACACCTGCGCTGACGTCGCCCCCCGAAACCGGCCTCTGACACGACCCCGGGGCCGGCTTGCCGACACTCGCCCCGGCACGCTTGCCCCATGTGCCTGCCGAACCACCGCGCCTCAGAACGGTGCACTCCGCGGCACCCGCGGAAACGGGATCGCGTCGCGGATGTTCTCCATGCCGGTAATGTAGTTAAGGAGCCGCTCGAAGCCCATGCCGAACCCTGCGTGCGGGGCGGTGCCGTAACGGCGAAGTTCGCGATACCACCAGAGTTCTTCCACGAGGCCCTTTTCCTCGAGGCGAAGATCCAGCGCCCCGAGCCGCTCTTCGCGCTGGCTGCCACCGATGATCTCGCCGATGCCGGGCGCCAGCACATCCATCGCTGCAACCGTCTTCTCGTCATCGTTCAGGCGCATGTAGAAAGCCTTGATTTCGCGCGGGTAGTTCATGAGGATCACGGGTTTGCCGACGTGTTCCTCGGCCAGCCAGCGCTCGTGCTCGGACTGGAGATCGATACCCCATTCCACCGGAAACTCGAAGGATCTGCCACTCGCCTGCAGACGCTCGACTGCGTCCGAGTAATCCATCCGCTCGAAACTCGTCTCGGCCATCGTTTCGAGGCGGCTGATGGCTTGCCTGTCGATGCGCTGCGCAAAGAAGGCCATGTCGTCCTCGCGTTCCTCGAGCACGGCGCGAAAGAGGTAACGAAGAAAGTCCTCGGCGATGTCGGCCAGGTCGGTGAGGTCGGCAAAGGCCACTTCGGGTTCCACCATCCAGAACTCGGCAAGGTGGCGGCTGGTATTGGAATTCTCGGCGCGGAAGGTCGGGCCGAAGGTATACACGCGTGACAGCGCCAGCGCGTAGGATTCCACGTTCAACTGCCCCGATACCGTGAGATAAGCCTCGCGGGCAAAGAAATCCCGATCGTAGTCGATCGCGCCCGTAGCGGTTTTCGGCGGATCGGCCGGGTCGATGGTGCTGACGCGGAAGAGTTCGCCCGCGCCCTCGCAGTCGCTGGTGGTGATCACCGGGGTGTTCACCCACTGGTAGTGATTCTCGTGAAAATACGTGTGGATGGCGTGCGCGAGCGTGGTGCGCATGCGGCTGATGGCACCGAAGGCGTTGGTGCGCGGCCGGAGGTGAGCCACCTGGCGAAGGTACTCGAAGGTATGGCGTTTCTTGGCGACGGGGTATTGCTCGGGGTCGTCCACCGCGCCAACCACCGTGACCGATGCGGCCTGCAGTTCCACCGACTGCCCCTTGCCTTGCGACGCGACCAGCGTGCCGCTGACTTCGATGGCAAAGCCCGCGCTGATCTGCAGCACCTCGCTCTCGTAGTTCGCAAGCGTTGCCGGCGCCACCACCTGCAGCGCATCGAAACAGCTGCCGTCGTGGAGCGCGATGAAGGACAGACCCGCCTTCGAATCGCGGCGGCTGCGCACCCAGCCCTGCACGGTCAGGGACTGAGCCTGCGGTTCGAGTGAGAGGATATCGACGATGGGCTGGGCGTTCATGGAAGAGGGAATGGTCTGCGGTGTTCAGAAGGCATATTCTCGCCCAATTCGCGCCGGCTGCAACAGGGCCGCATCACGGCCTGCGAGCGTGGCAACCAGCGTTGCGAGCGCGTCGGGCACCGAGCCTGCCGCCTGACCCTTGATCTGGCGGTCGATGTGCGAGGTCATCGAAAGCATCGCCAGCCATACGCCGGCCGGATGCCGCGGCACGGCCCTGGCAAGATGACGATAACGGCTCTTCCACACCCCGGCCGCCTGCATGGCCCGTTCCATCGGCACGCCTTCGGCGACTGCCTCGGCCGTGCGCGCTGCGGCGCGAATATCCTGCGCGAGGGTCCAGAGCAGGAGAGTTTCGGCCACACCCTCCTGCAGCAACCCTTCGAGCACGCGCAGCGCTCGCGCCGGATCCCCCGTGAGAGCGGCATCCGCAAGATCGCCCGGTGAATAGCGGGCACTGTTCGACACGGTATCGAGCACCTCACGCGCGCCCAGAGGCCCGGAGTCGCAGAGCAGCGACAGCCGCTCGATTTCCTGATCGGCCGCGAGCAGATTGCCTTCCACACGTTCGGCGAGCAGACGCAGGGCCTCGGCGTCCGGCACGAGCCCCTTGTCCCGGAGCCGCCGATCCAGCCACGCGGGCAATTGATCGTGCGGCAGTGGCCAAAGCGCCACGACCCCACCGGCCTTGTCAACTGCCTTGAACCAGGCCGCGCGCGTCGCACTGCCATCGAGCTTCGCGCTCTGGATGAGCAGGAAGATGTCGGCGGGCGGGTTCTCGGCGAAGGCCTTGAGCGCCTCTCCGCCCTTGCGCCCGGGCTTGCCGTTCGGAATACGCAGGTCGAGGATACGCCGCTCGGCGAACAGCGAGAGGCTCGCGGCCGATTCGGAAAACCGCTCCCAGTCGGCGTCCTCGTTGACGATGATGACTTCGCGTTCTTCATGTCCCTGCGCGCGCGCGTGGGCACGCAGACGATCAGCCGCCTGCATGAGTTGCCATGGCTCATCGCCGTGAATCAGGTACAGCGAAAAGGGGGATCTGGCGAGATGGGCGGCGAGTTTGTCGAAATAGAGTTTCATGAAGTTCCGGAGACTGCGGCCAATGCCAGTCTCTCATGGAACGCCTTGCGCTAGCATGACGGACGCCCGACCCAACGCGCCTGCCCTCTTTCTCATGACACCGACCGATCACCTCTTTCCGCTCCTCAGGAAACTCCTGTTCTCGCTCGAACCCGAGCGCTCGCACGCCCTGGCCCTGTCCGCGCTCGAACAGCCCTGGCTGCGGCGCTGGTTCGAGCCAACGGAGCCACGCCCCGACAAGGCGGTATCGGCATTCGGGCTCGACTTCGCCAACGCCGTCGGTCTGGCCGCGGGGCTCGACAAGAACGGTGACCACATCGACGCACTCGGTGCGCTCGGCTTCGGGCACATCGAGATCGGCACCATCACGCCGAAACCGCAGGACGGAAACCCGAAACCACGGCTGTTCCGGCTCGAACAGTACGGCGCCCTGATCAACCGCATGGGTTTCAACAACAAGGGGGTCGCGCATCTCGTGGCCAATGCCGAAAAGCGACAATACAAGGGTGTCCTCGGCATCAACATCGGCAAGAACGCCACCACGCCCATCGAGAACGCGCTCGACGACTACCGCCACTGTCTCGAACGGGTGTTTCCGGTGGCCGATTACGTCACCGTCAACATCTCTTCGCCCAACACGAAGAATCTGCGCGCCTTGCAGGATGAAGAACCGCTGCGCGCGCTGCTTGGCGAACTCCGCGAACAGCAGGCGCTGCTCGCGGCGAAGCATGCGCGCGAGGTGCCGTTGCTGGTCAAGATCGCCCCGGACGTGAGCGATGTCCAGCTCGACGGCATCTGCAACGTGGCAAGGGCGCTCGCCCTCGACGGCATGATCGTCGGCAACACCACGCTCGAACGCGCGTCCGTGGAGCCGCACGTCCACGCCGGCGAAGCCGGTGGTCTGAGCGGCGCACCGCTAAGGCCGCTGGCCGACTCGCGCCTCGCGGCCACCCTCGAACGACTTGACGGTGAGGTGCCTGTCATCGGCGTGGGCGGCATCGACTCGGGCGCAGCGGCGGCAAACAAGATCGAACTTGGCGCGCAGCTTGTACAGATCTACACCGGTTTCATCTACCATGGCCCCGCACTGGTACGCGCAGCCGTCAGAGCGACGAGCGCCCTCGCCGATGACGTCAAGCCGTCCTGATGGCCCTTCCCGGAAACGCGAACACCACCATGACCCACTACGACGCCTTCAACGGTGATGCCGACGGCATCTGCTCATTGCATCAGCTCCGCCTTGCGGAACCGCGTGAAAGCGTGCTTGTCACCGGCGTCAAGCGTGACATCAACCTGGTTGCCCGCATCGATGCCACGGCCGGCGACAGTGCCACCGTGCTGGATGTGTCCTTCGACAGGAACCGCGATGCGGTGCAGGCACTGCTCGACCGAGAAGTGGCCGTGTTCTATGCCGATCACCACTTCGCCGGAGAGCTTCCCGCAAGCCCGCTTCTCGACAGCCACATCGATACCGCCGCCGACATCTGCACCGGGCTCATCGTCAATGCCATCCTCGACGGTGCGCACCTGCCCTGGGCCGTGACTGCCGCCTTCGGCGACAACCTCGATGCCAGCGCCGAGCGCGCCGCGGCTCCGCTCGCGCTCGATGCCGGGCAGATCGCGGCACTCCGGCGTCTCGGCATACTCCTGAACTACAACGGCTACGGCAGCAGCATCGACGACCTGCACTTCGACCCCGCCGAGCTGTATCGCCGCGTGAGCCCGTATGCAAACCCCTTTGACTTCATCGCCGACGATGACGCCTACGCAGCGCTCGATGCCGGCTACGACGACGACACCCGCAAGGTGGCAGCCATCGACCCGGAAACCGAAACCGACGCGGTTGCCGTCTACCTCCTGCCGAACGCCGCCTTCGCGCGCCGCGTCTCCGGTGTGCATGCCAACGCGCTCGCTCAGGCGGCTCCCGATCGTGCTCACGCCATCCTGAGCGACCTTGGCGACGATCATTTCCTCGTCAGCGTGCGCGCACCGCTGAACCACCGCGAAGGTGCCGATGAACTCTGCCGCCGCTTCGACACGGGTGGTGGTCGCAAGGCGGCCGCCGGCATCAACCGCCTGCCGGAGAGCGACCTCGGCCGCTTCGTGACGGCGATGCAGGCACAGTTCGGCTAGGTTCAGATGCCCATCATTTCCCTGACATGCGCACTTGCGCTGCGGCCGAGTGCCGACAGGGCATAGCCACCTTCGAGCATCGACACCACGCGCCCGTTGGCGTGCTTTGCGGCGATGTCCATGAGCCTTCGCGTCAGCCAGGCAAAGTCGTCTTCACGCAGGGCCAGTGACGCCAGGGGATCTTCGTGGTGGGCGTCGAAGCCTGCACTGATGATCACGAGTTCCGGCTGCCAGGCATCGAGCTCGTCGAACCAGGCCGCCGTGACGGCGGCACGGAAGTCGGCACTGCCGGTGCCTGCACGCAGCGGCACGTTGATGCGCTGACCCCGCACGTTGTCACGGTAGCCACCGGGATAGAAGGGATGCTGGAACGACGAGCAGAACAGAATGTGTTCATCGCCGTCGACGATGTCTTCGGTGCCATTGCCGTGGTGTACATCGAAATCGATGATGGCCACGCGCTCCAGCCCGTGATGGGCGATGGCATGTCGCGCGGCGACGGCGACGTTGCCGAACAGGCAGAAACCCATCGCCTGAAATCGCTCGGCGTGATGCCCGGGTGGCCGCCCGAGGCAGAAGGCGTTGTTGATTTCACCCGCCATGATCCTGTCGACGGCGAGTACCCCGGCACCGGCGGAGCGCCGCGCGGCCTCGAGGGAGAAGACATTCATGGCGGTATCGCCGTCGATCGTCACCGAACCCGAGTTCGGCGACTTGCGGCGCAGCAGCTCGATGTACGGCTCGGTGTGCGCCCGCGCCAGTGCCTCGTCGGTGGCCTCCGGTGCATCGAAATGCGCCATGAAATCGTATAGTCCATCGGCCTTGAGCCGCTCCATCACGGCACCGATGCGCTCGGGACACTCGGGGTGATCCGGGCTGATTTCGTGCCGTGGCATGACGTCGTGGGTAATGAGTGCTGTTGACATAATTCCATCCGGTAACACGGCTCGCCGGGCAACCGGCGAGCGACGAAGAGCCCGTTCCACAGACCCGATGACCACCGGGGCCTTCCGTGAGTTCTGTGGCGCAGGCAGGCATAGGTTACTATCCCCGCTGCGCGATTTTGCGCTCGTCGCTCAATTTCGATCCGATGGGAACGCTGCATCTCGACAATCTTCTGAGTCCACGCTCGATCGCCGTCGTGGGAGCGAGCTCGAAGAAAGACTCGCCCGGCTACATGCTGGCGAAGAACCTCATCAACGGCGATTTTCGCGGCCCGCTGCATTTCGTGAACCCGCGCCACGATTCGTTGTTCGGCAAGCCCTGTTTCCGCAGCGTCAAGGCGCTGCCGGACGCCACCGACATCGCGCTGGTCATGACCCCGCCCGATCAGGACAGAAAGGTACTCACCGAATGCAGTGAACGCGGCATCCGCGTGGTGGCGATGATGTCGCCCGAGCGCCGCCATGGTGGCAAGCACGCCCGGGAACTCCGCAGACTTGCCGTCCAGCTCGGATTGCGCATCCTCGGCCCCTGGTGCGCCGGCATCGTACGCACCCACATCGGCCTCAATGCGACCTACGCGGCATTGCCTGTCGAGCCGGGTTCACTGGCCGTGGTTTCCCAGTCGGCGGCACTCGCCGCTGCCATCGTCGACTGGGGCGCGGCCAACAAGGTCGGCTTTTCCTCGCTGATCTCCACCGGCAGCGAGTTCGACGTCAGCATTGCCAACATCCTCGACCTCCTCTCCGAAGACAGCCGCACACGTGCCGTCATCGTCTACCTCGACACCTTCCAGGAAAAGCGCGAATTCCTGAGCGCCCTGAGTGCCACGGCGCGCATCAAGCCCGTGATCGTCATGAGCACCGGGCAGAACAATGCCCCCTTCTGCGACGCCCTGGCACGCACGGGTGCCATCATGTCGACCGAAGCCGTCATGCAGGCAGCGCTGCAACGCGCTGGTGCCGTGCGTATTCGCAGCTTCGGCAACCTGTTCGCCGCGTCACGGCTGCTCGCGCACGGCAAGCGCATCCGCGGCAACCGTGTCGCCGTACTGGCGAACGGACGCGCGCCCGCCACGATCGCCCTCGAGCAATTGCCCGGCAAGGGTCTGCGCGCCGCACAATTCGAATTGCCACTGTCCACCTTCTCGCCACGCAATGCACATGGCGCACGCCTGCGCCGCATCGTCGAGGCCGCGCCCTTCCTTGGCGACGAGCGACCCATCGTCAACCCGGTCGTGATCCGCAGCCCCGACACACTGGCGCTCCGTTACCGTGAAGCGGTCGAAGCCCTGCTGGCGCACGAGGATGTCGATGCCGTGATCGCGATACTGGTGCCCGACATGCGCATCGACAGCAGCGCGGTGGCGAGATCGCTTGCCGACATCAAGAAGAAAGTCGGCAAGCCACTCCTCTGCTGCCTCATGGGCGACGCTTCGCTCGACGAACCACGCCAGATCCTGGCCGATGCGCAAATACCCACTCTGGAGACACCCGAGCAGGCCACCAGCGCTCTCGACTTCCTGTATCGCCATCACGTCAGCGGACTCGAACTGCTCGAACTGCCGCGGGCCGGACAGGCGCAGGAGCCACCCGACCACGCTGCAGCTCGCGCCATCATCCACAAGGCGCTCGATGAAAGGCGGCGCGTGCTCGATCCGACGGAAGCGCGGCAGTTTCTCGAGGCCTTTCACGTACCCGTGCTGCCGATTCGTGAAGTGCGCGACAGCGCCGAGGCCATCGTGGCCGCCAATGACTTCGGCTATCCCGTGGTGATCAAGGCACGTGCCGAACGCTTCGCCTACAAGTCGTCCCTGCTGCCGGCTCAGCTCGGCATTCGTGATGCCGACGGTGTCGCCGGCGCCTGCCGGCGTATCAATGACACGATCGCAGCGATGGGGCTCGACGGTGAAGTCGACGCCATCGAAATCGAGCCGATGCTCGAAAACCCGCATCAGCGCGAACTCTCCGTGACACTGCATCAGGACGCCACCTTCGGACCGGTGATCTCGGTCGGTGTCGGCGGCGACCTCCGGCCGCTCTGGCAGCGGGTAGCCGTGCAACTGCCACCGCTCTCGGAAACGCTGATCGACAAGATGCTGGCACGCGAACCCTTCGAAACCTGGTTCGGTCCCTACCGCCACAAGGACTCGCTGCCGACCGAGCCGATTCGACAACTGCTCCTGCAGATCTCGGAAATCGCCTGCGAATGTCCGGAAATCCATTCGCTCGACATCAATCCGCTGATCGTGTCGGCCGACGGCGCCGTGGCCGTGGACACACAGATCGTGGTCGAGAAGACGTCACCGAAACGCAACCACGGCCACCTCGCCATACCGCCCTACCCGCGAGAATGGGAACGCCAACAGACACTCAAGAGCGGGCTGGAGGTGACCATCAGACCGATCCGGCCCGAGGACGGAGAACAGATCGAAGCACTGGTCAGGAACATGTCGGAAGAGTCGCGCTATTTCCGCTTCATGCACGCCATCAACCGACTTTCACCACAGATGGTGGCGCAGTTCACCAAGCTCGACTACGACCGTCAGATCGCCTTCGTGGCGGAAGTCGACGACAGGATCATCGGCGTCAGCCGCTACATCCTCAATCGCGATCGTGACAACGGCGAATTTGCGCTCTCGATCGCCGACGAGTATCAGGGACACGGACTCGGCAAGCTGCTCATGAAGATGCTCATCGAGCACGCCGAAGCCCATGCGGTAACCATGCTGCAGGGCGATGTTCTGAAAGAGAACAATGGCATGCAGCACCTCATGCAGTCGCTCGGCTTCGAGCGACACGCCCAGCCGGATTCGCCCGAAACCTGGGGCTACCGCTATGCCATCAGTCAACCCTGATCCATCGCCGACCGCATCCGTCCGACTCGAACCTCCCATCGTCAGCAACGTGTCTCTTCAGCACGCAATGGCGGCAGGCCACGCCACATGACTGCATCCAGACCCCGCTTCCAGTCGCTCGAACTCGATATCGCCGGGCAGCACATCGCCGGCATTCGCCGCGAGGCCCTCGGCTCCGCCGAAGCGCGCATCCTCTGTCTGCATGGCTGGCTCGACAACGCCAACAGCTTCCTGCCGTTGATGCCCGAACTGCCAGCATGCGATCTGGTTGCCATCGACCTGCCTGGTCACGGCTACTCGACACACCTGCACGACAGCTACAGCTTTCCGCAGATGATGCTGCTCGCACGCCGTGTCATCGCAGAGCTGCAATGGGAAGAGTGCGTGATCATGGGGCATTCGCTCGGCGGCTCGGTGGCTGCACTGCTGGCTGCCGCCGCACCCGAGACGGTCTCGGCGCTGATCAGCATCGACTCCTGCGGCCCCTTGAGCGAGGCGGCGAGCGAGTGGCCTGCGCGCATGCGGCGCGCCCTTGCCGAAAGGCTCGAGGAAAACCGCTTCGCCTCGCGCCGCTTTGCCACGCCGGATGAAGCGGTGGCATCGCGCTTGCGCGCGACGACCATGGAACTCCGCTCAGCCCAGCTCATCATCGACCGCCAGCTCGACCTGCACGACGGCGAGTTTCACTGGCGCTTCGACCCCACCCTTCGCTACTCGAGCTGGCTCTACCAGAGCGAGGAGCAGGTTCGCGCGGCACTGGCGGCAATCGAATGTCCGAGCCTCTTCATCATTGCCGACGAGGGTTTTCCGGCACAGCGTGAAGAGACCGATGGCCGTCTTGCCTGCGTCTCGAATCTCAGACGCATCGACCTGACAGGCCACCACCACCTGCACATGGATACGCCCGAACCGGTGGCCGCGGCCATCAATGCCTTTCTCGGCACCACGCCCGCACTGGGCGGCTGACGACGAGTGCTCAGCGGACGAGTGCTCAGCGATCGAGCACCATGACACTGTCGTCGACGTAGCTCAT
Source organism: Gammaproteobacteria bacterium (assembly GCA_002746645.1). Taxonomy (GTDB): domain Bacteria; phylum Pseudomonadota; class Gammaproteobacteria; order Granulosicoccales; family Granulosicoccaceae; genus Granulosicoccus. The sequence continues at coordinate 30,565 of PDPU01000038.1, read as the reverse complement.
CGGCAGGTAACCGATGTAACCCGGTTCCGAGGCGATGCGATGCTTCATCACATCCGAATCATGTACTTCCTCGGGCAACCTGCCCTTGCCGGTGAACAGCAGACGCGCCCAGTGCGCACGGAGCTGGCGCGAAGAGCGGCCGAGGAACTCCTGACAGAACACGGAAAAACGCTTCGCTTCCCGAGGGGCCACGAGCGGCGTGACAGGACTGCCGTCGGGCAGCTGCGACAGCTTGCCCATGTAGAGGCGGTAGAGCGTATCGGCACTGACGTTGCCGGAAAACGAGGGATGTGCGACCAACACGAGACGATCGGGGTCGGGTGTCTCTGCGGGCACATCGCTCGACAAGGCGCCCGCCAGCGGCAATGTCACGAGTGACACCAGCACGACCAGTAAAGACAGTGTTTTTCGAAGGCGCAGCTGCATCATCGGCTTGTCTGACTCGTCGTAATCACGGTCGTGTTGCCGCTGACAATCGCATCCTGCATGCCCGAACGTGTCTGGTTCCGAAAAACGCAGCACACACCGGATGCATGATCTGCCCGATCAGCCGGCAACACTCGGTTGGATGGTGTCTGGTGGCCTCTGCGCCCGAACACATTCGCCGCCGATGGCGACAGTCAGCATCCGATCGCAAGACCAGTGTGTTTACGGATTGTGAGTTTACGGGTTGGCCTCCCATGAAGGCAAGCCCATACCATCTGTGCACATCCATCAACGCACTTTGATTGACGAAGAACGCTCAAAATCTTCGATGACAAGCTTAACCGAGAACCTGCAACGGTTACAATCCGCCGGTGAATCAGCGCCGCCGCACCATTACTTTCGACGACGTCATCGAGCTGTGCGGCTCGGTCGCCACGTCGCGTGGCCGCGCCTACAAGTCCGACCGGCGCGTGCAGAGCCTCGAACTCGAAGACAAGACCAACAAGCTCTATGCGCTGGTGACGGGTTCTGCCGCGCAGCCCTATGCCCAGACCATCTCGCTTGCCAGCCACCGCCTGCGTGGCGAATGCAGTTGCCCCGTAGGCGTGAACTGCAAGCACGTGGCAGCGGTACTGCTGACCTGGATCGACCTGCAGGGCCAGTACCGGAGCGAAGCGCACGACTCACCCGCCAACGTCGTCGATCGCTGGATGCAGCAGATCATCGAAGCGAACGACGATCTCGACGCGGGCATCGAGACGCATGAGCCCGGCGAGCCCTTGCTGTTCTACCAGCTCGACTACGGCGCGCTGAGTCATGAACGCAAGGCCTTTACCCTGCAGATCCTGCAGAGCCGACTGCTGAAACGCGGCGGTTACGGCAAGGAGACGCCCTATCGCCATCACAGCCATTTCCATCACCCTGATTGGGTCATGCCGAGCGATCACGCCATCCTCGCCCTGTTGGGCGGACGCACCAGCAACTTCAGTTACCAGCCGCTGACGCTGGAGAACGGCATCGGGCATCTCGTCCTCGACAAGCTCATGGAAACCGAGCGCTGCTTCTACGGCAGCGAACGCGAACAGCCGCTCAGACGCGGCCCGACCCGCCAGCTCGAATTCCACTGGCATCAGGATGCCGACGGCATGCACAGGCTCGAGGTGCTGCTGGCCGGAGGAGATGACGACGGACACACCGACTGGCGGCTCATTCCCACCGACCCGCCTTGGTATCTGCTCGCCGACGAGGCCCTCGCGGGACCGCTCGAACAGACGCCCAACGCACAACTGCTGGCCCACTTCATCGACGCGCCGCCGATTCCCGACGACATGGCCCAGAGCGTGTCCAACGCACTCGCCTCACGGCTCGCCCGTCATGCACCACCGATGCCGAAAAAACCCGACTTCGTGCGCATCGACGAGCCACCGAAGCCGGTCCTGATCCTGCAATCGCGCGACCAGAGCCCGAACCCGCTGGACTACTTCGCCTCGATCCATTTCCGCTACGGCGACTACACCCTGCCCTTCGAAGGTGAAATGACCGAAACCACGCTCGAAGGCCATACCGGAGACGGCCACACGCTGATCCTGAAACGACGTGTCGATGCCGAGCGCGCGCTGGTAGTGGACTTCGGCAGACGCTTCCAGGATTTCCAGCCGGCACTGTCACGCAACCCCGAGTTCTACTCGCTGGCCGATCGCATTCCCCAGGCACGCGGGGTGCAGCAGGTCGTGCAGACCTGGCGCCACCTGTGCGAGCGCCAGGACGAACTCGAAGCCAACGGCTGGCAGGTCATCGTGCGCGAGCCGTTCAGCCTGAGTTTCGAATCGGTCACGCGGCTCGAAGCCGAAATCAGCGACACGGGTTCCAACTGGTTCGACATGGCGCTGAAGCTCCGCCACGGCGATCAGCGCTTCGATCTCCTGCCGCTGGTCATCGACTGGTTGCAGAACGGCGCCAGCGACGATCCCATCCTGCTGCAGAGTGACAGCGGTCAGTGGCTGGAGATTCCGCCCGAGCTGTTTCGCCCTGTGGCCAGCACGTTGCTGGAACTCTACGACGAACCGGGCGACAGCGACACGCTGCGCCTGCCACGGCAGCGTGCCGGCGACCTCGACGTTCTCGGCGACGCCTGGGACGACGATGGCTTCGATGTCGAATGGCAGGGCGCCGAGACGCTGCGCGCCCTCGCCGATGCCTTCGGTGACATCGACAGCGGCAGCATCGAGGCCGCCGAGCAACCGGCGAACGTGTCACTGGCCCTGCGCCCTTATCAGCTCGAAGGCCTCGGCTGGCTCAACTTCCTCGCCAGGCATGGTTTCAACGGCATCCTCGCCGACGACATGGGCCTCGGCAAGACCCTGCAGACACTCGCGCACATTGCCGATCAGCAGGCGCGGGGCGCACTCGACAAGCCAACGCTGATCGTTGCCCCGACAAGTCTTCTCGGCAACTGGGCACGCGAAATCGAACGCTTCGTGCCCACACTCACGGCCGCGATCTGGCACGGCACGCAGCGCAGCCGCGCCGCGCTCGAACGCGCCTCGCCCGACATCGTCATCACGAGCTATTCACTCGTCACCCGTGACTTCGACTTCCTCGATGCCTTCGGCTTCGGCCTGCTCGTGCTCGACGAAGCCCAGGCCATCAAGAATCCTGCGGCGAAGGTGACACAGATGGTCAAGCAGTTCGCCATCGACCGGCGAATCTGCCTGACCGGCACTCCGCTCGAGAACCACCTCGGTGAACTCTGGTCGCAGTTCGATTTCCTGATGCCGGGTCTTCTCTACAGCCGGAAATTCTTCACGCGTCATTTCCGCACGCCCATCGAGGTGCACGGCGACGCCGAGCGTCAGGAACGACTGGCACAACTGATCCGTCCCTTCCTGCTGCGCCGGAGAAAGGAAGCCGTTGCCGCAGATCTGCCGCCGAAAACCGAGATCATCCGCGAAGTCGCACTGAAACCCGAACAGGCGAAACTCTACGAATCGATTCGCGTGTCGATGGAGCAACGCGTGCGCACGCTGCTCAAGGAACGGGGCCTGGCGCGCAGCCACATCGAACTTCTCGATGCACTTCTGAAACTCCGCCAGACCTGCTGCCACCCGAACCTCGTGAAGCTCGCTTCGGCACGCGGTGTCGAGGAATCGGCGAAGACCGATCTGCTCATGTCGATGCTCGAGGAACTGATCGACGAGGGCAAGAAGGTGCTGCTGTTCTCGCAATTCACCGAGATGCTGGCCATCATCGAAACCGAGGTGAAGAAACGCAGGCTCCCCTTCGTGAAGCTCACGGGCCGTACGCGCAAGCGCACCGAAGCCATCGACGCTTTCCAGTACGGTGACATTCCCCTGTTCCTGATCAGCCTCAAGGCTGGCGGCACCGGCCTGAACCTCACCGCCGCCGACACCGTGATCCACTACGATCCCTGGTGGAACCCGGCGGTCGAAGCACAGGCGAGCGATCGCGCACACCGCATCGGACAGGACAAGCCGGTGTTCATCTACAAGCTCGTGGCGAGCGAAACGGTGGAGGAGAAGATACTCGTGATGCAGGAGAAGAAGAAGATCCTTGCCGATCAGACGCTCGACAGCACCGACACCGGTGCGCTCAGGGGTCTCAGTACCGAAGACGTGCTGGAACTCTTTGCCGCCCACGACTTCTCAGGAAAAGAGCCCGACCCGTGAACATGCAGAAGCTCAAACGCTACATCCCCTTTGTCGCTGGCGTCCTGATCGCACTCGGCATCAGCCTCGAGCAGTACGGCATCGATCTGAATTCCCTCACGGGCGGCAACGCTTCAGGCACGGCATCGAGCCATCCGGCCACGGACAATGAAAAGGATGGCACGTCGGCCAGCCTCTCCCATGACAGTGCCAATGCCACCAGTGCTGATGTCACCAGTGCCGATGCTGCCATCGCCGACATGCCGCACTGGTCGGACACCGACCCGAACATCAACCTGTGGCATGTCTTTCATGGCGAAATCAACCGCAGCGGCAAGCCCGTCGGTTTCCATTCACGCCCCGGAGGCCAGGACCCCGAAAACGCGCGTCTCGTATCGATACAGGACCCACCGAACCGCCACGGCGTCTACACCGCCACCGTCGAAGTGCGCGATGGCAACCAGTGGAAGCGGAAGTTCTCGAGCTTCTTCCCCGACAGCATGTCGAGCGACGAGGTCATTGCGGCCATCCTGAACGCCTACCACAACAGCAGCAACCCGAATGCACAGCCCTTCGAAGGCCCCTCCGGCCACGGCTTCCGGATCCAGGCCTACACCTCCAGCCGCGGCGGCATCAACACCGCCTTCCCGATCCATGTACGTGACTGAAACCGTATTCGGCCGTTGCCGGCGTACGGTCGAGCGGGATATCGGCACGGCCCTGCGCGTCCTCGCCATCGGTCTGCTGCTGTCCCTGCTGCCGGCACTGCCCGCGGCGGCACAGGACAAGGGCACCCCGGCAGACAACGCCGCCGCTCCCTCGGACAGCACGGACACGTCACCAGACAGCGCGGCTGCCACGGCAAGCAGCACGGACACGCCATCCGGCGGCGCGGACACCTCGGCCACCGCGCCGCAGACACCACCGGCAGGCGACATTCCCGTCAACGAGGCCATCACTCGCCTCGAATACATCCAGAACACGCTGACCACCAAGCTGCACCAGCGCAAGGAGATCGGCGATCGCATCGAAGAGGCCAACGAACAGGAAAAGGAAGACCTCCGCGCGCGCGCCAGGGACATCAACGCCAGCATCGCGCAGCTTCGCAAGACGATCGAGTCGATCTCGACGGGCGGCGCCGACGCCAGCCTGTTTACCAGCGCCGACGCCGAAACCGTTGCCGAGACCGAAACCAACTGGCAGAAAGACCTCACGCTGATTGCCCAGCCGGTCATCGACAGCCTCAAGGAACTGACCGAAAAGCCGCGGCGCATCAACGCCCTCAAGGACAAGATCGCGCGCTACCAGCGCGAATTCGACGAGGCCGAAAAGGCCATCGCCAACCTCGAGCCGAAACTGAACGCGGCCGGGGAAGGAGAGCTGTCGCTGACGCTCGACCGGCTCCTGAGCACCTGGCAGGATCGCCGCGACGATGCCGAGAGTTCGATCCGCATCGCCGAGATCGAGATCGCCGAGTTGCAGGGCGATCGTTCGTTTTTCGCCAGCATCCTCGATTCAATCCGCAATTTCATCACCGGGCGCGGGTTTACCCTGCTGCTCGCGCTCCTTGCGGGCATGGGCGTCTGGCACGGCCTGAAGTTTCTTCTGAAAGGCTACCGGCAGTCGCTGGTGGACAAGAGCAGACCCGAAAGCCGTACGCGCTATCGTCTCATCGAGTACAGCACACACGCGCTGACGGGCCTGCTGATTCTGCTCGCCGTGTTCATCGTGTTCCACCAGCGCGGCGACGTGCTGCTGCTCGGTCTGTTGATACTGCTGCTGTTCGGCGTGGCGCTCGCGGCGCGCACCCTGCTGCCGCGTTACCTGACCGAAGCGCGGCTCCTGCTGAACATCGGTCCGATGCGCGAAACCGAGCGCGTGTTCTACCGCAACCTGCCCTGGCGGGTGGAATCGATCAACGCCTATACGGTCTTCCACAACCCGGAACTTCACGGCGCGCTGAAGATTCCGATCGCGGAACTCCATGGCTACGTGTCACGCCCTTCCGGCGACGACCCTTGGTTCCCGACCTCGCGTGGCGACAGCATCCTGCTCGAAGACGGTACCTGGCTGGAGGTGCTGTCGCAGAATCCCGACACCGTCACCGTTGCCGAAGACGGCGGACAGACACGCAACTATGCCAGCAGCGATTTCTACACCATGACGATGACGAATCTCTCGCGGGCCGGGCAGTTCGCGGTCAGGAGCGGCTTCGGCGTCGACTACGATCTCCGTTCGATCAGCACCACCGAAGTGCCGAAGGCGCTGCGTGAGGCCATTCGCACGGCGATCACGGAAAGCGACATCGGCGACTTTCTCAAGGCCTTGCAGGTCGAGATCGAAAGCGCCGGTGCTTCTTCCATCGACTACTGGATTCTTGCCACCTTCGACAGTCGCGCAGCTCGTTCACAACCTCGCATCAGGCGCATGATCCAGAAAGCCTGCGTCGACTGCTGCACCGACAGGGGTTGGGACTTTCCCTTCCAGCGCCTCGCGCTTGCCCACAGGCAGGGCCCCGATACCGGGTCTGCGCGAGGTCGAGGCCCCGGCGCGGAATCGGCAACGGAGGCGCCGGACACGTGAACCCGTCATTGCCGGATCCGGAAGGCCACCGGGCAGCGGCGCCGTCATGGTTGCTGGTGGTGTTGCAGCTCGGCGCCATCCTGCTGCTGATACGTCCCCTCGGCGACTTCCTGCCACCGGCTGGTGGTGTCGCCTGGCTTGGTGCCATGATCGTATTCCTGTCGATGCCGCTCGCGCTCTGGGCCTTGCTGTCGATGAATCGCGAAACCCTCTCCGTGTTTCCCGAGCCCCGCATGGCGGGCATCCTCGTGGCAAACGGCCCTTACCGGTACGTGCGCCATCCGATGTACAACGCCGTCTTGCTCGGTGGCACCGGGGCCGTACTCGTGCACCAGAGCCTCTGGCATCTCGTCACCCTTGCAGCGCTTGTGGGCGTCATGATCATCAAGATCCACCGCGAGGAAGCCCTGCTGTTGCAGCACTATCCCCACTATGCGAACTATGCCGCGCGGACATCCAGACTGATACCGGGCGTGTGGTGATCGCCGGCAGTCACGCCATCCCGGCTACCTGCGGTAACGACGCACGAAGTTGGCCAGTACCCGCTCCGGCATGGTCACGTCCGCCGCCCGGCACATGGCCACGAGGTCATCGGCGGCTTCCGGCGGGAAGTAGCCACTGTGACGATAGATGTCGATGCGCATCTCGAAGCCCGCCGCATCGGCTTCGGGATGGAACTGCGTGGCGTAGACGTTCCGGCCGTAACGAATCATCTGGAACGGACAGGTTTCGCTCGACACGAGATGCGTGCAGTCCTGCGGCAGTTCCTGGAGCGATTCCTTGTGCCCCACGAAGGCGGTGAATGCCGCATCGACACCCTCCAGCAGAGGGTCGTTTCGTCCGTCGTCGGTGAGGCGGCAGAAAGACGTGCCCACGGGTTCGGCGTAGCGGCCCTTGGCCACCTCGGCGCCGAGGTGCGTGCCCAGAAGGCCGACGCCGTAACAGCAGCCGAGAAAGGGGATGTCTGCCTCGACCACACGCGGCATGATCGAAAGCGCGGCCGATTCGATCTGCCGATCCAGCGGTGACTGCTTCTCGGGCGGATCGCTGAAGCACGTCGGTCCGCCACCGATGATCACACCGGAGAAGTCCGTCAGATCAAGGTCTGCGGGTATCGGTTCGGCATCAAGCCGAATGCGTCGTGTCTCGTTCGCCGACAGGCCGCCCTTCGCAAGGATTGCAGCGTATTCGTCGTCGGCGACTTCGGTCTCCGGTCGCGCCTGGAGGATCAGAAAGGATTTCATGGGGATGGAATATTGACACATCTCACATTCGGCAGTTGCTTTCTTCAGGGAATACTGTTGCAATAATATGGACATGCAGTAACAGGTGAATGCGCGCTTCAGGATGAATCCACTCCGAGCCATGGCCTGTCGTCCATCAACCACAAGCCCCCCCACCAGCAAGCACCCCAAGTGAGGTTCATGAGCGAAGCGCCAGCACGGACTCCGTCCGGCCAGCCGGGGCACGAGGCCCCGATCCATTCATCTTCATCCCGTTCACGCGGAGCCGCGGTTCGCTTCGAGCACGTGCAGAAGTCCTACGACGGCATTACCCTGGTCGTCAAGGATCTCAACCTGGACATCGCCCCGGGTGAGTTCCTCACCATGCTCGGCCCTTCGGGCTCGGGCAAGACCACCTGCCTGATGATGCTGGCCGGCTTCGAGCCCGCCACGCACGGTGAAATCTTCCTGAACGACAAGCCCATCAACAAGGTGCCGCCCCATCAGCGCGGCATCGGCATGGTGTTCCAGAACTACGCCCTGTTTCCGCACATGAGCGTGGCCGAGAACCTCGCCTTTCCGCTGCAGATCCGCAAGCTCGACAAGGCCACCCAGCAGCAGAAGGTGAAGCAGGCGCTCGACATGGTCGAACTCGGCAGCTTCGGCAATCGCCGCCCCGCACAGCTCTCGGGCGGTCAGCAGCAGCGCGTCGCCGTGGCCCGTGCGCTCGTCTTCGACCCCGCGCTCGTGCTCATGGACGAACCACTCGGCGCCCTCGACAAGCAGCTTCGCGAGCAGATGCAGTACGAGATCAAGCACATCCACGAAAACCTCGGCGTGTCCGTGGTGTACGTCACACACGATCAGTCCGAAGCCCTGACGATGTCCGATCGCGTGGCCGTGTTCGAGGCAGGTGTCATCCAGCAGCTCTCGCCACCCGACGATCTGTATGAAAATCCGCAGAACTCCTTCGTGGCCCAGTTCATCGGCGAAAACAACACCCTGCACGGTACCGTCGAGAGCATCGATGGCGAATACTGCACCGTGCGTCTCGACAATGGCAATGCCGTGGGCGCGGCAGCCGTGAACATCGGCGGTGTCGGCTCGCGCACCACGCTGTCGTTGCGCCCGGAGCGCCTCGAGTTCGACCCACCGGAGTCGCTCGACAATCGCCTCGAAGGCGAGATCCGCGAAATCATCTACCACGGCGATCACCTTCGCGTGGTCATGTCGCTTGCCGGCAACGACGAATTCGTCGTCAAGCTACGCAACCGCGCCGACCGCCGACCGCTCGCCGAAGGCCAGCGACACCTTGTCGGCTGGCTCAGCGGCGACTGTCGCGCCCTGGACCCGACCACGCCACCCCCCGGATAGCCACCCGCAACCGCTGCGCCGTTCTCCCGCCGGGGTATTCGCGGGCGCCCGCCGGCAGCAGTTCACGTCCCCGCCGCGCGACGTCAAGAGCGCGGCAAATCACCACACCAAGGAGAACGCAAGATGCCCTTCCAATCCACCAAACGACTGAAGCCCCTGGCGATGGCAATCGCCTCCGCAGGGCTCGTCGGCACGAGCCTCTCGGCCCTCGCCGCCGATGAGCTTCCGCCCTGCGAGAACTGCTCCGACGATCCGATGACCATCGTCTCCTGGGGCGGTGCCTACTCGAACTCGCAGCTCAAGGCCTATCACGAACCCTACTCGGCGCTCACGGGCATCAAGATCATCAACGACGAATCCTCGAACGAGGCGGTTGCCAAGATGCGCGCGATGAACGAAGCCGGCAACATCAGCTGGGACCTCGTCGACGTCGTAGCAGCCGACGCCATCCGTCTCTGCGACGAAGGCCTCGCGATGGAAATCGACCCCGACACGATGCTGGCCGCAGCCCCCGACGGCACCCCGGCCGTCGAAGATTTCGGCGACCTGCTCGTCTCCGACTGCTTCATCCCGCAGATCGTCTACTCCACCACCTTCGGCTACCGTACCGACGTCAAGGCGTGGGACGGCAAGGTGCCCGAAGACATCTGTGCCGTGTTCGACACCGAGACCTTCCCCGGCAAGCGCGCACTCGAGAAGCGCGTCATCAACAATGTCGAGTGGGCACTTCTCTGCGACGGCGTTGACAAGGAAGACGTCTACGACGTACTGAGCACCGACGAAGGCGTCGAACAGGCACTCGCCAAGCTCGACACCATCAAGGACGACGTCATCTGGTGGTCGGCCGGTGCCGAAACACCGCAGCTTCTCGCCGACGGCGAAGTGGTCATGGGCTCGACCTACAACGGTCGTCTGTTCTCGGTCATCGAGGAGCAGGATCAACCGGTGGCGATGCTCTGGGACGCGCAGGTGTTCGATATCGACGGCTGGGTCATTCCCGAGGGCCTCAGCGAAGAGCGCCTCAACCGTGTACTGCACTTCATCATGTTTGCCACCGACACCCAGCGCCTCGCCGACCAGGCCGGCTACATCTCCTACGGCCCGGCGCGCGCCTCCTCGGCACCGCTTGTCGGCAAGCATGCCGAGCTCGACATCGACATGGCACCGCACATGCCGACCGACCCGAAAAACGCCACCAACACCTTTCTCTACAACTACGAATGGTGGGCGGACAACCGCGATGATCTCGACCAGAAGTTTCAGGCCTGGCTGGCCAGGTAAGTCCGCCTGAACCTCGGACAAGATGGCGGCCGATGGGCACGACGCTTCGCGGCAGCAAGCTGCGATCGCGTCGGGCCATCGGCCGGCTTCCTTCGATCGGACCACTTTCAACCGGCACGGACATGACGCGTGGCTGAACTGACGACTCAAGACGGCAAACCCCTCAAGCACAGCCTCGCACGGGCACTGCGGCGCGAAAAGCTGCGCGCGCTGCTCCTGATCGCGCCACTGCTCGTGTTCATCGTGGTGACCTTCATCCTGCCGATCGCCGACATGCTGCTCCGCTCGGTGGACAACAGCATCGTCGGCGACACCCTGCCCGGCACGGTACGCGTGCTTGGCAGCGACGGCATCGACGCCTACGACGAAGCGCCCGACGAAGGCACCTTTGCGGCACTCGCCGACGACATGATGCTCGCCCAGGAACTGAAGATCCATTCACGTCTCGGCAGTCGCCTGAACTACGACAAACCGGGTGTTTCGAGCCTGTTCCGCAAGAGCGGCCGGCGCGTCAAGCGCTTCGACAACGAAGCCGAACGAGATGCCTTCGTTGCCATGAATCCCGCCTGGGCGTCGAGCGAGGCCTGGCAGACCCTGCGCGCCAGCGCCGCCTGGCCGACGCACTTTCCCGCCACGGCCGTGGCCTGGAGCAACTGGGAACGCTTCGTCAGGAGCGAGGAAGGTGACGAAGCCGACGCGAACACCATGCCACCCCACGGCTTCACCTACGCCGCGCTCTACCATGACCTGGCGTCGATGAGCCCCGAGGTACGCGCGGAACTCGGCAGCGACGCCGAACTCGCGCCACTGCTTGCCGACACCGACACGCTGCTGGCAAACGCACCGAGTTCCGATTTCAAGGCCCAGTTCCTCGAGATCGACGAGGACTGGGGCGACGCCACCTACTGGAACCTCCTCGAACGACTCTCGCCCCCGATCACCGATGGCTACTACCTTGCCGCAATCGACGCCGAGCGTACCGCGGAGGGCATTGCCAGAAAACCCGAGCGGCAGCGCCTTTACCTGATGCTGTTCGGACGTACGCTGTTCATGAGCATCGTCATCACCTTGAGCTGCATCCTGCTTGGCTACCCGATTGCCTACCTGCTCGCGCAGCTTCCGGCGCGCAGTTCGAACCTGCTGATGATTCTCGTACTGCTGCCCTTCTGGACCTCGCTGCTCGTGCGCACCAGCGCCTGGAAGATCCTCCTGCAGCAGGAAGGGGTCATCAACGACCTGCTCGTCTGGACCGGACTCATCGACAATGCGCATCGGCTCGTCATGATCAACAACATGACCGGCACCATCATCGCCATGACGCACATCCTGCTGCCCTTCATGATCCTGCCCCTGTACTCGGTCATGAAGACGATTCCGCCCAACTTCGTGCGCGCGGCCAAGTCGATGGGCGCCACCGACTGGACCACCTTCTGGCGCATCTACTTCCCGAACACCACGCCCGGCATCGGCGCCGGTTCGATTCTCGTGTTCATCCTCGCCATCGGCTACTACATCACGCCCGAACTCGTCGGCGGCACCTCCGGCGTGTTCATCTCGAACCGGATTGCCTACCACATCTCCTCGTCGCTGAACTGGGGTCTCGCCGCGGCGCTCGGCACGATACTCCTCGTGGTGGTGCTCGCGCTCTACTGGGCCTACGATCGCATCGTGGGCATCGACAACGTCAAACTCGGCTGAGGGGAATCAACACCATGTCATCACTGCCTCCCTACGCCACCACCGGCCAGCGTATCTGGCACTACACCTTCCGCTGGGTGATCTGCGGCGCCATCTTCTTCTTCCTGATCGCGCCCATCCTCACGATCATTCCGCTGTCCTTCAACGCCCGGGACTTCTTCACCTTCACGCCGGAGATGCTGGCGCTGAACCCCGAAGGCTATTCACTGAAACACTACCGCGACTTCTTCGGCAATTCCGACTGGCAGCTCGCCCTGAAGAACTCCTTCCTGATCGCGCCGGTGGCAACGCTGCTTGCCACGGCCTTCGGCACGCTCGCGGCCATCGGCCTCTCGCAAAGCCATGTTCCCTTCCGCCGCGCCATCATGGCAATCCTGATTTCACCGATGATCGTGCCGCTGATCATCTCGGCAGCGGGCATGTACTTCTTCTACTCGCGCATCGGCCTGCAGGGCACCTACTGGGGTGTGGTGCTCGCCCACGCCGCGCTCGGCATTCCCTTCGTGATCATCACGGTAACGGCGACGCTCGTCGGCTTCGACCGTTCCCTGACACGCGCCGCGGCAAGCCTCGGTGCGAATCCCGTCACCACCTTCTTCAAGGTGCAGATGCCGCTGATCGTGCCGGGTGTCGTCTCCGGCGCCCTCTTTGCCTTCATCACGTCCTTCGATGAAGTGGTGGTGGTGCTGTTCCTCGGCTCAGCCGGCCAGAAGACCCTGCCCTGGCAGATGTTCACGGGCCTCCGCGAACAGATCTCGCCGACGATTCTCGCCGTGGCCACGATCATGGTGGCCTTGTCGATCGTGTTGCTGACCGTGCTGGAACTGCTCAGAAGGCGTTCGGAACGACTCAGAGGACTGAGCCCGAGTTGAGGCGAAACGAGGCCAATGAGGCCAACGTGTTCGCTACTGCGCCCAGCGGGCCGTGGCCCTGTTCAGGAAGCACTCGATGCCATGCGCCGCTTCCTCGCCCTCCCAGGTATCGGCAAGCCGTCTGATGGTGTCATCGATCACGTCGTCATCGATGCGCGGCCCGAGGCTGCGCGCCAGCGCCTTTGCCGCCGCAACCGCTCCCGGCGCCACCTTGAGATAAGGCGCCACCTCCGCGTCGACAGCGGCATCAAGCTCATCGGCCTGCACCACGCGGCTCACGATGCCGAGACATTCGGCCTCCTGCGCCGAAAACGCGCGCGCCGACATGAAGACACGTCTGGCCTGCCCTTCTCCCATTCTTGCCACCACATAGGGACCGATGGTGGCCGGGATCAGACCGAGCCGTGTTTCGGTCAGGCCGAATGTCGTGTCAGCATCCGCCACGACCACATCGCAGACACAGGCCATGCCGACACCCCCACCGAAAGCGCCGCCGTGAACGCGGCCGATCAGGGGCGAGGGCATTTCGTTGAGCGCCTGCAGCATCTCGGCGAGCTTGCGCGCCTCGGCCATGCGGGTGTCGCGATCGGCCTCGATCTGCGCCTGCATCCAGGCAAGATCACCGCCCGCGCAGAAGACGCCCCCTCGACCGGAGAGCACCACGGCGCGGGTATCCTCGGATGCACCGAGGGTTCGCGCCATCAGCGTCAGCTCCGCGATCATCTCTGCCGACAGTGCATTGCGCTTGTCGGGGCGGTTCAGGGCTACATGGACAACTCCTCTGCTATCCGTATCGATATCCAGCGTTTCAAAGTTCATTGCGTTGACTTCAGCTTTGCGTTGACTTCAGCTCTGCGTTGACCTCAGCCCTCTGGCATACACCGATACCTCGGACAGCCGTTGCGGATCGATCCCGGTGTCGAAACCCTCGTCGTGCAGCAGTTCGACAACGGCTTCCGTCGCCACGTTGCCCCTGGCGCCGGGCGCATAGGGGCAACCGCCGAGACCGCCGACCGAGCTGTCGAAGGTGCGCAGACCATGCTCGAGGCTGACCTGAATGTTCTCGAGCGCGCGGTGCTGCGTGTCGTGATAGTGGCCGGCCAGACGCGTTGCAGGCACCTTCTCCCGGACGGCAGTGAGCATCGCCGCGATGGTTTCCGGCGTGGCAGCACCGATCGTGTCGCCGAGGCTGATCTCGTAGCAACCCAGAGCGAGCAGCGCTTCCGCGACCCGCACCACCTGGGCAGGCGCAACCGGACCATCACAGGGGCAGTCCGTGACGCAGGAGACGTAGCCACGCACGGGAATGCCGGCCTCACGCGCCGCTTCGGCCACAGGCCTGAAGCGTTCGAGGCTCTCGTCGATGGAGCAGTTGATGTTCCTGCGGCTGAACCCCTCGGAGGCCGAAGCAAAGATGGCAACCTCGTCCGCGTGGGCGGCAAGGGCGCCCTCGAAACCACGCATGTTGGGCGTCAGCACGGCGTAGGACACACCGGGAACACGTTGAATCCCGGCCATGACCTCGGCGGCGTCGGCCAGTTGCGGCACCCAGCGGGGCGACACGAAACTGGTGACTTCGATTTTCGCGAATCCACACGTCGACAACCGATCGACCAGTTCGATCTTGTCTGCGGTCGCTATGGGTGCGGCTTCATTCTGCAGACCATCGCGAGGTGCCATCTCGAACAGCGTGACATGCTCAGGCATCCTCGGCCTCCAGCGTCAGCAGCAGCGTGCCATCGGTCACCTGATCGCCCATGGCGACCAGCACTTCGGCCACCACCCCGTCACGGGGCGCAGTCAGGGTGTGCTCCATCTTCATCGCTTCGAGCACGAGCAGCGCATCGTCCTTCGCCACCCGATCACCGGCCCCGGCCAGGACGACCGTGACCGAACCCGGCATGGGAGCGATCACGGCATCCCCACCGGCATGATCGTTCTCGTCATCCGTCAGCACATCCGGCAGTTCGTAGTGATGACCATGACCGTCGACAAAGACCGACACCAGGCGGACCGACCCCGCCTTGCCGACGACGATATCCGCGTCGAAGACACGCCCTGCCATCGTTACGCGATAACGCGTTCCCCGTACCGGCATGACGCCGAGCGTGATGGATTGTCCGTCTCCTGCGGATGTTGCCGCATACTGGCCATCGACAAGCGAGGCGATACAGAGCTCTGCGTGTTCGTCTCCGTCCCGAAGCGTGACGTAGTGGCTGGCATCGGTCCAGTGGCGCCAGCCGGCCAGTTGATCCCAGGGGTCGTCACTCGCGGGCTCCTGCAGGAGGCCCAGGCCCGCGATGCCGGCCAGAGCCAGCACGGGCATGGGCGACACGTCGTGCGCGGTCAGTGCATCGAGATCGCGCGCGATCAGCCCGGTATCGACCTCGCCCCGCGTGAACCCATCGTGACGCGAGAGCGCACCGAGAAACTCGAGGTTCGTGACGGAACCGGTTACCCGGCACTCCGCCAGCGCCGAAGACAGCATCCGCAGGGCCGTCAAACGCGTAGGCCCGTGCACGATGAGCTTGGCGATCATCGGGTCGTACCAGGGACTGATCTCGTCACCCGGCCGCACGCCGCTGTCGATGCGAACCTGCCCTCGCTCGAACTCCCCGCCATCGGGGAAGGCGAGATGATCGAGCCTGCCCGTCGCGGGCAGGAAACCCTGGGATACGTCTTCGGCATAGACCCTCGCTTCGAAGGCCCAGCCGTCGATCGAAAGCGCTTCCTGTGTTACCGGCAAGGCTTCACCCGCCGCCACACGCAGCTGCAGTTCGACGAAATCGAGTCCGGTGATCGCTTCCGACACGGGATGCTCCACCTGCAGACGCGTGTTCATCTCCATGAACCAGAAACCGTCCTCGCGGAGCGGCCCGGAACCGTCGACGATGAACTCCACCGTTCCCGCACCCTGATAACCGATTGCCCTGCCAGCATCCACCGCCGCCTGCCCCATGGCCGCGCGAACCGCCTCGGGCATGCCGGGCGCGGGCGCTTCCTCGATCACCTTCTGGTGGCGGCGCTGCAACGAACAGTCGCGTTCGAAGAGGTGGATCACATTGCCGTGACTGTCACCGAACAACTGGATTTCGATATGGCGTGGCTGGGTGATGTACTTTTCGATGAGGCAGACCGGATCGCCGAAACTGGCCTGCCCTTCGCGCTGGGCACCTTCGAGCGCTTCGCGGAAATCACCCGGTTTCTCGACCAGACGCATGCCCTTGCCGCCACCGCCCGCACGCGCCTTGATCAGCACCGGATAGCCGATCCTGTCGGCCTCGGCCGCCAGCCGTTCTGCATCCTGGCTCTCGCCGTGATAGCCCGGCACGACCGGCACACCCGCTTCGGCCATCAACGCCTTGGCTGCATCCTTGAGCCCCATGGCGCGGATCGCGCTGGCGGGTGGCCCGATGAAGGTGAGGCCCGCGGCCTCGACCGCTTCCACGAAGTCGGGGTTTTCGCTCAGGAAGCCATAGCCCGGATGGATCGCCTCGGCACCGGTGTCCCGACAGGCCTGAAGGATCGCATCGCCCCGCAGGTAGCTCTCGGCCACGGCCGGCGGCCCGACGCGCACGGCCTCATCGGCCATGGCGACATGCCTGGCCCCGGCGTCGGCATCGGAGTAGACGGCAACCGTCTGCACGCCGAGTTTCCTCGCCGTTGCCATGACCCGGCAGGCGATCTCACCGCGGTTGGCGATCAGGATCTTCTTGAACATCGGATCGCTCCTCTACGCCGGCTGAACTGCGCCGTATTCATTGGTTTCGAAAGACATCCATGCAAAGGGCACCTACATGCGAAACACGCCGAAGCGCGTTGCCTCGATCGGCGCATTCAGTGCCGCCGAGAGCGACAGTGCCAGCACGTCGCGGGTCTTGCGCGGGTCGATGATGCCATCGTCCCAGAGTCGCGCCGAGGCATAGAGCGGGTGCGACTGGGCCTCGAACATGTCGATGGTGGGCTGCCTGAAGGCCGCTTCTTCCTCGGCGGACCACTCGCCTCCCTTGCGTTCGATGGCGTCGCGTCGCACGGTGGCAAGCACGCCTGCGGCCTGTTCGCCACCCATCACCGAGATGCGACTGTTCGGCCAGGTCCACAGGAAGCGCGGGCTGTAGGCTCGCCCGCACATGCCGTAGTTGCCCGCACCGAAAGAGCCTCCCACCAGCACGGTGAACTTCGGCACCGAGGTTGTCGCCACTGCCGTGACCAGCTTGGCTCCGTCCTTGGCAATGCCGCCGTTCTCGTAGCTGCGCCCCACCATGAAGCCCGTGATGTTCTGCAGGAACACCAGCGGGATGTTCCGTTGCGAACAGAGTTCGACGAAGTGCGCACCCTTCAGGGCGCTCTCCGAGAAGATGACCCCGTTGTTGCCGATGATGCCCACCGGCATGCCCATGATGTGCGAGAACCCGCAGACGAGCGTCGTGCCGAAGCGCGCCTTGAATTCGTCGAAGCGGGAACCGTCGACGATACGGGCAATCACTTCACGGATGTCGTAGGGCGTCTTGAGGTCTGCCGGCACCACACCGAGGATTTCCGCAGGATCGAGGGCAGGCGGCTCGGGGGGCTGCAGGTCGAGTTGCGTGGGCTTCACCCGATTGAGGTTCGCCACCGCCCGGCGTGCGAGCGCGAGCGCATGTGCATCGTCGTTGGCGAGGTAGTCGGCCACGCCGGAAAGACGCGTATGCACGTCGCCACCGCCGAGATCCTCGGCACTGACCACTTCTCCCGTGGCCGCCTTCACGAGCGGCGGGCCGGCAAGAAAGATCGTGCCCTGCTCGCGGACGATGATCGTGACGTCCGACATCGCGGGCACATAGGCGCCGCCGGCCGTACACGAACCCATGACCACCGCGACCTGCGGAATGCCCCTGGCGGACATGCTGGCCTGATTGAAGAAGATGCGACCGAAATGGTCGCGGTCGGGGAAGACTTCATCCTGATTGGGCAGGTTGGCACCACCCGAATCCACGAGATAGAGGCACGGCAGGTGATTCGCTGCCGCGATTTCCTGCGCCCGCAGGTGCTTCTTGACCGTCATCGGGAAATAGGTGCCACCCTTCACGGTCGCGTCGTTGCACACGATCATGCACTCGCGCCCTTCGACACGACCGACACCGGCAATCAGACCGGCCGAGGGGCTCGCCCCGTCGTAGAGCCCGTAGGCGGCGAACATGCCGATTTCGAGAAAGGGGCTGCCGGGGTCGAGAAGTCGCGAGACGCGCTCGCGCGGCAGGATCTTTCCGCGGCCGACATGGCGCTCGCGAGCGTGCTCGCCACCGCCATCGAGCGACACCTGCACCGCCGCTTCAATGACGGCCATCGCATCGAGATGCGCCGCGGTATTGCGGGCAAAGGCCTCGGACCCGGGAGAGATCGACGACGTGAGTACGGCCATCAGCCCATCGCCGCCATCAGTTCGCGACCGATCAGCATGCGTCGGATTTCGGACGTACCGGCACCGATCTCCATGAGCTTCGCATCGCGGAAGAGCCGGCTGACCGCCGCATCGTTCATGAAGCCCGCACCGCCCATTGCCTGCACGGCCTGATGTGCCACCACCATGGCTTCCTCCGAGGCATAGAGCACGCAGGCCGCCGCATCCTGACGCGTCACCTCGCCGCGGTCACAGGCTCTGGCGACTTCATAGACATAGGCCCGCGCCGAATTGAGCTTCGTGTACATGTCGGCGATCTTTCCCTGCATGAGCTGGAAGTTGCCGATCGACTGCCCGAACTGCCTGCGCTCGACAAGGTAGGGCATGATTTCGTCGAGGCAGGCGGCCATGATGCCGGTGCCGATGCCCGACAGCACCACGCGCTCGTAATCGAGCCCCGACATCAGCACGCGCACGCCCCTTCCTTCCTCGCCAAGCACGTTCTCGAACGGCACGTTCACACCATCGAAGACGAGTTCGACCGTGTTCGAGCCACGCATGCCGAGCTTGTCGAAATGGTTCGACTGCGAAAAGCCCGGCATGGATTTCTCGATCAGAAAGGCCGTCATGCCCCTGGCCCCTGCATCGGGATCCGTCTTCGCGTACACCACCAGGGTGTTGGCCTCGCCGCCGTTGGTAATCCAGTACTTGTTGCCCGTCAGGCGATAACCGTCGCTGACCTTTTCCGCGCGGAGCTTCATGCCGACCACATCGGAACCTGCGCCGGGTTCGGACATCGCCAGCGCACCAACGGCTTTCCCCGAGACGAGATCCGGCAGGTATTTCGCCTTCTGCTCGGCACTGCCGTTGAGATTGATCTGGTTGACGCAGAGGTTCGAGTGCGCGCCGTAGGACAGCGATACCGAGGCACTGGCGCGCGCGATCTCCTCCACCGCCACCACGTGAGCGAGGTAACCCATGTCCGAGCCACCATACTCCTCGGACACGGTGATGCCGAGCAGACCGAGTTCGCCCATTTCCTCCCACAAGGGTGCCGGGAAGTCGTCGTTGGCATCGATCTCTGCCGCCAGCGGCTTCACGCGTTCCTGGGCCCAGCGATGCACTGCCTCCCGGAGCGCATTGACGTCGTCTCCGAGATCGAACTTCATGGATGCCTTGAACATGGGTGGGTCTCCTCAGGGTGGCACAACCACCTGATTCAGTATCGAACCGCCGGATGACGGGGAACCGGCTCGGTGAGTCATGATGCCGATAGTGTATCGGGCAGTGACGGGGGACTGCAATTCCGGGCATTGTCCGACGATACGGAAGCCTGAACGAGCGCTTTTGGAGGCCTTCGACGACTGCCCCCCGTTTACGTTCTTTTCCGAGCACTGAGCCTGACTCCCCTTGTTGCGTTTGCCGACCGTGCCCTTGCCACCGCGTTTGTCGTCAGTTCCATTCGCTGACGACTCAACTCCGTGCGCGAGATAATCCACTTCAGGCCAGTAGTGCCCCTGGTTGAACGATGTGTGAATGATCATGGCATGGCGCTCGGCTTGCAACGCATGGCGCCCGAAGCAGAATCACACAAGGCATTGAATAATTTTCATAACAACACAACAAAGCACAACAAGCCGCCCCGGCAAATACCTGCAGCACACCCTCGAACCATATACCATATTGCAATCACCTCCCTCTGGCGAGAGTCTGATAAAATCAACGACGACATATGCTCATGGGTTGTTCAATACATGAAGCCATCATCCAGCGAAATTTTTTCCGACGCTGTATTTTCCGTGCAAATACTCGACGGGCACAAGACGGCTTATTTGACAAGTGGGATTCTGGTCATTGTTTCCGGTGCATCTCTGGCGATATCCCCATACATCCTGGGCCAGCTCGTAAACCATCTTGCCGACAGCGCATTCGCTGAAGGACAACACACACCCCTTCTTCTCCTGCTGTCCCTGTATGTCGGAAGCCTGATCCTGTCAGTGCTGTTTTCCAGTGTTTCAGACTACATGGTTGCATCGAGAAGTGAGGACATTTCCCACGAACTGCGCAAGAAGATCATGGAGCGTGTGTTTGAAGGGCATGCAGACTCACTACGCGAAAGCAAGGCGGGCAAGGGAAAGATCATATCCCTGATATCCCGGGATGTAGACGTGGTGTGGGACTTTTTCGGATTTGCAATCACGGAAATGCTGACATCTCTTGTCGTGATAATTGCAATGTGTGCAGTGGCAATATACCTGCATACCGCACTTGGAGTCTTTCTCGCGCTCTATTCGACTGTATTCGTGTTCCTTTTCTACGTGAACGGAAAAGGAATCAAAGACATATTTTCAAACGTATCACCCCTGGTTGACGGAATGCTGAACTTTGTCGATTCAAGCCTGTCGGGTTTCGAAACGATAAAGGCATTCAGGGCTCAATCCTGGGCAAGGGGCAAAATAGAGAGACTGAGCAAGGAATCCAGCAGGCTGGCCAGCAAAGCGCATTATCGCCATACAACATTCGCGTTTTGTTCTGGTACAGCAAATGCCCTTCTCGGACTTTTGCTCTGGTTGATCTGCCTTCCCGGAATATTTCGGCCAGAGCCGATTGTCGCCGTCAGCATCGGTGGCCTGGTATCAATGCAGTTTTACCTGTCAATGATCACAAGACCACTCGAGACCATAAGCAGCTCGGCAAAGGTATTCAGCAAAAGCATGGTTTCCGTGCGGAGGCTGAAAGAGTTCCTTGGGGCCACTTCGGAGAAAGACACTCACGAAACGCACCTTGGAGCGCCACCATATCCTGCCGATACCGATAGCCTTGACAACGGCGATGCCATACGCTTGGACAACGTTTCACTGGTCAAGACAAACAGGGAGGGTTGTCGATCAGAAGTATTGAATGGCATCAATATGAAGATAGCAATGGGAAGTATCGTAGGCCTGGCCGGAGAGTCCGGCGGAGGGAAGACCAGCCTGCTGCGCGTGATGGCCCGAATGGAAAGACCCACATCGGGAAACATCAAGCTGATCGGTGTTGATGCCGATGCATATACCGAAGACGAATACAGAAAAACAGTGACATACCTGAACCAGCAAGTCGCCATATTTCCGTCGACTCTGGAAGAAAATGTATTGCTTGGACGACCCTCCATGAAAGACAAGGAAGACACCGGCCTTGTTGTTCGAGAATCATTGAACAGAGCATCTTTCATTGATGCATTCTCGAGGTATGGTTCTTCAGGCAATCTGGCGGACGCCGGCATGTCAGGCGGCGAAGCGCAGCGCGTCTCCATTTCAAGAGTGCATTCTCGCTGGTCTTCCGTATATTTACTTGATGAGCCAACGAGCGCACTGGACTTCAGCAATTCTGCCAATGTCATCGAAAATATGGTGAAGCTCAGAACTTCAACCAGCGCTGTGGTGGTCGCTTCTCACTCGCCTTCTCTCCTGTCTCGGTGCGACAGAGTGATTCTCCTGCAACATGGGAGAATTGTCGCCCAGGGTGAGCATGATCATTTACTGAAAAGCAGCGAGCTGTATCGAAACGTGACACGGGAAACCAATGACGATCACACGTGAACCGAGCATGATGACACGAGCTGTTCAAGGATTGACAAAGTGCCAGCGGCAATCGGCCAAGGCTGGTTCCCATCGCTTCTGCAGTTCGATCAGGCCTGCCGCAACATCGATGAGTTGATGCCTGAATCCAGGAAGTTGCATCGACGGCAACGAAGCTGATCGACGCCCATGTGATCAACAGCGAGAACCATGATTCGTCGCATCGTCGCAGCGCTGGGCCTGGTCAACATGCCCGGAAAACGTGACTACATACGTCACCAGATACACAATCAACAAGGCCATGTTCATTCCACCAAATGCATCCTCGACAGTTTTTTTCGCCGAATAGGCCGGCAAAGGCTCGGCCATCTGGAATTGTTCAACAGCAAGGTTACTGAC
Source organism: Gammaproteobacteria bacterium (assembly GCA_002746645.1). Lineage (GTDB taxonomy): Bacteria > Pseudomonadota > Gammaproteobacteria > Granulosicoccales > Granulosicoccaceae > Granulosicoccus. The sequence continues at coordinate 8,104 of PDPU01000038.1, read as the reverse complement.
ATTCTCAGCCACCGAGAATATCCAGAGCCCGTTGCACAGAATCAGGATGGACAGAATCAGCAAAACCGCATTCACCGACCTTCTGTTGCCCTTCAGCGCAAGGAATACGCCCACATTTCCGAACAGCAACAGCCAGCACCCCGGCATTGTGACAAAACGCATGATCGGATCGATGAATGATCGTTGCCAGTACGAAAACTCGATTGTCGGATTCTCACCCGCGATGACATTCAATGCAACAAACGAGGCGATACTTCCAAGACAGAAGGAAAAACCGACCATCGTCATTGCCATTGACGCCTGAAGGAACAGTCTTTTCTGCGGAATCGTCATTGCCCCTGCGCTCTCATGGTGTGTTTGTCCTTGTCTGACGCCAATGCCGACGACCATCGACCAAAGCCGACCCACATGTACAGGTCACGTGCAACCTTGCAGACGACGCCTGAACGTCACATTCCGGTGTATTTCAGCCAGCCGCCCGGGGTGCGATCATGGCTTTGCCTCGACGGATGCAGACTTGTCCGAACGCAACGACTTGTGGAAACAGATGACACGGTCCGTTTCATCGAAGCCCAGAGCCTCGTGGAAGGCGTGACCGTCAGGATTCGTCAGATCGGCGTCGGAAGCGAATTCAGTGCAGCCGTGCTTGCGCGCCCAGGTCTCGATGGCGTCCAGCAAACGTCTGCCGATACCGATGCCACGAGCCTCGGGCCGAACGTAGATACCCTCGAGGAATGCAACAGGTGAAGTATTGCAACCGTGGACATGATCGTGCCGCAAGGTCGCTTCCGCGAACGCCCGGATGCCTGTTTTCGTGTCGGAATCCAGGAACACGGCGCAGTGATTCTCGGGTTCGTCCAGCATCTCCATGGCATCCTGACGATGCTGAGCGAGCGTTGTATCCGGCCACAACAGGGCACGCAAGTCCGCCCAGGCCTCGACATCCAGTGCAGTTGCCCGTCTTATCGGCATGTTTCCTTCCCCTTCGTTGACATCGCGACATCAGCCACGCTCACGCACCAGCCTGGCCTTGTCCAGACGCAGCAGCAGCGCTTCCTTCTCGGGATCGCGCGGCCGCCGCCCGATTGCCCTCTCCGGCGACTCGGCCGCGAGAATATCGGCCCAGTACAGGCGCTTGCGCCTTCGAACCTCTGCGTGGAAGTCCTCGTACGACACGGGCTTGCTATCGCGTTTCTTCGAACAACACATCGATGGCTGCAATCTCGTTCTGGATACCACCGGCACGGGACCGCAGATAGTCCCAGTCGATCTGCTCCTTGTACAACTGCGCCAGACGCCTTGCCCAACGTTCGTCTTCCGTGCTGTTGCCAGTGTACCCAGGCTCGCAGGCGATCGAGAATCAGATCATCAACGCCAATGATGTGCACCTGCATGCCATCGACATCGACCACGGTTCTCGGCGCATTTTCGCCCGGCAGCCCTGCGGGTGCCGGCGCTTCGAAGATCAGATCGAGATCATCCCTCAACCAGAACCTCCCTGTTTTCACGAATCCGAGATCAGCGAACGCCGCATCGACCTCGTCGCTGACGGGAAGCGCAAGAACCATGTCGACGGTGGCATAGCCTCCCGCCGTGTAGAACTCCACCGCTCCGCCACCCACGAGGATGGGCATGATGCCGTCTTGCGCAAGCCGTGCAGTCAGTACCGCAAGCGCCTTCATGCGGCGACGCCTGGGATCAGGCTCGCCGGACGACTGTTCCAGCTGGCTCCGCAACTCGTCCAAAGTCATGATTTCGGTCTCATCGGGATAACACCAGAGACGACTGCATCACGTACGCAGCCAAGCTAACACACTTCGGGGGCCAGCAACCGCATGGCCGTCCACCCCGCGACGCCATGGGCCGTTCTCACGTACCGACCATCGAAGAGGCGAAGGACCACGAGGGCGCATCGGAGCAAACCGGGAAAGCGCTCCCGGAATGCGACACCACCTGTCCGGAAACGCCCGGTAATATGATAGCTTGCAGCTTTCACAGGAATGTCGAGCCGGGACGAGCCCGGACGATTACGTACGGTCACAGATTTGTCACCATGACAGAAAACGGCAAGGCAACGGCAAGGACACGTGTCAACGCGTGCTTTCTCTCGCCCGCCTCCAACTTCCGGCTAAGCATGCCGAAACAGCTCTCGACGGACGACGCATGGCATTACCTCTCGAGCAAGGTGTCGCATGACCCACGCGACCTGTTGAGCCTCACGCGGCGCGTGACCCTGTGTCTGGATCGGGGCCTGCAGGAGCGCCTCCCCGACGCGCTGCACGATCTCTTCGACAGCCTCGGCGATTGCGGCCTGGCCCTGCGTCAGCACATGCTCGAACAATCACGCCCCCAGCTGGCACCGGAGCATCGCGAATTCTTCGATCGCTGGCTGACCGAAAGACATCGCCCGGCGACCGAATCGCTTCGTTTCGAACGCAACCTGGTGCAACGCAGCCTGCGCCCTGCCATGCTGCCAACGAGTCCGGGCCGAGCATGAACACCGAGGTTCGAAACCGTTTCGAATACCCCCTTAACATCCGACTTGTCGGCGTCGGGGACCACCTCGCACGCATGCTCGAATACTACTTCACGCATGACGGCGCGAGGTACTACCGACAAACGACGAACTATGTCCCCGAAGACTGCATCCTGGTGGATCCTGCACATCCGGGCGCACGACTGGAACTCGAACGCCACCATCACCGTGACGGATTGCCTTGCCTGGTGGTCGGAGAACACCCGGACTTCGAGTTGCCGGGTCACTATGCGGCAATCACGCTGCGGGAACCTCTCGATTTCGCGGCACTGGAATCTGCCGCGCATGCCGTCGAAGACCTGCTGCTCTCGACTCCGGAGGAGAACGGTGATCGAGCTGCACTCAGGCAAGACGGACGTACCGGTGCCGGAAGCCATCGTCGGTTCAAGCCCGAAAACCACGTCTGCGGATTCCTGAAGAAGCAGCTGTCACTCCTGCCGGATGATCACCAGGGCTTGTCGTTCGAGCTTCCCTCGCTCGATCTGTTCGCCCTGCCCTCCGACAACCTCCTGTTTGCCAATCGTTCGCTCAGCTCCATCACCAGCGACGATCCCGTGTATGCCGAACTCGACCCCGACTCGATCGACGTCGAATTCTGGACAGACACCAGACCTGTCATCATTGCCAGAACGCTCCGCACCAGGGACGTGCTCGGATACCCGCTCGATGCCTTTCTGTGGCGCTGTGCCCTGTCGGTATCGGCGGGACGCGTGCCGTCAACGGTCGATGTCGAGCAGCCGAAACGCCTGACGAAACACCCGGCCTACATCGACACCCATCACTCGGACTACTGGACCGAACTGGCCGAGCGCTGGCGCGAGGGGTTTCATTCGCTGAATTCGGCGATAGCCGACTTCGGCATTCCGGAGGGCTATGTCATCGCCTTCCACAATGCAGCCGACCTGCTCGATCTCTTCGACATCGGAACGGACCATCATGAGTCGTGAAACGGAATCATTCTTCGACAAGGATTCGGCGTCGGACGGCGACGATACAGGACTGTTCATCCACATCACGCCTGCCGGCGCCTTCCACGCCGTGTCCGCACGCGAGTCCACGCCTGATCGCGACGCCCTGCTGAGTGTGCTGCGCGCTCGCCATCCGATCAGAGCCACCACCGAGAATCTCGAACACTACTTTTCGGCGTCGGAGCGGGCACCAACGGCATTCCTCAGGCATCTCGTCGACGGGAGTCTGCTGCGACTGGACGCACAGCCACCGCATCCCCGGCGTGACCCAGGCATGAACTCCTCACCGGATGCCGCAACGCCAGCTCCGGCGAACGAATCCAGTGACGCACCGTCGTTCCAGCATCTGATCGCGGAATTGCTGCCAGCACTCTCCGAACGTGGCCAGGGAGTACTCGGGGATGCGCGAGGTGGCCTCGATATCGGGCACGCCGGCGTCTCCGCCAGCACGGCCGAAGAGTTGACGGCCTTCGCCGCGGAACTGCTCCTGCTGCACGAAAAACACCACGACCTTGTTGCCGGCGCGTTCGATACCGACGTCCTCACACCGGGTCTCATCGACCCTGCCGGTCACGGCAGCGTCGGCTTCTGGCCCCTGTACGTCGGTGACAATCTCCTAGTATTGATCGTTCTGGGCATACCTACTTTCAATTGTGATGCGCTACCAAGTCTGGTAAGAATACTTGTACAACGCTATGACGACATCTGAGCGGCCAGCAGGAGGGATCCTTCCGCTCCCGGAACCCCGCCAACTGGAGAATGCAACGTGCGATCGGACATACTCAACTCAGTCCTGAGCGACCTCAACAGCTCGACAACCGATGTCGAAGCCTCTGCCGTGCTGTCCACGGATGGTCTTGTCATGGCATCCGTGCTACCTGCCGGCATGGATGAAGATCGCGTCGGCGCAATGAGTGCCGCGATGCTGTCGCTCGGCGATCGCATCGTCAGCGAACTGCAACGTGGCGAACTCGAGCAGGTGCTGGTCAAGGGCAATCTCGGTTACGTGCTGATGGCCTACGCCGGCAAGGAAGCAGTGGTTACCGTGCTGGCAAAACCCACGGCGCGGCTCGGTCTCATCTTCCTCGACATACGGCGGGCAGCGGAGAGCATCGCCAGGGTCATCTGACACCGGTTCCCGATCGTCAGCGAAACACATTGCCATGCAGGAGAGGTACTCTGCCATGCACGACATGACCGAAGACGATGTACCCGGGCCCTGCCGGGAAGTGGAACTCACCCTTCACGATGGCACGCGGCGCAAGGTTCGCGTCCTCGAAGAGGAAGTGCCATTCCCGGACGGCTGTCTGATCTTCTCCCGCACCAACCTTGACGGCAGGATCACCGACTGCAACGAATCCTTCGTGCTCATGTCGGGCTACGAGGAAGCGGAACTCATCGGCTCGCCGCATTGCATCCTGCGCCATCCCGACATGCCGGCCGCCGCCTTCCAGGACCTCTGGCAGACGGTGGAGCGCGGCGAACGCTGGCACGGATACGTCAAGAACCTGCGCAAGGATGGCCGTTACTACTGGGTGTATGCCTCGGTCATTCCCAACAAGCGCAAAGGGCTGATCGTCTCCTATACCTCGGTACGCAGGAAACCCTCGCGCAGGCAGATCGCCGCAGTCGAAGAACAGTATGCCGCCTTGCTCGGAGCCTCGACATGAGCGAGAAACTGGTGATGTCGGTCAGTCCGGACTTTCCACCCAGGGGACTGCCCGGCTGGTACATCTTCAACACCTGGCTGCAGGTGCAACTGGGCGTACCCATACGTCTCGAACTCTACGACAGCTTCGAGAAACAGCGCGAGGCCATCACGAGAGACGAAGTCGATATCGTCTATGCCAATCCCTGGGACGCCTCGGCGTTGATGCGCGAAGCAGGATTCAAGGCGGTCTGTGCGCCACTGAACCGGCCCGACGAAACCCTGGTGGCGGTCAGCAAGGAGAGCGACTGGCACAAGGTCGAAGACCTGCCCACCGTCCTTCGCATTGCCTGCACCGACGAACCCGAAGTCAACCTCGTTGGCAACATCCTGCTCGAACCTGCCGACATCGACATGAGTGCCGCCACGGTCACGATGGTCGACACCCATGTTCAGGTGGTCAAGGCCCTGATCCAAGGTCGAGCGGACGTCGGCTACTTTCTCGAGAGCGCCTACGAAGAATTCACGAGCATCATCAAGCGTCAACTCAGGGTGTTGCTGAGCAGCCGGATACACATCATTCGCCATGTCGTGCTGGCGGGGCCACGCGTGAGTGACGAACTCCGGGAAACCCTGCTCGGAAAACTCCTCGACATGCCGAACATCGACAAGGGCGCAGGTGTGCTCGACAGCCTGGCACTGACCGGCTGGGAAGCCCTGACGCAGGAAGATGCGGAATTCATGATCGATCTCATGGATACGCTGCACTGACACGGCAGCCCTGACACGTTGCATTGAAACGCAACCCTGACCCATAGCCTCACCCGATGACGAACCAGACTGCAAACCAGCCGAATTCACCCCACCTGCGGCTGATCGTCACCCGTCATGCCAAATCATCCTGGTCTGACCTGACCCTGTCCGACCACGCGAGGCCGCTGAAGGGACGTGGCAAACGCGCCGCAAGCGAACTCGGTCAGTGGCTGGTAGCTCATGGGCATCTACCCGACGCAGTGTTGTCATCAGATTCGCAGCGCACACGGGAAACCTGGCAACTCGCCGCAGATGCCATGTCCGTCGCACCCGAACCCATCTGGTTGCCTGATCTCTATCTTGCCTCGCCGAATGACTTGCTATCCATCGTGCAGCAGGCGAGCGGTCGCAGCCGCACCCTGATGGTCATCGCACACAACCCGGGTATCGGCGAATTCGCCAACCGCCTGCTGACGAAGGCGCTGGACGAAGAGGATTTCGAGCGTTTTCCGACAGCAGCCGCCCTCGTGGCGGAGTTCCCGATCACGCACTGGAACGAACTCGAATTCGGCACCGGCAGCGCTCTGGCTTTCTTCACCCCGAGCGAACGAGGCGGGAACCAGATTGCCGACTCGCAATCCTCGAGCAATACCGACGGAGCCAGCGAGCAGTAACGTCTTGTTTTCAAACATGCTTTACCTGACAAAGCCGGCTTGTCTCTGCCCGGCAGTCATGGTGTGTCTTCAAAACCTGTGAAACGAGCGTTACGGAGAAGTGTGCGTTGACGAAAACCGAGGCGTGCACTCGAAATCATCGACAACGCATTCGCAGTCATCACCAGGAGACGGACATTGGATCGTTTCAAGACCATTGTCGCCATCACGGCACTGAGCATCGGAATCATCGGCTGCAATGACAGCGGCAACGGCACCAGCGGCGACGGCATCAGCGGCGACGGCACCAACCCGAATGATCCGCTGGATGGCCTTACCAACGGCCCAGATGCAACTCAGCTAAAAAACGACTACTGGGTGTGTGACAACGCCGTCAACGGCTCGGGATTCGATATCGCTTTCTACGATTCGGGTGAAGCCACCTACTGGGAAAACCACAGCAGAAGTGGCATCACGATTCAATGGCAAGCGAATGACAACAACATTTCACTGAGTGATTCCGATTCAGTTCTGGGCGCCATCACCGAGGTCAATGTCTCTGGCACGTTAATGACGGCAAGCGGCACGGATATCAACGGCCAGACCTATGGTCAGGTTATCTGCAAACTGAACACCACCGACACCGACACCGACACCGACACCGATACCGATACCGATACCGACACCGATACCACCATCGACATCGACACCATCTACAACGGAGGCAGTATTGATGGTCTCGTCAACGAACTGATTGACGATGATGCGACGAACTACTGGCGATGCAGCAACGACGCTGATCAAGGTTTCGACATCGCGTTTTTCGAAGACGGATCCGGATTGGTATGGGAAGGCCAGGCCGATTCCTCAATCGATATCTCCTGGACAACCGACGGCAGCAACATCAGCTTACGACAGAATGGTTCGGCCTATGGCCTGCTTGCCGGGGTGCAGGTCAATGGCACGTCGATGACGATCAATCAGGCTATTGACAGCAACGGCAACAAATCCGCTGCCAGTTGCACGCTGCTTCCCTGATGACTTGCAGTTGTTGTTTCGGTCGACAGCGCCCATGAACACTCTAGCCCGCATCGCTCACAGCGCGGGCGCTTGAGCTGATTTCAGACCATTCGATCGGAGCAATTCGGCAAAAGACAGTACCTTGCGGATTGCGACACTCGTTTTCGCTGGCGACTTGTGCCGAAAAGGTTCCAATACGCCTCGATCACATCGATTGTTGCCGCCGATATCCTGCATCACGCAGCTTGCCCCAGGGAGAACAGGGCCTGGTCCGGATAGCCCTCGGAGAGCGACAGCCAGACCTTTCGGGTCGTGACTCTGACACGCGTACCGATGTTCAGTACCTTCAGCCGGATCGTCTGGCATTGGGCACGTTCGAGTTCGGTACCGTTGAGCCCCATCCATCGCAGCCCGTGCATCAGAACGTAGGCAAATGACGAGAAATACAGGCGCAGCTGATTGGCTGGCATCGTCGCGGTGCTGGTGCGATCGGCAAACAGATGAAGCTGCTGCTCCTTGATGCGAT
>PDPU01000049.1 GCA_002746645.1 Gammaproteobacteria bacterium | reverse complement strand
GCCTCGGTGGCGAAGGCACTGACCAGATGCAGTGCCTGCCTGTCCCCGTCGCGACTGCCTCGCAGGGTCTTGCCATCGATGGCGATCTGAGAGCCGTCGTGCAGGACGAACCAGTTACGACACCAGCTCTGAAAGCACTGCTGAAACTGCCCGGGGTCGAGCGCACGGAAGACGCGGCGCAGGGTGTCGTCGCTCGGCATCCCGTTCTCGAAGGGCAGGTACTGGCGCAGCAACTCGAGCCGGACCCGACCGAAGGCCTCGATCTCGTTCCACCCTTCGCAGCCGGCGAACACCCCGCAGACCGTCGTCAACAGGATTTCGGGCAGGGGATGGAGGCGTGTTCGCTCCATGCGTGGGTCTTCCAGGTCCTCGAAATGATCGAGAAAGTGCTTCAGCTCCTTCGGCATGGCCATGATGGATCCCTCGAAACGACAAGTTGCAGGGAATAAGTGTGGTAAATGTGCCGAAATCTGCCAGATTTAGATGAGGTGGCCCTGGGCAGCCGGCAAGGTCATGCCAAAGGTGTTGAAGCACGTTGAGCGAACACGCCTCCATCCCCCGCCCGAGGCCTTGTTGACCATGATCTACGGAGTATATGCCGGCCGGGAGGGGTGGACGGCAAGCATCGATGCCATGAACTGCCACCATGCCATTGCCCGGCAGATCGTCGAGGACAGTGCTGACTACGTGCTGGGGCTCAAGGGCAATCAGGGTGAGTTGCACGAGGATGTGAAGCTGTTCTTCGAGCAACCGTCGGCCTGGGTCGAGTTCGACGATGAGGTGACCTGGCCGCCGATGCTTTCGGCATGGACATGCACCACCCCGACTACGACAATTGCAGGGATGAGGGTGGTAAATGTGCCGAAATGCGTTGCAATGGGGTGATGCAGGCTCTTTACCCCTGCAATCCTCATGGTTGCAAGCGGATACCTTGCTGGCTAACATGCTGCCAATGAGGAACAGCCTGTTCCTCGGTCTCAATCTATACCGGAAATCACTACGATGAATCTATTCAAGACCCTCGCACTGGCGCTGGTTTTTGCAAGCCCCCTCGCCCAGGCCGGCGAGTGTGAACTCGAAATCGAGGGCAACGATGCAATGCAGTTCAACCTGTCGGAAATGGAAGTGTCGCTTTCCGAATGCCCCAGTCTCACCGTCAAGCTGGTACACGTCGGCAACCTTCCGGTCGACGTGATGGGCCACAACTGGGTGCTGACCGAAACGGCCAACAAGGATGAGGTTGTGGATGCCGGCCTGCCGGCAGGGCTGGAGAACAACTACCTGCCCCCGGACAGCGACAAGGTCATCGCACACACCAAAGTCATTGGTGGCGGTGAAGAAGACTCGGTAACCTTCGATACCTCGGCACTGACAGCCGGTGGTGACTACACGTTCTTCTGCTCGTTTCCGGGCCATGCGGCCGTCATGAACGGTACGTTCAAGGTCAACGAGTAACGGCACGATGAAAGAATGTCGGCAGGCACGGCGGATGTCCGTATGCGCTTGCTGACATGACGATTCAATGACCCGAAAGCCCTTGTCGGTGGAGGCTGTGCGACAGTTTTCCCGGCAAGGGTTTTTTCGTGCCCCTCCTCAATTCACCCCGATCAATTCACACGCCATCACGATGGCATCTTCGCGTTGACCGTCATTCTGATAATAGTGACGGCGGCGGCCGATTTCGTGGAAACCGACCTTGGCGTACAGACCCATCGCTTTCGTGTTGCTGGATCTTGCTTCGAGAAACAAGGTACGTGCGCCCCGCTCGACCGATTCGCGCATGAGGTACTCGAGGAACCGTTGCCCGTAACCTTGCCCCTGTAGCGAGTGGTCCACGCAGATGTTGAGCAGATGCGATTCGTCCTTGACGATCTGCAGAATCGCATAACCGATGAAATCGCACTCCCTCAGCAGACACAGGCACTGGTAGTTGTGCCGCAGGCAGTCACGAAATATGCCCGGTGTCCAGGGAAAGGGGTTGTTTTCGACTTCCATGGCATGCACCGCCGGCAGATCCGTGGTTTGCATGCTGCGGCAACCGAGTTTGTCATCGAACGTGATGGCAACACGTTCGCCGGTTTCAGATGACATCACCAACCTTGCCGCGTCGGCCTGTTGCCGACCGACCGTTCCGAGCCACCTGCTCATCGTGCGTGCCTGCCGAATCAATGGTAGCACTCGATTCTGCCACTCTGCCACCTGCGCCGCCCATCGCTCCGGGCTCATGAATCTGTCGAGCCACGAGTTTCAGCACCTCCCATGCCTCTCGCTTGCGCTCGGGGTGTTGCAACAGCTCTGCCGGGTGCGGCACTCGCCACATCGGCACTTCCGAAAAGGCCTCCTGCGGGCAGCGATGTTCCTGCAAGGGATTCTCGACGACCGGACACGATCGCTGCAGCCAGATCACCGCGCGCCGCGCGGGCGTGACGGCCGAAGCCAGTGTTCCATCGTTGGTGTCGTGACTGATGCCGTTGCCGCTGTGGGCTGTATTGGCCGCCAGGGCTTCGGGCTTCAGCGCACATTGCGCCACGTCACCATGGGTCAGCGCTATTGCTCGCATCATGAGTTGCAGCAACTGCGCTTCTTCGGGTTCAAGTACAGCGGCCACCGATTCGTTTCCAGCGACCGCCTTGCCGCCGGCCGCGGCACCTTGACCTGCTGCCGTTCCGGGGTCCGCTGACGGCACGCCGTCGATGACCAACAGCAGCCCTGCATCAGGGTTACCAAGCACCGTCTGGGCGTTGCCACCCATGGATTCGAGCAACGAGCGTGAGTCTGGCCAGTGGTTCGCAGCCGCACCAGCCGCTTCGGTCGCTTCGACAGCATCAACGCGCAATACCCACGGAATGAGCCCCATGGCACGCATGCAGTGCAGTTGCCGTTCACTGTATGACCCGGTGTTCACTGCCCACCTTTTTCGCGTTGACCCGTCCCCACAGGCTTTTCCTGTGCGCCCCTGCCTTCTCTCACGCTATCCGCGCTGGCAACATCGTCGTCAGGCTGTCCGGCCTGTCGTCGACGCTTGCGGAGAAGATGCCAGCCGTACCAGACGGGGCCCGATGCGGCATAGGCGCTGAAGCCGAGAAGAATCATCATGGCGGGGTCAACGGCCGTGACCGCAAGCAGCAGCACGAAAACGGCAAGCATGGCGAAGGGAACACGCTTGATGCCGCCGATGTCCTTGAAGCTGTAGTAGGTCAGGTTGCTGACCATGAGAAGGCCGGTGGTCACGGTAGCGATGCCGACGAAGGTGCGCATGTCGGTACCGACGAAACCACGGTTTTCGGCAACCCACACCATACCCGCGAGAATGGCCGCGGCAGCGGGTGATGCGAGGCCCTGGAAGAAGCGCTTGTCGGCGGTACCGACGGCCACATTGAAGCGTGCGAGACGCAGTCCGCAGCAGGCCGCATGCACGAAGGCGAGCATCCAGCCGAGCTGACCGAAGGTGGCCTGATCCACACCGGAAAGCGACCAGGTGTAGACGAGGAACGCAGGGGCCACACCGAACGACACCATGTCGGCCATCGAGTCGTACTCGGCCCCGAAGGGCGTCGCCGTGTTGGTCATGCGTGCCACGCGACCGTCGAAGCCGTCGAGCACCATCGATACGATGATGGCGATGGCGGCGACCTTGTACGCACCGTTGTAGGCAGCGATGATGCTGTAGAAACCCGAGAGCAGCGCGCTCGTCGTGAACAGATTCGGCAGCAGATAGATCGTTCGCGATCGACGCTTGGGATAGGCAGGGACTGTGGAGTCTCTTTTCATCGGCACAATATACAATGGCGCTGCGAGTTTCCCCACAGCGCCGTTGTGTCACCCGTGCTGTTCAGTGCGAAAACCGGTTACCGGCCGCACACGTTGAGGGACAAGCCATCGTCGTTGCACCCTGTGTCACACGCCGCAGGCCAGCATGCCCCGGCCCTCAGCCACCGAATGTCTGCTTCCCGTTTCCGGAAATCAGTTGACGTCGCGATCCACCTTGGCCGAGGCCTTGATCCACGGCATCATGCCCCGCAGACGCTCGCCGACGGTCTCGATCGGGTGCTCGCAGGCGAGGCGGCGCTTGGCCTTGAGAGTGGCGGTGCCGGCCTGGTTTTCCTGGATGAAGTCACGGGCAAACTCGCCGTTCTGGATTTCCTTCAGAATCTGGCGCATTTCCTTGCGCGTTTCATCGGTGATGATGCGGGGACCGGTCTTGATGTCGCCGTATTCGGCAGTGTTCGAGATCGAGTAGCGCATGTTGGCGATGCCACCTTCGTACATGAGGTCGACGATGAGCTTCAATTCGTGCAGGCACTCGAAGTACGCCATCTCGGGGGCGTAACCGGCTTCCACCAAGGTCTCGAATCCGGCCTGTACAAGCGCGGTGGTGCCGCCGCAGAGCACGGCCTGCTCACCGAAGAGGTCGGTTTCGGTTTCCTCGCGGAAGGTGGTTTCGATGACGCCGGCACGACCGCCACCGTTGGCGGAAGCATACGCAAGCGCGATCTGGACAGCCTGACCGGAAGCGTCCTGGGCCACGGCGATGAGCGTGGGCACGCCGCCGCCTTCGGTGTAGGTCGAGCGCACCAGATGCCCGGGGCCTTTCGGCGCGATCATGATCACGTCGAGGTCTTCGCGCGGTTCGATCTGGCCGAAGTGGATGTTGAAGCCATGGGCAAAGGCGAGTGCCGCGCCCTGCTTGATGTTGTCGGCGACGTGCTCACGGTAGATGCGCGCCTGGTGTTCGTCGGGGGCGAGCAGCATCACGAGGTCGGCGGCCTTGACGGCCTCGTCGATGTCCATGACGGTGAGCCCGGCCTTCTCGGCCTTCTGCGCCGAGGGCGAACCTTCGCGCAGGCCGACCACGACCTTCACGCCTGAATCGTTGAGGTTGTTGGCGTGCGCGTGACCTTGAGAACCGTAGCCGATGATGGCCACGGTGCGATTCTGGATCAGCGACAGATCCGCGTCTTTGTCGTAGTAGACCTGCATGGATGTACTCCCTGGAAGGTGATGTTGTTCGTGCATGGAATCAGGATGAAAATGAAGCCTGGATGTATGAGACACCTCGCTGACGCCGCGGACATTTGTCGACGGAGTCAAGCGGGCAGGCGCTGGCCGGGAAACCGCTCAGGCCTTGAGCCCCTTCTCGCCGCGCGCGATGCCGGTGGCACCGGAACGCACCACTTCGATGACGTTGTCGTGACCGACGGCACGAAGAAAGGCAGCGAGCTTGCTGTCGTTGCCGGTCACTTCGATCGAATAACTCGAATCCGTGGTGTCAAGGATATTGCCACGGAAGATGTCGGTGACACGCTTGACCTCTTCGCGCCCTTCGGCCACGGCACGCACCTTCACGAGCATGATCTCGCGCTCGATGAAATCGACTTCACTGAGGTCGGTGAGGCGAATGACATCGACGAGCTTGTTGAGCTGCTTGATGATCTGTTCGACGATGCGCTCGGTGCCGATCGTGACGATGGTCATGCGCGACATGGTCGGATCGTGTGTGGGAGCAACGGTCAGGGACTCGATGTTGTAGCCGCGAGCGCTGAAGAGCCCGGACACGCGCGAGAGCGCCCCGGACTCGTTCTCCATCAGCAATGAGATGACGTGCCGACTGCTCGGCCCCCGGTTGTCCGTGGTACTGGTACTCATCAGGCGAGCTCCCTCGCAGGGTTGAGTCGCATCTCGTGATGGCCCTTGCCGGCTTCGATCATCGGGTAGACGTTCTGCTTCTGGTCGGTAACGAAATCGAGAAAGACGAGCTTGTCCTTCATCGCGAAGGCCTCGCGGAGCCTGTCTTCGACCTCATCGGGTTTCGTGATCTGCATGCCGACGTGGCCGTAGCTCTCGGCGAGCTTGACGAAGTCGGGCAGCGCATCCACGTAGGAGTGTGAGTAGCGGCTCTCGTAACTGAATTCCTGCCACTGCCGCACCATGCCCATGTAGCGGTTGTTGAGGTTGACGATCTTCAGGGGAAGCTCGTATTGCTGACAGGTGGAGAGTTCCTGCAGGCACATCTGGAAACTGGCCTCACCGGTGATGCAGGCAACGGTGGCCTCGGGAAAGGCGAGTTGCACGCCCATCGCGGCGGGAAGCCCGAAACCCATGGTGCCGAGTCCGCCCGAATTGATCCAGCGGCGCGGCTTGTCGAAACCGTAGAACTGGGCGGCGAACATCTGGTGCTGGCCAACATCGGACGTGATGTAGGCATCGCCATCGGTGACGCGCCACAGGGCCTCGACCACCGCCTGAGGCTTGATGAGTTCGCTGTCCTTGTCGTAGGCGAGACAGTCGATGGCCTGCCACTGGTGGATACGCCCCCACCAGGCGGCGAGTGCGTCGGGGTCGGCACGTTTCCCGGTGGCCTTGATCTGCTCGTTCATAGCCTTCAGTACCGCCTTCACGTCACCGACGATGGGGATATCCACGGTCACGTTCTTCGAGATCGAGGCGGGGTCGACATCGATGTGCACGATCTTCGCATGGGGACAGAAGCTCGAGGTCTCGCCGGTGACACGATCGTCGAAACGGGCACCGATGGCGATGAGCACATCGCAGTCATGCATGGCCATGTTGGCTTCGTAGGTGCCGTGCATGCCGAGCATGCCGAGGTTCTGCCTGTCGGAGGCAGGATAGGCGCCGAGGCCCATGAGAGTCTGGGTGATCGGGTAGCCGAGCTCACGCGTGAATTCGATGAGTTCGTCGGCGGCGTTTCCCAGTACCGCGCCGCCACCCGAATAGATCATGGGCTGCCGCGCGGACAGAATGAGATCGACGGCTTTCCTGATCTGTCCGGGATGGCCCTGTTCGGCCGGCGCGTAGGAGCGCATGCGCACTTCCTTCTCGTACTTGAATTCGGTCCTGATGTCGGGCGCGGTGATGTCCTTCGGAATGTCCACGACCACGGGGCCCGGACGACCGGTCGTGGCCACGTGGAAGGCCTTGCGGATGGTCGGCGCGAGATCCTCGAGCGACTTCACGAGAAAGTTGTGCTTGACGCAGGGGCGCGTGATGCCGACGCAGTCGACTTCCTGAAAGGCGTCGCTGCCGATGAAGCGACTCGTCACCTGACCCGAAATCACCACCATCGGAATCGAGTCCATGTGGGCCGTGGCAATACCGGTCACGGCATTGGTTGCACCCGGCCCCGACGTCACGAGCACGACGCCAGGCCGGCCAGTGGCACGCGCGTAGCCGTCAGCCGCATGGGTTGCGCCCTGCTCGTGACGTACCAGAATGTGTTGAATCGAGTTCTGGTCGTAGAGGGCGTCGTAGATGTGAAGTACCGCGCCGCCGGGGTAGCCGAAGATGATCTCGACACCCTCCTGCTTCAACGACTCGATGAGGATTTCACCACCTGAAAGTTCCACCAATAAACTCCTGAGATACCGGCGCAATGGGGTGCGCCCTGCCCTGCACCGTTCGCCATCGGCACATTGGTTGTCAACGCCGCTTCTGCAGCTCGTTGTCGATGCCGCACGATGCGGCATGGGTCGAGATCACACCGAAACCTCCACTTCCGCACGTGGTGCCAGTCACCGGGCAACGGACACGTGCCGCAATCACCGATGTCTTCGGCGACAGGCACGGATCCGCGTTCCACGGACAGAGGCTCCGCAAAGCAGGTACTCCAATGATCAGGGGTGGCAACGACAGAGCGAGTCATTCTCCTCTCAGGGCGGTGGTGGGTGAACCGCCCGATGCTGCACACGGGTTGCTGTGGCGGCGAACGGGAATGCTGTCGTGGGCCGGATCTTGTCATGCCCCTGAAAGCATCGCAGTATAACGATTCTGGCGGGAAAGTCGTGGCCGAAGGTTGCCTGGCTGGCACATCTGTCACGAACTGCCGGGTTGGTCGTCTTTTTTTCATGCTAGATTGGCACGAACCACGCTTGCAGAAGGTGGTCGAATGACCGAACGCGTGCCGGATACCGTCCGCCACAAACCGTCGGAACCACGACGACTGCCGAAAATCCGTGAATCACCACTCCCGCAAAAGCGCCGTCCTGACGGCCTCAACGATGGCCTCCCCGAAGGCCTTCGCCAGGGTTCTAACGGCCTTCGCCCGGGTTTTCACGGCCTTCCTCACAAGCCTTGCAATCCTGTACAGCGCACTGGTACCGCACGCGGCGGCGGCCGAACAGAACCTGCCGGTAATGGGCGAACCGGCCGACGAAGTGCTCTCCCTGCGCGAGGAAGAGCGTATCGGCGCGGGCTACATGCGTGAAATCGAGCAGCGTCTGCCACTCGTCAAGGACGTGCAGCTCAACGAGTACATCAACAACCTCGGGCGACGCCTGACGCATGCCAGCAGCCGTACCGAAGGCCGGAACTTCAGCTTTTTCCTGATCGATGACGGCCACATCAACGCCTTCGCGATTCCTGGAGGCCATATCGGCATCAACGCCGGGCTGGTCCTTGCGATGCAACGCGAGGAGCAACTGGCGAGTGTGGTCGCACATGAGATCGCGCACGTCACGCAGCGCCATCACGCACGCGCCTACGCCAGCAGCAAGAACAGCAACCTCGGCACCGCCGCCACCGTCATCGCGGCCATCCTGATCGGTCAGGCGTCTCCCGAAGCCGGGCAGGCAGCGCTGGCCGCCGGACTCGCCGCCTCGTACCAGTCGTCGATCAACTTCACGCGCAGCAACGAGATCGAGGCCGATCGCATCGGTATCGAGATCCTCGACGCGGCCGACTACGACGACAGCGCCATGGCCGAAACCTTCGACATCCTGCGTCGTCGCAACAGTCTCAATACCACCGGCATGCAGATCGAGTATCTCCGCACCCACCCGCTCGACAACAACCGCATGGCGGAAGCGGCCGACCGGGCACGCAGCACGCCACCGGTCAGCGCCGCCAATCAGGTGGAGTTCAAACTCTTCAAGGCGCGCCTGGAGGTAATCGGCACGTCCGATCGAAGCCAGTTGCTGCGCACCTGCCAGTCACGCTTCAGGCGCAATCGCGACATCGGCAGCGCCTACGCCATGGCACTGATTCACCACGAAGCGGGCAGACCCAAAGAGGCCGCGAAATACCTCACCATTCTGCGCGACCTCGTCGGCAGCCAGACGATGGTCGAACTGCTCGCGGCCGACATCGACAGCAAGACGGCGCCGTCGAGGGTCGAAAAACGCCTTGCAGCCCTGAGCGAACTCTACCCCGAACGCTACAGCATCGTCGAGAAGCAGCTAGGCATTCTCGATCGTGCCCATCGCCCGGGCGAGGCACTGGCCGTGCTCAACCTCTATCTGCGCCGCAACACCGATCCAGACCCGAGCGCCCTTCGTGAACTTGCCGGCGTTCGCATGCAACTCGGGGATATCGCCGGTGGCCACGAAGCGCTGGCGAACTACCACCTTGCGCGCAACGAGAACGCCGAAGCCGCCCGCCAGCTCGAGTTCGCGCTGGGTGAGGTGGCAGCGGGTTCACACGACGAACTACGCCTTCTCGCCCGCATGCGCGCTGCCCGCGGCGAATCTGCGGGCAACTTTGGCACCGGGAAAGAAGACGACAATTACTGAAGCACAGGCCCGGCATTCACCAGCGCCACTCCGGCTGGGGTGTCAGTGTATTTCTCGAAATTCTCGATGAACAGCGCGGCAAGTTCTTCGGCCTTGCCTCTCCACTCGGCAGGGTCGGAGTAGCTGCTGCGCGGATCGAGAAGCGTGGCATCGACGCCCGGCAACGTGGTCGGCACCTTCAGACCGAACACCGGCACCGTTTCGGTCTCGGCCGCTTCGATCGAGCCATCGAGAATGGCGTCGATGATCCCTCGCGTGGCCTGGATCGAAATGCGCTTGCCACTGCCGTTCCAACCCGTATTGACAAGATACGCTTTGGCATCACAGGCACGCATGCGCTTGACGAGTTCGTCGGCGTACTTGGTCGGGTGCAGGCTCAGGAATGCCTTGCCGAAGCAGGCAGAGAAGGTGGGCTGTGGTGAGGTCACGCCGAGTTCGGTACCGGCAAGCTTGGACGTGAAGCCCGAAAGAAAATGATAGCGCGCCTGGTCGTCATCGAGAATCGAGACAGCAGGCAGCACACCGAAGGCGTCAGCAGTCAGGAAGATCACCTTCTTCGCATGCCCTCCCCGCGACACGGGCTTGACGATGTTGTCGATGTGGTAGATCGGATAGGACACACGGGTGTTTACCGTCTTCGAGGAATCGGCGAAGTCGACGCTGCCGTCTTCACGCACCACCACGTTCTCGAGCAGCGCATCACGGCGAATCGCGTTGTAGATGTCGGGCTCGGACTCCTTGCAGAGATCGATGGTCTTGGCATAGCAGCCACCCTCGAAGTTGAACACCCCGTCGTCATCCCAGCCGTGTTCGTCATCGCCGATGAGGCGCCGCTTCGGGTCGGTGGAGAGTGTGGTCTTGCCGGTTCCGGAGAGACCGAAAAATATTGCCGTATCGCCCTTCTCGCCGACGTTGGCAGAGCAGTGCATCGACGCCATGCCCTGAAGCGGCAGCAGGAAGTTCATGTACGAGAACAGCCCCTTCTTCATCTCGCCGCCATACCAGGTACCGCCGATGAGTTGCATCTTCTCGGTGAAGTTGAAGGCCACGAAGTTTTCCGAATTGAGCCCCTGGGCCTGCCAATCCGGATTGGTCGTGCGCGACGCATTCATGACCACGAAGTCGGGCTTGAATTCGGCGAGTTCGGCAGGGCTCGGGCGGATGAACATGTTGGTGACGAAGTGAGCCTGCCAGGCGACCTCGGTGATGAAACGCACGGCAACGCGCGTGGACTCATTGGCGCCACAGTAAGCATCCACGACGAACAGCCGCTTGCCGTCGAGTTCCTCGACGGCAATCTTCTTGAGCGCCTGCCAGACCGTATCGTCAATGGGCTTGTTGTCGTTCTTTCCGCCGTCGGACCACCACATCGTGTCGCGTGTCAGATCATCCTCGACGATGTACTTGTCGGCCGGACTGCGGCCCGTGAACTTGCCGGTATCGACGGCAACCGCACCGCTGGTAGTGACCCGGCCACGTTCATAGCCGGAAAGCCCCGGTGCCGTTTCTTCCTCGAACAGCATCTCGTAGGTCGGGTTGCAGATGACTTCCGCGGCATTGTGGATGCCGTAAACCGAGAGATCGACCACGTGATTCTTAACACGGGCATCAGCATTCATCCATAGTCTCCTGGGACGGATTCGTGAGGTGTTTGCCGAGTCACCAATGGTCAGGCTTCATCGGTTCATCGGCGGCTGGCGTTGAAACTATACGCTTTCCTTCCGCTTCGAAAAGGTGACATGGATCAAGAAATTCTGATAAAAACAATTGCTTGGAAGCACATTCGAGAATTTGGTAATTCTCCTACATGGCACCGGGAACACAGTACATTTCGACAAGCTCCCGTCTTTTCATGCATTTGCAACATTCCGGGAAACGCGGATGCAAACGGCCACCGTTGCAGTCGTTCGTTTCCCGGGTCGTACCAAGGCTGAAAAGTAATTTCGGTTCGTTTCACGATTGACACGCTCGAACGAGTGCTCGGCACACCATCCGATGTGAAGTACTTCAGCGAAGTCGACGCAGCAGCACAAGAGCACTGGCAAAAGCCATGAGCCAGAACATCGACAGCCTCATCGTACCGGAGCGCGGGTCAGAGGGCCTGCCGCCGGCAATCGAGCAACCGAAACCACCGTCGACACCGGTTTCCACGCGCGACTCGCTCGCATCATCGCTTGGCGAGCCACTCACGGTGCTACCGCTTGCGCCGTTGTCTCCACTGGTTGTGTCACCAGTATCGCCGGGCGTACCCGTGGTGCCACCCGTCGTGCCTCCTGCGCCGTCATCCACCGCACCGTTGACGCTGGCATCCTGCGTATCGGGCACACCGTCACCATTGCTGTCGGGAAGACCGGCGCCATCGGCGATGGCGTTGTCAGCATCGACGAGGCCATCACCATTCCGATCCACGTCCTGCCGATTGACGATGCCGTCACTGTCATCGTCACCCAGAGGACCATCACTGCCCGGGCCACCACCCGTGAAGTCGCTGTCGGCAACATCGTCGATGCCATCGCCATCGCTGTCGGCACCGCCGGTGATGCTCGCGTCGACACCATCCTCGATACCGTCACTGTCGCTGTCCGACCAGCCATCGACCTGACCGTTCTGATCACTGTCACTGCCACCCGCTTCGATCACGTCATGGAAACCATCGCCATCGGCGTCGCTGTCTAGATAATCGTGGGTATCATCGCCGTCGTTGTCGGCAAGCGGATAGCGCGGCACGCCGCTGTCGGGGTTGGTCTCGGCATCGTCAAGGTAGCCGTTCTGACCGACAAGCTGAGTGTCATCAACCTGACCGTTGCGGTTCCCGTCGATGATCGTGAAATCGAAGGCGCCGAGATCACTGGCTTCGTAGAGATCAGGCACCCCGTCATTGTCGCTGTCGAGATCAAGGTAATCGGCAACACCATCATTGTCGCTGTCGACAGGTTCAGCCTCGCCGCCGGCTTCGATGGCATCGGGGATGAGGTCGTTGTCGGCGTCGATGTCGAACGCATTGGCAATACCATCGTTGTCGACGTCGCCGTAGCCCTCGACGGCGGTTGACACGCCATCGGCATCAGCATCGTCGACGACGTCTTCGCCATCGTTCACGCCGTCGTTGTCGGAATCCTGATCAAGGTAGTCGGGTACCGAATCGCCATCACTGTCGACGGGAGCCTCGCCATTGCGCCCGGCTTCGACGTAGTCGGGCAGCCCGTCGTTGTCGGAATCGGTGTCGAGGTAGTCGGGCGTACCGTCGCCGTCGGTGTCGAGTCCGACCACTTCCACGGTATCGGGAATGCCGTCGTTGTCGTTGTCGGGATCGACCGCATCGGGTATCTCGTCAAGATCGATGTCGGGCTCGATGACAAGCATGTAGTCCTCGACCTCACCGTTCACGGCATTGCCCGTGGCATCACTGGCACCGATCGGAGCGGTGCTGATCCGGAAGCGTGCCCATGTCGGTCCACTGTAGCTTGTGGTTATATCCAGCAGAGCTGGCCACTGGAGCTTGATCTTCTCGTGGCTGGCGCCGGGTGGCACACTTGCCATGGCCGCTTCATCGGCGTCGAACACACCGTTGCCGTCGAAATCGACCCAGCCGACAAGCGTGGCCGCCGTTGCACCGGTGTTGTACGCGAACACATTGGTGTCGTAGGATTTCCGCCTCGGTGTCAGCGTCGGAAAAGCATACACGCCGCCTTCGTCGTCCACGCCCTGATTGTCGTCGCCATCGGCGGCAGGTCCGTTGACGGGGTCGTTGTCGTCGGGCTGCTCCTCGCCGAGCCACACCACGGCGTTGCCGGTCTCGTGAGTTGCCAGACCGTAGCTCGACGGGGCATCACCGGTATCGGCCGCTTGCACACTGACGCCAGCAAGGGTTCCTGCGGCAAGCAGTGTCAATGTCAGGGATCGGGTTCGGAAGGTAGCTTGCACTGACTTGTTTTCCTTTCACGATTGCAACGACAGGCCGCCGCATCTACCAAAGGCGACCATTCGATTGCCATGCGAAACCGGCAGAAGTGCTCTGGACCCGGCCTCGAGTGGGTTCACGGTTGCGTTGCACGGAAACGTCTCGGCTACGGAACCACGTGAAACTCCACGCGACGGTTTGCCTTGCGGCCTGCTGCGGTGGCGTTGGTGACGGCAGGCTTTGACTCACCGAAGGCCTTCGGCTTGAGGCGCGAACCTGCGATGCCGGCATCGACAAGATAACTCGACACCGACACGGCGCGTCGACGTGACAGCTCGAGGTTGCTCCTGGCCGACCCCTGGTTGTCGGTATGGGCTTCGACCGAGACCACGACATCGGGATGACGCTCGAGTACCGCGGCAATCGCGTCGAGTTCGGCCTTTGCCTCGTCGGTAAGCTGGTCGGAGCCCGAAAGGAAGGTGATGCCTTCCACGGTGCCACCGAACACACTGCAACCACGCTTGTCGACAGGTACACCCGCCCGGGTGTCGGGGCAGTCGTCGCGCGAATTGCGAATGCCGTCGGCATCACGATCGTTGCGCGGACCGCGACGCTTGTCACGGCCGGGCTCGACCGACATGGCTTCGGTATCGGCATCGACCGGTACGCTGTGCTCGTTCGAGGACGAAACAATGGCGCTCAGGTCCACATCGGTCTCCGGCACTGGTTCGACGCTGTGGGATAGATCATCGCTGTTCCCGCCGAAGCGATAGAGCAGACCGATCTGGCCATAGCGTGCATCGGTATCGTGCGCCATGAGTTCGGCACGCAAACCAAAGCCGTTACGGAAACCGTACTCGACACCGCTGCCAAGCAGAAGATGTACATCATTGACGCGTTCGTATGCGACGCCGTCAGCGTCGTTCTGCATGGCACCGACGCCGACACGGCCGAACAACGAGAAACCGGCACGGCGATTGAGATCGAGCCTTGCGGTATTGAGTGCATAGACGACACCGCTCAGGCCACCCACTTGATAGTCGATGGTGGCGTCGGGATCGAGTTCTGCCTCACCGAGATCGGCGAGGTGAGCTTCGACGGAGAACAGGCGGTTGATGTCGAAACCGACCATGCCCGAGAAACCCGAACTCCGGTCTTCGGTAACGGTCACGCCAGGCACATTGTCGGCATCCGGTTCCACCTGACTGACAAGGCCGCCGACACCGGCATAGAAGCGGTTGCTGAAGTGGTCGTTGTCTCTGCCGCCAGAACCCGGCAGCAAGCTGCAACCGGTGAGCAGTGCAGTGCTCGTGAAAGCAACCAGCTTCAGCACGCGCGTTCGGCGGCGCCAGGCGATCATGCCAGCAACCAGCACTGCCGTCAGCGGCAGTACGGCACCACTCCCCGCACCCGTCGAAGCGTTCACACCTCCGGCGATACTGCAACCACCGACACCATTGCCACCGAGCCCGGTTTCGACAACTGCAGTGACTACATCATCCGCCTGCGGGCCTTCGCCGGCGGGTTCGTCGGCATCGGCGACACCGTCGTTGTCGCTGTCGAGATCGAGGTGATCGGGCTTGTCGTCATGATCGGCATCGTTGTCCGGGCGTTCGGCAGCAGCCAGCATGTCGTCAAGACCGTCACCGTTCACGTCCTTGAAATAATCCACCCTGCCATCGTTGTTCAGGTCCACGTTGACTCCGAAGGTTTCCTGAATGTCAGGAATACCGTCGCCATCGCTGTCGGTATCCAGCCAGTCGGCAACGCCATCACCATCGGTATCCCTCGGTTCAACGGTAGTTGTCGAACTGTCGGGGGTCGACTCCAGCGGGTCGGCAAGACCGTTGCTGCCGACGCTGCCGACATCGAGTCGACCATCGGCATCACTGTCGAGGCTGGCAAGAAGCACGGCATCAAGGCCGATTTCCTCGGCATCGGTGAGACCGTCATTGTCGGAATCAAGGTCGCGCGAATCGACGATGCCATCACCGTCGCTGTCCTTCTCTCCGTCGAACTCCTGAGCATCGGTCAGACCGTCGTTGTCGTCGTCGATATCCAGAGCATCCTCGATGCCGTCACCGTCGGTATCACCGGCGCTCGGTGCGCCACCTGCTTCCGCATTGCCGCCGGCACTCGAGCCGTCGCCCGAGCCGTTGCCCGAGCCGTTGCCCGAGCCGTTGCCCGAGCCGTTGCCCGAGCCGTTGCCGGCACCATCACCCGTGCCACCGGCATTGGTCAAGGTCTGATCATCCTGGTAGTCGGCCACGCCATCCCCGTTCGAATCGAGCGGTGCATTGACGTCCGGGCCAACTTCCACGCTGTCGGGAATGCCATCACCGTCGGCATCGTTCTCGCGCTGGTCACCGGCACCGTCGTTGTCGCTGTCACGTACCGGCACCAGACCACCGCTGTCGTTCGATCCAGTCGACTCGACGGTGTCGCTGATGCCGTCGTCATCGGAATCGGCGTCGCGGAAATCCAGCGTACCATCGCCATCGGTGTCGAAGACGGGCAGTCGATTGACCTGCACGACGTCGTCCACGCCCTTGCCGTCATTGTCGAAAAAGCCATCGACGCGACCGTCGTTGTCGACGTCAAGACCACCGGCTTCGACGATGTCGGCAAGACGATCGTTGTCACTGTCGAGATCAAGGTAGTCGGGGACGCCATCGCCGTCGGTGTCGGGCAGCGCGCGCACCGGCTGACCTGAATCGAGCGCGGTCTCGAGCTCGTCGGCCAGGCCATTTGCGCCCACTGGCACTTCGAAATGGATGGCACCGACCAGCTTCACATCAAGACGTTCGGCATCGCTCGGACCTACACGCCCTTCGACGAGATCCGGAATGCCGTCGTTGTCGCTGTCGAGATCGTTGCCGTCGGGTGTGCCATCTCCATCGGTGTCACGCGAATCGGCATCGGCTACACCATCGCCGTCGGCATCGATGAGACCCTCCTCGCTGTCGAGGATGCCATCATTGTCATCGTCGAGATCGTCCTGGTTGGCCCTGCCGTCGGCATCGCGATCGGGGTGCGGAACATCGTCCCGCATGTCGCCACAGTGACCGTTGTCGAAGCCATCCGCATGGCAGGTGCCATCGATATCGATATCGATGTCGAATTCGTGGTCGCTGAACTGTCGGCTATCAGGCAACGGTTCGAGACGGGCGTCGGCGTGCGCCACACCACTTTGAGTGGCGACAAGAGCGAGGGCGCCGACCAGCACGCCCAAGGCAAAACAGTCGCTTCGAGGCTTGATTTCCATGTTTCCAGACTGACCGCATCCACGGCATTGACAATCGTAGCTCGGATGCACCGACCGCCCCTCGTGGGCGCCGAGACGAGCCGCTAGGCCCGACGGTACACCTGTCCTTTATGCAACGATACCAGTATCCGGAAGAGCTTCGCAGCCTGTCACTTCAATAAACGTCGATCAGTCGATGATGCGTATCTCGATTCGGCGATTTCGCGCATGATTTGCTAACTGATGACCCTGGCTGTGGGTGAAGAATCCGGCACCGGCTCCGGCACGCTCAGCGTTTCGCCGGGCGGGCGGTCAGTCGCTCGTTGTGGAAGCCCGTGTAGATCGCCAGAATGTCGTCGAGCACCTCGGGTTTGCGCGTCACGCACCACGTCTTGCGGCTCAGC
>PDPU01000048.1 GCA_002746645.1 Gammaproteobacteria bacterium | reverse complement strand
CCACGAACAGCACGAGTGACCGTGAAGCGCTGGATGCCGAAGTGCAGCAGCTCAAGGACGAGATCGATCGTGTTGCCACGCAGACGAGCTTCAACGGCAAGAAGCTGCTCGACGGCAGCTTTTCCTCGCAGGTGTTCCAGGTGGGTGCCAACGGCGGCGAGTCGATCGCCATCAGCGAGATCGCCGATACGCGCACCGAAAGCCTCGGTGTGTCCGATCGTGCCGTCGGCACCTCGGCCGCGGTGACGAATGGGGATCTGGGCGCAATCGCCGGCGACCAGCTTCAACTCACCGTGGATGATGGCGCCGGTGGAACGAAGACCGTCAATCTGGGTGCGGTCGCTGAAGCCGAGAGTATCGGCGAGCGCCTTTCGCAGCTCGCGAACGCCGTCAACAAGGTCTCGGGCGAGTCGGGCGTCACGGCCTACATCAATGCCGATGACAACACCCTGTCGCTGGTCTCAGACAAGGATTTCAGCATGCAAGGCAGTGTGCTTGGTGGCTCCGCCACCGATGTCACGGCGGCTGCAACGAACGGCCTTGCCGACATCAAGGTGACGGATGCCTTCAGCTCCTCGATGGCACTCGACACCATCGATACGGCGCTGCAGAAGATCAACGGCACTCGCGCCGACCTCGGCGCCCTGCAGAGCCGCTTCGAGAACGCGGTGACCAACATCCAGATCACGAGCGAGAACCTGTCGGCCGCGCGCGGCCGTATCGTCGACGCCGACTTTGCCCAGGAGACCGCCGCGATGACGCGTGCGCAGATCCTCTCGCAGGCCGGTACCGCGATGGTGTCGCAGGCGAACTCGACGCCACGGTCGGTGCTGAGCCTCCTTGGCTGATGACGAACAGGCGGATGGTGGTGTCGGATACCGGCTGACATGTCCGATTTTCCGCCACCATCTCCGCTACCTTCAAGAAATCGACCGAATGGCCGATTCCTGTCAATGACGGCAGCCGTCCACGGGTGGCTGTCGTCTTTCGAAAGAGGACGTTGTTCATGATCACATCATCAGGGGTCGGATCCGGCATCGATATCGAATCGATCGTGAGCCAGTTGATGACGCTGGAGCGTCAACCCATCGAAAATCTCTCGCAGCGTGATGCGGCGCTCGATGTGCAGCTGAGCGCCTTCGGGAGTCTCAAGGGCGCGCTGTCAAGCCTTGAATCGGCTGCCGACAAGCTCGCCGACAGTGACACCTTCGGTGCCTATGAAGCCAGTTCCAGCGACGAGGAAGTCATCACTGCCACTACCACCAGGGGAACCTCTGCCGAGCAACATGAGGTGGAAGTGCTCTCGCTCGCGACGACGCACCGCATGAGTTCCACCGCCTTCGACGACATCGACGCCGAGGTGGGTGAAGGGGTGTATGCGTTCAGCTCGGGTGAAACCGCCTTCGACGTCATCATCGATGCCGAAAACAATTCACTTGCCGGGTTGCGCGATGCGATCAACGAGGCCGACGGCAACACTGCCATCAGTGCCAGCATCATCAACGTTGATGGCGGCAGTCGCCTCGTACTGACCGCGCGAGAAAGCGGCACAGACAACATCATCGCGGCGCCCGCGATGTTCACCGAACTCGAGGCGGCGAGCGATGCCGAGCTTCGTGTCGACGGGTTTCCCGTCACCAGCAACAGCAATGACGTCAGTGGCGTGATACCGGGTGTGACCCTGACGCTCGAGGCCACCGGTGAAGCGACGCTCCAGACGGCGCGCAACACCGAATCCTTCGCGAGTGGTCTCGAGGAATTCGTCACGGCCTACAATGCCATGCGTTCGACGCTGCAGAACCTTGCCGCGAATTCACTGAGTGGCGAATCGATACTGCGTGGCATCGAATCGAGCCTGCGCCAGGATTTCTTTGCCGAGATTCCACTTGATGAAGACGAGTCGGTATCGGTATTCGAACTGGGACTCAGTTTCGATCGCTATGGCGTGCTGAGTCTCGATCAGGCAAGGCTCGGTGACGCGTCGGCCGAACGCATCGAGGATCTCGTCAAGGCCTTCGTCGATCCCGAAGAGGGCTTTGGCGCGCGCATTGCCGCGACCATCGAGAGTTATACCGAATCCGGTGGCGCCATCGATTCGCGCGAAGACGGAATCGATGCGCGCAAGCGGCGTATCGGGGATCAGATCGAGCGGCTCGAGTACCGCATGGAGCAGACCGAGACACGCTACCGGCGTCAATTCGGCGCCATGGACAGTCTTGTGGCCGAGTTGCAGAACACCAGTGGCTACCTGGCCAGTCAGCTCGGTGCACTTAACATCAACAACGGCTGAGGAAGCAACGACATCTCATGAACCACATGCAATCGAAAGCCGGCGTCGCGGCCTACCTTGATACCCGCAGGGCCACGGTGGTGGAAGGGGCCAGTGCGCACGAACTCACGGCCATGCTGATGCAGGGCGCAATCGAACGCATCGCCATTGCTCGCGGCATGATCGGGCACGGCGACATGGCGGGAAAGGGTCAGGTGATCACGCGCTGCATCGACATCGTCGATGAACTCATGGGCAGCCTGAACATGGAAGCCGGTGGCGAGATGGCCAGGAATCTCATGGCACTCTACGAATACTGCAAGCATGGCCTGCTCGAGGCGTCACTGCACAACGACGTCGACAGGCTCGATGAAATCGCCGGACTCATCGGTACGCTGCATGAAGGCTGGCAGGCGATGCCGGCAAGTGAACGGGCAGCCTGAAGCGATGCTTGTCGAACTCGAACGTCTGCATGTACTGATGCGTGACATGCTGATTCAGGCCGCAGCGGACAACTGGGAGCGCGTCTCCGAACTCGACCGTGATCGGCGTCTCGCGATCGATGCGCTGGGTCGGGCCGGTCGGAGCGAGCGTGATCGTGGCGGCCACGGAGCCCGTCCGGCGGAAGCCATGGCGCTGGTCGAGGAAATCCGCAGACTCGATGCCGAGCTCATCAAGGTTGCTGTCGACGAGCGCGACCGCAGCTCGCGAGGCGCTGCCGATCTGCAGCGGCAGAAACGTCAGTGCACGGCCTACCTTCGGAACGGCGGCTAGTTACGCTCGTCCTCGCTGTCGCCGACATCACCGGCGGAATCGGCCTCCTCGGCTTCTTCGGCGGCTTCCAGCACTTCTTCCTCGACGATGTCCATGGCCATTTCGGCGGTGATCGGCGTGCTGCGTGTACCCATCGGTACATAGGGAACGTGGTACTCGATGTCGACGGTGCTGCGTCGCGTCATGCGGTAGATGCCGTAGAGTGCGATCGCGCTCATGAGCAGCAGCAGCGTGATGAAGAACCACTCGGCGCCGAAGGAACTCATGGCGTAGCCGATCAGGATCGGGCCGAACATCGCACCGAGACCATTGACGAACAGCAGTCCGCCCGCAGCTGCCGACATCTGATCGTGTTCGAGATAGTCGTTGGTGTAGGCTACCAGGAGCGAATACAGCGGATTGGACGTGCCACCGATGACGAGGCCGGCAATGACGACCGCGCCGAAGCTGTCGAACATGATGCCGATCCAGGCCATGAAGGCGCCGATGATCGCGAGGACCACGATGAGCCGGCGCCGGTCCATGCGATCGGACAGCCAGCCGATCGGGTACTGGAACACCATGCCGCCGATGAAGATCATCATGATGAAGGTCGAGGTCTGCGAGAGGCTCAACCCTCTTTCGGTGGCGTAGATCGGCGACATCGCAAACAGGCAGGCGAAGACGCCGCCCATCAGAAACATGCCGACGGTGCCGAGTGGCGAGGTATCCATGAGCTCGCGCAGGGACATCGACTGCGATGACTGGTGCAGGGGAGCGGCGGTCGACGACAGCAGCATCGGGGTGATCGACAGCGACACGAGCACCGAAATCAGCACGAAGAGGTCGTAGCCCGAAGGGTCGGCGGTGTTCAGCAGCAGTTGCCCGAGCACGATCCCCGTCATCTGCACGATGAGGTACAGCGACAGCGCCTGGCCGCGCGTTGCGTTGTCGGCCGAATGGTTCAGCCAGCTCTCGGCTACCACGTAGATGCCGCAGATGCTGAAGCCGACCACGACACGAAAGAAGAACCACGCCATCGGCGACACGATCGAGGCGTAGAGGATGAAGGCCGCCGATACGATCGAACCGAGCGCGGCAAAGACACGGATGTAGCCGACCTGACCGAGCAGAATGGGCGTCAGTTTCGATCCCCCGAGAAAGCCGACGAAATACCCCGACATGACGTAACCCATGACCGAGGGGTCGATGCCTTCGAGCGAGCCGCGTACGCCGAGCAGCGTGCCCTGCAGACCGTTGCCGAGTTGCAGGAGGAAGATGCCGAGCATCAGGGCCCATGTCGTATTCAGTACATTCAGCATGAGTGTCGCTCCCGGCTTTCGGGTGAATGGTGTCGGCGTGAGCTGCTGTCCGGTGGAACGGAAGCCTCACAGGCAACGCCTGCGCTTATCGTGGCAGCGGCGCAGGTGCGAGTGTAGGCGTGAAGGAGCCTTCCTGTCCGCAATCGGTCTGGCGGCAGAATGCCCCGGTGCCACGCCCGTGACGGTGTGACGGCGTCCACAGCAGCTTCTAAACCAATTCGCGAATCGGCCGCTAAGTGGGATGTCTTTCATGGTTTCAGGAATGCAATCGCCCGATGTCAGCGGTTCCCGACAATCAGCGCGCCGGCGAGCCGAGCGGTGCCGATTCGGCCGTGCGTTTGCCTGACGGACTCGGCCGCTCCGCGAAGGCATCAGGCAGGCCTTCGGCTGCCGAAGCCATTCGCCTCCGCACGCGCGCCCTGAGGCTCGAAATGCTCGGTCAGCGCCAGGCGGCGGTGCTGTCCGTGGTGGCCGGGGTGCTCGATGCCGGCAGTATCGATTCTGTGCTGCTCGGACTCGCCAACAATCTGCAGGCGCGGTTTCGCTGTACGCGTGTGCTCGTTGCCACCGAGCATCGGGGAACGCTACGGGTACGCGCGCTTTCCCAGCACGACCGCGTGGATCCCGGATCCAGCGAGCTGCGACTGGCGTGCAGGGTCATGCAGGCAGCCATCGATGCCGATCGGGTGCTGCAGCACATGGGCGACGAGCCGGTGGAGGATCTGCCCGTACCGGTCGAGGAGTGGTTGATGCAGCGCGAGACACGGCAGATCTGCGTCGTGCCCATGGTGGCGGCGGAGAAGACCATCGGCGCCCTGCTCCTCGAAACCGAGGGACGACCTCGCTGGTCGCCGGCGACCGTCGAACTCGTGCAACAGATCGCTGTCGCCGTGGCACCGGTCATCGCGCTTCGCGAACGGGCGGAGCAGGGGCTTGTTGCGCACGCGCAAGCGCGTCTGCATGAGCGCCTCGGTGATCTGGTCGCCCCCCGCTTTCTCGTGGCGAAACTGGCGGTGGCGATGACGGTTGTGATGTTGCTGGTGGCGGCGTTGCTGCCGGTGACGCATCGCGTAACGGCCGAAGCCCGGCTCGTCGCCAGCGAGCGGCGTCTGCTGGCGGCACCTCGTGCCGGCCAGATCGAACAGGTACAGGTCGTGCTTGGCGAGCGTGTCAGTGCGGGGCAGCCGCTGCTGGCGCTCGAAGCGACGGAGCTTGCCATGGAAATCGAGGGCATGCGCAACCAGCAGGCGGCGCTGAGGGGCGAGATGCGTGCGGCGATGGCGGAAGCCGATCGCAGCGAGCTTGCGCTGCTGATGGCGAAACAGTCGCAGCTCGACGCCGAGATCACGCTTCTCGAGAAGCGGCTCGAGCGCTCGGTACTGCGCGCGCCGATCGACGGCATCGTCGTCAATGGCGAACTCGAACAGGCGCTCGGTGCCACGGTCGAACGGGGCGATACCCTGGTGGAAATCGCCCCCGACGAAACCTATGCGGTACATCTGCTGGTCGACGAGCGGGATGTGCAGCGGATTGCCGCGGGGCAGCATGGCGCGCTCTCGCTGGCGGCCAACCCCTCCGAACAGCACGCCATCGAGGTGACGTCGGTACACCCGATGTCGGAACCTGCCGGGGGGCAGAACCGCTTCCGCGTGGAAGCCGCACTGCTCGATCCCGATCCGGCGTTCCGCGCCGGCCAGAGTGGCTGGGGCAAGCTCGACGTGGGTGATGCAAGCCTCCTGTGGGTATGGACGCACGGACTGAGCGACTGGCTGCGACTCAAGCTCTGGGAGTGGGGTTGGTGAGTGCAGGGCCGCTGTTCAGCGAACACTGGCACCGTGTCAGGGATCTCAGACCGTCACTCGCGGCCGATGTCGTCAGTGAGCTGCACAGCTATCGCGGCAGCAACACCTACGTGCTGCAACGGCGCAGCGGCGGAAAGCTGTACCGCCTCGATGCTCGCAGCCATGCATTGGTGATGCGCCTCGACGGCACCCGTTCGGTGACCGACATCTGGGAGGAGTCTCTGGCGCGCTTCGGTGAGAGCGCACCCGGGCAACCGGAACTCATGGCCCTGCTGGCCGAGCTTCATGCTGCGGGACTGATCGTGGTCGATCAGCGGCTCGATGCCGAATACCTCTTCAGCCGTGGCGATGAAGAGCGACGTTCCACTCGCCGCCGCCGCTGGATGAATCCCCTGTTCATGACCTTTCCGCTTGTCGATCCGGACCCCTGGCTCGAGCGTTGCCGGCCACTCGCCGAGCGTCTGTTCAGCCGCCGCCTGGCCGCCGCCTGGCTGGCGCTGGTCGTGGTTGCCCTGTGTGCCGTGCTGCCGCACGGGAGCGCATTGCGGCAGGCGATTGCCGACGCCGACCTGCTGGCGCCGAGAGAGCTTCTGCTGCTGGCGCTGTGCTGGGTGGTGATGAAGGCCGTGCACGAGTTCGCGCATGCGCTGGCACTGAAGCGATACGGCTGCGAAGTGCGCGAAATGGGTATTGCACTCATGGTCCTGCTGCCCATTCCCTACGTGAATGCGAGTGCCGCCGGCATACTGCCTGACAAGCGGCAGCGCATGGTGATCAATGCGGCGGGTATCGTCGCCGAGCTTGCCATCGCCGCAGTCGCGGCTCTGGTCTGGCTCAACGTCTCGGGGGTCGTGGCAGATCTGGCACTGCGTCTGATGCTCATCGGTGGCCTCTCGACACTGCTGTTCAACGCCAATCCGCTGCTGCGTTTCGATGGCTACTACCTCCTTGCCGACTGGCTGGAGATTCCGGAACTCGAATCGCGTGGCAAGCGCCATACGCTGGCCATGCTGCGGCGCCTCGTGTTCGGCGAGACGAATGCGGCAGCATCCGGGAGTGCGTCGTCTGCCGCGCGGGATGCACCGGAGCCGCTCGATGCGCGGGAGTCGGCGTGGTTGATCGGGCATTGTCTGTCGGCAACGGTCTACCGAATCATGCTCATGTTCGGTATCGCGCTGTTTCTGAGCAAGCGTTACTTCTTCCTTGGCAAGGTGCTTGCAATCTGGGTGCTTTTCGCCCTGATTGTTCTGCCGTTCTGGCGTTATGCGACATTTATCCGTTCCGAAGTCCGCGAGACGCGCTACCGCCCGCTGTGGCGAAGCGTGGCGCTTGGCGTACCCTTGCTGCTGTGTTTCATGCTGGTGCCGCTTCCGGCCAGTCGTACCGTCACGGGTGTGGTGTGGTTGCCCGAAAACGCCATCCTCCGTGCCGCGAGCGATTGCGAAGTCACCCGTGTCGTGGCCACTCCGGGTGGCGAGG
Source organism: Gammaproteobacteria bacterium (assembly GCA_002746645.1). Lineage (GTDB taxonomy): Bacteria > Pseudomonadota > Gammaproteobacteria > Granulosicoccales > Granulosicoccaceae > Granulosicoccus. The sequence continues at coordinate 10,121 of PDPU01000048.1, read as the reverse complement.
TGCGGCGCGGCAGCGAAATCCTCCGCTGCGAGAACGAGGAACTTGACACCGAACGCCTGTCACTGCTGGCGCGCCTTGCCGAGGTGGAAGCGAGGATCGCGGCCGCAGGGCTTGATGATGCGCTTGCGACCGAGCGTCTGCGTGCCGAGCGTGCGTTGCTCGAAGAGCGCCTGCGACGGGTCGAGGCCGAAGTTGCCGATCAGGTTCTGGTGGCCGCCTACGACGGGCAATTCGTGGTCGATCCCGATGCCGCACTTGCGGGGCGGTTTTTCCGGCAGGGAGCCGAAGCAGCGGTGATTCTTCCGAAGCACGAGCGCGTGGTGCGAGCAGCCCTGCCCGAGCGCCACGTGAGGGAACTCGACGACGACAGATTCAGGAGCGTCGCGCTGCGACTTGCCAGCGATCCCGAGGGGCATACCTGGTCAAGCAGCGTCAGGCGGCTCTCGCCGGTGGCATCGCGTACGGCGGTTTCTGCCGCCCTGACGAGAAAGGGTGGCGGCAGGCTCGAGAATCAGGGAGGCGGTACCGATCGCGAGCTGCGTGAGGCGGCCTTCGATGTCGAACTCGATTGGCCCGAGGGTATCGCGGCGGCGCCCGTGGGTAGCCATGTCAGTGTGCGCATCGAGCGCCGTGCCGAGACGCTCCTGCAGCGATCGCTGCTCGCACTGCAGCGACTGCTTCTCGGCGAGGTGCAGGGCAGATGAGCACGGTGGCCTTCGACATCGTTCGTCCGGGGCTTCGCCACGGACACCGTCCCGAGCGACGACAGCGGCGCGCTGATTCGGCGCTCGAAGCCCGCCTGCGTTCCCTGATCGCCAGACCCTGGCGCTTCGACGACTTTGCGCCGATTCTGGCCGAGATCGAGCGGGCGAGCATGGTCGAAGAGGATCGCATTGCCGTACTTAGAGAGCGTCTGTCTCGCGATGGCTTCGAACGGGATGTGCTGGTCGCGTTGTTCGGCACCCTGGTCCAGGCCGTGCGCCGGCATTGTGGCTTCGAGTTGCATCCCGAGCAGCTCTTTGCCGGCTGGGCGATGCTGCATCGCTCGCTGGTGGAGATGCAGACCGGAGAAGGCAAGAGTGTCACTGCCTGCCTGCCGGCGATTGCTGCGGCTCTGGCCGGCATGCCCGTACACGTGATCAGTGTCAACGACTATCTGGTCACGCGTGACAGCGAGGCCTTCAAGGCGCTGTATGCTCATTTCGGCCTCTCGGTCAGGGCCGTGGTCGAAGGCATGGACGAAGAGGCGCGTCGCGATGCCTACGCTGCCGATGTGGTCTATTGCACCAACAAGCAACTCGCCTTCGACTATCTGCGGGATCGGTGCCGACGCGGCAACGGTGGCAGAGCACGGCCGGGCTCGCTCGGTGAGTGTCTGTCGAGTCTCACCGGCAGCGAAACGGGAATGCCCTTGCTGCGCGGGCTGTGCTTCGCCGTTGTCGATGAAGCCGACAGCGTGCTGATCGATGACGCATCCACGCCGCTGGTGCTGGCCGAGGCGCGGGGGGCCGAACGGCAGGCGGCGACGGAGGCGAGCGTCGCGCTTGGCATCGCGCGTGCACTGGTGCAAAACCGTCACTTCATGTTGCGGCGGGACATCTCCCAGGTGGTGCTGACCGACACGGGCGAAGACTCGGTGCGCAGACTCACCGAGCGACTCGATGGCGTATGGCGTTTCGAGCGCTACCGCATGGAGCGGGTTCGTCAGGCACTGGCGGCACTGCATCTGTATCGGCGCGACCGACACTACCTCGTGCAGGCGGGCAAGGTGTTGCTCGTGGACGAGTCCACCGGTCGTGCCATGCCCGAGCGGCGTCTGCAACACGGCTTGCACCTGATGCTCGAGATCAAGGAGCGCGCCGAGTCCGGTGATGATCATGATGTCATCGATGCAATCAGCTTTCAGGATTTCTTCAACCGCTATCACGCGCTGTCGGGCATGAGTGGCACCCTGCGCGAAGCGGCTGTCGAGCTTGCCGATATCTATGCGCTGCAGGTGGTCAGCGTACCGACGCATCTGCCCGCGCGTCTCGACGTGCTGCCGGCCTCGTTTCATGCCACACGCCGTGAGCAACTTGCGGCGGCGATGAGCCTTGTCGAGGAGCGACACGCACGCGGCCAGCCTGTTCTGATCGGCACACGCAGCGTGGCCTTCTCCGAAGAGGTGTCGCGTTGCCTTGCGACCTGTGATCTTGATCACAGCGTACTGAACGCTCGTCAGGATGCCGACGAGGCCGGCGTGATCGCCATGGCAGGCGCGCCGGGCGCGATCACCGTGGCCACCGGCATGGCGGGACGCGGCACCGACATCAGGATCGGACCCAAGGCCGAGGCACTCGGTGGTCTGCATGTGCTCAATCTTGAACTCAATGCGTCGATACGTGTTGACAGGCAGCTTTTCGGGCGAGCGGCTCGCCAGGGGCGGCCGGGTAGCGGGCAGAGCGTTCTCTGTCTCGAGGACGAGATGCTGCGGGACCACCTGTCCGCGCCACTCCGTGCCCTGCTGGTACGAGCCAGCGGTGCGCTGCCGCGTGTAACGGCACGACTGGCTGGCCTTGCCACTGGCCTGGTGCGTCGTCATGTCGCCGCACGAGAACGAACACGTCGACGCGATCTGCGCGATCTGCGCGAGCGCGGCCAGCGATTGCTGACCTTCGGTATGGAACTGGATTGATCAGATGTTGCAGGAATCGAAACCGACATTCAGCGCATGCGGCGGGAGTTCGCCGGTACGCAGACTGCTGCTCGTTCTCGGCCTCGTCGCAATGCTGTCCGGTGTGTCGAATGCGGCCGATGTCAACGTACGGCCGACGAGCATTGCTGCGGAAGAAGGTGTCCTTCACGATTGCCTGATCGAGCCCAACGTCGTGACACAGGTGGGCAGCTCCACGCAGGGTGTCATCGAAAGGCTGCTGGTGGACCGGGGAGACGAGGTTCGAAAGGGCCAGCCGCTGGCCGAACTCGTGTCGGACATCGAACGCCTGTCGGTCGAGCAGGCCAGAGCGCGTGCCACCATGACCAGCGACATCGCGGCACGCGAGGCGGATCTGGCCCTGGCGACGCACAACCTCAAACGTATCGTCAAGCTGCAATCACAGAGTCTGGTACCACGGCAGCAACGTGATGAAGCATTCGCACGCCAGCAGGTGGCGGACGCGGCGCTCGTGCAGGCACGCGACACGCATGAACTCGCCCGGCTCGAACTGGCGCGAGTCGAGGAGCAACTGTCGCAGCGCACCATCTCGAGTCCCGTGGATGGTGTGGTCGTGGAGCTTCTGCGCTTTCCCGGTGAGTTCGTCTACGACAAGCCGGTGCTCACGGTAGCGGAAATCGACCCCTTGCGTGTCGAAGTCATTCTGCCCGGCAGCGCCTTCGGACGCGTCCGGGTCGGTGATGTGGCGAGCGTGTATCCGGAATTCGGCAGTGGTGATCCCGTGAGTGCGGTCGTCGATGTCGTGGATCCACTGCTCGACACGCGCAGTGGCACCTTCGGCATTCGACTGACATTGCCGAACACCGATCGCGCCATCGTTGCCGGACAGCAGTGCCGCGTCTCCTTCGGTGCCACTGTCGAGCACGCGGCTGCGGACGACTGAGTCCGGGTATTCCTGAATGTCACGCACGCCACCGAAACCAGACGACCGTCGCCGGGAACGCGCTCACCGTACGGGCGGTGAGCTGCGTTCGCTGGCGAAGCCCTGGCGGCTCGAGGCACTGGAACCACGACTGCTGTTCTCGGCCGATGTGCCGTTTCTTGCCGATGTTCTCGGCAGCGGTACCCAGGTCGGCAGCAACCCGGTAGGCCGGGTGGCGGAAGGGTCACTGCCGGTGGCAATGGACCTGCGGGCGAGTGATGCGCTCGCGTTCGATGCCCGGACAAGCGACATGCTCGTCAGCGAGGATGCCGCGACCGCGCATGACCGGCAAGGCATGATTCTCGTGATCATCGACAGTGCCGTGGATGATGTCGAGGGAATCGTTGCCGACATTGCCTCGCGTGACGATCCGAATCTGCTCGTTCACGTGCTGGGCGCGGAATCCACGAGTGACCGGAACGGCTCCCCCATCGAACAACTCGACAGCATCGTGTCGAACTACAGCGACATCGCCGAGTTGCATCTCATCTCGCACGCCGGCGAGGGATCACTCACACTGTCCGGTACCGAACTGGGGCTTGTCGATGTGCTGGCCGAAGCCGATCGCCTCGCGAACTGGCAGGATAACTTTACCGCCGAGGCCGACTTCCTGATCTACGGCTGTGATCTTGCCGCGACCGAGAGTGGCCGGAATCTCGTCGATACCCTCGCGGCGCTGACCGGTACCGATGTCGCTGCCTCGGTCGACCTGACCGGCAACGGCCGCGTCGGTGGTGACTGGTCGCTCGAGTACCGTCATGGCGATGTGGCGGGCGAGGTACTGCTGAGCGATACGCTGCGCGAGAGCTACGCAGGAACGCTGGCCACGTTCACCGTCAGCAATCTGAATGACCATGGTGCCGGATCGTTTCGGCAGGCGATTATCGATGCCAATGACACGACCGGGGCAACACACTTGATCGAGTTCGACGTTGCAGGGGTCATCAACCTCGACAGCATCCTGCCTGTGATCTCGAAGGCGGTGGTCATCGATGCCACCACGGCGCCGGGATTTGCCGGAATTCCCGTGGTGACGATCGACGGCAGCGTTGCCGGCTACGGCAATGGCCTCCAGCTCTCAACGGGTTCCGATGGCAGCACGGTGCGGGGACTCGGCATCCTGAATTTCGAACGGGACGGCATCATGATCGTGTCCTCGCACAACACGATCGCGCAGAATCACGTCGGCAGCCTCGTCTCCAGCGTCGGCGATGGCAATGGCCGTTCGGGCGTCTACATCTACGAAGGCTCGAACAACACCATCGGAGGCGCGCTTGGCGGCAACCTGTTGTCGGGCAATGGTGATGCGGGCGTGCGCGTGGAAGGCGCAGGCGCTTCGAACAACCAGATCATCGGGAACCTCGTCGGTACCGATCATGACGGGACGGCAGCCGTGCCCAACGCGCAGCGGGGCATCATCGTCAACGCCAACGACGGCACCGTGATTCACGGCAACGTGATCTCCGGCAATGGCACCAGCGCCAGTGGCCGCGGCGACGGCATCATGGTCCTTGGCTCCTCAAACGGCACGCGAATAACCGGCAATTTCATCGGAACCGACCATTCCGGCACGGCGGCCATCGGCAACATTCGCCACGGTGTCGTCCTCTATAACGGGGCGACCAACACCATCATCGGCAGCAACATGACAGGCGAGCGCAACGTGATCGCCGGGAACGGCGGGAACGGAATCTCCATCAACAACGAGGGCGTCGCCACCTCCAACCACACTATCATCGAGGGCAATTTCATCGGCATCGATGTCACTGGTCGTGCCGCATTGGGTAACGGCCACAACGGCATCGGTGTCGGGAATGGCGCCCTGAATACGTCCATTCGCGGTGGCAATGCGATTGCCGCCAACGGCGCGAATGGCGTGCAGGTCGGCGGCCTGGATACGCAGGACACCGAAATTCAAAGCAACTACATCGGCATTGCCATTGATGGTGTCACGGCCTTGCCCAACGTGCTCTCGGGCATCAAGGTGCAGCAAGTTGCCGTGAACACGTACATCGGTGGCGAGCTCGGTAACTTGATCTCGGGCAATCTTGGCCATGGCATCGAAATAACGGGTGGGGGCGTGACGAACACGACCGTTGTCGGCAACACCATCGGTCTTTCGTCCAACGGCGGGCAGGGTGTCGGTAACGGTCTCGCCGGTGTGCGTATCGGAGAAGGCAGCCAGGGCAACACGATCGGTTCGACCGAGATCGATTTCGGCAATACCATTTCGGGCAATGGCGGAGACGGCGTACTGATCACCGGCGCTGCCACCAGTCACAACACGCTTGTCGCCAACTTCATCGGCACCGCGCGTAATGGCTCAACCGAGATCGGCAATGGCGGACACGGTGTGTTCATCGATGGCGCCCAGAACATCACGGTTGGTGGCGCGTCTGACGCCGAGCGCAATGTCGTGTCGGGCAACGGGGGCTCGGGCATTGTCATCTCGGGTGCGAACAGCATGGGCAACAGTGTCACCGGTAACTACATCGGTACCGATGCGTCGGGTGTGCTGGCTCTCGGCAATGCCCAGCACGGAGTTCTGCTGTCGGCATCCGCAAGCATCAACGTCATTGGTGGCTCGTCGATGTCCGGTATGGGTAACGTCATTTCCGCGAATGGCGGAAACGGTATCGACATTCAGGACAATGCCTTCCGGAACACCATCATCGGCAATACCGTCGGGCTCGGTCGTGACGGTGCCGTGATTGGCAATGCAACGGGAGGCGTCCGTCTCGATGGTCCGGACAACATCCTCGGTGACGGCATTGCCGGACACGGCAACGTCATCAGCGGCAACAACGGCCACGGTGTTCTCGTGGATGTCAACGCCATGGGCACCCGGATTCTCGGCAACCGTATCGGCATGGATTCCTCAGGCAGCCAGGTACGTGGCAATCAGTGGCATGGCATTCTGGTGCAGGCGAATGACGTGACCATCGGTGGCACCACGGCAGAAACCCGCAACGTGGTTTCCGGCAATGGCGCTTCCGGTATCGTCATCGATCATGCGTCCAGTGTTTCCGTATACGGAAACCACATCGGTACCAGCTTCACCGGCGATGCCGACGTCGGGAATGGTGGGCATGGCATCAGCGTGCAGGAGTCTGCCGACAACATCATTGGTGGGCAGAATGCCGGTGAGGGTAACGTCGTTTCCGGGAATGCCCACGGTATCGTGATTCACGGCACTGCTTCGACCGGTAATGACATCGTTGGCAATCGTGTCGGTGTCGGTGCTGATGGCAATGTGGCCATCGGCAACGGGAACGACGGCATCGTTATCGAAGCCGGGGCCAGCAACAATGTCGTTGGCGGTACGAACGCCGGCAGCGCCAATGTGATCAGCGACAATGGTGGTGCGGGTGTTCGTATCGACGACACCGGTGAGAATGGCACGCGCAACAACATCGTGGTCGGCAATGCCATTGGTACTGACATCAGTGGTGTCATCAGCCTCGGCAATGGTACCCACGGCATCCTGATCCTCTCCGCGGCCAACAACCTCATCGGTGGTGTTGCGGTGGGCTCGGGCAATACCGTTGCCTACAACGGCGCGAGCGGTGTGAACATCCGCGGTACGAGCGCGACCGGCAACACCATCCTCGGCAATGTCTTCAGACAGAACACCGATCTGGCCATCGATCTCGAACCTGCGGCTGTCACTGTCAATGATCTCGGTGATGCCGATGTCGGACCGAACAATCTGCAGAATCACCCGATCATCAATGAAGCATGGGAGACGAGTGACGGCAAGCTTTACCTGAGCGGCACGCTCAACAGCGCGGCGAACTCGCATTACCGGATCGAGTTCTACCTGAGTCAGGCGTCGGATCCGGCAGGACACGGTGAAGGCGAACGGCTTTTTCACTCCATTACCGTTATCACCGATGCCTCGGGCAACGCCACGTTCAGTGAGGCTGTGACGACGAGCTTCAACATCGGTGAAGTCGTTACCGCGACCGCGACGGAACATCTGATTTCGGGCACCTATGGTGACAGCTCCGAGTTTTCCGCTGCAGCGGCTGTCACCACAGCGCCTGATCTCTACGATGTATCGCCCGTCCTTGACAGTGATGTATCTGAAAATAGTGTCAGTGAAGCTGCAGGAGTCGGTACAGGCGTTGGTGTAACGGCGGAGGCGGATGACGCTGATCTCGACGACAGTGTCAGCTACAGCCTGACCGATGACGCGGGCGGCCTGTTCGCGATCGATGCCGACACGGGCGTGGTGACGGTTGCCGGTGCGCTGGACCACGAAACGGCCGCATCGCACCAGATCGAGGTGCAGGCGCAGTCATCGGACAGCTCGATCTCCACGCAGGTGTTCACCATCCAGGTCAAGGACGTGGATGAGTTCGACGTCACGGCAGTTACCGACAGCGACGGTGCATCGGATGCCGTGAACGAGAACTCCGCCATCGGTACGGTCGTCGGCATCACGGCGACTGCCAGCGATCCGGACGGCAGCGACACGGTGACCTACAGCCTCACCGACGATGCCGGAGGACTGTTCTCGATCGACGAGACCACGGGCGTGGTGACGGTTGCCGGTGCACTGGATCACGAAACGGCCGCATCGCATCAGATCGAAGTGCAGGCCAAGTCAACTGACGGTTCGATCTCCACGCAGGTGTTCAGCATCCAGGTCAAGGACGTGGATGAGTTCGATGTCACGGCGATCAGCGACATTGATGGCACTGCCGATGCAGTTGCCGAGAACGTCGCCGTCGGCACGGTGGTCGGCATCACGGCTTCGGCTGCGGATGGTGATGCCGGTGACAATGTCAGCTACAGCCTGACCGATGACGCGGGCGGCCTGTTCGCGATCGATGCCACGACAGGCGTGGTGACGGTGGTCGGTGCGCTCGATCACGAAGCGGCGGCATCGCATCAGATCGAAGTACAGGCGCAGTCATCGGACGGCTCGACTTCCACCCGGGTGTTCAGCATCCAGGTCAAGGACGTGGATGAGTTCGACGTCACGGTGATCAGCGACAGTGACGGCACTGCCGATGCAGTGAACGAGAATGCCGTGATCGGTACGGTGGTCGGCATCACGGCGTCTGCCAGCGATCCCGACGGCAGCGACACGGTCAGCTACAGCCTGACCGATGACGCGGGCGGCCTGTTCGCGATCGACGGGACCACGGGCGTGGTGACGGTTGCCGGTGCGCTGGACCACGAAGCGGCCGCATCGCACCAGATCGAAGTGCAGGCGCAGTCATCGGACGGCTCGACTTCCACCCGGGTGTTCAGCATCCAGGTCGGTGACGTGGATGAGTTCGACGTCACGGCAGTTACCGACAGCGACGGTGCATCGGATGCAGTGGCCGAGAATGCTGCGATCGGTACGGTGGTCGGCATCACGGCGTCCGCCACGGACAACGATGCGGGAGACACGGTTGCCTACAGTCTGACGGATGACGCGGACGGCCTGTTTGCGATCGATGCCGACACGGGCGTGGTGACGGTAGCCGGTACGCTCGATCACGAAGCGGCCGCATCGCACCAGATCGAGGTTGAGGCTCAGTCATCGGACGGCTCGACATCCACGCAGGTGTTCAGCATCCAGGTCAAGGACGTGGATGAGTTCGACGTCACGGCAGTTACCGACAGCGACGGTGCGTCGGATGCAGTGAACGAGAACGCCGCCATCGGTACGGTGGTCGGCATCACGGCGACTGCCAGCGATCCCGACGGCAGCGACACGGTTACCTACAGCCTTACCGACATCAGATCGAGGTGCAGGCGAAGTCCTCGGATGGTTCGACGTCGACCGAGCGTTTCACGATATCGGTTACCAACGTCAACGAGTACGCTGTCACGGCGGTCAGCGACATTGACGGCACTGCCGATGCAGTGGCCGAGAATGCCGCCATCGGCACGGTGGTCGGCATCACGGCCTCGGCTGCGGATGGTGATGCTGGTGACAATGTCAGCTACAGCCTGACCGATGACGCGGGCGGCCTGTTCGCGATCGACGAGACCACGGGCGTGGTGACGGTGGCCGGTGCACTCGATCACGAGACGGCGGCGTCACACCAGATCGAGGTGCAGGCCAGATCAACTGACGGTTCGATCTCCACGCAGACATTCACCATCCAGGTCAAGGACGTGGATGAGTTCGACGTCACGGCAGTTGCCGACAGCGACGGTGCATCGGATGCCGTGAACGAGAACGCCGCCATCGGTACGGTGGTCGGCATCACGGCGACTGCCAGCGATCCCGACGGCAGCGACACGGTCAGCTACAGCCTGACGGATGACGCGGGTGGCCTGTTCGCGATCGACGGAACCACGGGCGTGGTGACGGTGGCCGGTGCGCTGGACCACGAGACGGCGGCATCGCATCAGATCGAGGTGCAGGCGCAGTCATCGGACGGCTCGACATCCAGCAGGGTGTTCAGCATCCAGGTCAAGGACGTGGATGAGTTCGATGTCACGGCAGTTGCCGACAGCGACGGTGCATCGGATGCAGTG
>PDPU01000037.1 GCA_002746645.1 Gammaproteobacteria bacterium | reverse complement strand
GCCCTGTCCTCTGGTTGACGCATAACTGCTTGGTCGTACTTGCATTTATGCCTCAGAGCGGGGCCTTTTTCAATGGTGGGGTGAGATTTCCGGGCTAGCACTGCAACTCCCGTTGCAGTTCGTCCCAGAGCGCATCGATGCGCGCCCTGACCGCCTCATCCTGCCGAATCGGCACGCCCCACTCCCGCGTGGTTTCACCGGGCCACTTGCTCGTGGCATCGAGCCCCATCTTGGAACCGAGGCCCGAGACGGGTGAGGCAAAATCGAGATAGTCGATGGGCGTGTTGTCGATCAGCGTGGTGTCACGTGTCGGATCCATGCGCGTGGTGATGGCCCAGATGACGTCTTCCCAGGAACGCGTGTCGACATCGTCGTCCACCACGATCACGAACTTCGTGTACATGAACTGGCGAAGGAAGGACCATACGCCAAGCATGACCCTCTTGGCATGCCCCGGATACTGCTTCCTGATGCTCACCACGGCCATGCGGTAGGAGCAGCCTTCGGGTGGCAGGTAGAAGTCGACGATTTCGGGAAACTGCTTCTGCAGGATCGGCACGAACACTTCGTTCAGGGCCACGCCGAGGATGGCAGGCTCATCGGGCGGTCGACCGGTATAGGTGCTGTGATAGATCGGGTTGCGCCGCTGCGTCACCTTCTCGATCGTGAACACGGGAAAGTGATCGACCTCGTTGTAGTACCCGGTGTGATCCCCGAAGGGCCCCTCTGCCGCAGTGTCACCGGGGTGCAGAAAGCCCTCGAGCACGAACTCGGCCGAGGCCGGCACCTGCAGGTCGGACAGCGTGGCTTTCGCAAGGCGCGTGCGCCTGCCGCGCAGCAGGCCTGCGAAGGCGTACTCCGACAGCGTATCGGGCACCGGCGTGACGGCAGCGAGAATAGTTGCCGGGTCGGCGCCGAGCACCGTGACCACCGGAAAGGGCTCGCCCGGGTGTGCTTCCTGCCAGTCCCGGTAATCGAGAGCGCCACCGCGGTGCCCGAGCCAGCGCATGATCGTCCTGTTCGGACCGATCACCTGCTGGCGATAGATGCCCATGTTCTGACGCTTCTTCCGCGGCCCGCGTGTGATCACGAGCCCCCAGGTGATGAGCGGCCCGGCATCACCCGGCCAGCAGGTCTGCACGGGCAGGCGCGAGAGATCGATTTCGTCCCAGCTTTCTTCCTGACAGGGGGCATGGCCGACCACCTTCGGCGCCATGTCCAGCACCTTGCGGAAGCGGGGCAGCGACTGCCAGGCGTCACGGAGGCCCTTCGGCGCATCGGGTTCCTTGAGAAAGGCAAGCAGACGCCCGACTTCGCGAAGCGCTTCGATGGACTCCTCGCCCATGCCCAGCGCGACACGTTCGGGTGTGCCGAATAGATTCGCGAGCAGCGGCACATCGGAACCCTTCGGGTTTTCGATCAACAGCGCCGGCCCACCGGCACGCAGCACGCGATCGGCCACTTCGGTGATTTCGAGCTTCGGGTCGAGTTCGGTACGGATGCGCCTGAGCTCACCGCGCCGTTCGAGTCCCGCGATGAATTCGCGCAGATCCGCGTATTGCATGCCTGTCCCCATGCGAAGGGTCAGGTGGCGAGGCCACTGTGGCGAAGCAGCGCATCCACCTCGGGCTTGCGGCCGCGGAATGCTTCGAAGGAAACCATGGCCGGGCGCGAACCGCCGACTTCGAGAATTTCGGTGAGGAAGGCCTCGCCCGTGGCGGCATCGAAGATGCCCTTCTCCTCGAACAGCGCGAAGGCATCGGCGGAAAGCACCTCGGCCCACTTGTAGCTGAAATAACCCGCCGCATAGCCACCGGCAAAGATGTGCGAGAAGCTGTGCTGAAAGCGGTTGAAGTCGGGCACCGGCAGCACCGCAACCCGGCGGCGCACGCGATCTAGGGTGCCCTGGATGTCGGCGGCGGCCTCCGGCGTGGAATCGATGTGGATGTGCATGTCGAACAGTGCGAACTCGAGCTGCCGCACCATCTGCATTCCCGACTGGAAGTTCTTCGCGGCCTGCAGTCGCGCGAGCAGCTCATCGGGAATCTTCTCGCCCGTCTGATAGTGCCCCGACATCATGTCGATGGATTCGCGCTCCCAGCACCAGTTCTCGAGAAACTGGCTCGGAAGTTCCACGGCATCCCATTCGACACCGTTGATACCCGACACGCCGCCCGCGTCGATGCGCGTGAGCATGTGGTGCAGCCCGTGGCCGAACTCGTGAAAGAGGGTCGTGACTTCCGCATGCGTCAGCAGCGCCGGGTCGTCGCCCACGGGCGGCGTGAGGTTGCAGGTGAGATAGGCGATCGGCAACTGCACGCCGGCGTCGAGCCTGACGCGATCGGTACAGACATCCATCCAGGCACCGCCGCGCTTCTTCTCGCGAGCGTGGTTGTCGAAATAGAACTCGCCACGGCGCTCGCCATTCCGGTCGAACACCGCATGGAGCGTGACGTCGGGATGATAGACCTCGGCGCCCTCCACCGGCTCGATGCGCAGGCCGAAGAGCCTGCCGACCACGGCAAACAGCCCGGGAACGACGCGACTGGCCGGAAAATAGGGCTTGAGATCCTCGTCGGAGAGATCGTGCTTGTGCTGCTTCAGTTTGTCGGACGCGTAGGGTACGTCCCAGGCCTGGAGCGAGTCGAGCCCGAGGTGCTCCGCGGCGAAGGCCTCGAGTTCGGCCATTTCGGCACGTGCCTGCGGCAGCGACTTTTCGGCGAGTTCCTCGAGAAAACCGAGCACCTGCTCGGGCGTCTCCACCATCTTCTTCACCATCGAGAGTTCGGCCGCGTTGGCGAAACCGAGCAGTTTCGCGATCTCGGCGCGCTGCATGAGGATCTTCTGCATGGTTTCGCCGTTGTCGAAACGACCGGCATCGGGGCCGAGTTCGGAGGCACGGGTGACGAAGGCCGTGTAGATCTCCTGGCGAAGCTCGCGGTTGTCGGCGTAGGTCATGACCGCGATGTAGCTCGGGAATTCGAGGTTGATGAGCCACTCTTCGGCGCCCTCCCCGGCCGGCACCGTCGAGGCGGCGCTGTCCCCCGCTTCGATTCCGGCATCCGGACTTGAATCGCCCTCCTCGCCATTGCTCTGTGTCGCTCGCTTCCGTTCCGCGCGCTGGCGCGCCGCGGCAACGGCCGAATCCGGCAGGCCGGCAAGATCGGAAACATCCGTGATCCACTTCTCCCAGGCGTTGGTGGCATCAAGCACGTTGTCGGCGAAGGCCGTCTGCAGCAGCGAGAGTGATTGCGCGAGTTCGCTGAAACGCGCCTTTTCATCCTCCGGCAGGGCCACCCCACCGAGTTCGAAATCACGCAGTTCGTGCCGGATCTGCTGCTGCCGAGCCGGGGACAGGCTTGCAAATTCTTCACTGTCTGCCAGCCGCTGCATGCTCTTCTGCAGCGCTGCGTTCTGACCGAGTTCGGTCCAGAGCGCACTCAGCCTGGGCACCGAGCGGTTGTAGACTTCCCGAAGTGCCTCGTTGTTCACGACCGCGTTGAGGTGCGAGATCGGCGACCAGAAGCGCAGCAGCGCCTGCTGGGCTTCGACGAGCGGTTGCACGAGCGAATCCCAGGTGGGCGCGTCCTGATGCTCGACACCTGCGACCACATCGCGATAGGCCGTGATGAGCCGGTCGAGTTCCGGCTCGATCTTCGCGACATCAATGGCGTTCCAGTCAGGACGGTTGATCAAGGTGCTCACGACGCTTCACTCTGCAGAGGTTGCCTTAGCACGAGCTTCGGGAAAGCACTCGTGCCGATGGATGACTGACGGTTCGAACCGTGCCGGACGCGATTGCGGAACGCGCGGTCGACACGATCAGATATCGAGGTTCGAGACCTGCAGCGCGTTGCGTTCGATGAAATCACGCCTCGGCTCCACCTGATCGCCCATCAGCGTATCGAACACTTCGTCGGCCGCGATGGCGTCCTCGATGCTCACCTGCAGCATGCGCCGCGCCGCGGGGTCCATGGTGGTTTCCCAGAGCTGCTCGGGATTCATCTCGCCGAGACCCTTGTAGCGCTGGATGGTGAGACCGCGTCTGGATTCGTCGATGAGCCAGTCCATCGCTTCCTTGAAACTCGACACCGCCTGCTGCCGTTCGCCGCGTGCCACCAGAGCGCCTTCTTCGAGCATGCCGTCGAGCTTGTCGGCCAGCGCCGCGAGGATGCGGTAATCGGGTGACATGAAGAACATCGGGTCGAGCGTCACGATTCTGTCATTGCCGTAGACACGGCGAATCAGACGGATACCGTAGCGTCCTTCGTCTTCGAACACTTCTTCGTGATAGCGGTTGTCCTCGCGAAGTTCCCGGTTCAGTACGGACGTCAGTTCGCTGGCGTACTGCTCGACGGCCTCACGGGAACCCAGCGCGTTCTCGACCAGCGGTGCCAGATTGAGCATGACATCGAGGATGTCACGACTGACGCTTCGCTCCATGCGGTTGAGCACGAGCGAGACACGCATGTATTCCTGCGCCAGCGACTCGAAGGCCGATTCGTTGATCGTGGGCGCTTCGGCGTTGACGTGCAACCGCGCTCCGTCGAGGGCCAGCTGCAGCAGATAACCGTTGAGCTCGGCATCGTCCTTGACATAGCGCTCCTGCTTGCCGCGCTTGACCTTGTACAGCGGGGGCTGCGCGATGTACACGTGACCTCGCTGGATCAGCTCCGGCATCTGCCGGTAGAAGAAGGTCAGCAGCAGCGTGCGGATGTGCGAACCGTCGACATCGGCATCGGTCATGATGACGATGTAGTGATAGCGGAGCTTGTCGATGTCGAATTCATCGCGCCCGATGCCGCAGCCGAGTGCGGTGATGAGCGTGCCGACCTCGGCGCTCTGCAGCATCCTGTCGAAGCGTGCCTTCTCGACGTTGAGGATCTTGCCCTTGAGCGGCAGGATGGCCTGACGCCGACGATCACGGCCCTGCTTCGCCGAACCACCGGCCGAATCACCCTCCACAAGGTACAGTTCGGATTTCGCGGGATCACGCTCCTGACAATCCGCGAGCTTGCCGGGCAGCCCTGCAATGTCGAGCGCACCCTTGCGGCGCGTCATCTCGCGCGCCTTCCTTGCCGCTTCGCGTGCCCGCGCGGCCTCGACGATCTTGCCCGTGATCTGCCGCGCCTCGGCGGGATTCTCCTGCAGGAAGTCGTGCATGAACTCGCCGAGCACCGACTCGACGATGCCCTTCACTTCCGAGGACACGAGCTTGTCCTTCGTCTGCGAGGAAAACTTCGGATCGGGCACCTTGACCGACAGAACCGCCGTGAGGCCTTCGCGGGCATCGTCACCCGTGGCCGAGACCTTCGCCTTCGACGTCACGCCTTCGGACTCCATATACTGATTAAGTGTACGGGTCATGGCCGATCGAAAACCCGCGAGGTGGGTACCACCGTCGCGCTGCGGGATGTTGTTCGTGAAGCAAAAGATGCTTTCCTGGTAGCCGTCGGTCCACTGCAGCGCGACTTCCACCGAAACGTCGTCCCGATCGCCGAGGGTATGCAGGATGGTCGGGTGAATCGCTTCCTTCTTGCGGTTGAGATGCTCGACGAAGGCGCTGATGCCACCTTCGTACTGGTAGGTGTCGGTCTGTTCGTCGCGCTCGTCGACCAGCACGATGCGCACGCCACTGTTCAGGAACGAGAGTTCGCGCAGCCGTTTGGCCAACACCCCGTACTCGAACTTGATGTTGGTGAAGGTGTGCGCACTGGGCTTGAAATGGATTTCCGTGCCGGTGCCTTCGGCATTGCCGATGATCTCGAGTTCGGTGACGGGTTTGCTTTCCTCGTAGCGCTGACGATGCACCTTCCCGTTGCGTCGGATGGTGAGTTCGAGCCATTCACTCAGGGCGTTGACCACCGACACACCCACCCCGTGCAATCCGCCCGACACCTTGTAGGAGTTGTCGTCGAACTTGCCGCCGGCGTGCAGCACCGTCATGATGACTTCGGCGGCGGACCTGCCCTCTTCCTTGTGCGTATCGACCGGAATGCCGCGACCGTCGTCGCTGACGCTGACCGATTCGTCCTTGTGGATGGTGATACGGATTTCCGTGCAGTAACCGGCAAGGGCTTCGTCGATCGAGTTGTCGACGACCTCGAACACCATGTGATGCAGGCCTGTGCCATCGTCGGTATCGCCGATGTACATGCCCGGGCGCTTGCGCACCGCATCAAGCCCCTTGAGCACCTTGATGTTGGAAGAATCGTACGAGTCGTTGTCACCCTTCGCGTTGGCACGGGGTGCATCAGGATGCGATTGACCTTCCACCGGTTCACTGAACGGCGTGGCCTTGTCGTCCTTCGGGGCATCGCCCCCGAATTGCTTGTCGTCGTGACTCATAAGGTGTCTGCGTGGCGTAACCCACCAATTATACACCTGTTTTGAGCACCCCGTCGGAAATCACGAAACGCTGTGCTTCCATCCCATCGAGATCACTCACTGCGTCGATCGATGCGAGAAAGATCTGGCTACCCAGCGAGCGAAGCTGTGCCAGCAAGGCGTGCAGATGCGTGTCATCGAGTTCGGAACCGAGGTCATCACACAACACCACGGCATGCTGGCCCGTGGCCTCATGCAGCAAACCCAGTTGGGCCAGTTGCAGTACATACACGAGCGACTTGAGTTCGCCACGTGACAATACCTGCCGCACCGGCACGCCGTCGGTCTGCACCTGGAGTTCGGCCCGGTGCGGACCATCCGACGTCGTTCTGAGCCGTCGATGCTGCTCGAGGTTTTCGGACAGAAGATCGACCAGTGATCGCTCCCGTGTCCAACCCTGTCGATAATGAAGTTCCACGTGGAACCTCAGCCCGGCATTGGCAACACGTGTCTTGATGGCCGCGGTCAGACGTTCCGTGTATTCCATCCGCAGGCGATTGAGTGCTTCCCCCGAAATAGCCAGAGGTTCATTCCAGGATTCGATCTCTCGAACCGGTGCCTGATCCCGGAGCAGCTGATTGCGTTGAACAAGCGCACGCCGGTACTGCCGCCAGTGCGACAGAAACGAAGGTTCCACGTGGAACAATCCCCAGTCGAGAAACTGCCGACGTTCGTCGGGACCCTCGAGCAGTAGCTTGAGGCTGTCGGGAGTGATGGCCTTGACGGGCAGGAGCCGCGTGATCTCGGCGAGTTGCTGAACCGGTTCGTAGTCGAGCCGTAGTTCGACACGACCGTCACGAAAGCGCTCGACACCGCAGCGGTGTTCGGCGCCGGTGTGCGCCTGTCGAAGTCGCGCTATCAGTGACAGGGAATCCGCACCGCGTGATATGAGTTCGCGCGGCTTGCGTGTGCGAAAGGTGTGTCCGGTGGACAGACACTGAATGGCTTCGAGCAGCGAACTCTTGCCGGCACCGTTGCCGCCGGTAATCAGGTTGAAGTCAGGGTGCGGTTCGATCGAGCAGTCGTCGATGTTGCGGAATGACCGGATGTCGAGTGCTTCAAGATGCATCAGTCAGAAGGTTCCACGTGGAACACACCGATCAAGCCGCCTGACGAACTGGACGCTACAGCCGCATCGGCATGACCACATAGCGCGAGTCGACACTGCCATCGGGTGAAATCAACGCGCTGCTGGCCGAGTCCTTGAGACGAATGACGGCGTTCTCCGTTTCCAGCGTGGACAGCACGTCAATGAGGTAATTGACGTTGAAACCGATTTCCACGGATTCACCCTGGTATTCCACCTCGAGCTCGTCCTCGGCTTCCTCCTGTTCGGGATTGTGGCTGGACACCTTGAGCAGACCCGTTTCCAGCGCAAGACGAATGCCACGGTATTTCTCGTTCGACAGGATCGAAGCGCGGGCGAGGCAGTTTCTGAGTGAATGGCAATCGACCACGACTTCCTTGTTGCTGTCCATCGGGATGACACGGTTGTAGTCGGGAAAGCGTCCGTCGATCAGACGCGTGGTCAACTGCACATCACCGGCGCGTACCTGCAACTGACGTGACGTCAGCAGCAGTTCGAGTTCGCTTTCGGCGTCCCGCGTATCGAGCATGCGCTGCAACTCCAGCACGGACTTCCTCGGAATGATGGCACGTACCGGTTCGTCGGGACTGGCTTCGGTAGCCACCTGACAGTGTGCCAGGCGGTGGCCGTCGGTGGCCACGCAGGAAAGACGCTCGCTCGATATTTCGAGCAGCATGCCGTTCAGAAAGAAACGCACATCCTGCTGTGCCATCGAGAAAGCCGTGGCCTTGATGCATCGCAGCAGCTGCTCGACCGGCAGTCGTACCTTCTGCGGATCGACGAGTGCATCGACGTGTGGAAAATTCTCGGCGGGGAGGGTGGCCAGCGTGAAGCGGCTGCGGCCGGATTTCACGAGTGCTTTCGCTGCACTGCTCTCGAAAGTCACATTGGCGCCGTCCGGAAGAGACTTGATGATGTCGTGAAACTTCCTGGCGGGCACGGTAGTTGCACCGGGTTGATCGATTATCAGAGCCTGTTCGGCACGAATCTCGATTTCCGAGTCGGTGGCCGTCAGACTGAAACCGTTTTCACCGGCATTGATCAGCACGTTGCCCATGATCGGATTGGTCTGACGTCGTTCGACAGCACCGATCACCTGTTGCAGTGGGTGAAGCAGATCGTCACGTTGTGCACTGAACTTCATGTCGGGATCCGGAAAAAGAAGAATCTGTTCTGTTTCTAAGGTTTATGATTGTTGTTAGTCGACAGCCTTTCTGTGGACAAGTCTGATTATTCTTTCATAATCAATGGGTTGAGTTGCACAAGAACCCGGGTATAAGTCGACTGTCGCAAAGCGGGAAAGCTGTGAACGCCGAAAGATCGTCCCGCTGTATGCCCGTTCGATACCCCTTGTCCGCGAATACTGTCCACAGAGTTTTCCACAGCTTCGTGGTACCTGGCAAGCACATGCAAGGGGAATGTTGCCACCTCGTCAGTGCCTGTCATGCCATCAGTGTCCGTTGCAGGTTGCGATAGTCGACCGCGAGGTCTTCATCGCTGTCGAGCTGCTTGGTGATCCTGTCGCAGGCATGCATGACGGTGGAATGGTCTCGGCCACCGAAGGCTCGGCCGATCTCGGGAAAGCTCTTGTCGGTCAGCTCCTTGGCCAGCGTCATGGCCATCTGCCGCGGCCGGACCACGTCGCGGGTGCGTCGCGGTCCAAGCAGTTCCGACAGCCGGATGCTGTAGTACTCGGCCACCACATTCTGAATGTTCGGGATGGTCACCTGACGCGCGTGTACGCTGATGAGGTCGGCGAGGGTGTCACGGGCGTGCTCGAGCGTGATCTCGCCACCGAGGATCATCGCCTGGGCGCTGACGCGGCGCAGCGCGCCTTCGAGTTCGCGCACGTTCGAGCGGATGTGCCTGGCAATGAAGAACGCCACCTCGTTCGGCAGTTCCACCATGAGTTGTTCGGCCTTGCTGTGCAGGATGGCGACCCGCATCTCGAGTTCCGGTGGCTCGATCGACACCGAAAAGCCGCCGCCGAAGCGCGATTTGAGACGATCTTCGAGTCCGGCCACTTCCTTCACGTAGCGGTCGCAGGTCAGCACGATCTGCTGGTTGTTGTCGAAGAGGGCGTTGAAGGTGTGGAAGAACTCCTCCTGGGTCTGTTCCTTGCCGGCGAAGAACTGGACGTCGTCGACGAGCAGGGCATCGACGCTGCGATAGCGTTCCTTGAAGGTCGACATGCGCCCGTGCTGCAGCGAGGCGACCATGTCGGCGACGTAGCGCTCCGAGTTCACGTAGAGCACGCGGGCGTCGGGGTTCGTCGCGATCATCGAATGACCGATGGCCTGCATCAGGTGGGTCTTGCCGAGGCCCGAGGCGCCGTAGATCAGGAAGGGGTTGTAGTGCTGTCCCGGCTGCCGGGCGATCTGCATCGCGGCGGCGTGCGCAAGCTGGTTGGAGTTGCCCGCAACGAGCTTCTCGAAGGTGTACTCGGGCTTGAGGTAGGAGTCGTGCTGACGGGCAGGGCGCGCCACCTGTGAATGGTTCGGCGGCAGCGTGTTGCTGCCGAGCGTTTCGTCGTTGGCACTTCCTCGATTCCCCGACCCGCCCTGGCAGCCCGAACCGGCATTCGTGGCGTGGTGACTGCCGCCACTGCCGGGAATCACCTCGAAACCGCGTTCGGCCGCCGGCGCGGAGTCGTCGGAGCCGATGCGCAGGAAGATCTTCACCTCGTCGGGGTGCGAACACTGCGTCGCGATCGTTTCGATCTGTTCGAGGAAGTTGTTCTTGACCATGTCCAGCACGAAGCGGTTCGGTGCCATGATCACGAGACGCGGGCCGTCCTGACGGGCCTGCAGAGGACGAATCCAGGTGTTGAGCTGCTGTTCGGACAGCGCTGATTCGAGGTGGTCGAGGCAGCGGCTCCAGAGTGTCGGGTGCGGCAACGGGGCTCTCCATTCCATCGGCTTGGCGAGAGGGGGTGATCACTCTACTGGCATAGCGGCGGCAATTCAATTGTCGGGCGTCTTGCAATTGTCAATTTCGGGTGGGAACGTGCGGTTGCAGGCGGGGGCAGGCAAGGGGGTGGGCAGGCCTGATGATGGAGGCCCGCGGAGCATACGAGCTTGCAAAACCAGCTCCTGAGGCAGCCCTGGTCACAGACTCCTGTCTTGATCGGGCCATGCTCCCTTCCGTTCACCTGGTTGCAGGTAGCGGATCCGTCCCCTCGCCGAGAATGACGAGATAAGCGCGATAGCTGAAAACGCGGTTCCGCTTGCGACCCGTGATCTCTTCGAGAATCCCCAGACGTTCGAGCTCGGCGAGCCCGGCGTTGACCGTCGGCGCCGAGAGACCGGTGTGCTCGACCAGTTGGTTCGCCGTGAGGAACGGGTACTGCTGGAACAGTTCATGGATACGCATTGACGAAGCGACGCGGTCGCTTTCAGCCGTGATGCGTTTGCGGTCCTCCTTGAACAGATCGACGATCCTTGTGGCAGCGTCGAACGCCTGGTTGGCCGTTTCGGCCACGCCGGCAAGAAAGAAGTCGAGCCATGCTTCCCAGTGACCGTACTCACGCACTTCCTGAAGGAGACGGTAGTAATCCGTTCGATGCGTCTTGAGATACAGGCTCAGGTAGAGAAGCGGCTTCTGCAACACGCCATTGACACAGAGATAGAGTGTCACCAGCAAACGGCCGATGCGTCCATTGCCGTCGAGAAACGGGTGAATCGTTTCGAACTGAACGTGCAGCAGTCCGGCCTTGACGATAGCCGGGAGACGGGACTCGTCCTCGTGCATGAAACGTTCGAATGCCGCGAGGCAGTCATCCAGTTCGGTGACCGGTGGCGGCACGTACAATGCGTTGCCCGGCCGTGTACCACCAATCCAGTTCTGTGATCGTCGAAACTCACCGGGATCCCTGGTGCCACCGCGTCCGCTTTGCAGCAGTCGAGCGTGCATCTCGCGGATCAATCGCAGCGACAGCGGCAGGTCCTGCAATCGATCCAGTCCATACATCATGGCATCGACGTAGTTCGAGACCTCGCGAATGTCATCGATCGGCTGGCCGGTCTGTGCCTCGGTCTCGAAACGCAGCAGATCGGTGAGTGTCGATTGCGTACCCTCTATCTGCGAGGACAGCACCGCCTCCTTGCGAACATACATGTAGAGAAACAGCTCCTGATGCGGCAGCAGCATCGATATGCCGTCCAGTCGTCCCAGGGCGCGTTCGGCAAGGCTGATCCGATCCAGAAGCGCCAGGACATCGATCGTTGGTACCGGCGGCAGTGGAGGCGGCACGAATGCACGCACCATCTCCCCGGCGACGGGTGATTCCACAAAGCGGCCAAGACGTTGGTCAGGGTTGCAATCGCTCATGCCTCACCATGATGCCTCACGCTTGTTTAAGCAACAAGGCCTTCGCTTAATTAACGAACAGGCCAGGGTAAGCGAGCTTGACCAACGCAGCAGGAGCACCGTGACCGGGTACGCTTGGCGAGTCCGCATGCCACCGTTTCGTCGATCATCATCCGGCCAGCGACAGGTGGTGTGCATGAGATAGTGGGTAAGCGTGTCGGTACTGGCCACGTGAAGCCACTGCAAACTGGTGCCGACTCGCATTCCGCTTTCGTCGAAGTGCACGTGCTCGCTTGCGATCAGTGCATCGATTACCTGTTGCTCGAAGCCTCCCAGAGCGTCACCGGCACGCCGATGGATGCCGTCAAGCGTGCCTTCGCTCAGGCTGACGCCGAACAGATCGGCGAACGCTTGCCGAAGCCGGGCGTACGGCAGCATCCGGTACTGACCGTGGTAGGTGGCCATTGAGCGGATGTGCTCGTCGTATTGCAGCGGTTGATCCACACCGGCAGAGGTGTAGACGTGACCGTCGGAGTGTCCAGTCAGGACGTCTGGCTCGTGGTTGATGTAGTTACCGAAAATGATTAATTGAAGTGGGTTGTGATAATGTTGACATATATCAGTCTGAGTTGATGAATATATCTCGTTTCGTAGTCGTTGAAAGCAATGGATAGAATACCTCCAATCCTGCTGGCTCTGGTTTGCGTCCTGGCATGGAGCTTTATTCCGATAGTGTCCAGAATCGGACAGGCAGATATCGACGGTTTGCAGTTTTTATTCTGGACGAATTTCTTGTCCACCCTCTCCGTTGGTTTTGTCACAAAGAATCTAAGAATCAAATTGGCCAAGGAGTTCGATGTAATAAAATGCAGTCAGACCATGTATCTGGGTTTCCTGGGTTGTTTTTTATATTATTTATGCATTTACCATGGATACGCCAAGGGAGACTCGGTCGAGGTCCTTGTTGTCCAGTACTTGTGGCCCCCGATGATTTCGATTTTTGCAGTATTTATTCTCAAGGAAAGGTTGAACGCACGCAGAATAATTTCTCTGATGTTGGGATTCATGGCTGCTGTTGTTGTTCTTACAAAGGGGGATGTGTTTTCACTGGATTACTCCAACGTCTCCGCGGCGGATTCAAGCGCTCTTGTTGTCACTCTTGTTGGTGCCATATCGTTTTCCCTGTTCTCGGTATTTTCAAAACTGGAGCGAAGGCAGGATGTTTCATTGAGTGTTTTCATGTATTTTCTGTGGGCCACCATGTTTTCACTCATCACCTTGATCCTGTGGGGTGGCCTTGCCGTTCCTGATCTTGCATCAATGCCCGTTGTATTGATCAATGGGGTTTTTATCAATGGATTGTCTTATATCCTTTGGATCCATGCTCTGTCCAGAGAGGATGCATCCAAAATAGCACCATTGGTATATATTTCACCGGTTCTGTCGGTTGTCTGGATCTCTCTGGTATTTAATGAAAATATAACCTTCATGAATTTTATAGCAATTTCTCTGGTGATAATCTCCGGGATGCTGGTCACCGCAAAACAAACGTAACCATATCAGTCGATATCACAATGGCACTCGGGGTGGATTCAAGTGGCCGTAGCAACAGTGACCTGTTGAACACTGGAGCAATGATCAAAAAATGTCCTGCGGCATTTTATGGTAGGCGATCGGGTATCAGGCCCATGCCACGCTAATAACGCTCATCTTCAAGACTCTTCTGCTTCATGGCTCCACTCTCGGGATGATTCCCGTCTCGTTCGGCCTCTCGTTCCCCGATCTTGCGCCGTGACTCGATCCGGATGAGACTGCCGCTCGAGCCTGCCGTGCCGAACACTCTCGCGGGGCTGGCACGATTCGGTAGTGTATCCTCGGTTCCGGTTTCCGGTGACGGGAAGACGTAGGCAGGCCTCGGATGAACGACGGCGGATACGTGCCATGATCGACATTCAACCTCTGGTCATCCTGCGCGAGATTGACCGAACAGGCAGCCTGACCGAAGCGGCTGAAAAGCTCTGCCTGACGCAATCGGCAGTCAGTCACGCAATCCGCCGATTCGAGGCGCGACACGAGGTCAAGCTGTGGGAGCGCGAGGGGCGCAAGCTGTGTCTGACGCCTGCCGGGGAGTATCTTCTGAGCCTCGCGACGCGGGTGCTGCCGCAGCTCGAACATGGCTCGGCGGTGCTTGCCGATTACGCGCGCGGCCGGCGCGGAGCGATCCGGGTCGGGGTGGAATGCCATCCCTGTCAGAACTGGCTGATGCGCGTGATCGACTTGTTCCTGGCGGAATGGCCCGATGTCGAGCTGGATGTCACCTCGGCCTTCCAGTTCGGTGGGCTTGCCGCGCTTCTGAACCATGAGATCGACATCCTCGTCACGCCCGATCCGATCGAACGCCCCGGGGTCCGGTACAGGCCTGTCTTCGACTATGAGCTGATACTGGCCGTGGCCGAAACGCACCCTCTGGCAAGGAAACGGCAGGTCACGCCCGGAGATCTGGCCGGCGAGACTCTGATCACCTATCCCGTGCCCAGGGAAAGGCTGGATATCTACACCCGTTTTCTGGCTCCCGCCCATGCGTTGCCGAAGCGTCACCGCACGGTTGAAACGACCGACCTGATGCTGCGCCTGGTGGCAACGGGCCGCGTGGTCAGTGCCACGCCCGACTGGCTGTTGCACGAGGCGAGAGGGGTGAAGGGCGTGCGGCTGGGTGACGGGATCACCAAGTCCATCCATCTGGGTTATCGCAGCGGGGTGTCGGCCAACTATGTCGATGCCTTTGTCGGTCTCGCCGAAACCGTCGAGGTCTGAAGACGCGGACGCTACCCACTCCTCGGTCTGACCCTGTCCATCGAGCGTTGCTGTCCACGCATGACAGATTGTCATGTGTATCCTAGAAAATGTCAATTTCATTCATGCGTCAGTTGCCGTATAAATCGTTCCTGATCTGTCGACATCCGGCAGAAACATGCGCTGAACGAACCGCACCCCGATGAGGGTACCCCGAAGAGAACGGACGATTAAAGAACCCCGTTCTTCGGTTCGACCCCGGACAGACAGGAGCCGAATCACAATGACCGACGACCTTGCCTTCAGGATCAAGAGCATTCGTTTCGACGAAACCTATACGCCCACCGAGGGCACGCGGCTGACCACCAATTTCGCGAATCTGGCGCGAAGCGAAAACCGCCGCGAAAACCTGCAGAATGCGCTGCAGATGATCAACAATCACTGCAATCATCTCGCCCATTGGGACAACCCGGACAACGATCGCTACACGGTCGAGCTGGACATCATTTCGGTCGACATGGACATGGATGGCAGCGGTGAGTCCTTCCCGGCGATTGAATTTCTCAGAACAACGATCGTTGACCACAAAAACGGCACTCGCCGTGAAGGAATCGTCGGCAACAATTTCTCGTCCTATGTGCGGGATTACGATTTCAGCGTGCTGCTGCCCGAACACAACGCCGGCCGAGAAGGGTTCAGTGTGCCGGAGGATTTCGGTGACCTGCACGGGCGAATCTTCCAGTCATTCATCGCCTCCGAAGCCTATGCGACGCATTTTCGCAAACCGCCGGTGATCTGCCTGAGCGTGTCCGAAAACCGGACCTATTTCCGCACCGCAAACGAACACCCCGTGCTGGGCGTGGAATACGAACCCGATGAAGCCTCGCTGACCGAGCGGTATTTCAGGAAGATGAACATGCAGGTGCGTTACTTCATGCCGCCCAACAGCGTTGCTCCCCTGGCCTTCTATTTCTTCGGCGATCTTCTCAACGACTACACCAACCTTGAACTGATCAGCACAATCAGCACCATGGAAGCCTTCCAGAAGATCTACCGTCCCGAGATCTACAACGCGAATTCGGTTGCCGGCCAGCGCTACAGACCAAGCCTGAAGCATCAGGATTTTTCGCAGGCGCGGGTTGTCTATGATCGCGAGGAGCGGACGCAGCTTGCGATCGCGCAGGGGAAGTTTGCCGAAGAGCACCTCATCAAGCCGTATCGTGCCATGCTTGATACATGGTCCGCCGGGTTCGCCAAATCAGCAGGATCCGCCGGTTTCGCCGCCCGATAGATTCTCCGAACACTGCAGAAACTCACGAGGTCGCATTTCATGGAGAAGCTTCTTCCAACGTCTACGGCGGGCAGCCTGCCGAAACCCTCCTGGCTGTCGGAACCGGAAAGACTCTGGTCGCCCTGGAAGCTGGAAGGTGATGCACTGCGCGAGGGCAAACAGGACGCGCTGCGCGTTTCACTGGCCGAGCAGCGGCACGCAGGCATCGATATCGTCAGCGATGGTGAACAGACCCGCCAGCACTTTGTCACGACCTTCATCGAGCATCTGAACGGCGTGGATTTCGAAAGACGCGAAACCGTGAGAATCCGCGACCGTTACGATGCCAGCGTGCCGACGGTGACCGGTGCCGTTTCGCGTGAAAAGCCGGTCTTTGTCGAGGATGCCGGATTCCTGCGCCAGCAGACGAAGGCTCCGATCAAATGGGCGCTGCCCGGGCCCATGACGATGATCGACACGCTTCATGACGTGCATTACCGGAGTCGTGAAGCGCTCGCTCGGGAATTTGCGACGATTCTGAATCAGGAAGCGAAGGAACTGGAAGCCGCCGGTGTCGACATCATCCAGTTCGACGAGCCTGCATTCAACGTGTTCTTCGACGAGGTGAATGACTGGGGCATTGCCACACTGGAGCGGGCCATCGAAGGGCTGAAATGCGAAACGGCAGTCCATATCTGTTACGGCTACGGCATCAAGGCCAATACGGACTGGAAAAAGACCCTGGGTTCGGAATGGCGGCAGTATGAAGAGACGTTTCCGAAGCTCCGGTCGTCCGGCATTGATCTGGTTTCGCTCGAATGCCATAACTCCAGAGTGCCGATGGATCTCATCGAGCTGCTGCGTGGCAAGAAAGTCATGGTCGGGGCAATTGATGTGGCCAGCAACAGGATCGAGACACCCGAAGAAGTCGCCGATACCTTGCGCAAGGCCCTTCGGTTCGTTGACGCCGACAAGCTCTATCCCTGCACCAATTGCGGCATGGCACCGCTGTCGCGCGCCGTTGCACGAGGCAAGCTGGGTGCGTTGAGCGCGGGTGCCCGGATCGTTCGCAGGGAGCTCGGGGCGGAGTAGTGTCATTCTCGAGCCGCGGCAGCACTTCAACTGATCTTCGAGCCGGCAATGGCATGGGTCAGATCCTGACTCGCATCGAGGCTGAAAACGCTGGTATCGTGGACAAGCGCAGGGTCATGCTGCCCGGTATCTCGATGGACAGGAACATCCAGGAGGCACGGAATCACCATTCCACGAAACCCGGTGATTGGCTCTGGTTCTATGATCAAGTGAAGAACAAGGGTCCGTGGGATTACAAGCAACAGAACGCAGACGTAGCATTTCAGGATTTCGGTAACTTCAGCATATGGTGCACAAAGAGTTGCTTGGCGGCGTTGCCTGTGGTGTAACGCTGTTGGTTCTGAGTGCATGTCAGCCGATGGCATCCCATGACGAAGTGAGTCGCGTTTCTTCTCCCGGCGATTCAGGTCTTGACGCCGTGCTGGTCGAGGTCAACACTGGCGCCACGGATACCTTCCGGTACGATGTGTTCGTGGTGCCGGAAGGTGCCACCACCATGGAAAGATCGGTGGTTACGCTGGTAGGGGCGACCAGAAATGATCGTGCGTACGGCGCGAATTTCCGATGGCAAGGACCGACACACCTGCGCATCGAGTATTTCAAGGCGCGTGATGTACAAGGAGAGGCTGGCACTGTCCATATCGGTCAGCAAGCGGTTCAGGTCGAGTTGGTTCCGGGCATTTCTGATCCAGGCGCTCCGCCGGGCGGCATGGAATACAATCGGCGAAATGCTCCGGTAACGAAGGCATCGCATCTTGACTCGAAGGAGCCGCCATGATCCACATCAATCGCTCTGCCCGAGCGAACGAGTCGAACAAAGACGGTATCAGGCGACTGTGGCGCCGAGCCGGGTGGGAGCCGGCGTTCCTGCAAACGTCTCTCGCGGCGATGATTTATGATGAGGTGGCCCTGTCGGAGCGCAACGTCGAGCTTGAAGTCCTCATCCCTCGGTGATATGATGGAGAGTTCCGCAAAGCTTCAAGTGCATGACTCCCAGTAGTCATCGCCCCCGGATGATACCGTCATGAAAAGAACCTACAATCCGAGCAAGATCAAGCGCGCCCGTACCCACGGTTTCCGTGCCCGCAATGCCACGCGCAGTGGCCGTGACGTGCTCGCTGCTCGTCGTCGCAAGGGTCGCGCGCGTCTCTGTCCCTGAACCACACGAAGCACACCTTTCCGCGCTCGGCGCGGCTTCTCTCCGGTGCCGACTACGGCGACGTCTTCAGAAGGAATCGCCGCTTCGGCGACAGGCACTGGAGCATTCTGGTGCATCGCGAAGCCGACAGGGCAGCCCCGGCAAGACTCGGTCTCGCCATCGCGAAGAAGCGGGCGAAGCGTGCCGTGGATCGCAATCGTCTCAAGCGTGTTGCCCGCGAAGCCTTTCGTCATCGCCGCGAGGAACTGTCCGGCCTCGCCATCGTGGTCATGAACCGCGATCCGGCAGCAGCAGCGGGTACTGCGGAGCTGCGCATGGCATTCGATCGCATTCTCGATGATGTGATCAGCAAGCACGAGCGAAAGCGGGGATAATGGCGCCATGTTGTGGTTCATCCGCTTCTACCAACGGTGGATCAGTCCGTTCCTCGCGCCGCGCTGCCGCTTCTACCCGACCTGTTCGAGCTACGCCCACGAGGCCATCGAAACGCATGGTCCCGTGAAGGGCGGATGGCTGGCCGTGAAGCGGATCTGCCGTTGCCATCCACTGCATGCAGGCGGCTACGATCCGGTGCCTCCCTGCCAGTGCCACGACATCAACCGAACAACCTCTGACACCTCACCCAGCACCGAGCCCGTCGATGGATAACCAACGCCTCTTTCTGTATATCGCGCTCGGTTTCGTTTCGCTTCTGCTCTATCAGAGCTGGGTGGCGGACTACCACACGCCTGCCGTCAGGACGCCAACGGAAGCAGCGAAAGCGACGGGTGAGGGCGCATCGACTGCCGCCTCCGACACCCCCGGCGGTGTCGCAGCCTCGGCTGACCTTCCCGGCACCGCCGCGGCGGACGATGCCGTGGCGGCGGACGCGGTCGATGCCACGCTTGCCGCACCCGCCGTCACGGTGCGCACGGATGTCATCGATACCACCATCAGCACCCGGGGTGCCACCATCACGCGCGTGGCGCTGCTCGACTACCCGATCGACATCGACGAGCCCGACGTGCCGCTCGAACTCATGAGCAACGAACCCGGACGCTACATGGTGCTGCAGTCGGGTCTGCAATCACGCGAGGGTGTGGCTGCTCCCACGCATCGCGAGCCGTACACCGTGGAGGCCGACAGCTACGTGCTGGCCGATGGCGAAGACAGTCTCTCGGTGCCCTTCGTGTGGGAAGGCGCGAACGGCGTGAAGGTGGTCAAGACCCTGACCTTCCACCGCAACAGCTATCAGGTCGAGATCGACTACCGGATCCAGAATGCCTCGGGTGAATCCTGGCCCGTCAACCAGTATCGCCAGATCAAGCGCAAGCCCGCCACCAAGGACGAGCGCCAGCAGTTCATGAATACCTACATCGGGGGCGTCCTCTCGACCGAAGACGACACCTACGACAAGATCAAGTTCGGCGACATGCAGGAAGAGAACCTCAACCGCGAGTTCGTCAACGGCTGGGTGGCCATGATTCAGCACTACTTCGCCGCGGCGCTCATCCCCACCGAAGAAGGCGTCGCCAACACGGCCTACACGCGGTATCTCGCCGACGAGAATCGCTACCTCATCGGGCTTGTCTCGGCGTCCACGGTGGTGCCTGCCGGCGAGGAGGCGAGTTTCGGCACTCGTGCCTACATCGGTCCGAAGATCCAGGATCGACTCAAGGCCGCGGCGCCGAATCTCGAACTCACCGTTGATTTCGGATGGCTGACGATACTTTCCCAGCCACTGTTCTGGCTCCTGAAGACCATCCACGGTTTCATCGGCAACTGGGGCTGGGCCATCATCCTCGTTACCGTCATCGTCAAGGCCCTGTTCTACAAGCTGTCCGAAGCAAGCTACAAGTCGATGGCGAAGATGCGGCTGCTGCAACCGAAACTGCAGGCGCTGAAGGAACGCCATGGCGACGATCGTGCCGCCATGGGGCAGGCCACGATGGCGCTCTACAAGAAGGAACAGGTCAACCCGCTCGGGGGCTGTCTGCCGATGCTCATCCAGATACCGGTGTTCATCGCGCTCTACTGGGCGCTGCTCGAAAGCGTGGAGCTTCGCCAGGCACCGTGGATTCTCTGGATTCGGGATCTCTCCGTGCGTGATCCCTACTTCATCCTGCCGGTCATCATGGCCATCACCATGTTCATCCAGCAGAAGCTGAACCCGGCACCGGTCGACCCGATCCAGCAGCGCGTCATGCAGTTCCTGCCACTCGTCTTCGGCGTGTTCTTCGCCATGTTCCCGGCCGGGCTCGTGCTCTACTGGGTGGCCAACAACACCCTCACGATCGCCCAGCAGTACTACATCACGAAATACGTTGTCGGCGATACCCCTGACCCGAACCGTCACAAGCGCAGCCATGGCAAGGAGAATGCCGGCGGCAAACCCACCCGCAGCGGCAGGAAGAAAGGCAAGGGCTAGGGCCCGTCAACACACCAGCCGGATGATGCCGGCAACTGGAAAACACGGCTGATGCCGCCGGCGCCGGACAGTCTCGACGGCGGCACAGCGCAGCAGCAACAAGTGACAGGCGGTTGCATGAACGTCACCGACACCATCGCAGCCATTGCCACGGGCAGCGGACGCGCGGGCATCGGCATCATCAGGGTCAGCGGGCCCGCGGCGTCCGCCATCGGCGAGGCGATCACGGGCCGGACACTGCCCGTGCGCAAGGCCGTCTACCTGCCGTTTCTGGATGCCGACGACAGCGAGCTCGACGAGGGCATCGCCATCCGTTTCGCCGCACCCGAATCCTACACGGGCGAAGACGTGCTCGAACTGCAGGGTCATGGCGGCCCCGTCGTGCTGCAGCTTCTGCTCTCACGCGTGCTCGCACTCGGTGCCCGCGCCGCACGACCCGGCGAATTCTCCGAACGGGCCTTCCTGAACGGCAAGCTCGACCTTGCCCAGGCCGAGGCCGTGGCCGACCTCATCAACGCCGGTACCGAAGCGGCCGCCCGCGCGGCGGTGCGCTCGATGGGTGGTGTCCTCTCGGCTGCCGTCAGCGAACTGGATGAAGCGGTGGTGGCGTTGCGTGTCTGGCTCGAAGCCGCGCTCGATTTCAGCGAAGAGGACATCGACTTTCTCGGCGAGCCCGCGCTGCGAAAACGCGCGCACGAGCTGGTGGCGAACTACGACAGCCTGATGGCGCGCATGGCGCAGGGGCAGCGACTGCGCGATGGCCTCTCGATCGTCATTGCCGGGCCGGTCAACGCCGGCAAGTCGAGCCTTCTGAACGCCCTGTCGGGCACCGATACCGCCATCGTCACCGACATCGAAGGCACTACGCGCGACGTGCTGCACGCGGAACTCTCGATCGATGGTCTGCCGCTGCACGTCATCGACACGGCCGGCATGCGCGACAGCGATGATCCCGTCGAACGTGAAGGCATGGAACGAGCGAAGCGCGCGATTGCCGCAAGCGATCATGTGCTGCTGCTGTTCGACATGTCGGCTTGTCCGGGGCATGCCTTCGACGAGGACACCCTGCTGGCACGCTATGCCCTGCCGCGGGGTCTGCCGCGCACGCTGGTGCTGAACAAGCGGGATCTCGTCGATGCGGAGTCCTGCGAACAGCAACGCGGGCAGTTCGGCGAACTCGCCAGCGAAGCGCTGGCGATATCGGTCAGAAGCGGGGAAGGGATGGATGCACTGCGCGCGCATCTTCTCTCGCTTGCCGGCCATGATCGTGCCATCGAGGGCGCGCTCATCGCGCGCGGCCGTCAGCTGGATGCCCTGTCGCGCTCGCGCAGGCACGCCCTCGACGCACTGGCACGGCTCGACAGCCTCGACATGCCGGAACTCGCCGCCGAGGAACTCCGCCTTGCCCACATCGCGCTGCAGGAGATCACCGGTGAATTCGACAGCGAGGATCTGCTCGGACGCATCTTCGGGGAGTTCTGCATCGGCAAGTAGCCAGCCGGTGCGGGGCATCAACCGTGGCGCTGCCCCGCGTCCGTGTGACTGTCCTGCAGGCCCCGGGCTTCACTCGTCGAGTACGACGACCACCGGCTGAACCTGTCCGCGTGTCGGTCTCATCGTGCTGAGATGCCTCGGCGGCGAGGTGGTCAGGTCGTACTGCACCAGCTCGGTACCGGTGATGGCGTACAGCTTCTGTTCGTGGGCGATCACGTCGCGGCAGTTGACATCGAGCGTGTCGCGCGGGGCCGGGTTGGTCGGGTCGCTGATGTCGAAGGTCTTCAGTCCGGCCACGTCGTCGCAGACGTACAGCGAATCGCCATCGCTCGAGGCGGAAAGTCCGCGCGGGTACTGCATGCCGAGGCTCTTCACGAGAGTCGGGTTGGTCGGATCGCTGATGTCGATCACGTCGAGCTGGTTCGCGCCACCGCTGTCGGAGCGCAGCGTCACGTACGCGTGGTTCCTGCTCGCGACGACCGGGTCTTCGGCCACGGCGTGCAGCAGACTGCCGAGTTCACGAGGGTTGGCCTTGTCGGTGTTGTCGTAGATGTACATGCCCGAACTCGCACCCATGAGCAGGTAGTCCTCGTAGGGGAAGATCGTTTCCACGTCACGCGCGATGTTGACGCGACTCCAGGGATTCGGTGCAAAGGGCGTGGTGATGTCGAACAGTTGCAGGTCGGATTCGGCGAGGGCATAGAGGTAGTCTCCGGCAATCGTCATGCGGGCGGTGGAACCACCCACACCGGTGCCGTTGCCGAGTCCGCCACTGCCGCCAGCGCCAGTGCTGTCGCTGCTGCTGTCGCCGCAGGAGGACAGCAAGGCAAGGGAGGTGACAACCGAGAGTGCTGCTGCAAGATAGTGAATGCGCATGATTTCGATCCTCAGTTGCGGTAGCCGACGACCACACCACGGCTTTCGTCGACGTCACTGAAGTAGACGTCATCGTCGATGACCTGGTAGGGATCGTAGGGGAAGATGTCGACTTCGCGATCGACCTCGATCACGGCTTCGGGGTTTCTCGCATCCAGCGTGACAAGGTCTACGAAGCTGTCGACGAAGATGTAGCCGTCGCGGATGCTGATCTCGGTACTGCCGGGTACCTCCACGTAGGCGGTGTTTTTCGGTGCCGTGGGGTCGCGGTTGTCGAGCACGTGAATGCCCTTGCCGGTATCGACGAGAAAGATCCAGGAATCGTAGAGATACACTCGATCGATGGTGTCGTCGATTTCTTCCGCTTCGGTGACGACCACACTTTCGCGGAGCTCGTCGTAGCTCATGTAGACCGGTATGTAACGGCTGAGGGCGTGGTCATCATCGTCGACGTCCCAAGGGCAGCCAGCGAGCAGAACGCTTGCGGCAACAACGCTCAGGACAGGGTGGTATTTCGTCATGGTGGTACTTCTCCGTCGGCTCACGTGATCGTCGGTAGGCATGTTCCTTCCATCACCTTGCCCGCGGTAACGCACAATGCAGGCTTGTTTGACGAATCATCACCGCTGCCGTCGATTCACGCCGTGAATTGTGTCCTTGGTTGTCGTGGGCTCAGACCGTATAATGCTAGGTTGTCCTTGAATTTCTGCCACGCGTATCGTCGTGCAGGCAGGTTGTCTCATGCAGTTCCCTGATTCCCCTGACGTCATCGTGGTAGGTGGCGGTCACGCCGGTACCGAGGCAGCGCTCGCCGCGGCGCGCACGGGTGCCCGCACCCTGCTGCTTACCCACAACATCGACACCCTCGGACAGATGAGCTGCAATCCGGCCATCGGTGGCATCGGCAAGGGGCATCTGGTGCGCGAGATCGATGCGCTCGGTGGTGCCATGGCGAGGGCAGCCGATACCGCGGGCATTCACTTTCGGACGCTCAATGCGCGGAAGGGGCCGGCCGTGCGTGCCACGCGTGCCCAGTCGGATCGGCAGCGCTATCGTCAGGCCATCCGCAGCATGCTCGAGAACCAGCCCGGACTGAGCATCTTCCAGGGGGCGGTCGATGATCTCCTGCTCGACGAAGGCGGGGCCGACGGCACGGCTGCGGCTCGCGTGCTGGGTGTGCGTACCGAACTCGGTGTCACCTTCACGGCACCGACCGTGGTACTGACCGTGGGCACCTTTCTCGCCGGCCGGATCCACATCGGTGAAGCGCAGCGGAATGCCGGTCGCGCGGGTGACCCGCCGGC
Organism: Gammaproteobacteria bacterium; assembly: GCA_002746645.1. Lineage (GTDB taxonomy): Bacteria > Pseudomonadota > Gammaproteobacteria > Granulosicoccales > Granulosicoccaceae > Granulosicoccus. The sequence goes on along the minus strand of PDPU01000037.1, from coordinate 38,561 downwards.
GACCACGCTCGCGATGAAGTTGCGCGAACTCGCGCTCGGTACCGGGCGCCTCAAGACCGGTACGCCACCGCGCATCGACGGACGCAGCATCGACTACAGCACACTTGAAGTGCAGCCGGGTGACGAGCCACGACCGGTGTTTTCCTTTCTCGGCAGCCGTGACGATCATCCTGCCCAGGTGCATTGCCACATCACGAGCACCAACGAGAAGACGCACGACATCATTCGCGCGGCCATGCACCGTTCGCCCCTGTTCTCGGGCGACATCGAAGGCGCGGGACCGCGTTACTGCCCGTCCATCGAAGACAAGGTGGTGCGCTTTGCCGACCGTGATTCGCACCAGATCTTCATCGAGCCCGAAGGGCTGAACACCCACGAGATCTACCCGAACGGCATCTCCACGAGCCTGCCCTTCGACGTGCAGATCGACTACGTGAAGTCCATTCGCGGCTTCGAGAACGCGCATGTCACGCGACCGGGCTACGCCATCGAGTACGACTACTTCGATCCGCGCGGGCTGCTGCCCTCGCTGGAAACCCGTCAGGTGTCGGGCCTGTATTTCGCCGGCCAGATCAACGGCACCACGGGTTACGAGGAAGCTGCGGCCCAGGGGCTCGTCGCCGGGCTCAACGCCTCGCGCGCGACACGCGGTCTTCCTGCCTGGTCGCCGCAGCGGAACGAAGCCTACATCGGCGTGCTCATCGACGACCTCGTCACCCGTGGCACGCGCGAGCCCTATCGCATGTTCACGAGCCGCGCCGAGTACCGGCTGATGCTGCGTGAGGACAATGCCGATCTGCGTCTGACACCCGTCGGGCGCGAGCTGGGTCTCGTTGACGATGCGCGCTGGTCGGCCTTCGGTGCCCGCCGTGAAGCCATCGAGACACTGGCCGCACGCCTTGACGATCTCTGGGTGCGTCCGGGCAGCGACAGCGCGACACGACTCCTGGCCGAAAGCGGCATGCAGCTGAAGCGGGAACGCCGCGTCAGCGAGATGCTCAGGATGCCGGAATTCACCCTCGCGCAACTCCTGGACGCCGTGGAACCCGAGGTGCAGCAAGCCAGTGCCGATGTGGTCGAGCAGGTGGAGATTCAGGGCAAGTACCGTGGCTATCTCGACCGGATGCAGGCCGACATCGACAAGAGCCGCGCACAGCAGGACATCGCACTGCCGGCCGACTTCGACTACGCTGCCGTCACGGGGCTCTCGAACGAGGTGCGGCAGAAACTCGACGAGCACCGCCCCACGAGCATCGGTCAGGCCTCGCGCATCTCGGGCGTGACGCCAGCGGCGATCTCGCTGCTGCTGGTGCACCTCAGGAAGCTGTCGCTGCGTGCCAGTGCCTGAGTCGCAAGCGACCCCGTCGAACGCGACCCTGTCGGGCGCTCGGCGTCAGGCACTGGCCGAGCAGCTCGCCGCAGGGCTGGCCGCAATGGGTCTGGCCGAGACAGGGTTGATTGAGACAGGGCCGGTCAATGCCGGGTCGGTCGAATCCGGGTCGGTCGATGCGAGACCTGACGAGACAACAACCCCCGTGGATGCTGCCGCAGTGGATGCTGCCGCGGTGGATACTGCCGCGGTGGACACTGGTACCGTGGTCGTTCCCGCCGTGGATGCTGCCGCGCAGCAGAAACTCATCGCCTTCGTCGCGCTGCTGCACCGCTGGAACCGTGTCTACAACCTCACTGCCACGCGCGAACCCGAGGCCATGATCGGACGGCATCTGCTCGACAGCCTCGCGCTGCTCAAGACGCTGGCCATGCCGCTGACCGAGTTGATGGCCATGCCGACGGCAAGGCCCGTGGCATCGGTCGACAGCCGGAACCACGATCGTTTCGACGTCATCGACATCGGCACGGGGGCGGGCTTGCCGGTGCTGCCGCTGGCCATTGCCCGGCCCGATCTCCGCTTCCTGTCGGTGGAATCGAACGGCAAGAAGACTCGCTTTCAGCGTCAGGCGCTGATCGAACTCGGCATCGACAACGTGCGCGTGCAGCAGGTGCGCGTCGAACATCTGACGGCAAGCGCCCCACGGGTGACATCGCGCGCCTTCACCGCTCCGGATGCCTTTCTCGAACAGGCGCGTCGGCTCCTGCTCGACGGCGGCGAAGCCATCGTCATGCTCGGGCGCGCCGAGGCTCTGCCCGATCCGCTGCCGCAGGGTTTCAGTCGGGTATCGCTCGAAGCCGTTCGCGTACCCGGTGTGGACGGCGAGCGACACCTCGCCGTGTGCGCTCTCGGATCGGCACGTTCGGGAAGCGAAATCCCGGAGATGCATTACACTTGCAGATCATGAGTCGCATCATTGCCATTGCCAACCAGAAGGGTGGTGTGGGCAAGACCACCACCTCGGTGAACCTGTCCGCCGCCCTCGCCAGCCTCGGCAAGCGCGTGCTGCTGGTCGATCTAGACCCTCAGGGCAACGCCACGATGGGTGCGGGTGTCGACAAGTACGAACTCGACGAAACCATCTACGAGGTGCTCGTGGAAGGCCGGTCCGCATCCGAGGTCATTCAGAAGGAAAGCCCGAACGGCTGCGACGTGCTGCCGGCCAACTCGGATCTGACTGCGGCCGAAATCGAACTCATGTCCGTCGAAGGGCGCGAGGCACGCCTCTCCGATGCACTCGAGCCGGTGCGTGCAGGCTACGACTTCGTTCTCGTCGACTGCCCACCGTCACTGAACGTGCTCACGCTCAACGCCTTCGTTGCCGCCGACAGCGTGCTCGTGCCCATCCAGTGCGAGTACTACGCGCTCGAAGGACTGACGGCGCTGCTCGACACCATCGAGCAGATCCGCGAGGCGGTCAACCCGGAGCTGGTCATCGAAGGGCTGCTCCGCACCATGTACGACGGGCGCAACAACCTCGGGCTCGAGGTTTCGGCTCAGCTTACCGAACACTTCGGCGATCAGGTGTTCCGCACCGTGGTGCCACGCAACGTGCGGCTGGCCGAGGCGCCGAGTCACGGCATGTCGATCATCCAGTATGATCGTGGTTCGCGCGGTGCACTGGCCTATCTGGCGCTGGCCGGCGAGGTGGTGCGGGCCACCAATGCCACGCAGCAGAGTGGTGGCGGTACCGGCCCGAGTGGCGGTGCCGTGGAAAGCCGGGTTGCCGATACCGGCGCCGGTATCGGCGCCAATGCCGGGGTCAATGCTGGCGCCGAAGCCGGTGGCAGTGTCGCAACCACTGCCGTATCCACAACCAGCGGCGTCGTGCCGGCCGTGTCATCGCAGGCATTCCCGGGTGGGGCACCGAAGGCCTCGCATCGGGCAACCACCTGCGCGCGTCACGAAGATCACGCAGTGGCGCACTACATGGCCGAGCCCGTCCGCAAACCCTTGATCAACCCGGCCGCAGTATCGGCCAACGACGATGATCTCGACGGCACCATCCACAGCGTCAACCTCGAGATGGAAGACACCCACATCGACGAGAACGAAGTGATGGACGCCACCATCGTCGACGACGCGGCGGTCATCGACGAAGAATCACTGCGTTCGGCACGCGAGTCGATCACTCAGGAGTAGGCAGTACCGATGGCAAAAAAGCCGCGCATGGGGCGCAACCTCAATGCCCTCCTGGGCAGTGCGAGTTCGCAGAAGAAGCGTCAGCAGGCAGAGCAGGTGGCGGAGGATACCGCGCCAGATGATGGCGCAGTACCTGCCGAGACACCGTCGGTGCCGGCCGACGAGGTCACCACAGCGGCAGACTCTTCCACTACCGACAAGGTCAGGCCGATTCATTCGGCTTCGTCGGCGTCGGCAGCTGCCCCGGCGGCGGCTGCGTCATCGCCGGGTGCCGATCATGCCGCGTCGGCCACGGCCGCATCGCCTTCCGCTGCCGATGAAACCGCCCGTCCGGGTGATCAGCTCCGCTTGCTGCCGGTGGAGAAGATCCGCCGTGGCGCCTTCCAGCCGCGGCGCCACTTCGACCGGGAACTGCTCGAAGAGCTGGCAGGCTCGCTGAAGAGTCAGGGCATGATCCAGCCGATCATCGTGCGGGAGTTCGCCGGCGCCTACGAACTCGTGGCGGGCGAGCGTCGCTGGCGGGCGGCACAGCTGGCCGGCATGAGCGAAGTGCCGGCCATCATCCGGCGCATGGAAGACGAGGCCGTGGCGGCGGTGTCACTGATCGAGAACATTCAGCGCAAGGATCTCAACCCGCTCGAGGAAGCCGCCGCGCTGGTGCGCCTCTGCGACGAATTCGGGATGACGCAGAAGAAGGTGGCAGAGGCCGTCGGCCGCTCGCGCGTGGCCGTCACCAATCTCATTCGGCTGCTGGAACTGCCCGAGGACGTGAAGCTCATGGTCGACAAGGGCGAACTCGCCTTCGCTCAGGCGCGCACCATACTCGGCGCACCGAAGGAGCGGCAGCTGGAGATCGCACGCATGGCCGTGGCAAAGGGCATGACCGTGCGGGCGCTCGAAGCACTCGTGCGGCGCGTCAGCGAAGGTGGCGATGTCGCCCCTGCGTCGGCGCGCAGGGATGCCGTGGTCGACCCCGACATCGAGCGTCTGAACCGGCGCCTCAGCGAACAACTCGGCACTACCGTGCGTGTGCAGCACCGCGCCAACGGCAGTGGCAGACTCGAGATCCGCTACTCTTCGAGTGATGAGCTCGAAGGAATACTGGCGCATATCCAATAAATGGATGACGCCCCGGCGCGGCGGCTCAATCCGAACCGCCGGCAACGGTTTCCGCCCAGGCGGTCAGTGCGTCCAGTGACGGCGCCAGTTCGAGCGACGCGCCATCACTGAATGCCAGCCAGGCGTCACGGTTCTTCTCGTTCAGGCCGACGAGCACCGGCACGCCCATCGCCAGGGCGCGGCCAATGGTGGGCCGGAAGCCACCCCCCTCGGCCTCGTGCTTGCCGAACTTGTTGACCAGCAGCAGTTCGGTCGTCGCGGACAGCCGGCTCTCGACCTCACCCACCGATGCCTCGAGCGCCACCGGATCAAGCCGGCAGCCGCGTGCCTCGGGACCGAGCGACTGCGAGATGCGGTACTCGGGGCCGTCCGGGAGCACGCGCACATCCATGTCGCACAGCGGGGAGCCGGAGAGTTCGGTATTGGTCTGCACCACACCGACGACCCGGGTGCCTCTGGCCATGAGGTGTTCGGCCAGCGACTCGAGCAGGAGGTCGGTCGCGCCGCGACCGGGGCTCATGACGTGGGCGAGGGTGCTCTGTTGCATGGCGTGTTATCCGGTAGACTCGAACGGCGTGGCGCAGGCGGCCACGATCGGAACCCGTGCATTCTCGACGAGCGAGAAGACCATGAAGCGCATTATGGATCAGCAAGCACCCGAAAACACGGACACCGCCGCGTTCCCGAAGCGGGCCGCACAGGAAGACATGCCCATCCGGGACTGGTCGATCGAATCCGCGGAACTCATCTACGAGGGTTTTTATTCCATCGAACGCCTGAAGCTCCGGCATCGGAAATTCGACGGTTCGATGAGCCGCGTGTTCGAGCGCGAGCGATTGCGGCGCGGCAACGTCAGCGCAGTGATCCTGCACGATCCCGAGCGCGATGCCGTGGCTCTCGTCGAGCAGTTCCGTCACGGCGCCATCCATCAGGACATCGGTCCCTGGTTGCTCGAGGTGGTGGCCGGAATGATCGAATCCGGCGAAGCAGCGGATGCGGTAGCGAGGCGCGAGGCACTGGAGGAGGCGGGCGTGACGGTGCGCGACATCCATCGGGTGCAGCACTATCTCGCGAGTCCGGCGTCCACCGAGGAAGAGGTGCTGATCCACTACGCCACCTGCGACCTGAGCGACGCCGGTGGGTGCCATGGTCTGCCCGAGGAAGACGAGGACATTCGCGTGCACGTGGTGTCGGCCGATGAGGCGATCGCCCTGCTGGACTCCCGGCGGGTTCGGAACGCCATCTCGATCATCGCGCTGCAGTGGTTCCGGCTCTGGCGGGCGGGGCTCGTCACACTGCCCTCGGGAAGCTGAGTGCGGCCGCTTGAAGTCGGCCTTGGCCTCGGTTCACATTCCCCGAACGGCCCCCAAGTGAATTTTTCGCTGGTATACTTGCTCGGGTCGAAATGCTGGCGATCCCGTCGAGTGAGCGAGTCCCGCCACTCCGATCCCGGAAGGCGAAGGTAGTTGCCAATGCACGTACACCAACAGCGGCTGCGTCTTGTACGCTGGCTGCTACTCGGTCAGCTTTTCGGCGCCGTAGTATCGGGCCTCATCGGGTTGGTCTTCTTCGACAGGAGTGCAGCCTTGGGCGCGTTTCTCGGTGGCATGATCGTCTTCTTGCCCCACAGTTGGTTCGCCTGGCGCGCCTTTCGGTATCAGGGCGCGCGGGCAGCGAAACAGGTAGTCAGATCGTTCTACATGGCCGAAGCCGGCAAGATGCTTTTCAGCATGGCGCTGTTCGCCCTCGTGTTCATTCTGGTCAGGCCGCTCAATGCGCCCGCCTTTTTCGCAGGTTTCACCGGTGTGCTCACGCTCAACTGGCTGATACCACTGATCGTCAATCTGAGGTCCGCCCCGGCGGTCTACAGCAACCAGGCACTGCAGGAAGGCATTACCGACCATGGCAAGCGCTAGCGGCGAAGTCACGACAACGTACTACATCAAGCACCATCTGCAGAATCTGGTGTTCGGCTACCACCCCGAGCACGGCTTCGGCTTCGCTCACGGTGCGGAAGAAGCGGCCGAGATGGGCTTCTGGGCCATCCACGTCGATTCCATGATGTGGTCGATAGGTCTCGGGCTGCTGTTCATCTGGCTGTTCAAGAAGGCGGCCGATCGGGTCACGGCCGGCGTCCCGGGTCCCCTGCAGAACTTCGTCGAGGTTCTCGTCGACTTCGTCGACACCAGCGTGCGCGAAGGCTTTCACGCCAACAACCCTCTGGTGGCACCGCTGGCGCTCACCATCTTCGTCTGGGTGTTCCTCATGAACCTCATGGATCTCGTGCCGGTGGATTTCGTGCCGCGGTTCTTCGGGATGCTCGGCTTCCCCTACATGAAGATCGTGCCGACCACCGACGTCAACATCACGCTCGGCATGTCGCTCTCGGTCGTCGGCCTGATGATCTACTACTGGATCAAGGTCAAGGGCTTCAGCGGTTTCTTCGCCGAACTCGCCTTTCAACCCTTCAGCAGCAGCAATCCCGTCTTCAGGATCCTGCTGATGCCGCTCAACCTGCTGCTCGAGGGCGTGAGCCTGCTGGCAAAACCCATTTCACTCGGCCTGCGGCTCTTCGGCAACCTCTACGCGGGCGAACTCATCTTCATCCTGATTGCGCTTCTGCCCTTCTGGGCCCAGTGGATGCTGTCGGTGCCGTGGGCGATCTTCCACATCCTGATCATCGTCCTGCAGGCCTTCATCTTCATGACGCTGACCATCGTCTACATGAGCCAGGCGCACGAATCGCACTAGCCGGGCACATCCCTGCCGGTCGGTTGCCACAAGTGGCCGGCCACCAGTCTCGACCCTTGCAACAACCAAAACCCATTCAGTCCAACAAGAACTGTTCACTCCGGAGTAAACCATGGAACTCGTAGTTGCCAACACCGCCGTTGCTGTCTCTCTTCTGATCGGCCTCGGGGCTCTCGGTACTGCCGTCGGCTTCGGCCTGCTCGGCGGTCGTTTCCTCGAGGGCGTTGCCCGTCAGCCCGAAATGGCGTCGGAACTGCAGACCAAGATGTTCATCGTGGCAGGCCTGCTTGACGCCGTGCCCATGATCGGCGTTGGTATCGCGCTGTTCTTCACCTTTGCCAACCCCTTCGTCGGTCAGCTTGCAGGCTAAACCCCTCTTCCTTCTGGTTTCAACAGGAGAGTCACGGTGAACCTGAATCTCACACTGGTCGGACAGGCCATTTCCTTTGCCTTCTTCGTTCTTTTCTGCATGAAGTACGTGTGGCCACCCATCATGGGGGCACTGCACGACCGACGCGAGAAGATTGCCGAAGCGCTTGCTGCTGCCGAGAAGGGCGCGCAGGAGCGTGAGGATGCCGAGAAGGAGGTCGAAGACATGCTGCAGCACGCGAAAGCGCATGCAGCCGAGATCGTCGCGAACGCGCAGAAGCGCAGCAACGAGATCATCGAAGCATCGAAAGACACGGCCCGCACCGAAGGCGAACGCATCAAGACCGGTGCCATGGCCGAAATCGAGCAGGAACGCGTCACGGCGCGTGAAGAGCTCAGAAAGCAGGTCGGCAGCATCGCCGTTGCCGGTGCCAGCCGCATCCTCGGTACCGAGGTCGACGAGCAGGCGCACGCCCGTCTCATCGACGAACTCGTCAACGAGATCTGATCATGGCCGACCTCACCACAGCAGCGCGTCCCTACGCCAGAGCGGTTTTCGAGCTGGCTCAGGCAAGTGGGCAGTACGATGACTGGTCGTCGCGTCTTGCCTTCTGGTCGAGCGTCAGCAACGATGACGACATGGACCGGCGTCTGCATCAGCCGGGGCTGACCGCGAGCGACAAGGCAGGTCTCCTCGAAGCCGTCTCCGATGGCCTCGACGATCAGAGCAGGAACTTCCTGCACCTGCTTGCCGAGAACGGGCGGCTCGAACTGCTGCCGGACATTGCCACGATCTACGAAGGCATGCGGCAGGACACCGAGGGCAAGGTCGAAGCGAAGGTGATTTCCGCCTACGCGCTCACCGACAAGCAGCGCAGCAAGATCAGCGCAGCCCTTGCGAAACGTCTCGGTCGGGAAGTCAGCATCGACAACGAAGTAGACAAGGATCTCGTTGGCGGCGCCATCATTCGCGTGGGTGACCTCGTGATCGACGGCACCGTCAGGGGGCATCTTGAAAAGATGGAACGGGCGGTCGTCGGCTGAGGCTGACCTTCGCTCGCGGTGATCGTTGTCTCGGCCCGATGCCGAACGGCAGCGACTCACCAGGAACACAGCTTGTTCGGGCCTGGCGCCCGCAAAGGCTTGCCGCACTGTCGGTGGTGAGCCGAGCGGAGCAGCCGCCGGAACAGCGCACCAGTTTTCAGAGGACATCCAAGTCATGCAATTGAACCCATCCGAAATCAGTGAACTGATCAAACAGCGCATCGGCAGCTTCGAAGCCTCGGCCGACGCACGCAACGAAGGCACCATCATCAGCCTGAGCGACGGTATCGTGCGCATCCATGGCCTCAACGACGCCATGTCGGGTGAAATGCTGTCCTTCGACAACGGCCTTTTCGGTCTCGCCCTGAACCTCGAGCGCGACTCCGTCGGCGCGGTGGTGCTCGGTGATCACACCGGTCTTTCCGAAGGCGACAAGGTCAGTTGCACGGGACGTATCCTCGAGGTGCCGGTCGGTCCCGAACTCCTCGGCCGCGTGGTTGACTCGCTCGGTACTCCGATCGACGGCAAGGGCGACATCGACGCGAAGGAAACGTCGCCGATCGAAAAGGTGGCGCCCGGCGTCATCGACCGTCAGTCGGTCGATCAGCCCGTGCAGACCGGCCTCAAGGCCATCGACGCGATGGTACCGGTCGGTCGCGGTCAGCGCGAGCTCATCATCGGCGACCGTCAGACCGGCAAGACCGCCGTTGCCATCGATGCCATCATCAACCAGAAGGGTACCGGCATCAAGTGCGTTTACGTGGCAGTCGGTCAGAAGCAGTCGACCATCGCCAACGTCGTTTCCAAGCTCGAAGAGCATGGCGCCATGGATCACACCATCATCGTGGCTGCCGGTGCCGCCGATTCTGCCTCCATGCAGTACATTGCCCCCTACGCCGGCTGCGCCATGGGCGAGTATTTCCGCGATCGAGGCGAAGACGCCCTCATCGTCTACGACGATCTCACCAAGCAGGCCTGGGCCTACCGCCAGGTATCGCTGCTGCTGCGTCGACCGCCGGGTCGTGAAGCCTACCCGGGTGATGTCTTCTACCTGCATTCGCGTCTGCTCGAGCGCGCCGCGCGTGTCAACGCCGACTACGTCGAGCGCTTCACGAACGGTGAAGTCAAGGGCAAGACCGGTTCGCTGACGGCTCTCCCGATCATCGAAACCCAGGCCGGTGACGTATCGGCCTTCGTACCGACCAACGTCATCTCGATCACCGACGGTCAGATCTTCCTCGAAACCGATCTCTTCAACGCCGGTATCCGTCCGGCCATCAACGCCGGTCTTTCGGTATCGCGAGTCGGTGGTGCGGCACAGACCAAGATCATCAAGAAACTCGGCGGTGGTGTACGACTCGCCCTTGCCCAGTACCGTGAACTCGCGGCCTTCGCCCAGTTTGCCTCCGACCTCGACGAAGCCACGCGCAAGCAGCTCGAGCGTGGTCAGCGTGTTACCGAACTCATGAAGCAGAAGCAGTATTCGCCGCTGAGTGTCGCCGAGATGGGCATATCGCTGTATGCGGCGAACGAAGGCTACCTTGACGACGTCGAGGTGGACAGGATCGTGAGTTTCGAAGACAACATGCTCGGACACTTTCGCAGCAAACAGCCGGATCTTCTCGACAAGGTCAATGCCAGTGGTGACTGGAACGACGAAATCGAGGCGGCCTTCAAGCAGGGCATCGAAGACTTCAAGGAAAACGGCAGCTGGTAAATGTGTCGTCGAACTCTCATCGACTGCCCGTGACCTGAGGAGCGAAACATGTCTTCCGGCAAGGAAATACGTACCCAGATCCGGAGTATCCAGAATACTCAGAAGATCACCAAGGCCATGGAAATGGTGGCTGCCTCGAAAATGCGCAAGGCGCAGGATCGCATGGCCGCCGGCCGACCCTATGCGGAGATGATCCGCAGTGTGGTCAGTCACGTGGCCACGGCCGATCTCGAGTTTCGTCACCCGTATCTGATCGACCGGCCCGATGTCAGGAAGGTCGGTTTCATCATCATCTCGACCGATCGCGGCCTCTGTGGTGGCCTCAACACCAATGCCTTCAAGGCAGCGGCGAATGCCATGCGCGAGTGGAGCGACAAGGGTGTCGAGGTCGAGATCACCACCATCGGCAAGAAGGCCATGAGTTTCTTCAGGCGCTTCGGCGTGAAGATCGTTGCTTCGGCGCAGGATCTCGGCGATCAGCCGGCGATGGCCGACATCCTCGGTGCCGTCAATGTCATGCTCTCTGCCTACGACGACAACGAGATCCAGCGTCTTTTCATCGTCGAGAACGAGTTCATCAATACCATGACCCAGGAGCCGCGCGTGTCGCGTCTGCTGCCGGCCGAAGCCGATACCGACGAAACGCTGGCGCACCGCTTTGACTACATCTACGAGCCGGATGCGGAAGACGTCATCAACAGGCTGATGACGCGCTATTTCGAGGCGCAGGTGTTCCAGGCGGTGGTCGAGAACGTGGCCTGCGAAATGTCGGCGCGGATGATCGCGATGAAGAACGCCACCGACAACGCCGGCAACATGATCGACGAGCTGCAACTTGCCTACAACAAGGCACGTCAGGCAGCGATTACCCAGGAGATTTCGGAAATCGTGGGTGGTGCCGCCGCCGTCTAGGGCAGGCGCGATTCCCGACGCATTGCAGCGGGCACCGAAGCGACAGACCGAATTTCCGACCAGATACCAGAATTGAATCAGCGGGACCAGAGAACATGAGCACAGGAACCATAGTCGAGATCATCGGCGCCGTCATCGACGTGGAGTTTCCACGCGACGCCGTGCCGAAAACCTACGAGGCCCTGAACGTGGCCGACAGCGAGACCGTCCTCGAAGTACAGGGTCAGCTCGGTGACGGCGTGGTGCGAACCATCGCCATGGGTACTTCGGAAGGTCTCAAGCGAGGCGTGTCCGTTACCAGCACCGGCGCACCCATTTCGGTACCGGTGGGCGAAGCCACCCTCGGCCGCATCATGAACGTGCTCGGCGACCCGATCGACCAGAAGGGCCCGATCGGCACCGAGGAGCGCATGCCGATTCACCGCGAACCGCCAAGTTACGCCGAACAGTCCGGATCCACCGAACTGCTTGAAACCGGCATCAAGGTCATCGATCTCCTCTGCCCCTTCGCGAAAGGCGGCAAGGTCGGCCTCTTCGGCGGTGCCGGCGTGGGCAAGACGGTCAACATGATGGAACTCATCCGCAACATCGCCATCGAGCACTCGGGTTTCTCGGTGTTCGCGGGTGTGGGCGAGCGTACACGTGAAGGCAACGACTTCTACCACGAGATGAAGGACTCGAACGTACTCGACAAGGTATCGCTCGTGTACGGTCAGATGAACGAGCCGCCGGGCAACCGTCTGCGCGTGGCACTCACGGGCCTCACCATGGCCGAGTTCTTCCGTGACGAAGGCCGTGACGTCCTGATGTTCATCGACAACATCTATCGCTACACCCTGGCCGGAACCGAAGTATCGGCACTCCTCGGCCGCATGCCCTCGGCGGTCGGCTACCAGCCGACACTCGCCAAGGAAATGGGAGACCTCCAGGAGCGCATCACTTCGACGAAGACGGGCTCGATCACCTCGATCCAGGCCGTCTACGTACCGGCCGACGACCTCACCGACCCGTCGCCGGCCACCACCTTCGCGCACCTTGATGCAACGGTGGTACTTTCACGCAACATCGCCGAGCTCGGCATCTACCCCGCCGTGGATCCGCTTGACTCCACCAGCCGCCAGCTCGATCCACTGGTCATCGGTCAGGAGCACTACGACACCGCGCGTGCCGTGCAGAATACCCTGCAACGCTACAAGGAACTCCGCGACATCATCGCCATTCTGGGCATGGATGAACTTTCCGAAGAAGACAAGCTCGTCGTAGCCCGCGCTCGAAAGGTACAGCGCTATCTGTCACAGCCCTTCTTCGTGGCGGAAGTCTTCACCGGATCCCCCGGCAAGTACGTCTCGCTGAAAGACACCATCGCGGCCTTCAAGGGCATCGTTGCCGGTGAATACGACCATCTGCCCGAGCAGGCCTTCTACATGCAGGGCACCATCGAGGAAGTCGTCGAGAATTACAACAAGCAACAAAAGGCAGCCTGATCATGAGCGACTCAACCTTCAAGGTCGAGATCGTCAGCGCCGAAGAGCGGATCTGGTCGGGCGATGCCACGTTTCTCGTGGCCTCGGCCGAAGAAGGCGAAATCGGCATCAAGCCGCGACACTCGGCCTTCATCAGCCACATCGGTCCCGGACAGGTTCGGGTGCAGACCCCCGGCGATGCCGAGGAACTGCACATCTATGTCTCCGGCGGCATGATCGAAGTACTGCCGAGAATCGTCACGATCCTCGCCGACACCGTTCTTCGTGCCGATGACATCGACGAGCAGGCCGAGCTGAGAGCCAAGGAAGAGGCCGAAGCGGCGCTCGCCGGTGTCAGCAGTGGCGATGGTGAAATCGACTACACGCAAATGCAGCTGCAACTTGCGCAGGCAGCGGCACGACTGGAATTCCTGAAGAAGATTCATCGGAACTGAGGCCGATTGCCGCGAGACAGCTCCGTGTCTTCACGGACAACCAGGAAGGAAAAACCGCGATTTTCGCGGTTTTTTCGTTTCTGCAGTTCCCTTTCTCCCGGCGGAAAACCTGACCGAGTCGGGTCATGCAAGGTCGGATCAGGCGGTGTGAAGTATGTCACAATACATCCGCCAGGCTGGATTTACGGTTCGTAACGCGTCGGTTATTCGACCGTGGCCTGAAACGGCGTCCTGCATCGATTGATGCCCCGTCTGTCGTCCCCATCGAAGGAGATTCATACTCATGACAAAAACCAGTGTTTCCCTGTTGCTGTCCATGGCCGTGGTCGGCACGGCCGTCGCACAGCCAAGCGTCAAAGACAATGTCATCACGTGGCCCGATGATGGCTGGTATCAGGTTCAGATTGCCGGTACGGTTACCGAAATCTGCCAGGGAGGACGCTCCTGCGAGGTACCGGAAAGCGGCTTCTACACCGTCATCAACCTGACCACAGGTCAGCGTTGGGAAAATGTCGAGGTAACCGTTGATGGCGAAAACCACGGCACTCCCGATACCGTCATCGTCGACGGCAACACCATTCGCTGGCCGGACGATGGCTGGTATCAGGTTCAGGATGCTGACACCTACGAGCAGATCTGCGGCGGCACCCGGAAATGCGAAGTAGCCGATGGTCGCTACATCGTCATCAACCATACCACTGGCGAGCGATGGAACCCTGTGGTAGTGGGCGACGAAATGGTTGACGAAATCGTCGTCGACGGCAACACTATTCGCTGGCCGGACGATGGCTGGTATCAGGTGCAGGATGCCGGCACCTACGAGCAGATCTGCGGTGGCACCCGGGAATGCAAGGTAGCCGATGGCCGCTACATCGTCATCAACCATACCACGGGCCAGCGTTGGAACCCCGTGGTGGTGGGTGGCGAATCGGCCGGCGAGATCGTCGTCGACGGTTACACCATCAGCTGGCCGGATGACGGCTGGTACCAGGTACAGCGCAGCAGCGACTACTCCGAAGTCTGTGGCGGCGGCAGTCAGTGCACCGTGGATGAGGCAGGCGACTATATCGTGATCAACCACGACACCGGCATGCGCACAACGGTGTCGATCGACACGTCGACGCCATCACCCGACCCGAACCAGGGCCCGATGCTCGATGACGACGGCAGGAAATGGGCCGTCACGCCGGGGCAGGAAGAAACGGATCCATTCTCGCCCGACAATCTCGCGCGGACGCTGACGGTGCTTGGCCGGCTTGACCGCGACGAGATCGTGACGACGCTGGAGGATGGAGTCTGGGCGTTGTACAAACAGTTCGACGCAGAAACAAGCGAAACCGAGCTTTCCATGTCATGCGAGCCCCCCGAGTCGGGAAGCGTGCAGTACATGAGATCGGTTGATGAGAGCGCCCTTCGCCAGATCAACGCCGAGGACTGTCGGCTGGACAAGGTGCTCTACAACGCGGATGTTGTGTGGAGCGCTGACAAGCATGACTCGAACATCGAAGCCACGACCTTCGAAATGGACAGCGCAGGAGTGGTGCGCAAGTGGGAAAATGCCGAAACTCACGCTTCTCGCATTGCTCGCTATACCGAAACCCGTGACGGAGCCATCGATTTCACGCTCAGTGGATACGATCGCTGTTACGCGGACTCACCCAATGCGACGCCTCCGGATCGGGACTGCAGTGGAATCAGTATCGATGCTCTGGATATCGGTTCTCTGCACACACTCAAGGTCGAATCAGGGTCATGCAACGCCGATGGCATCGCCCAGTTCGGTAACGGCTGTCACGTCATGAAAGTGCGTGACAGTGCCGGGTCGTTGCTCACGTTAACGCCATCGAAAGCCGCAGACGATGCCATTCAGGTGCAACTCCTGCATGACAACGGTGCAAAGGCAACGATCACCTTGATCAACGGGGAGCAGTTCGAGTTCTCGAACAACTGGTGAGCGAGACGGTAGCGCTCATGCTGCAACGAGTCTTGGACGCGGCCGGTCACGCCGCCGCGTCCAGACCGCTCGTCATCTCGTCGAGCGACGCCAGCAGTTCGGCGATGTCGTTCTCGTCGAGCCCGAGGGCCATCGCCTCGATACAGTTGTCGAGATCCATGGTGGCATCGGGCCTGTCCGACAATCCCTTGACGGCGCAGGCCTTGTCCGCAAGGCGCACCGCCATCAGCACGACGTTCGTTTCATCCGGCTGTTCGTCTGCCTGCGAGCGAATGACGCTCTGATACAGCTCGGGCAGATTCCAGAGCGCCAGCACCGCCGCGCCGTGTTCGCAATACAGTTCGTCGATCGTCGCATCGATCAGTTCGTCCGACAACGGCGCGGTCATTTTCCGTTGCAGATCCTCGATGATGCGCAGCAGCGACAGCTTGCCCACATCGTGCAGCATGCCGGCGACGAAGGCCTCCTCGGCCAGGGGAGCCTGAGCTGCGCGCCTGACGATCCAGCGGGCGGCAACGGAACACGCGGTAACGTGCTGATGCAGTTCCTGCATGCGTACCCTGAAAGGGCCTCTCGATGCGCTGTAGAGGCGCTTCTGACTCACCGACATGACGATCGACGCCACCTGCTTCAGGCCCATTCTGACCGTGGCATCGCGCAGACTGCGCACTTCTTCGAGTCCCGCGAAGAAGCTCGAATTCGCCATTCGCAGCACCTCGGTCACGAGCACCGGGTCTTCCTCGAGTATGCGCGCAATGCCGTCGGCATCGAGTTCGTCCGCGCCGACACCGCGATGGATGCGCAGCGCGATGTCGTCGATCACGGGTAGTTCGACCGCACCGGTATCCAGTCTGGCGTTGATGAGCTTGACGAGAGAGGATTGCTGGTTCATGTCGGATGTCGATGAAGAAGGATGTCGATTCGATGAGTGGTGGCCCGTCAGTCAACACCTTTCACAACCCGTGCCGAAACCGCACGCGGCACCGTTGCAGGGCATCGGCTCACATCGTCGGTGCTTCGACGCCAGTCGCCGTCATTCCATGATGTCGTCGATGTCCTTTCGTGGCGAAAACGGCACGCTGTCCGCATAGCCGATTCTCAATATGATCATCGGATACTCGTCGTCAACGGCCGGGAGCCTGCTTCTCAGTTCCGCCGAAAGCGATTCCAGTTCGCAGGGCGGGTTCAGCCAGGCGCAGGCCAATCCGCATTCCGTCAGCTTCAGGAGCAGTTTCTGAAGCGTCATGCCCGTCAGGATCCACTGGGGAATGTCGTTCGGTGCGGTGGTCAACAGCACCAGATGCGACGACGAATCGATTTTCCGGATGTCCGAGGCGTTCTGTCTTGCCGGTTTCAGGAACTGTCCGACAATGGCCTTGCCGATGAACCGTGGCGTCGGCGGTGAGCCCATGGTTTCGTAGGTCAGTCCGTTGCGAAGGCGCGCCGTTTCTCGGCGGTTGAATCTGATCCACGACAGCAGTTCGTTCTTGAACGCAGGGTCATTCATCTGCCGTTCGTTGCCTTCGAGTATGAGCTCGCGGACGGTCATGAAATCCGGTTCGCCGTTCCGAAGGAAATGCACGCTGGTGCCGCTTTCCCGGGTGATGCTCTCGAGCTGCTTCAGGGTTTCGTCATCCATCGACGTGCCGTTGTATACGGTTCTGTTCGTCTGTCGCTTCTCGATCCAGTGAAACAGCGGGTCTGCGTCGATCGAATCCGATTCCATGAGTTCGATGGCCAGATAGTGGGTTCCGCCCGGGTCCTGTTCGATGCTCAGATGGTGTCGGTAGCGAAAACGCGACGCCGCAACGCCGATGTTTCCGGCGGCGCAGCCCAATGAGATGTACAGCTCCCGGTTGTCCGGGTCCACGACCGGCAGCGCACAGTCGAAATCAGGATGTATTTCAATGGTGTTGTCCCTGATCCTGAATTTCCATGGCTGACTGTTGTGCCCTGAAGGGGCTCTGGAAGCGAGATGAATCAGTTCCCTGGCGAATTTCATTGTCGGTTTCCCTGTGACGCACTTGGATGAATCGATAACGGCGTTGCGTTTCCCATGTTGATCCATCGGAACATGGCGAGATTCAGATCAACGTCATCTGACGATGTAGCCGATCGCCAGACGAAAACCGAGATGGTCATCGGCACTCACCGGTTCGTCGCCCTGACGCCCGTCTGCACGAATGTTGTGTCCGTCCACGATTTCGTTCGGCGTCTGACCGAACCGGCCTGCCGAGCCGGCCCAGAAACCGGCTTTCGCTGCGCGCACATCGCCGCGTACCGGGCCGAGCGGATCGGTCAACGCGGAACCACTTGCGTCGAAGTCATCCAGGTAGTCGTACACCCACTCGGTCACGTTGCCCGCCATGTCGAGCGCGCCTACCGGTGATGCCCCGGCGGGGTAGGAACCGACCGGGCTGGTCGCGGCGTATCCGTCGTCCACGCCATGGTGCACGATGGACTGCCCGGTTTCCGGGAAGACGGCGTCGAAGGAGTCGTCCGCGTAGTTCGCCAGCGTGCCGTCCGGCGCTGCAGTCCCCCACGGGTACGGGCGTCCGTCGTCACCGCGTGCGGCGTACTCCCATTGAGCTTCCGTAGGCAACCGAAACGGAAGCTCTGTCTCGCCGGCGAACCAGTTTGCGAAGGCAGTTGCATCGTCCCAGCTCACGCTGTTGACCGGGTGCTCGTCCGTGATCACGACCGACGGGTGCCTTTCCGTGACGTGTTCGAACGCATTCCGCCATGTGTAGCCCCGGGTCGGGATGAACCCGTGTTCGTCGAAGTCGTAGACAAAGCACCCATCCGCACCGTCGCGTTCGACGCTGGTGATGTAGTAACCCGTTGCCGCGACAAATGCGCGGAATTGTCCTCGGGTGACCGGTGTCTTCGCGATCCAGTAGTGCGTCAGCGTCACGCCGTGCGCGGGCGCGGCCGGAGCGGCACCGGTAACCACGTCCTCGGTCAGCGCGTCGTTGCCCATCGTGAACTCACCACTCGGCACGTAAATCATCACGATGCCGTTCTCGAAGGTCGCCTCCCAGTGACCGGCGTCATTCATCGATACGGAATCGGCGAATCGTCTGACGTAAGCGAGTTCGTCTTCCATGCTTCGCAGATCCGCAACGCGCTCCCCGCGGACCCCATTGACAGCGCCCTCGGAGCCATTGTTCACGCCGCCTGTGGAATCATCGTCTCCGTTGCTGCATCCGCTCGCGACGAGCAGCGACAGGACAAGGCCGAACGTCAGGACTGGAGCGGTCGAGTTTCTCATCGGTGCATACCATACAAGGTGTATCCTGACCGGACAAGCGCAGGTCTGATCGTGGTGTGTCAGGAGAAGTGGTGCATCAGGAGCATGAAGAACGCCTGCAGCACCGCCTCGATCCGAATGCGATGACGTGGGGTGATGACTCGTACAAGGTTCTGGTGAATGGCGGATGTCAACTACGCTCTCATCCTGGGATCGGCTCTGGCCGTTGTTGCAAGCCCGGGACCGGCCACTCTCGCCATTGCCAGCGTCTCCATGAGTAGTGGGCGCCTGGCAGGGCTTGCCTTGGCACTGGGCATATGGACGGGTGCCTTGATCTGGTCCGTATCAGCTGCGTTTGGCCTGGCGGCGATCATTCAAGGCAACGCGTGGCTCATCAATTCAGTGAAGTTGGGCGGGGCGGGTTACCTTGTGTATCTGGCTTTCGTGTCGGCCAGATCCGCCGCCAGTTGCACGAGCCTGACGCTTCCGGAAATCGAATATTCCACGCCCGGAAAAAACTATCTCAAAGGACTCTTGATCCACCTTGGAAATCCCAAGGCCATGATATTCTTTACCACGCTTTATTCCGCTGGCGTGCCTTCTGACGCTGGGGTTTTCGAGCTTTTTTCCGTGGTTGCGTCTGTCGGGGTGCTTGGAGCATTTGTTTTTCTGGGCTATGCCGTGATGTTTTCCAGCCCCGCTGCCAGAAGTGTCTACCTGCGGTCGAAAATGCCTTTCGAGATTCTGTTCGCCGCATTGTTCGGAGCCATGGGCGTGTGGCTGCTGATGTCGACGATCAAGGAAGTCTGATCTTGCAGGCTGCCTGGGTGGCGTCCTCGCCGAGCGCAATGACTTCACCGCGGCGCCCGGCTCCTGGTGGGACATGGCGGGACTGGAGGGCGTGCCTCGACTCATCGCGAGAGTCCGGGCGTCTCGTGCGTCCGTGGAACATGATCGCGTCCGAACGCGTGCTTGAGCAGCGTTGGGGTGAGGTGGCCTGAAGGGCACACCACGTCAAGGGCGGCACCACGTTGAACCTCTTCGTGTTCGATGTCCCGCAGCTTGCAGTCACCGCAACCACACACCAGCTTCCCCGCAGGAACGTGGAGCGGACGAGCCACAGGAGTTGCGTCTGTGTCGATTGTGGCTTGTCAAAGCATCATCTTCACCGCATCCGAAGAATTCAATCAGTACGACTCCAGTAGGAAGGACGTTTCCGAATTCTTGTCTTCTTTTTGACGACTGTGACATTGTCCGGAAGCTGATGTGCTTCAAGTTCATCTTGACGAATTACACGCCGGGACCAATGGGCTGCGTCGGATAAACTACTGCTGGGTCTGCGTTTTTGAGAACCTTCCAGAATTGGTGCGATGACACCGAGGCGAATATTCTCGAATCTTGTACCGATTGTTTGCAGTACAGGTGTGCAATCGCTGTCGTTACTAACCAGAACCTGTTGATTACACTTGCGGTCGAAAGCATCGGTCATCATGTGAAGAGCAATATTCACGTCCGTTTGCTTTTCCTCTGGACGCCACACCTTGATCTTTGCTTTGTTGAAATCGATATCCGAACGCCCGTCAATGCGCTCATGTAACTCACCTTGAGCGAGGTAAAAACTGCCTTCGATGATTTCCAGATGAGGACAGTGTCCTTCCAGAGCGCGCCAGTAGTTCTGCTGGTCATTGTGGGATGCTTCGCCACGTGCAGAAAGTTTGGAGGTGATGGGGGCTGTGAAGAACTTGACGGACACGATTTCCGACTTCGGGTTGTTCTCACGGCATATGAACGAACAAAGTGACTCCAGATCAAGCCATCGTAGGTGTCGCTGATCAGGTCGCTTGAGACAGCCGTAGTAGAAGTTGAAGCCATCGACGTAGACGATGGTTCGCAAAGCAGTGCGTCCTTTTGCTGGTGGGGAAATGACAACGCCATCCGATTGGATGGCGCTGTCTCCCAAGGGTGGGACCTTTACAACTAGTCCGCCCCATTGGGGAGGTGACATCTAGTATACAGCTCAAGGCTGCAGAGTTCAACCACACGTATCCCATGAATTCATGAGTCAGTTCAAGGAATCGGAAACATGTCCGGTTTGCAGTATCGCCCTGATCGGGATGGTAATGCTGTCGGCCTATTTGACCGCTCGAGCCCAGGGCATCCCTGACTGCAGAACTCCACTACATAACGCTTCCCCGCAGGAACGTGGAACGAACAAGCCACTTTCCCTCTCCATCACCCTCCCCGTACAATGAACCCCTGCGCGAAGCAAATGCTCGCCATCCACGGCACCGGCTTCAACGGATTCGACAATGACAGGCCAGAGCGCTGCCCGAACGACCTTCCGCACCGAGTCCCTGTGCAAGACCTATGGTGACGGGGTGGCGGCCGTGCGTGCGCTGAACGGTGTGAACCTGTCGATTCCCGAAGGTGAGTTCGTGGTGCTGCTCGGCCCGTCGGGCAGTGGCAAGTCCACCTTCCTGAACATCGTCGGCGGTCTCGACACGGCAAGTTCGGGCACCGCCTGGTTCCGCGAGCAGGCACTGACGTCGATGACGCCGCGGGAGCTGACCCGATACCGGCGGGATCACGTCGGCTTCGTGTTCCAGTTCTACAACCTCATGCCCTCGCTGACGGCGCGCGAGAACGTCGAACTCGTGACCGAAATCGCCGCCGATCCGCTCGATCCCGCGGCGGCACTCGAACTGGTCGGTCTCGGTGAGCGGCAGCATCACTTCCCGGCGGAACTCTCGGGCGGCGAGCAGCAGCGTGTGGCAATTGCGCGCGCTGTCGCCAAGCAGCCCGACGTGCTGTTCTGCGACGAGCCCACCGGCGCCCTCGACAGCAACACGGGGCGCAACGTGCTTGCAGTGCTCGATGACGTCAACCGCCGCCTCGGCACCACCATACTCATCGTCACGCATGCCGCTGCCACCGCCGACATGGCGCATCGGGTGCTGCACTTTGCCGATGGCGCACTGCGCGACGAAACGGTCAACACCCGTCGCGCCAGTGCCGACGAGATCGTCTGGTAGCGCCATGCCGGTGATCCCATGCAACTGAGTGTCCTGCACCGCAAGCTCGGACGTGATCTCTGGCGCATGCGGGCGCAGGCGGCCGCCATTGCCCTGGTGGTTTCGCTCGGCGTCATGTTGCTGGTGATGATGAGCGGTCTTCTGGCCACGCTCGAAAGCACGCGCGACAGCTACCTGGAGCAGTACCGATTCGCCTCGATCTTCGCGCCGGTCACGCGGGCACCGACATCGATGATCGATCGGCTTGCCGACATCGACGGCGTGCTGGCGGCCGATGGCCGCATCAGCGGCATGGCACGCATCGATCTTGCCGGAGAGACCCTGCCGATACCGGCGCGCGTGCTGTCGCTGCCGGGGAACGATGCCTCGCGGCTCAACGACATCTTCCTGGTCTCCGGCCGTCTGCCCGAAGCGGGGCGCGAGAACGAGGTGGTGCTGCTCGAAAGCTTTGCCGTTGCACGCGGCATCGGTCCGGGCGACAGCATCGACGTTACCCTCGAAGGTCAGCGCGAGCGGTTCGAGGTGACGGGTCTGGCCTGTGCACCGGAGTTCATCTTCTCGGCCGCCCCCGGTGAGTTCATGCCCGATGATCGACGCTTTGCCGTCATCTGGATGCACGAACAGGCCGCAGCGGCGGCCTACGATCTCGACGGAGCCTTCAACGACGCGCTGTTGCTGCTCGCTCGCGGACAGCAGGAAGCGGGCGTCATCGCCGAAGTGAACCGCCTGCTCTCCCGCTACGGTGGACGTGATGCCTACGGCCGGGATCAGCAGATGGCTGCGCGGTTTATCGACGAGGAAATCAAGAGTCTCAGGCGCGTCGGCGCCTTCCTGCCGCCGATCTTTCTGGCCGTGGCGGCCTTTCTGCTGAACATGGTCGTGAGCCGCATCGTGCAGGCCGAACGTCGCGAGATCGGTCTCATGAAGGCCTTCGGGCATTCCGGGCGCGTGGTGGCGCTGCACTACCTGGAACTGGTGCTGCTCATTGCCCTTGCCGGTGCGGTGCTCGGATCGGCGTTCGGCGTGCTTCTCGGCAAGGCGATTCTGCCCCTCTACGGCGAGGTCTACAAGCTTCCCTGGCTCGACTACAAGCTCGAGATCACGCCCTTCGCTCAGGGCATCGTGGCGAGTGTCGCCGCAGCCACGCTCGGTGCGGCGCTGACGCTGCGCTCGGTGTTCCGGCTGACACCGGCCACGGCCATGCGGCCGCCGGCACCGCCGGATTTCAGCCGGCGGCAGAGCCGTCTGTCGCGCATCGGCGCCGGGATCATGGCACGCTTCGATCAGCCCGGCCGCATGATCATCCGTCAGCTCGTGCGACAACCCCTGCGCACCCTCGGGTCGGTCATCGGCATTGCGGCAGGCTTCGCGATCAACACGGCGATGCTGTCGATCTACGGGAGTCTGGATCGCACGATGGAGCTCAGTTTCTCGATCGTCGATCGCAGTGATGCCAGCGTGACCTTCGTCCGCGCGCTTTCGCCCGACGCGGCCAACGACATCGCGAGCCTGCCCGGCGTCATCGAGGTGGAAGGCCTGCGCGAACTGCCGGTGGTGTTTCGACACGGCACCAGAAGCCGCAATGGCGTGCTGACCGGCCTTCCCGCAGATGCCGTGCTCAATCATCCGGTGGACGACACGGGCGCGCCGATTGCACTCCGTGACGATGGCGTGATCCTGTCGCGGTCGCTTGCCGACATTCTCGGGCTCGAGGCCGGCGAGGTGCTGCGCGTGGAAGTCAGCGAAGAGCATCGTCCGGTGCTGCTGCTGCCCGTGGTTGCCATTGCCGAGACCCAGCTCGGTTTGCCGGCGTGGATGGAACTCGATGCCCTGAGCGCCCGGCTCGGGCAGGAGGCGCGTGTCAGCAAGCTTGCACTGCGGGTGGATTCCCGTCAGGAGGACGCACTCTTCAGCCAGCTTGCCGAGATGCCGATGGTGGCCGGCACGTCGCGCAAGGCCGATGCGATGGCAGCCTTTCGCAAGGTCATCAACCAGGGCGCCGGCTTGATGCGCTATATCATGAGCGCGATCGCCTTCGCGATGAGCTTCGGCATCGTCTACAACGCGGCGCGCGTGGCCTTCGCCGAACGGGCTCACGAACTGGCGAGCCTCAGGGTGCTCGGCTTCACGCGTGGCGAAGTCACCTGGGTGCTGTTCGGTGAAATCGCGGTACTGGTGCTGCTCGCCCTGCCGGTCGGCATCTGGTTTTCGTTCGGTCTTTCGCATCTCAATGCCATCGCCTTTTCGAACGAGACCTACCAGATCACGGCCGGACTCGACCGTGGCAGCGTTGCCGATGCGGTACTGGTGGTATTTGCAGCACTCGCCGTGTCGTTGTTGCTGGTGCGTCGTACGCTCGATGGCATACACATGGTCACGGCGCTCAAGGCCCGGGAGTAGAGGATGAAACAGAGAAGATTCAAGAGCCGCTGGCTGATTCTGTTCCTTGTCGTTGCGGTACTGCTGGCCGCCCTGTGGGTGTTGCTGCGGCCCCAGCCGCAGGCGGCCGACATCGGCACGGTGGATGAGGGCACCATGCGCCTCGTCATCGAAAACGAAGGCCATACCCGCGTTGCGCACACCTACGTGGTCGCGGCCCCGGTCAGCGGACGGCTCGAGCGTGTCACGATCCAGCCGGGAGATCCGGTGATCGAAGGCGAGACGGTGCTGGCACGCCTGCGCCCGGCGCTGCCGGCCGTGCTCGACGCCCGCAGCCGTGCCCAGGCGGTGGCAGCCCTCGAGGAGGCCGAAGCGGCATTGCTGGCCGCGGAAGCGGAGCGTGATGCCGCCGAAACAGCGCGCGAGCTCGCCGAACGATCGCTGACCCGGGTGCAGCGCATCGCCAGGTCGGGTGCGGTCAGCAAGGCGGAAATCGACAATGCCGAAGCGGAATCGCGCGCGGCCGAGGCGCGACTCGCGACCGCGGATGCCTCCATAGCGATGCGCAAGGCCTCGGTCGAGCGCGCGCGCAGCCAACTCGATCAGCGCCTTTCACCCGCAGCCGCCGCCGATGCGAGCGAGGAGCTGCAGATCCTTGCCCCGGCGAACGGCTCGGCGCTGACCCTGCTGGCCGAGAGTGCAACGCCGATTACCGCCGGCACCTCCATCATCGAGATCGGTGACGTGAGTGGCGATCTTGAAGTCGTGTGCGAACTGCTTTCGCGCGACGCCGTGCGCGTGCGTCCGGGCCAGTCGGTCGAGATCGTCGACTGGGGCGGGAAACCGATGCTCCCGGCAACGGTACGGCGAGTCTCGCCCGCCGGGGTGGCCAAGGTATCGGCCATGGGTGTCGAGGAGCAACGCGTCGAGGTGGTGATCGACTTCACGGGCGCGAAGGAGGAACGTGCCGGGCTGGGTCACGGCTATCAGGTCAATGCGCGCATCGTTGTCTGGGAGGCCGACCAGGTGTTGCGGATACCGTCCGCCGCGCTGTTCCGCGAGGGAGAGGCCTGGGCAGCCTTTGTCGTTGTCGACGGGCGCGCCGTGCGTCGGCCGGTGGATATCGGCGTCAACAACGGCACGTTCGCCGAAGTGCTGGGAGGGCTCGACGCCGGTGACCGAGTCGTGCTCTATCCGAGCAACGCGATAGAGGATGGAACGCTCGTGGTGCCGCGCTGACGCGGCTTGCCCCGGAGAGCCCGGCGCCCTGCGGAGCGAGACGGGTCAGCCGGTGGCTTCCCGCTAGCCGTGTGGCTCACGCTGGCTGATCCCCGGCCTTTCGTGCGCTTCACGGTGGCTGATCTTCGGTGTTTCGTGTGCTTTACGGCAATCGATTCGCCAGCATGGCATCGAACTCGGCGAGGGCATCTTCGGGCACCTCGAGTTCCAGCGTGACCCGCTCGGTGAAGTCACGCGTCGTGACGTGGATACCCTGTGATCGCAGCCGGTATTCGAAGCTGTCGAGTTCGGCATAGTCGAGCACCACGCGCCGCCGTGCGGTGGGTACGACGGTCACCGTCTCGAGCGTTGCCAGCGCTTCGCTGACCGCGCGGCTGTAGGCGCGCACCAGCCCCCCGGCGCCGAGTTTCACGCCGCCGAAGTAGCGCGTGACCACGACGAGCGTTCTCCCGAGACCGGAATGTTCGAGCACGTTGAGCATCGGCCTGCCGGCGGTGCCTTTCGGTTCGCCATCGTCACTCTGATCACGCCCCGTGAACTCGTCCGGCGCCCCGCTGATCATGGCCCAGCAGTGGTGTCTGGCGTCGGGAAACTCGGCGCGCAGGCGCTCGCGTGCCCGCTTCGCCGCGGCACTCGAGTCGATCGGGATCACGGTGGTGATGAAGCGGCTGCGCTTGATCTCGAATTCCGTGCGCTGTTCGTGACTCGGGGTGAGGAAGGCAGGCATTGCCCGGGAATCTCTCGGTCGGGAGTTCGGAGAATACCCCCTCCCGGCCGCGCCCGTGAACCGTCAGCATTGTTCTGCCGACCTGCCGACCTGCCGACCTGCCGACCTGCCGACCTGCCGACCTGCCGACCTGCCGACCTGCCGACCTGCCGACCTGCCGTCCCGTCGTCCCGTCGTCCCGTCGTCCCGTCGTCCCGTCGTCCGAGTGCCGGCATGCCCGTTCGTCAGGGTCGAACATGACAGTGGGACACGCTACGAGAATGTCTGCGCTGTCAGGAACGAAATGTGACGAATTCGATGTTCCGCAGCGCTCATCGCTCAACGGATATCGCGACGAGTCGATCATTCTTCCAATAAAGGACGCCACGAGGCTGTACACCGCAGTAACCATGTCGATACACGATGCCTGCAGGAAGTGGGTTCCGGTTTTCGGGACGGCTTTCGCGACGATTGCTCTGATGCTGCTGCTGGCATGGGTGATGCCCGTGCTGGCCGGCGTGTTCGCGGAAGACACGTCGGCGGGCATGGACGAGCACCGGGTCGCACCGGCCGACAGCCGCCTGGTGCTGTCCGACGATGCCGCGCCTGCCGATCTCTGGCCGCATGTGCGCGTCTTCGAGGACCGCTCGACACGTCTGGGCGTTCACGAGCTGAACCGGGATGCTTTCGTTGCCCCCGAGACGCCGCGCTGGAGTTTCGGCAACCTGTCGTCGGCGCTCTGGCTTCATCTGCCACTCGAAGTGAGCGGCGGTGACGGCCAGTGGCTGCTGAGCATCGACTACGCGGCGCTCGAAACCGTTGACGTGCACGTGCTCGAGAAGGGACAGGAGATCGGCCATCACCGCATCGGCGCCGGCATGCCGGTGGGGCAAAGACCACTGGCGAGCCGTATTCCCGCGGCGGAACTCGACTTCCCCGCCGCAGGGTCTTACGACCTGTTCATCCGGGTGCAGAGCAATTCCTCGCTGGTGATACCGATCCGCCTGCAGAAACCGGTCGACTTCCATCTCGAACAGAGTGCAGTGGGCATCCTGCAGGGCGCCTTGGTGGGGGTCGCGCTCGTGCTGATGCTGTTCAGCCTCGCGCAGTGGTCGAACAACGGCGGCGTGATGTTCGCCTGCTACGCATTGAAAGTGGTGAGTTTCGCGCTGTTCAGTCTCTCGCACTACGGCCTGTTGAGCCAGTTCCTGCTCTCTGCCGATGCGCTGATCGACATGAAGTTCAGTCCGGTGTCGGTGCTGCTGGCCATCGTGGCGGGTTGCGGCTTCGTGAGCACTTCCCTGAACGTCAGACAAACCCAGCCGCTGGCAAACTTCGGCCTCATCGTGCTCAGTCTGGCCGCGACACTGATCATGTGCCTCGCCCTGGCCGGATGGATCGACTATCGCAGCACCTTCTTCATGACGGCGCTCATCGGTCCCCTGATGCCCCTGCTGGCCGTCTGGTCGGCGATCGCGAACATGCGCGCGGGTGATCGCGCGGGGGCCTACATGCTCGTTGGCTGGGTGCTCTATTCCTGCGGTGCGATCACCTTCGCGCTGCTCATTCGCGGCGTGCTGGTGCCCGCGAACTACTGGACACTGCATGCCGTGCAGTTCGGCGTGTTGCTGGAAATGCTGATGCTGCTCAAGGTGCTGATCATCCGCATCGATGCACTGCGTCTCGAGGCCGAGAACACGGCCGTCGAGAAGGAGGCGCTGCTCTCGATGGCGCTGACCGATTCGCTGACGGGGCTCGCCAACCGGCGTGGTCTGATGCAGGAACTCGAAAGCGCGCTTGCCGGTGTCACCCCGGACAGACGACTGGCGCTGTATTTCATGGATCTCGATGGATTCAAGGCCGTGAACGACCGGGAAGGGCATGCGGCGGGCGACCGGCTTCTGGTCGGCTTTGCCCATCGACTCAACGACGTGTGCCGGGGCAAGGACATCGTGGCACGTTACGGTGGTGACGAGTTCGTGATGGTGGCCGTGGGTCTCGGGTCCGAAGCGGATGCCGAACGCATCGCCAGGCGCATCGCCGAGCGCATTGTCACCGTCACCGGCAAGCCCTTCGACATCGATGGTCATTCCTGCGAAGTGGGCGTCACGGTCGGTTATGCGCTGGCCGCGGATGACGGCACGACCGCCGCGGAACTCGTCAAGCAGGCCGATGCCGCAATGTACGAAGGGAAACTGGCCGGCAAGCGCTGTGTACGCCGCTTCGAGGACAAGCTGCCGCGGGCGGCATGACGGGTGTGCCGGCGGTCCGGTTTTGCATGCAGAAAACTATATAATTAATCAGCTTCTGTATGATCAGTCCACCGCCGCCGGATCGCCGAACCAGTCCTCGGTCAGCACGAAGCCGACCGAACTCCTGACGTCATCCGAGGCATGCGCGGCGTGCAGCAGGTAACGCCCTTTCTCGGCGACCCATCCCCGCTTCTCGGCGAAGGTGGCGAGCTGCGATGGCGTCACGACGAATTCGACGGTGCGGGTGGCGCCGGGCTCGAGGTCGATCCTGCGGAAGTCGATCAGCCGCTGCAGCGGTTGCGCGCTCGAAGCGACCGGGTCGGTGACGTACAGCTGCACGATTTCCGTGCCGGCACGCTCGGCGGTATTCCGGACATCGACGCGCAGCGTCAAGGCGTCTTTCGGTGACAGGCGCTGCCTGTCCGCGTCGAGCGATGCGTAACGGAATTCGGCATAGCCGAGTCCGTGGCCGAAGGCGTAGAGCGGCGTGACATCACTGTCGATGTAGCCGATGCGGTAGCCGTCGTGCGGGTCGGGCGGGCGGCCACTCGGTGTGGTGGCGTAGTAGATGGGCACCTGACCGACGTGTCGCGGTATCGTCACGGGCAGCCGCCCGCTCGCATCCACCTTGCCGAACAGCACATCGGCCAGCGCGTTGCCGGCTTCGCTGCCGAGATACCAGGTTTCCAGCAGCGCGTCGCTCTTCGCGGCAAGACGCGGTACCGAAAGCGGCCGGCCGTTGGCCAGCACGGTGATCAGCGGAATGCCCTTGCCGGCAAGCGCTGCGTCGAGCGCGTCGAAGAGTGCCTGCTGATTCCCGGGAAGATCCAGCGACACGCGGTTCTTCGCCTCGGCGCTCATGTGCTGGTACTCGCCGACCACGAGGATGACGGCGTCGGCCGCGAGCGCGGCATCGATGGCGTCCGCGAAGGCAGGCGGTTGCTGCGGTTCGGCAGCGTCATCGCGTTGTGCTGCGGCGGTGCCGTTGCGTTGCGCTTCGGCAGTGCCGTCGGTATTCGCGCCCAGGGCCTGCACGGCGCCGGTATCCTCGATGAAGACACCCGTGCCCTTTGAATGGGTGACTTCGGTGTCCGGATTCACGGCGTTGCGAATGCCCGCGAGCAGGGTCACGGCCTGATCGACCTCGCCGGCCATCGACCAGCCACCGAGCATGTCCTGCTTCGAATCGGCGAGTTCGCCGATGACGGCGATGCGGTCGATGGCAGTGGCCAGCGGCAGCGTTGCGTGGCGGTTTTCGAGCAGCACGATGGATTCCTGCGCCATGCGTCGTGCGAGTGCACGTGGTGGCGCGGGCGCCTTGTCCGCGGCCACCTTCGTGTAGCGGTATGGATCCTCGAACAGTCCGAGCGCTGATTTCATTTCCAGCACGCGCCGCACCGCACGATCGAGCACCGCTTCGTCGAGTTTCCCTTCCCGGACCAGTGTGGGTATGTGATTCACGTACAGCGCGCTGACCATGTCCATGTCGACACCGGCCTCGATGGCCTTGCGGACGGCTTCGCCCGCGTCGGCGGCAACGCCATGCCGCAGCAGTTCCATGACGGCCGTGTAGTCGCTGACCACCACGCCCTCGAAACCCCATTCTTCTCGAAGCAGCGTCGTGAGCCAATCGCCGTCGGCATGGGCGGGCATGCCGTTGAGTTCGTGAAAGGCGGGCATCAGCGCGCCGGCGCCGGCATCGAGAGCGGCGCGAAAGGGTGGCAGGTAGACGTTCCGCAGACGCCGCTCCGACATGTCCACGCGATCGTAGTCACGCCCGCCTTCGGCCGCGCCGTAGGCAACGAAGTGCTTGGGCGTGGCCATGAGGGTATCGGCCGCGTCCGGCGCATCGCCCTGAAAGCCCCGGACGCGGGCCGCGGCGAAGCGGCTGGCCAGCAGCGGATCCTCGCCCGCACCTTCCATGATCCGGCCCCAGCGCGGATCGCGCGCGATGTCCACCATCGGGGCAAAGGTCCATTGCAGACCCGCGGCACTGGCTTCCACGGCGGCGGCACGCGCCGTGGCTTCGGCCAGTTCGGTGTTCCAGCTCGACGCTTCCGCAAGGGGAATCGGAAAGATGGTGCGAAAGCCGTGGATGACGTCGAACGCGAACAGGAGCGGGATGCCTAGGCGGCTTTCTTCCACGGCGATGGTCTGCAGCCGGCGGACTTCCTCGACGCCGTGAACACCGAAGAAGGCCCCGACGCGACCCTCGCGAATGGCCTCTTCACCCTCGACGTGGACCTTCGGGCCGGTCTGATCGTGTCCGCCGGGAAGTAGATTCAGTTGTCCGGCCTTCTCTTCGAGCGTCATGCGCGCGAGGAGGGCATCGATGTCGAGTGTTGCCATGTCGGAATGGTCCTCGGTCGATTCTTGAATGGTGCCTGTCACGTCGGGATTATCGTTGGCCGGCAGACTTCGGGGCAAGAGTGGCAGAAGCAGCAGCAAGGGCAGCAGCAGGTGGAGTCGGGGGAGTGGGTGTACTCGCGAACGGGGTTTGGAGAAAGGGCTGCGGTTGAACATGACCTGACGGTTTCGTTGACGGCGCTGTTGATCGGGAGTGATTGTTTCATTGCGGGGTGTGCGGGACAACAGTGCATCGCGAGCGAGTCTGTGCGGTGTTTGGGGTGATTTGTATTGAGCTGATCATTGACATTATTGTGCTCAGCGCCGTTGCTTGGCAACAGTGGTGTCGTTGAGATATCCTTGTTGAAGACTGTCTTGACTGGTGTCATGCACTGTTTGAAGAGGTTTATGTCGCAATGAAGTATTGACAATTGTTACACATGTGTCGGCGGTTTATTTGTCGTATGCGTTATTGAAGATGCTGATTGACGCATCTGCATTTCAAAATAGACGGATGATTTTCCATATGATCATTAAATAAGACAACAATAAAGAACTGCATCTGCACAAACATTCTCACATTTCGGCTATAAATAAAAAATTAGTGTGGATTCTGCCCCGAATGTAACAAGGAACGATCAAGAGGTTGTGCGCTAATATTGGCGCCTGTGGAGGCTGGGGATGCTTAATATATTTGCAAAATTGATGTTTACTGGAACGGCTCTCGCGCCAGTGGCACTTGTTTATGCATGGGTGCTTTTCTCTGATGAAAGGTATTCCATTGCATTTTGCTTGCTCGCAGCCGCATTGTGCCTTGTTGTTATTATGTCCGGGCTTCTTCGTTACTGCGAAAGAAGGCTTGAGCAGATAGAATTTAAAATAACGTCTGTCGAAGTGGCCGATCGAGAGTACATGGCCTTTATCCTGCTCTACTTGTCGCCTCTTTTTGCAGCTGAATTTGGAAATCTGAATTGGAACGTAGTCATTCCCACGATAATTGTATTCTCACTAACTATTAGCACGGGATACGGCTATCATTTCAATCCTTTGTTGGGCTTGTTGAGGTGGCATTTTTATAAGGTGGGCACAGATGAGGGCGTTTCATATGTCTTGATTACAAAAAAAGAGTTGCGATCGGCTAAACAGTGTTTTATAGTGGTTCAGCTTACTGAATATATCGTCATTGAATTTGTTAAAGATAGAGATCGTGAATGACTCTCCTAGCTTATTGTAAAACGTCTCAAGGCCATGTGGTCAAGCATGTTCGTATGGCGCGGGATGTTCAGACAAAGATAAAAGACATATTCATTGGGCAAAGTAAATCATTTAAAAGTGGGCGTTCGGAGGAAATTGCTTTCAGTGGTGACTGGAAGCCTGATGAGGGTGAATTGCTCACGCTGGCTGTAGATGACCAGGTGAAGGTGCTTATTGAAGCCGCGAGGTCCAATGTAACGAGTCTGCAGTCTGTCGATGTAAATAATATTCAATCCGAAAATATTCGAGCATTGTTTGTTTCGGTGCGTGCAGAAGAAAATATGATATTATTGATACAAAGATTTACGGCTGGTCAGTATTTGAACAAAGGGTTTTCGTTTCTGTGTCGAGATCGTGTTTTTAATGAGATTACCGAAGCCGCTTTTGCGATCGGTACAAAATTGGCCTGCGTGGTCGAAGATGGCCTTGTAAAATTTGATAGCTATCATAATTTGCGAAGCATATTTGATTTTAAGAATTTATATTATGAGGCGACGAATTCGGATATCGATGAGCTTGCTGCACATGGCTGCTTGCATTTTTCAAGTGTAGGTGCATTCAAAAAAGAGGCTAACCAGACCGCAAGAAGACTCGTGCACAAGATAATGAAATCGGAGGTGCTGGATAGATATGATCCTGAAGAGATACAACAAAATTCTAGCGAACTGGGCTTTGATTTAAAGATTGTCGGTGGAGCAATCCAAGTGCCTCAAGATAAAAATGAAGCTATAAGATTTTTCCGTTTTTTAGATGATGGTATTTATGAGGCAGCGCTTACAGGTCGTCGATATGTGACAAATTCAAAAAAAATGATAACTGAATAGTTATGGAGTTGAAGGTTGCATTGATCAATATTTTAATGTAGGAGTGTTATTCTGCGGTTTGGACTGGTTTATTGAATGATGACGAATGCCGGCGTTCCGACTGGATACTCAGCATGATGATATATAATGCACGAATAACGGGTACGTGATGCTGAGGCTCGAACAATGTCCCAGCAATCTCCGCAGGCATTCGCTTGTTTGAGAGCTGCCGTTTCGAACGGTGAATGAACAAGCCCACTGTTGCAGCGACGAGCGCGGGTGTTGCGACCTTCGTGCTTTCCGAAAGCGCATCATGACACTGTCGCAGGCGTGTCGAGAAACGGGAGAAGGGCATGACGAGCGAAAACGAGAGCGGGCAGGGTGACGATTCCGGCATCGAGAGGTTGTATCTCGATACCGAATTCACCGGTCTCACGGGCGATGCGGCGCTCATCTCGCTCGCGATCACCGATGAGCACGGGCGTGCGATCTATCTCGAGCGCACGGGTCTCGCAAGTGCCGACCAGAATCCGTGGCTCGTCGAGCATGTGCTGTCCGCACTCTGGACGCCGCTCGATGACGACAGGGTCATCGAGCCTGAACACGATGACACCCACCACTGCACCTACGGGCGCGGTACTCCCGAGCAACTCGGTCGGTGGCTTCGCGACTGGCTTGCTCCCTTTGCTCGCGCCGAAGTCTGGGTGGACATGGGAAGCTGGGACTGGGTGCTGTTCGTTTCGCTGTTCGGCAGTGCGCTGTCGCTGCCGAAGAACCTCGAGATGTACCCCGTGGAGCTGTCCACCTGGCTTCGCGCCCGGGCGCTGCCCTTCGACCTCGATCGCGAGTCGCTCGCTCCTTTCGACGGGCATCGCCATCATGCGCTCGACGATGCGCGGCACCTCCGGGCCGTTGTCGGCGTGCTGCTGTCGCGCTCTCCGGAGGACGCGGCTTGCGTGGTGCGGGGATGACCGTGATCATCGACGATGCACCGATGACGCCATCATGCGTTGATGCCCTGCTGACACCCCTGGTCAGGCTGCTCCTGCCGATTCGTGGCGTGACCCTGACGCTCGAGAGCCGGTGCGATGTCAGTACGCGCTTCATGCACACGCACGCGCTCAGCGCATGGCTTCGGCACCTTGCCCGTGACGGTGCCGTACCGCGTGACGGTGTGGCGGGTGACGTCCCGAGCGGGTTCGAGCACCTTCGGCTCGATGCCGTGGAATCCGGTCGCGTCAGCTACCGGGCGGGTGATCGGTATCGGTTCGTGCTGTTCGCCACCGCACCGGGGCTGCACACGCTCGATCGCATCCTGACGCGCCTCTCGCACGGGGCCGCGGGGTCGGTGGCAACACCGCCGTCACCATCACCCACTGCGGCCTTTGGCCCGCACTGGTCGCTGGTGGGTGTCGAGGACTTCTTCAGCGGTACGCCCGTCGTCAACACCCTCGAACTCTCGGCCTACGGTGCCGAGGAACTCGATGTCGAGGCCGCGATCTGGCAGGAGGCTTCGGTGGCTGGTCTCGTCTGGCAGTGGACGAGCCCGGTACGGCTGCTGAAACCGGCGACACGGCGCGGCAAGGGGGAACTCCGGTTCTGCCGCGATGCCGGCGATGTCACGGCCGAGCTTCTCCTCGAGCGTGCGTGGGATGCCGTGGGTGCGGTGGCGCGACGGCTTGCGGTGCACTCACCCGCGCGCGACCGTGCCGGGATTCCGCCCGTGGCCGCCGAGCGTCACGACGTCTTCTGGGTCGAAGACGACTACCGCTCCGGAACGGGCGAGCCGAAACCCAAGGGCGGGCTGCTCGGCACGCATCGTCTGCAGATCGCACTGCCGATGGACTGGGCAAGGCTGCTGGTGCTCTCCCAGTACCTCGGCATCGGCCAGGGGGTCGTATCGGGCCTCGGGCGCTTCCGGCTCGAAACCCCCGACGGGCAACTGAGCCTTCGGCGGGCGTTGCCGGCAGAAGACTGGCTCGGCCAGTCACTGGCAGCCGAGAACCTCCTTGCCGCCTGGCGGCACGTGCGCGAGAGTCGTCAGGCGGTTCCCGTCAGTGCCGAAGTGATCGATGAGATACCGGACGAGTTTCTCGACACCGATCACGACAATGCCGATGAGGATGCCGACACGCGCCATTCGCTCCTGGAAACACTCCGCCGGCCCGTCGAGGCGCTGCGGCAAGGGCGCTACACACCACCGCCCACACGAGCCTGCCTGATGCCGAAGCCCGACGGCGGTAGCCGGTTTCTGGCCATCCCACCGTTCTGGGATGCCGTTCTGCAGCGCGCCATCGCCCAGGAGCTGGGGCCTGCCCTCGACAGTCTCATGCACCCGCTCAGCTTCGGCTATCGCCGCGGGCGTTCGCGAAAGAGCGCCGCCGATGCCATCACGAAGGCGCGGCGGGACGGTTTTCGCTGGGTGTACGATGCGGACATCGAGGACTTCTTCGGCAGCGTCAGGCACTCGCATCTGCACACACGCCTTCTCGCGCTCCTTGATGAAGACCCCGTCGTCGATGCGATCATGAACTGGATCAGTGCGCCGGTTCGCTGGCAGGGGGAGGAGCATCCCCGCCGTCAGGGCCTGCCGCAGGGATCGAACCTCTCGCCACTGCTCGCCAACCTCATGCTCGATGACTTCGACAACGACATGGCGGCGATGGGGCTGCGCCTCGTGCGCTTTGCCGATGATTTCGTGATTCTCTGCAAGAGCCGTGAGCAGGCCGAAGAAGCGTCGCGCCACGCGGCGGCCTCGCTTGCCGAATTCGGATTCATCCTGCATCCGGACAAGAGCCGTGTCGTGGACATCGACGATGGGCTGGAGTTTCTCGGGTATCTCTTCGTCAATGACTATGCCATCGATGTCTCGCGCAATCGTGTTCTCGAACCCGCGAGAAACCGAGACGGAAAGCACCGCGATGACGCCGCGGACACGCATCTTCAGGTTGCGCACTGGCTTGCGAAGCTCGGCCGGCAACTGCCCCGCACATTGAGCACACGGGAGCTGGAAGCACACGAGGCGAAGCAGCTCCTTGACGAGGATCGACCGCTCTGCATC
The DNA here is from genome assembly GCA_002746645.1 of Gammaproteobacteria bacterium. GTDB lineage: Bacteria > Pseudomonadota > Gammaproteobacteria > Granulosicoccales > Granulosicoccaceae > Granulosicoccus. The sequence goes on along the minus strand of PDPU01000037.1, from coordinate 2,923 downwards.
GGTGAGCAGTTCGATCCTGCCGGTTCGGTGTATGTCGTCGGCGCCGGACACATGGCGTTTACCGAAGGTGGCCGGCTGGTCGTGACCAGGGATGACGAGCGCGTGCTGACACGCCCCTGGCGCCATCTCCGGCACCTCTTTCTCATGGGCAACCAGCACATCACCACGCCGGCACTCCGGGTCGCCGCGCGGCACGGCGTGCATGTGCACGTCACCACGGGTACGGGGTGGCTCGATTTCAGTGTCTCACCCAGCCCCGATGCCGCACAGCAGACGCTCTGGTTTCAACAGGGGGTGACGAGTGAAGACCCCGGCTTCTGCCTGCCGATTGCCCGGGCACTCGTTGCCGCTAAGATACGCCACCATGCCGACGTGGGCCGCAAGCGCGAAGGCGAGGCACTCGCGACCACGCGATGGCTTCGCGATCTTGACGACGCCAGGGATCTCGCTTCCATCAATGGCATCGAGGGCAGGGCGGCCGCGGCGTTCTTCGAGCAGTTTGCGTCGTTGCTGCCGGAAGCGTTCGGGTTTTCCTCGCGCGAGCGGCGTCCACCGCCTGACCCGGTCAACGCGCTCCTCTCGATCGGCTACACGCTTCTCTACGCCAATGCAGATGCCTTTCTCAAGGCCGAGCGTCTGCAACCGGCCTTCGGTGTCTACCATCGAGCGCGAGGCGAGCATGCCGCGCTCGCCTCCGACATGATCGAGCCGTTCCGCCATGTGGTGGCACAGTCGGTTCTCACGCTGTTGCGGCGGCATTCGCTGAAGCCCGAGGATTTCTCGATGCAACCGGAAGGCAGTGGTTGCCTCGTGTTGCCGGCTGCACGCAGACGACTGATCGGCGACCTGCTGTCACGGCTCGCAAGGCCGCTGAAGGCGCGAGGGGAAACCGACGCATATCCGCTTCGGGTGCACCTGCATCGCCAGTGTCACAGCATTGCCCTCGCCATCAACCGGCGGGACCCCGAGCTTTTCAGGGTCTTCCGGTTGCGATGACACCCCGGACGCCAGGCCGCGAGAAGCCGGACATCGAACAGGCTGCACACCGACAGGAAAACATGCCATGCAATGCTGGGTGATCTGTTTCGACATCGAAGACGATGCCATCCGCCGCCGTGTCGGCAAACGGCTTCTCGCGTATGGAAAACGCGTACAGTGGTCCGTGTTCGAAGTGCTGGTCGGCAATGCCGTGGAGCTTGATCGGCTGCGCGTGGAACTCGATGAGATGATCGGCGATGCGGGGAACCTGCGCCTCTATCCGCTGTGCCGCGATTGCCGGCGCCAGGCCATCGACCAGGAGGGAAAGCCTGCCGTGCAGTTTCCGCATGCGCATGTGTTGTGATCGTGATTCGTGCGCTATGCGACTCAGATCGGAAACTCGGCCCTGGGTCACCAGTAACGCAATAATCATAGTGAAATCAATCAATTGGCGCAGAAGCGCGGAAACCGGCTTCATCCTGAGTGGCACTCCCAATGAAATCAAAGAGTTACGGCGTTCTCGGCGGAGAAATGAAGGCTGAAATCCGGTTTCTGCGAGGTGTCAGCGCTGAGTTGCCAAAACCGGTGTGCAAGTTGTTGAAAGTGTAGTAGTATTCGAGGGGTACTTTTGGAGGTACTAGCCGTTCAGGCTGTTGAAACCGGAATCTGAATCCGTTTCCGTGTCGGTATCGGTCTTTTTGGAGGTACTAGCCGTTCAGGCTGTTGAAACCGTCTGTGGTGATGATTCACCGGCAGTTGGCTGAATCTTATGGAGGTACTAGCCGTTCAGGCTGTTGAAACCCCATCCGGTACCCGGCGACCATCATCATCAGCAACAGCTTTTGGAGGTACTAGCCGTTCAGGCTGTTGAAACTTGCGTACGCAAATGGCACAGCAAAAAAGAGCAATGCTTTTGGAGGTACTAGCCGTTCAGGCTGTTGAAACGAAGTGCCGCACGCCGCAGGCACCGAGCTCGTCATACCTTTTGGAGGTACTAGCCGTTCAGGCTGTTGAAACCCTCTTCCTGACCCGGAAGTAAACCTTCAGTGGCGCTTTCGGGTACACGTTCACGACGAGTCGCTTGCGTTTGACGTGATCTCGGCTTCGCTTTCAGTACTCGGGATGCCAGCGGTGTCGGCGCCATTCTGGTGGGCGCACTTGATTCGCCATTTCCTGACCATGAACGAGCGACTGGAACGTCGGCAAGGTCGGTGCGAGACTCCTGCTGATTGCCCATTCGCTGTTCCGATGTCGGTGTCAGGGGCGGGTGGAGATCAGCGAGTCGCTCTACCGGCGACGGGCAGAACGATTCCGGGGCAGCTTCCGGTTGACACTCGAACGTGGGGCGAGGCTATAAGATCGCTTCCCGGATCCGGCAACAGTACGAGCATCTTCTCGGGCGAAAATCGATGTGTTGAACCTTCCTCGTCGTCAAGCGCATCCCGCTGGCCAGAAACATAGGTGTGCAAGCTCTGCGCGGCTGCGTCATTTGGCAGAAGATCGGATTCGCGTCGCGGAGCGTCAATCAATCTTGCGCGTGTTGCGTGCCGTAGCCTGGCTCGCCGGTCGACCGGCGCCCTTCTGCTTCTGGTTTGCCTCCCTGCGTCGATAGCTCTCGACGTTCATCTCGAAGATGGCGGCGTGGTGTATCAGGCGATCGACCGCTGCGAGCGTCATCGCCGGATCCGGAAACACCCGGTCCCATTGGCCGAAGGACTGTTTTGCCGTCATCATCGTTGAACGACGCTCGTCGCAGGCGCTGATCAGCTCGAACAGCACACTCGTTTAGGCTTGGTCCCTGGCAACATAAACCAGGTCATCGAGAATCAGGAGGTGGTACTTGTCGAGGTAAGCGTTCACGGCGAACTGACTTGCATCCGCGCGCTGTCCGTCTACGCTTGAAGTTGTCAGGAACTTGTCGAGCATGACGTCGCCGTGTCTCAAC
>PDPU01000047.1 GCA_002746645.1 Gammaproteobacteria bacterium | reverse complement strand
GATCATGCTCCTGATGATCCCGTGACTCGGTCTTCTTCAGGCTCACTTCTCGTTGGAAACCGATCCCCCGTTCAGGCTCATGTGTCGTTGGACAATGCTGGCGCTTGAATCCAGCTGGAAAACCCGTTATCATGGTGGGCTACGTGAAATCCAGCCCATCGAGATTCCCCTCGTGAACAAGACAACGATCAGCGCCAAACCCGCCGAGGTGCAGCGGGAATGGTTCGTCATCGACGCTGCCGGCAAGACGCTCGGCAAGGTGGCCACCGAGTGCGCCCGACGCCTGCGTGGCAAGCACAAGCCCATCTACACCCCGCATGTGGATACCGGTGACTACATCATCGTCATCAATGCCGCTGCCGTCGAAGTCACCGGCAACAAGGCGAAGAACAAGATGTACCATCACCACACGGGCTACATCGGCAACATGAAGTCCACGAGTTTCGAGAAGATGCAGCAGACTCATCCCGGTCGCGCCATCGAACTCGCGGTCAAGGGCATGCTGCCGAAGAACGCGCTCGGGCGTGAGATGTTCCGCAAGCTGCGCGTCTATCCCGACGCCAAGCACAACCACCAGGCGCAGCAGCCTGCCCTTCTGGAGATCTGATTCGTGGCAGTTCAGCAGCATTACGGCACTGGCCGCAGGAAGTCCTCGTCGGCGCGCGTCTTCATGCGCAGCGGCACCGGCAAGATCGAAGTCAACGGCATGCCGCTCGAAGAATATTTCGGCCGCAAGACCGCTCACATGATCATACGTCAGCCGCTCGAGCGCACCGATTCGCTCGACAGGTTCGATTTCAGGATCACCGTGGAAGGTGGCGGCGACAGTGGTCAGGCCGGTGCCATTCGTCTCGGTATCGCACGTGCGCTGCTCGCCTACGATGAAACCAATCGTGCCAACCTTCGCGCTGCCGGCCTGCTGACCCGCGACGCCCGCGAAGTGGAACGCAAGAAGGTCGGTTTTCGCAAGGCCCGTCGCGCAACGCAGTTCTCGAAGCGCTGATTGCCACGCTGGCTGAGTCCGGCCGGCAGCACCCCTGTCGGCGAATACCGGTCGGCGCAGTCCTATCGACCGAACTCGCATCCGGCGACGTACCTGTCGGGTACATTGCGAGTGGATGCACACGAAAAGGCCCCGCATGTCGGGGCCTTTCTGCGTCCGGGGCAGTGATTCGGCAGTGATTCGGCAGTGATTCGGTTGCGGGAACCCGTTAACATGACTGGCCACCCGAACGTCGGCGACTCAGCGCCGGTACACAGGATCTGCCCCCGGAATGAGCGGCCTGCGTGAAATACCCTACAACTACACTTCCTTTACCGATCGCGAGATTTCCTGTCGTTACCTCGGTGAAACAGGCTGGGCGCTGGTCGAAGACCTGCGTACGGAGCGTCGCACGGGACAGTCGGCGCGCATGCTCTTCGAGGTGCTCGGAGACATGTGGGTCATCGACCGCAACCCCTTCATCCAGGATGATCTTCTCGGCAACCGTCGCCGCCGCGACGATCTTGTCGGTGCATTGCGCCATCGAATCGCACAGATCGTACAGCGCGCCGTCCGTGACGTGCGTGTCGATGAACTGGTTGCACTGACGTCGACGGCCGTCGATCGCTTCGAGACGGAACTCAAGGCCACCCGCTCGCTTCGCAAACGTGTGGCGCGGCGGCTGTCGCGCTTCACCCATCGGGACAATGTGCGATTCGATGGTCTCTCACGTGTCTCGCACGTCACCGATGCCACCGACTGGCGTGTCGAATTGCCGCTGGTGGTGCTGACGCCCGACAGCGAAGCCGAACTCCCGGCACTCGTCAAGGGCTGTATCGCACTCGGGCTCACCATCGTGCCGCGGGGTGGTGGAACGGGTTACACGGGCGGGGCGATTCCGCTCAGGCGTGAAACCGCCGTCATCAATCTCGAGAAGCTCGATGCGGTGGGCGACGTGATCGAAGCGGAACTCCCGGAATCCGTAGCCGGTGCGCGCGCCGCTTTCCTCGGCGGTGTCAACGTCACCGCCAGCGCCGTCGGTGCCAACCGTTCGATGACCATCACGGCGGGCGCCGGTGCGGTAACGCGGCGCCTCTCCGACAAGGCCGACGCGGCAGGCCTTGCGTTCGCGGTGGACCCGACTTCGCAGGATGCATCGACGATCGGCGGCAATGTCTCGATGAACGCGGGCGGGAAGAAGGCCGTACTCTGGGGCACGACGCTCGACAACCTCCTGTCCTGGCGCATGGTGGATCCGTCCGGCAACTGGCTGGAAGTCGTGCGGCTCGATCACAACCTCGGCAAGATCCACGAGCAGGAAACCGTGCGTTTCCGCCTGGTACGAACCGATGCCGACACGGGTGCGGTGCTCGACAGCGAGGTGCTGAGCCTGCCGGGTGCCAGTCTGCGTCTCGACGGCCTGGGCAAGGACGTGACCGACAAGACCCTCGGCGGGCTGCCCGGGGTGCAGAAGGAAGGCACCGATGGTCTCATCAGCTCGGCCACCTTCGTGCTGCACCGCATGCCCGAGCACACGCGAACGGTATGCATGGAGTTCTATGGTCATGACCTTGCCGACGCCGTCGTCAGCATCACCGACGTCAAGGACCTCGTGGATGCGCGGCAGGGGGTGTTGCTTGCCGGGCTCGAACACCTTGACGATCGCTACATCCGTGCGGTCAAGTATGCGCCCAAGGCCGTTCGCGGCGAACTGCCGAAGATGCTCCTCGTTGCCGACATCGTCGGTGATGATGCCGACACCGTGCAGGCCGTGGCCTCCGACATGGTGCGTCTTGTCAATGCCAGGAATGCCGAGGGTTTCGTGGCCGTCAGCAAGGAGGCGAGAGCACGCTTCTGGGCGGCACGTTCGCGAACGGCTGCGATCGCCGCGCACACCAATGCCTTCAAGATCAACGAGGATGTGGTCATTCCGTTGCCGCGTCTTGCCGACTACACCATCGGCATCGAGCGCATCAACATCGAGCACTCGATTCGCAACAAGCTCGACACGCTCGCCGCAGTGAAGGCCTGCCTCGGCAGTGATGACACGATGCAGGCGGTGCTGCCCGTTGCCGAGCGCGACGACGAAACCGTGGCACTGGTGCAGAGTGCATTCGATGCTGCACTGGCACAGATCGAGACGGTGCGCCGCGAATGGCAGCACTGGCTCTGCAGGCTCGAGCATTCCGAGGCGAGATTTCTCGCCGGGCTCGATGCAGACAGCTCTCCCGCGGAGCATGTGACGACATCCGCCGACCTGACTGTGACGGGGGCTGACGGTGGCGCCGAAGACGAGGACGATGCCGGTGTCGTGGCACTTCTGCGTCGTGAAGCCCGCATCTCCTGGCGCGCTCAGGTCGAGGCACCATTGAAGGAGCGCTTCGCCGGCAGGCGCTACGACGCGCTGCGTGCAAGGTTCGATGCCATTCACGCCGAGTGGCGCCCGCGGCGGCTGTTCGTGGCGCTGCACATGCATGCGGGCGACGGCAACATCCACACGAACATCCCCGTCAATTCCAACGACTACCGCATGCTGCACGAGGCCGAGGCCATCGTCGATCGCGTGATGGCGCTGGCACGCCGGCTCAATGGCGTGATCAGCGGCGAGCACGGCATCGGTCTTACCAAGATGCAGTATCTCGACGACACCGTCGTTGCCGCCTTCGCAGACTACAAGGCCAGGGTTGATCCCGAAGGGCGTTTCAATGCCGGCAAGCTCCTGCCGGGTTCAGGGCTCGACAAGGCGTACACCCCCTCGCTCCGGCTGGTGCAGCAGGAAGCACTGATACTCGAGCAGAGCCAGCTCGGCGAACTGAACAGGGCCATCAAGGACTGTCTGCGCTGCGGCAAGTGCAAGCCTGTCTGCACCACCCACTCTCCGGGCGCGAACCTGCTGTATTCGCCGCGTAACAAGATCCTCGGCACCGGCCTGATCATCGAAGCCTTTCTCTACGAGGAACAGACGCGGCGCGGGATTTCCATTCGCCACTTCGACGAGATGAACGACATCGCCGATCACTGCACCGTCTGTCACAAGTGCCTGCGGCCGTGTCCCGTCGACATCGACTACGGTGATGTCACGATCACCATGCGCAGTATCCTGAAGGCACGCGGTCAGCGTCGTTTCAGTCCGGGCACGGCCGCGTCGATGGCGTTTCTGAATGCGCGTGATCCGCGCGTCATCAAGGCGATGCGTGCCGGCATGGTCGCTGTCGGCTTCAGGGCACAGCGTGCTGCCGCCACACTCATCAGACGTCTGGCACGCGTGAAGGCGCTGACCGAAAACCCGCCGGTGACCACCGGCAAGCCCGTCATGCACGAACAGGTCGTGCATTTCGTGAGCCGCAAGCTGCCGGGGCCTGCCCTGCTGCCGGCAAAGACCACGCGCGCATTGCTCGGCGTGGAAAGCCGGGACTACGTGCCGATCATCCGACAACCTGCTGTACCCTCGACCGAGGCCGAAGCGGTGTTCTACTTTCCGGGCTGTGGTTCCGAGCGTCTTTTCAGCAACGTCGGTCTTGCGACACTCGCCATGCTCTACGACAGTGGGGCACAGACGGTGCTGCCGCCCGGTTATCTCTGCTGCGGGTATCCGCAGAAGTCGGTCGGGGCGTCGGCGAAGGCGCAGTCGATCACCACCGAGAACCGCGTGCTCTTCCACCGCGTGGCCAACACGCTGAATTATCTCGACATCCGTACCGTGCTGGTTTCCTGCGGCACCTGCATGGATCAACTTCAGGACTACCGCTTCGGTGACATCTTCCCCGGTTGCCGGTTGCTCGACATTCACGAATACCTCATGGAGAAGGGTTATCACGTGAACGAGGTTGACGGCCAGCGTTACGTCTACCACGATCCCTGTCACAGCCCGATGAAAATCCACGCTCCCCTGGCCGTGACGAAAGCCCTGATGGGCACCGATGCCGTCGTCGCATCGGATCGTTGCTGTGGGGAAGCCGGCACCTTCGCTGTCGCAAGGCCCGACATTGCCACCCAGGTGAGGCAACGCAAGGCCAGGGAGATTCGCGAAAACCTTGCCGCCCAGGGGGTGCCCGTCGGCGAGAAGCGGCACGCGGTGAAGATGCTCACGAGTTGTCCCGCCTGCGTACAGGGGCTCAGCCGCTACAAGGGCGAAACCGGTATCGACACCGATTACATCGTGGTGGAACTCGCGCGCCGGAACTTCGGCGAGAACTGGGCAAGCGACTTCGTCGAGACGGTTACCCACGGCGGGGTGGAGCAGGTGCTGTTGTAGGTGCGAACGAGCCGGGGTGGCAGGGGCGTCGACCGTCTGCGATCGTTGTCGACCGGCACGAGCGACCGGCACGAACAACTTTCCACGACCATCTACGGCCGATCGTAGATCGACCCCGACGCCGGGCTCATGAGCTTGTGGTAGAGCTTGCCGGCCGATACATCCGTCATCGCCGAGAGGTAGTCGGCAATTGCTCGGTGGCCATCTTCGTTCTCGAACCGGGCGAATACGTCGTGCGGCAGCAGGCGTCTCGGATTGGCTTCGAAGATATCGAAAAGCTGGATCATCACGCGCTGCCCCTTGTACTGGAGGTGCTGGAGTTCGGGGCGGAAGATCACGTGGTCCATCACGTAGTCCTTGATGAGGTTCAGCATGCCGCGGCCAGGTTCCGTCATGCTGGCCTGCAGGCGCAGCAGTGGCGCTTCGAATTCATCCTGGGCGACGAGCGTGGTGCTCTGGATCAGGAACCTCACCAGCCGACTGATGGCGTGTTTCCTGCCCTGCGCCGTGCCGCTGAAGAGGTCGCGGTCGATGTCGTCGAGCTTCGCGGTGACGGGGTTTTCCGGCATTGCGGCAAGCTTCGCGGCAACGTGTTCACGCCAGTGTTCGCGATCGACGAGACCGAGTGTCAGTGCGTCTTCGAGATCGTGGATGCCGTAGGCGATGTCATCCGCCAGTTCCATGATGCTGGTGTCGAAGGGCTTGTGGATGCTCCTTGCATGCTTGCCCTCGCGCGGTACGACCGTGCGAAATCGCTCGCGGTCAGCGGCACTGAACGGGTCAAGCAGCCAGTCGAGAACATCGTGTTCGTTGTCGTAGATGCACTTCGGCGGAGCGAGGTGGTCGATGTTGAGATCGGCGAAACCTCTGCCGCGCGCGGCTTCCATGCCGGCCTGATGCTCGCTCGCGGACCGGTAGTTGGCCACCGTCGAATACAGCGCCGGGTACTTGATCGTGCCGAGCATGGTGCGGCGCGTGAGATCGAGTCCGTCGCTGGTCGAGTACTCGCCGAGGCGAGCGAGAATGCGCAGCGTCTGGCCGTTCGCTTCGAAGCCGCCGTGCCGGTACATGCGCGCGTTCAGCGCGACCTCGCCACCGTGGCCGAAGGGTGAATGGCCGATGTCGTGAGCCAGGCAGATGGCTTCGATCAGCGAGAAGCTCGGAATCCAGACCGCGTCGGTGGCACCGGTATTCTTCTTCTTCAGCCACTCACAGATGCCCGAACCGATCTGCGCGACTTCCAGTGAGTGGGTCAGACGTGTGCGGTAGAAATCGCTTTCGCCGAGCCCCAGTACCTGGGTCTTCGATTGCAGGGCGCGAAAGGAAGCACTGTGGATGATGCGAGCCCGGTCGCGCTGGAAGTCGCCGTCGGCGGCATCGTTGCTGAAGTCGGTATCACGCTGGTATTTGCCGTGCGCGCCGTCGGAGCGGCGCCGAATCCAGTTATGATTCAAGTGAGCACTCCCGGTGAATGCGTGGGTGTCGTGTCCGGATTGTAAAGGGCGGCGCCCCGCAGGAACGCTGTTCCTGAAACCGTGATGAACTCGACCTTTTCGTCGCGGGTTGGCCGGCCAGAGTGCTGACGCGGCGTCTGAGTTGTGACGGCGGATCATCCGCGCTTTCCGTGCGACCGATATACTGCAATGTGTGGCACTGGCGCACCGGCACGTCGAGTCCGATGGCTCACTGACGAGGAGCGCGAAACAGCAGCAGGGATCTCATGGCCAGGCAAGCGCGACTGCACAAGAAGAACGCAACCTATTTCGTGACCTTGCGGGCGAAGGATGGCGAGCGCCTGTTCCGCACGGTGGCCGACCGCCGGCATTGGGAAGCCTTGATCGCCGAAGGCGCCGAGCGTTTCGATTTCCGCCTGCAGGGATACTGCTGGCTGGACGACGCCATCTTCATGGTATTGAAGGTGGGCGAGGTGCCGCTTTCGCGCATCATGCAGAACCTCTCGTTCCGTTATACGCGCAACTACAATGCCGAGCACGGTACCAGCGGACCGCTGTTTCGCGGTCGTTACCGTGCGCTCATGGTGGAGCCCGGGCAGTACCTTGCCGACCTCGTGCGCTATCTCCACAACGCGCCGGTACGCGCCGGCAAGGCAAGAAGCGCCGACACCGCGAAGTGGACCAGCCACGCCGCCTATCTCGGACGCGAGTCGCGTGAGTGGCTCGACATTGACACGCTGCTGGCGATGTTCGGCAAGAGCACGGCCACGGCACGACGCGCCTTCCGCCGCCACGTCGATGCCGGGCGTGACGAAGCAGAGAGGGTGGACATCGAACGTGGCACGGCTGGCGGCCGCCTCCTCGGCAGCAAGCGTTTCATGACGCGCGCCGTGAAGCCGGGGCCGGCCACGAAGCCTCCGCTGACGCTCGTGCAGCTCGTGCGCCTGGTCTGCCGCGAAGAGGGTGTCCGTGAAAAGGATCTCAAGAGCCCGAGCCGCGCCCGCGCCGAATCGCAGATCCGCCAGATCATCGCCTACCTTGCGACGGAACACGATATCGCCACGCTCAGTGCCGTTGGCGATCGCTTCAACCGCGATCTCACCACCATGAGCCGCAATCAGCGCTACTTCCGTGAACGCCTTGCCGAGGATGCCGAGCTGAAGCGTCGGGTGCAGCGCCTCGATCGCAAGGTCAGGGCGGGCAACTGATGCGACGGCGCTCACCGGGTCAGGCACCTCGTCCTCGGGCTGGTTCGGCCGATGCGTTCGATTCCGCCGACTCGACTGACGCGGCACATGACGTTCCGGGCAGCGCCTCGCAGGCCGATGCCACCGTCTCGGTCGATACCGACGAATGGCTCGACATCGTCGACGACAACGATCAGGTGGTCGGCCGCGCCCGGCGCAGCGTCGTGCATGCCGAGGGACATCTGCATCGCTCCACGCACATCGTCATCGGCAACAGCCGGGGTGAAGTCTTCGTGCAGCTCCGGAGCCTGGCAAAGTCCAACAGCCCGGGCCTCTGGGACAGCAGCGCCGCCGGCCACGTCGACAGCGGCGAGAGTTACCGTGACTGCGCGTCACGCGAAATCGGCGAGGAACTCGGCATCGCCATCGCGGCCGAGGAACTGCAGCTCTGTGGGCGGCTCGATCCCGTCGAGCGCAACGGTCTCGAGTTTACCGATGTGTACGTGGGCTTCTCCGACGAATCGATGACGCTGCGCGTCGGCGAGGTCGATGACGGCCGCTGGCTGACGCCCGATGAAGTCGATACCTGGCTTGCCGAGTGTCCCGAAGACTTCACGCGCACCTTCCCGCTGGTGTGGGCAATGGTGCGAGAAGCCTTCCGAGGCTCATCCACCACTGGCTGATGGCAGCCGCGAGTCCTGTCGGCCGGTTGTCGTGAGACATCGCATCCGACATCGCATCCGATCCCGCGCCGATCTGGCAGAATCGAATACCTCACCCGATATCGCCGATCTGCCGACATGCTCAAGCCCGACAATCTCGCGCTCCCCGTCATCGCCGCGCCGATGTTTCTGGTCTCGGGGCCTGACCTGCTCGTTGCCGCCTGCAAGGCCGGTATCGTCGGTACCTTGCCGGCGCTGAACCAGCGAAGCAGCGAAGGTTTCGAAGCCTGGCTCGACACCGTCGAATCGTCGCTGGCGGGCGTCGAACACCCGGGCTATGGCATCAACCTGATCGTGCACAAGTCCAACCCGCGGCTCGAGGCTGATCTTGCCATCTGCGAGCAGCACCGCGTACCGCTCATCATCACCTCGCTGGGTGCGGTGCCCGAACTCGTCGCGCGCGTGCACGCCTGGGGTGGCCTGGTGTTCCACGACGTCATCAACCTCCGCCATGCGAGGAAAGCGGCCGAGGCTGGCGTCGACGGGCTCATTGCCGTGAGCGCGGGTGCCGGCGGGCATGCGGGTACCTTGCATCCCTTCGCCCTGCTGCACGAGATTCGCGCCTTCTTCGACGGCAAGGTGATTCTCTCGGGCGCACTCTCCAACGGTGCCGATGTGGCGGCAGCCTGCGCCGCAGGTGCCGACTACGCCTACATGGGCACGCGTTTCATCGCCACGAAGGAAAGCCAGGCCGGGGACGACTACCGCCGCATGGTGATTGATTCAACGGCAGCCGACATCGTCTATACCGACAGCGTTTCCGGGGTGGCAGCCAACTTCCTGCAACCCAGTATCGAAAACGCCGGCGTCGACCTGCCCGACAGGAGTGGTGGCCACGAGATCGATTTCGGCAAGGAACTCACCGCGCCCGAGGATGCGAAGGCCTGGAAGGACATCTGGTCGGCCGGGCAGGGTGTCGGCAGCATCGATGACGTGCCGACGGTGGCCGAACTCGTGGCGCGCATGCAGGGCGAGTTCGCTGATGCTGCGGGGCGGCTGTCCCATTGGGCAGCGAAGCGGGTGCCGAATCAGGTACATGAACCGGACGCATGACCGGGATGCATGAATCAGGTGCATGATCGGGGGGCATGAATCAAATGCACGGGCCGAGCGCCGCACCAGGCGTCCCTGCCTCCACGGTATCAAGGTCGAGGATGTGCTGATCGGTAACGAGTGTGCACGGGGACGGTAAATCGGAACGGACCATGCTTGCAAAGGGCACAGACTCTTGTCCAGGGCCCCGACAATGCAGGTAATTGATACCCGACTCGATACCGTCAAGATCCTCGAGCCGCGCGTGTTCGGCGACGAGCGCGGTTTTTTCATCGAATCGTGGAATCGTCGTGTCTTTGCCGAGGCCGGTATCGAGGGCGATTTCGTGCAGGACAACCACAGTCGCTCGACACGGGGGGTGCTGCGCGGGCTCCACTATCAGATCCGTCAGCCGCAGGGGAAACTCGTGCGTGTCACCGACGGCGAGGTCTTCGACGTGGCCGTGGACATGCGTCGCGATTCTCCGCAGTTCGGCGAATGGGTGGGCGTCGTGCTCTCTGCCGGGAATCATCGTCAGCTATGGGTGCCGCCGGGTTTCGCCCACGGCTTCTACGTGCTTTCGGCAAGCGCCGACTTCCAGTACAAGTGCACCGACTACTACGCGCCCGAACATGAGCGCAGTCTTCTCTGGGATGACCCGAGTGTGGCCATCGACTGGCCTCTCATCGACGATGAGGACCCCATTCTCGCGGCCAAGGACGCCGCTGGCCTGCCGCTCGGCCAGTGCGAAGTCTACGAGGGCATGGTCAAGCCAGGCTTCGACTCACTGAAGAAGGCCGGCTGATCGGGGACAATGCGCGCATGAAGGTACTGATCACGGGCAGCCCGCGCGGGCAGCTGCATCACGAACTCCAGAGGTACTGTCCCGATGGCGTGTCGCGGGTTCACACGCCCGACGAACGGCTTGACATCACCGATCGTGATGCGGTTCTGCAGGTGGTCGAATCGTCGCGGCCGGATGTGATCATCAACGCCGCGGCCTACACGGCCGTGGACAAGGCCGAAGACGAACCCGAACTCGCTTACAAGGTCAACGCGGAAGGCGTTGCGAACCTCGCCGACGCGGCACTCACCGTCGATGCGCACCTGTTGCACGTTTCCACCGATTTCGTGTTCGGTGCAAGCAACGGCGAACCTTTCACCGAGACTGCAGGCGTGGATCCGGTGGGTGTCTACGGTCAGAGCAAGCTTGCCGGTGAGCGTGTGCTGGCCGAACGCATGCCCGGCAGCTCGCTCGTCATGCGCACTGCCTGGGTATATTCAGCCCACGGCAACAATTTCGTCAAGACGATGATCCGACTCATGAACGAGCGCGACGAGGTGGGTGTGATTGCCGATCAGGTCGGCTCCCCGACCTGGGCTGCTTCGCTCGCCGGTGCGCTCTGGCGTGCGGCCGAACGGCGTGCCACCGGCACGATGCACTGGACCGGCGCGGGCGTGGCAAGCTGGTACGATTTCGCCGTTGCCATCAGTGAGGAAGGACAGCGGCTCGGCCTCATCGGCAAGGATACGCCGGTGCGTCCGCTCAGAACCGATCAATACCCGACGCCTGCGGCACGGCCGAACTACAGTGTGCTGGAACTCACCCGTACCTGGGAAGCGCTCGGCATGCAGGCACCGCACTGGCGAACTGAACTCAGAGAGATGCTCGAGGAACTGGTTACATGAGACGCATGCTCGTTACCGGCGGTGCCGGCTTCATCGGCGCGAACTTCGTTCGCTACTGGGCCAGAAGCCACCCGGATGATCTCATCATCGTGCTCGATGCCCTGACTTACGCCGGCAACCCGGAAAACCTCGAGGATGTCACCTCCGAGCGGGTACAGCTCGTCGTCGATGACATCAACAACACCGACCGCGTGATGGCGCTCCTGCGTGAACACGCGCTCGATACCATCGTGCACTTCGCGGCGGAAAGCCATGTGGACCGCTCGATCACGGGCCCTGACGCTTTCCTCGAAGCAAACATCCTCGGCACGGCAAGCCTTCTCGAGGCCGCCCGTCAGGTGTGGCAGGTCGAGGGCATGGCTCCCGAGCACCACCGCTTTCACCACGTTTCCACCGATGAAGTCTACGGCAGCCTCGGGCCGGACGATCCCGCCTTCACCGAAACCACGGCCTACGCCCCGAATTCGCCGTATTCGGCCTCGAAGGCGTCCTCGGACTTTCTCGTGCGCGCCTGGCACCACACCTATGGTCTGAAGGTGACCACGAGCAATTGCTCGAACAACTACGGCCCCCGGCACTTTCCCGAGAAGCTCATCCCGCTGATGATTCTCAACGCGCTGCACGGCAAGGCCCTGCCGGTCTATGGCGATGGGCAGAACATCCGCGACTGGCTGTTCGTGGAAGACCACGTACGCGGCATCGAGCGCGTGCTGGATGCTGGCGTCGTGGGCGAAACCTACAACATCGGCGGCGAGAACGAATGGGCCAACATCGACATCGTCCAGCTTGTCTGCCGCCTCATCGACGAGCGTTTTGCGGAACGGCCGACGCTCGCCACGGCCTATCCACAGTGCCCGGCAGCGAAGGGCGAACCCTGCAACTCGCTTGTGAGCTTCGTCGATGACCGCGCCGGTCACGACTTCCGTTACGCCATCGACACCACGCGCATTCGCAAGAAACTCGGCTTTGAACCGGCGACGAGTTTCGAGAAAGGCATCGAGATCACCATCGAGTGGTATCTCGACAACCGCGAGTGGTGGCAGTCAATCCTCTCGGGGACTTATCGGCACGTTGCCTGAGTCGGCTTGCCGCGCAGACTTCCGATCCGTGTACGCTGCCGGCTGCGATTTCAGGGTCGCGTGAACACGCGTTCTCAAATGAGCTTCACGCCGGCGCCGCTCGGCTGATGGTGGCAATCGGGTGATCGCGGTGAGTTCGTCGGTGGTCACTGGTGAACCAGGGCTCTGCGCGAGGCGAAGAAGCGGCCCGATGCTGTTCTCGAAACTGCGCTCGCCACCTGCAAAGGGGCGCAGCAGATCGTCATCGTGGGCCCGTTGCAATCGGGACGGAGTGTCGGTTGGTTGTGCCTGACGGGTTTCACTGCTGACCGGTTTCGCCTCACGGGGTTCGCTGCTGACCTGCTGCGCATGGCGGATTTCGTCGCTGACCAGCATCCGCCGTGCCTGTTCGTTGTCCACATGGATGCGGTACGCCCTGTCGATCATGGCCATGGCGACGGGATCGATGCTGCGTGTCACGGTCAGCGATACGCGGCCGCTGCGCGGGTTCGGGCGAGTGCCGCGATGCACAGGTCGATAACCGGCATTGTCCCAGAAGGCGCGGCTGACCGGCGTATCGGCAAAACTTGCTCCCATGATGCGTTGCTGCGCAAAAGCACTTGCCTCGATCGCGTTCAGAAGTCGACTGGCGATACCATGGCGACGCAAGGCCGGCCGGGTGGCGATCCTGACCACGCGGCAGTAGCGACAGGTGAGTGGTGCGGGTGAATGAAGTGCTTGCGCAAGCACCTGCGGCAGAAGCTGCCCGCGTGGGCGTCGTCGACCGGCAAGAATTTCGTGTGCCAGAGCAGCATCGACGGACTCGACCACCGGCCCTTCGGTCGCGGCCACCAGCACGGCGTCGGGGGCCGTGATGTCACCGTGCGTCCAGATTTCGAGCGAAGGGCTGTCGACAAGCTGCCGGAAGTCCTTGCTGCTGCTCTGGTAGTGGGTGCCGGCAAGGAGCTGCCATACACCCTGCAGAGCAGCTTCGTTCTCGGCGAGTGTTGCGGCAGTCAGCCGATGAATGGATGATGCACCGTCACCGTCACCGTCACCGTCACTGCCGGAGTCGGAGTCGGAGTCGGAGTCGGCTTTCGCGTCGAACACGCCGGTAATCGTGCCGACGAGCGCGGCCAGAGGGTCGTCGTCGGCATGTCGGAAACGGTGTGCGAGTTGCAACGTCATGCGCAATCCACTGTGGTCATCATCGGTGAGTGCAAAGGCTCGGCCCGCCAGTTCGTAGCCTTCGGTGGTGCTGGCCATGAGCACTGTTGGGGCCAGGCTTGTCAATCGCTCGACTTCGTGCAAGGGCAGACTCGCTGCTTCGTCGATCATGAGTACCGAACGAGAGGAGAGGGTGCCCGTCAACTGGTCAGGGGCGGTTCGACGGAGTCCGGGTATCCGCGACGTAATGGCGCTCAGGGCATGAAGATGCGCACTGACGAGGAGCAGTTCGTGATCGCTTCGGGCCAGCGATTCACCCAGCATTGCCAGCAAGGTTGATTTTCCCGCACCGCGAGGTCCGAGAATCACGACTTCGCGATGCCCTTCCCCAGCAAGGTGTTCAAGGGCCTTGTCGTGTGCCTGCCGTTGCACAGTCAGCGCGGTGGGCGGCAGGGGCAGCGGCTGTGTGGAGTGTTGTCGCTCCAGTGCCTCGGTCAGTGCATGTACCGAAGCCTGCAATTCGTCCAGTAGTCCGGCACTCAGGCGTGCGGTTTCGGCGATGTCGGGATGCATCGACAGGAAAGTCTCGATGAGTCGCTGCTGGCGTCGCTGCCACTGGCTGCACTCGGATTCACTGGGTGGTTGGATCAGCACCAGCACGCCTCCGGCTTTCAGGGTGCCGGCCGAGGCGGCGAGCAGGGAAGGGTCCAGTGCATCGTCGGCACCGAGGACAACGAGCATCGTCTCGCTGCCCAGAGTCGCTGTCAGCCGGTCGCTGCGGTCGTGATGCATGGCCGAAGAAATGGCTTCTGCACCCGGATTCTTGCCTGATTCGAGCAAGAGCAGTGCACGTTGTCTTCTTTGCAATGCGATAGCGGAAAGGGCGAGGAGGCACGCGCGCAAGTTCCGGAAACTCTTGATGGTCATTCGTGGTTTTGAACCTCCCCCAGTTTCGTAGACACCTTCCTGAAGCAATAATGTATCGAGAGGTGTCACATGAAGAAGTCAAGAACTCAACGTATCCGCCGGAAGTTCACGCCAGAGTACAGGCAGAAAGTGGTTGACCTGATCCGTCGCGGTGATCGATCCGTGTCCGCGGTCTGTCGTGATCTCGATCTCACCGATTCTGCGGTTCGCCGATGGGTGCAACAGGCTGACGAAGCCCGGGGCGGTGATCTGGTTGCCGCCGAATCCGAACGTGAGGAACTTCGGAGACTGCGGGCAGAGAACCGTGTTCTGCGGGAGGAGCGCGACATCCTGGTAAAGGCGGCGGCCTTCGTGTGACACGAACACGGTCACGATGACGTGGAGCTGTGCAAGTGATGGGAGTTGGCCTCCCGAACTCTCCCTGCAGGGGGCGGGTTCAAACCGGCAGATGCTGCGGTGCCCAAAAGGCACGGTGGTGAGCGATCTGTTCAAAAGCTGCAGAACACTGCAGCAGGTACGTGTTGAGAAGACGAGCGAAAGCGAACCAATCGATGACCCGTCGAAATGCCAGGACGTTGTCGAAAGCAGGCTGGGAAGGTGGCCTGTGATCAGCAGAGACGACACCTGCTTACGGTCTCTGTGGCAACCGGCGAAAAGATGGCGTGAGCTCAACACAGGCGCTTGCACGGAACGTGTGAACCTGTCAACCGATGTGAAGGGAAATGACAAATGTGTAGAAGCATGAGGAAGAATACCGATGCGGTGGACAGGGGCGGAGCGGCCCGTAGTAGTGATGAAGTGCCTGTAATGGGCATGGAGCGAAGGGGCAGCGCCATGGCGTCGACGATGAGAGTCAACTGAGCGATCAGGATGAACCCTCGATCATCGACAAAGCCGTTTACCATACCCAGGACATGGGTATGGCAAGCGTACAAGCAGGTTCGCTCGAACAAGGGCGCGGCAGGGGTCGACGGTGTTGACCTCGACGAGTTTGATGCCAATCTGAAACCGAATCTGTACAGGATCTGGAATCGGTTGTCATCTGGCTCCTACATGCCGCCGCCCGTTCTGCAAGTGGAGATACCCAAGGCGAGTGGTGGTATTCGCACGCTCGGGGTACCGACCATTGCAGATCGGGTTGCGCAGACGGTTGTCAAGGAAAGACTTGAAGCGATTCTGGACCCTCTGTTTCACGCTGATTCCTACGGCTATCGACCGGGGAAATCGGCAAGGCAGGCAGTTGCCGTTACTCGGCAACGATGCTGGAAACACGAATGGGTGGTGGAATTCGACATCAAGGGCGCCTTCGACAACATCGACCATGGCCTTCTGATGAAGGCTCTGAAGCACCATGTGTCCGAGCGTTGGGTCTTGTTGTATGTGGAGCGGTGGCTGAAGGCACCGTTCGTGAACAAGGCAGGTTTGCTGACGGAGAGGCATATGGGGACGCCACAGGGTGGTGTCATCGGGCCGCTGTTGCTGAACCTGTTCATGCATTATGCGTTCGACAAGTGGATGGATCGGGAGCATCCCGATTGCCCGTTTGCTCGCTACGCTGATGATGCAGTGGTGCACTGCCGGAGTCGATATCAGGCGGGGCGATTGCTGCAATCGATTGCCGAGCGTCTGCAGACCTGTGCTCTGGAGCTCCATCCGGAGAAATCGAGAGTCGTCTACTGCAAGGCCAGCAATCGACATGGCTCGTATAAGAATACGCAGTTCACTTTCCTCGGCTTCTGTTTCAGACCCCGGTGTGCACCGGGTGTCAATGGCAAGGCGTTCACAAGTTTTCTGCCGGCCATATCGCCAGAGGCGAAGAAACGGATACGACAGACCATCCGAAAGTGGTGTCTGCAGGGGCTATCCACGTTTTCACTGGAAGAGATCGCCGATCGAGTCAACCGATCACTGCGTGGTTGGTTGAACTACTACGGTGCTTTCTACAAAATGGAACTGGCCGAAGTGCTCAGACATCTCGACAGGAAATTGCTGCTGTGGGTCAGGCGGAAGTACAAGCGTTTTCGGCATCGGCCGAAACGGGCAAGACTCTGGCTGGCCAACGTCAGGAAACGATTCCCCGGTCTGTTTGTTCACTGGGCAGCGTTTCCGACGAAATTCGCTTGAGTACGAACTGCTGCCATGATGGGAGCCGTATGACGCGAGAGTGTCACGTACGGTTCTGCGAGCGACTGGGGTTGAAATACCCTGGTCGACTCACCTTCGCCAAAGAATCGACGTGAGGTTCGCCTTCGTCGATGCGGAGAAGGCCAGTCACCGGATCAGCACTCTGTGCCGCGTGATGGGGATCTCACGAGCGGGCTACTACCAGTGGCGAAACCGGCCGCCGAGCCAGCGCGAGCTCGACGATCAATCTCTGCTGGTCGCCATCGAAGCGGTCTTCAAACGCAGCAAGTGCCGTTACGGAAGTCCGCGTGTTCATCGGGAGCCGAGAAGCTCTGGCGTCAGGGTCGGGCTCAACCGGGTGGCAAGGCTGATGTGCAAGAACGGTCTTGCCGTGAAGCCGCACAAGGGCTTCCGGTGCACGACGGTGCGCGATCTGTCGCACCCGGTTGCGCCGAACCTCCTGGCTCGCGATTTCTCGGCCGCTGCCCCCGGTGAGAAATGGGTCAGCGACGTCACCGAATTCACGACCGGTGAAGGCACGCTGTACCTGGCGCCGGTCATCGATCTGTTCAATCGCGAGGTTGTCGGCCATGCGTGCAGTGCTCGCAATGATCAGAAGCTGACAACGTCGGCGCTTCGGGCAGCGATCGATACACACGGGGCTCCCGAAGGGCTGATCCATCATTCCGACCGAGGCAGCACCTATACCGGAGGGGGTTTCCGCGAAGCTCTCTCGAGCAACGGTATCGTCTGCAGCATGAGCCGCAAGG
>PDPU01000036.1 GCA_002746645.1 Gammaproteobacteria bacterium | reverse complement strand
CTCGGAGCTTGCCGCGGGTGTCGATTCCTGTGATCTTGCATCGACCGGTGAACGCATGTACGCGAAAGTCATCGGTTACGTGGGTTCGAGCTATACCATTGAAGTTACCGAACGTTCGTCGGGAGGTGGAGGCATCGAGGAGGATGCGCCAGGCAACGACAATGATGATGCACCGGGAAGCAGCGAGGAGTTTGACATGCTGCTCCTGGCGCTGTTCGGTTTCGGACTGGTGTTGCGTCATCGGGAGCATGCCGGGCGCCGCCGCGACTGAAGGTACACTTCTTTCGAAGCGCCTGCTCGCATGCATCTGTCTACGCTTGACCATTCAAGAACACCGGTGATGCCTGCCTTGCGCGGCATTACCGTGTTTTTTCTGCTCGTGCCATTGCTCGTTGGTTGTGGTTTCAGTCTACGCGGCAGCCAGGCATCGGTGATCGACAGTGGCGCGATCTATGTCGATGCCGTCGGGTCGATCACGATCGACGAATCGCTGGCATCGGCACTGGTACAAAGCGGTTTCACGCTTGCCGACAATCGCGACGAAGCGGTACGCATACTGCGCCTTGCAAACGAACGCATCGTGGAACGTGTGGTGTCGGTACGAGCCAACGGCCGAATCAGCGAGCTCGAACTCCTGCACGGTGTCGACATGCAACTCGAGACCGCACTCGGTGATGCTGCTGGTGATGAGCAGGGCGAAGGCATGGGTGAACAGAGCGACGAACCGGACGAACTGGACGAACTGGACGACCTCAACGCATCCGATTGGCGCGAAGAGGGTGATGCGGTCGGGGAAGCAAGCGCACTGGAGACACGTGTCGAGGTTGCGCGCGAATATACCTACAACGAAAACAAGGTGCTGGCCAAGGAAAACGAAGCGCGGGTACTGCGTGAGGAGATGCGCCGTGAACTTGTCGATCAGCTTGTCTACCGCATCATCACCGCTGTGCAGGATGATTCGTTGTTCGGCCGGTCGCCTCAGTAACCCCGACTGCGGTCCACCATGCCAATGGGCGTTTCTCCCGCCCTGATGCGCGCGATGTTGGCGGTAATCCGAGCGACGGAATCTGGCACCGGGCTAGGTGCGGCGATGTGTGGCGTCACCAGGATGCGTGGCTCCGACCAGAAGGGATGATCGTCCGGCAGTGGCTCCTCGTCGAACACGTCAAGCAGTGCACCGGCAAGCTTGTCACGTGTGATGGCGTCCAGCAGGTCTGCTTCCACGAGATGACCGCCGCGTGCCACGTTGATGACAAAGGCGCCGTCGGGCAATGCGTTGAAGAGCCTTGCGTCGAGAATGCCGCGGGTGGCCTCGGTCAGGGGCAGGAGGCAGACGAGCACGTCCGAGGTGTTGAGGAAGTCCCTCAGGTGTGTTTCGCCGGCGACATGCTCGATGGGGGCGGGCAAGGTCTTCTCGCTGCGACTCCAGCAGCACACGGAGTAACCGTTGGCGGCAAGGCGTTCGGCCACGATGGTGCCGAGTGCACCCGCACCGAGGATGCCGACGCGCACCGCCGCAGCGGCGGGCACGCCGAGCTGATGCAGCCACTCACGACGTTCCGCGGCAGCCTGCAGTGCCGGCAAGCCACGATGTGCATGCAGCACGCCATAGAGGACATACTCGGCCATCAGCACCCCCATGCCGGCATCCTCGAGCCTGAGTACGGTCGCGTCGGGTGGTAATCCGGGATGCGTCATGAGCTGATCGACACCGGCGGCGAGCGCGTGTACGTAGCGAAGCCTGTCGAAGCCGTCGAAGAAGTCTGCCGGCGGCTGCCAGACGATCGCGTGTTCGACTGCCTGGGGTTTGGCCTTGTGCGGGTCGGTGATCAGTCTGTGTTCGGGCAGTGCCTCACGAAAGGCGGCCAGCATGCTGCCGTCGTCGCTTGCACTGTGGAACAGGATCTCAGCGATCGGCGGTGTCGTCATCGGAAGCGCTGAAATCCCCTGCATGTGGCCCGTCGGGCGGGTCGAGATGCAGGCGTCCGAACCCCCTGTTGCTGTACAGCAGCGGTACTCCGCCGCTTGGCGTGCGTACGTCCACGACCTTGCCGTAGTACACCTTGTGTGAGCCGCGGAGTTCCACGCTGTCGATGAGGCAGTCGAGCGCGACGAGGGCGTCCGTGAGCACCGGCGCGCCGGTGCTGAGTTCGGTCCAGTGACCGTGTTCGAAGCGTGGTGCGTCAGGGTCGTCGCCAAGGCCTGCAAACACCAGTGCGAGATCCTCGGCCGATTCGGGCAGGAGGTTGATGGCGAAATGCCCCGCGGCTTCGGCGACTTCGCAGAATTCGTTGTCGGCGTTGACGCAGGCAAGCATCAGCGCAGGGTCTGCACATACGGAGCAGAAGGAGCTGACGGTCAACCCTGCACGCCTGCCTTCATGCTCGCTGGTGACCAGCGAGACGCTGCTGGCGGCGTGCGCGAGTGCCGACGTGAAGACCGATGCCGTGACGGGATGCATGGTCTCGTCACGGCTTGTGTTGTCGGTATTCAATCAATCACCTGCACCCGGGTAGTTGCGCGGACCGTGACCAGTGTAGAGCTGGCGCGGGCGGCCGATGCGGAACTCGGGATCCTCATGCATTTCCATCCAGTGCGAAATCCAGCCCACGGTGCGCGAAATCGCGAACATCACGGTGAACATGTTCATCGGGATGTTGAGGGCGCGGAAAATGATGCCGGAGTAGAAGTCGACGTTCGGGTAGAGCTTGCGCTCGATGAAGAACTCGTCGGCAAGCGTGGCTTTCTCGAGTTCCATGGCAAGTTCGAACATCGGCTGGTTGCCACCGAGTTCGGTGAGCAGCTCGTGACACATCTTCTGGATGAGTCTGGCGCGCGGATCGAAATTCTTGTAGACCCTGTGTCCGAAACCCATCAGGCGGAAGGGGTCGTTCTTGTCTTTCGCGCGGCTGATCGTCTTCTCGATGCTCTCGCCCGAGTAGAGGATGGCGTCGAGCATGTTGATGACTGCCTCGTTGGCACCGCCGTGGGCCGGGCCCCAGAGGCAGGCGACACCGGCAGCGATGGAAGCAAAGGGGTTGGCACCGGAACTGCCGGCAAGGCGCACGGTGGAGGTGCTGGCGTTCTGTTCGTGGTCGGCGTGGAGAATCATGATGAGTTCCAGCGCCCTGACCATGGTGTCGTTCACCTTGAACTCTTCGGCCGGTACACCGAACATCAGACGCGTGAAGTTCTCCACGTAGCCGAGCGTGTTGTCGGGGTACATGAAGGGCCTGCCGGTGTAGTGGTTGTAGCAGTAGGCGGCGATGGTGGGCATCTTGGCGATGAGCCGGTGTGCCGAGATCGCGCGGTGCTTCGGATTGTTGATGTCGAGTGAGTCGTGATAGAAGGACGACATCGCGCCCACGGTACCGACGAGCATGGCCATCGGATGAGCGTCGTAGCGGAATCCGTCGATGAACTGGCGGATGTTCTCGTGCACCATGGTGTGGGTGCGGATGATGCCTTCGAACTCGGCGAGCTCTTCGGGTGAGGGTAGTTCGCCGTACAACAGCAGGTAGCACACTTCGAGGTAGGTGCTGTGTTTGGCCAGCTGTTCGATGGGGTATCCACGATAGAGCAGCACGCCTTCATCGCCGTCGATGAAGGTAATGGAACTCTTGCAACTCGCGGTACTGGCGTAGCCCGGATCGTAGGTGAAGGTGCCGGTCTTGCCATACAGCGAGCGCACATCCAGTGCGTCCGGACCGCAAGTGGGGCTGAGGCGCGGCAGATCGGCGCTCTTGCCGTCGTCGGTGGTGAGGGTGGCGGCGCGGTCACTCATGCTTTCTTGTCTCCTCGTTGAGCTGTATGCACTGCATTATAGGCGCATTCTCGTGCCAGGCTCGCAGTCAGTCGCCTTTTAATAGAGAGTATTCCCGGCGCTTGCCTATACTCGGGGTGCACTCCTGTCGAATCGCCCCGCTATGTCGAAGCCCAGGTTACATGGAAAGTTCGTGACCGTGCAGCGCCCGGTCTGGATCGCATGGGCGATTCCCACGGCGCTTGTCCTGTTGCTGCTCGGTGGTTGTGCCGGCAGCGGTAGCGACAAGGAGAGTTGGAACTCTCCGTCAGTCGATGATGCTTCCCTGACGCAGTCTCGCATGCCACAGCACACGGTGGCGGTGCTCGGCATGGTCAAGGCCAGTGGCGTGAACACCAGCCTCAATCGCGCCGAGGCGGTGGATATGCTCGTCAACGCCCTTCAGGAAGAGGGACAGCGCAGCGTCATGTCGCTCGATCAGGTGTATGCGCGTGTCGGCAGCGAACGGCTCGAAGGTATCCTCGCGAATCTCTCCGAAAACGGCACTTTCAGTGAAGACGGCCTCCAGACACTGATGGCGGCAGGGCTGCCACCGCGCGTGCTGGTGACACGCCTTGACGACGATGAGATCGAGCAACTGCCGCCTGAAATTGCCCCACGTGAGCACGTGCGCGATGCACTCCTCAACGATCGTGAACGTGTCGTGCTCAACACGCGCCGCAACGTCATGGTCACTGCCGCGGTACTTGATCTCAGAAACGGGCAGCTTGTCTGGCAGAAGGCCTACCGCGCGCAGCCGGTCAGTACCAGCGTGGGCGTGCACTACACCGGGTCGAATCTCGGCACCTCACTCGCTGCGGCTTTCGCGAACGTAATGGTCAACGGGCTGCAGGAGCCGGAATGGCCATCGCCGCCGCCGTTGTCGATGGCGTTGCAGGCGATTGCTCGCAAGATCGCGGTCGCGGCGCCGATCTGATCCGCTGTCGATTGTTCGCAAGCGCTGGGCTTGCGCGCTTCATTCGCCTCATGACTTCTTTTCTGTCATGGAATGATACGCTTGCGTGCGTTCGCTCGATGCCGGCAGGTGTTCGGGGCTGGATCCGTGTCATGTTCATGCACTTCCGATACGAAAACTGTGCGCATCAGTATTGTGACCAGTGGATTAAAATGTTGCGATTGTGTTAGCTTCGCGTCGTGTCCCGGTAGGCAGCAGCTGGTTGCCCCTCCGGAGTACATCCGTCCCATCCCTATGGAGTTTATTGATGAAAATGTTCAAGATTCTGGCCGTAGCTGCCGTCTGTGCTGCAGCCGGCACCGTCCAGGCTTCGGCAACCCTCGACGCCGTCAAGGACAAGGGTTTCATCCAGTGCGGTGTCCATCAGGGCCTGCCGGGCTTTGCGAACCCTGATGACCAGGGCGACTGGGCTGGTCTCGATATCGACTTCTGCCGTGCCATGGCAGCCGCCGTGCTCGGCGATGCCGAAGCGGTCAAGTTCACACCGCTCTCGGCCAAGGTGCGTTTCACGGCGTTGACCTCGGGTGAGATCGACATACTGCCGCGCACCACCACCTGGACCATGAGCCGTGACACCGATTTCGGAGATTTCATCGGCGTGAACTACTACGATGGTCAGGGTTTCCTGGTGCCGAAGGATCTCGGTGTCGCCAGCGCCACCGAACTCGATGGAGCGGCAGTCTGCACCAACACCGGTACCACCACCGAACTCAATGTTGCCGACTACTTCCGCGCCAACGGCATGCAGTACACCGTAGTGGCTTTCGAAAAGTCCGATGAGGTTCTTGCCGCCTATGACGCCGGTCGTTGTGATGTCTACACCACCGACCGTTCGGGCCTTGCCGCCCAGCGCACCAAGCTCTCGAAGCCCGACGAGCACATCGTCCTCCCCGAGATCATCTCGAAGGAGCCACTCGGACCGATGGTTCGGCATGGTGACAACCAGTGGGCCGACATCGCACGCTGGACCCTCAACTGCATGGTCAACGCCGAGGAAGCAGGTATTACCTCGGAGAATGTGGCTGAAATGGCGAAGTCAAAGAACCCCGACGTGCGTCGCATACTCGGTGAAGAGGGTGATCTCGGCAAGAAGCTCGGCATTCCGAACGACTTCTGCGCCACCGTGGTCGCGCAGGTCGGCAACTATGGCGAGAGCTACGATCGCAACGTCGGTCCCGACACGCCCCTGCAGCTCGACCGTGGCCTCAACGCCCTCTGGAAGGATGGTGGCATCCTCTACGCACCGCCGATGCGCTGATCGCAGCCAAACCTGATTGTCTGACAAGACAGGGATGACCGGGCTTTTTCCCGGTTGTCACCTGTTGCGGCAAGCGCCCGGCGGTGAATGCCTTCGCCGCCGGGCCCCTCAAGGCGGAGATCATGGCTGACAACAACACTTCCAGGGTTGCGGGTACCACCGCGGCACCCGACACTCCGGCGTTCTGGCGCGATCCCGAGAAGCGCGCCGTCATGTGGCAGGCGCTGGTGGTTCTGTTCCTGGCCTGGTTCGTCTGGACCATCGTCAGCAACACTGCCAGCAACATGGAAGCGCGAGGCCTTGCTTCGGGATTCGGATTCCTCGAGACGAAATCGGGCTTCGACATCATCTCCACGCCCTTCGTCAGGTATTCCGAAGGATCAACCTACCTCGACGTGTTCCTCGTCGGGCTCGTCAACACCGTCATCGTGGCCTTCGTCGGGTGCCTGCTCGCGCTCGCGCTCGGCTTCGTGGTGGGCGTTGCAAGGCTCTCGAACAACTGGCTGGTGCAGAAGATTGCCACCACCTACATCGAACTCTTCCGGAACGTGCCGTTGCTGCTGCAGATTCTCTTCTGGTACAGCGCCGTTCTCAAACCTCTGCCCGGGCCGCGAGCGATGCACGAAGCCGGGGAAAGCGTGTTCTTCTCGGTCAACAACCGCGGCGTGATCTTCGCCGAACCCGTTGGTCTCGAAGGCTTCGACTACGTCTGGTGGGCGCTGCTTGCCGCCATCGTGCTCACCTTCATCATCAGCAAATGGGCCAGGGCACGGCAGATGGCGACAGGGGAGCAGTTCCCGACCTTCTGGACCGGGCTCGGGCTCGTCATCGGCCTGCCGCTCGTCACCTTCCTCGCCATGGGCATGCCGCTCGAATTGAAGCCGGCCGAGATGTCCCGTTTCGCGCTGCGGGGCGGTGTCACCATCATCCCCGAGTTCGTGGCCCTGCTGCTTGCGCTCGTCATCTATACCGCGGCCTACATTGCCGAGATCGTGCGTGCCGGCATTCAGTCCGTGAGTCACGGGCAGACCGAGGCCGCGTCGGCACTCGGCATCAAGCCGAACCATCGCATGCGCCTCGTCATCGTGCCGCAGGCGATGCGCGTGATCGTGCCACCGCTCACGAGTCAGTTCCTGAACCTCACCAAGAACTCGAGCCTTGCCACGGCGATCGCCTATCCGGATCTCTTTTCGGTGTTTGCCGGTACGGTACTGAACCAGACCGGGCAGGCAGTGGAGATCATGGCCATGACTCTTGCCGTCTACCTCTCCCTGAGCCTGCTGACCTCGTTGTTCATGAACTGGTACAACAGCCGCATCAAGCTGGTGGAGCGTTGAGATGAGCGACTATCACATCGAGCCGGTCGTCAACCCGGGCAACCTTCCGGATCAGCCACCACCGGAGCCTGTCGAGGGCATTTAC
This sequence comes from Gammaproteobacteria bacterium, assembly GCA_002746645.1. Taxonomy (GTDB): domain Bacteria; phylum Pseudomonadota; class Gammaproteobacteria; order Granulosicoccales; family Granulosicoccaceae; genus Granulosicoccus. The sequence continues at coordinate 56,153 of PDPU01000036.1, read as the reverse complement.
CCCTGGCTCAGGGACAACCTCTTCAATTCGCCGTTCAACACGGTGCTGACGCTCCTGGCGCTCGGGCTGGTGCTGTGGGTGGTGCCGAGCGTGCTGAACTGGCTCATCTTCAACGCCAACTGGACTGGCGGCAACGAGGCCTGTCGCGCCAATCCACACGGCGCCTGCTGGCCTTTCGTCACCGCGCGCTGGGAGCAGTTCCTCTACGGTTTCTACACGAAGAGCGAGCGCTGGCGTATCGACGTGCTGCTGGGAATTCTCGTCGTCGGCATCGCACTTCTCGTGTACGAGAAGACGCCGGGTCGCAACTGGATCGGCATGTTCATGGTGGTGGTCTTTCCCGTGATCGCCTTCGTCATGATGTACGGCAACCGATCGCTGGGGCTGCGCATCGTCGAGACCTCGCAGTGGGGCGGATTCTCGCTCACGCTGGTCATCGCGCTGACCGGTATCGTTGCCTCGCTGCCACTCGGCATCCTGCTCGCGCTCGGGCGGCGTTCGACGATGCCCGTGATCAGCCTGCTCTCGACCATCTTCATCGAATTCTGGCGCGGCATCCCGCTCGTTGCGGTGCTGTTCATGGCGACGATCATGTTTCCCCTGTTCCTGCCGCCGGGCATGAACTTCGATCAGCTCCTGCGGGCGGTGATCGGTGTGGCGCTGTTTGCCTCGGCCTACATGGCGGAGGTGGTACGGGGTGGCCTGCAGGCGATTCCGAAAGGGCAGTACGAGGGAGCCATGGCGCTCGGGCTGCCGTACTGGAAGATGATGCGACTGATTGTCATGCCTCAGGCGCTGAAGATCGTGATTCCCGGCATCGTCAGCACCTTCATCGGCCTCTTCAAGGACACGACGCTCGTGCTGATCATCGCGCTCTTCGATCTTCTCGGTATCGTTCAGGCGTCGATTGCCGACCCGAACTGGTCGATCAAATCCGTTCCCTATACCGGCTACGTCTTCGTGGCCCTCGTCTTCTGGGTCTGCTGCTATGGCATGGCACGCTACAGCCGTTACCTCGAAGCCAAACTGCACACAGGATACAAACGCTGATGAGCAACGACATGAACAGCGACATGAGTGATGCCGCCGGGCAGGCAACAGCTCCCACCTTGCAGGTCAGTGACGAGGTCGTGATCCGCATCCAGGAGATGAACAAGTGGTTCGGGCAGTTTCACGTACTCAAGGACATCAACATGAACGTGCGCCGTGGCGAGCGCATCGTGGTCTGCGGTCCTTCGGGTTCGGGCAAATCGACGCTCATACGCTGCGTCAACCGCCTCGAAGAACACCAGTCGGGCTCGATCAATGTCAACGGCGTGGAACTCAACAACGACATGAAGAACATCGACACCGTCCGCCGTGATGTAGGCATGGTGTTCCAGCACTTCAACCTTTTCCCGCACCTCACCGTGATCGAAAACTGCACGCTCGCACCCATCTGGGTCAAGAAATTGCCGAAAAAGGAAGCCGAGGCAGTAGCCATGAAGTACCTCGAACGCGTGCACATTCCCGATCAGGCCAGCAAGTTTCCCGGCCAGCTCTCGGGGGGGCAGCAGCAGCGTGTGGCGATTGCGCGTTCACTGTGCATGAACCCGAAGATCATGCTTTTCGACGAGCCCACTTCGGCCCTCGATCCCGAGATGATCAAGGAAGTGCTCGACGTCATGATCGAACTGGCGCGCGAAGGCATGACCATGATCTGCGTGACGCACGAAATGGGTTTTGCGAAAACCGTTGCCAACCGCGTCATCTTCATGGATTCGGGGCAGATCATCGAAGAGAACGAACCCGAGGAATTCTTCAGCAATCCGCAGTCGGATCGCACGAAGCTGTTCCTGAGTCAGATTCTCATACACTGACGCAACGCCACGGCACCCTCTCCGGGAAGTGGCTTATTCGACGACTTCGGTTGTCAGCAAGCCGGCCTTCTGCAACGCGCCCGCCATTCCGGGAAGGTTGTGCTCGTCAATGCCGAGTGCTTCGAAGCCGCTGGCCGACGCGGCGCGAGTGGTTTCTCCGAGCCGGTCAGGGCCACTCACCACGTTCTGGTCCGGGTGGATCCGAATGGTGGCCTCGACACTGATGCCGGCAGGAATATCGCTCGGCCGGTTGCCGAAATGCGTTACCCCGTTTTCATCGGTCCAGCGGTAGATGGTATCGCGGCGATCAAGCGCCGCCGGTGTCTCGCCGGTGAGCGTGCCGACGGTGGAGCCGAGCGCGCCGGCAACGTCATCGCCGATGCCGCCGGCGGAATGCACCACGGACTGGCCGAGCGACTTCGTGATCTTCGCCATGAGCGCCCCCGGGTCACCGCCTGCCGCGTAGAGGCCATAGCTCGCAATGCCGACGGCGAAGAGAAACGCCACGATCGCCTTGACGAACAGTCGTCGAATGATGCTCACCAGCATGTAAGAAGGTTCCCTGCCGCTGCCAGTCAGAGCTGGCTTCCCCTTTCAGGGGTAGCGGCCGCGTACGGAGGGGTCTTGACTGCTGCGGATCGATGACCTGAGCGGTGAGCGAGAAAAGACCTGCGCGGTGAGCGAAAGCGGCTGCAAATGCCTCACATGATCCATCTGCCGATGCAACCCGCAAGCTGGTCACCAGATGACATGGAGTTGTACACGATCGAATCGGTCATGGCGGCGGTGTTCAGCGCGGTGGCAGGCGTGTGGCCCCGTCCAGACGAATGAGTTCGCCGTTGAGATAGGGGTTGGCAACGATCTGCGTGACCATGAGCGCGAACTCTTCGGGGTGCCCGAGTCGCTTCGGAAAGGGGATGTTGGCGATGATGCCGGCCTTGGTTTCCTCGGGCAGGGCTTCCATCATCGGGGTGTTGAAGAGCCCCGGGGCGATGGCCATGACGCGAATGCCCGTTTGCGCGAATTCGCGCGCGGCGGGCAGCGACATTGCCGCGACGCCACCCTTGGATGCGGCATAGGCAGCCTGCCCGAACTGGCCGTCCTGGGCAGCGGCCGAGGAGGTGTTGATGATGATGCCGCGCTCGCCGTCCTCGAGTGCATCCATGGTCATCATCAGGCGCGCGGCGTGCGTCATGACGTGGTAGGTGCCGAAGAGGTTGACGCGCAACACCTTGTCGAAAAGGTCGATGGATGTCTTGCCTTCCTTGCCGACGATGCGTGCGGCGAGGGCGATGCCGGCACAGTTGACGACGACGCGCGGTGCCTGACCGAAGTGTTCGACGACGTGATCGAATGCCGATGCCACGGCGTCGGCATCGGCAACGTCGGCCTGCAGGACAAGACCGTTCAGTTCATCGGCAACCATTCCTGCCTTGTCGCCGTCGAAGTCGAGCACGGCGACGCGAGCACCCTGTTCGGCAAGGGTTCGTGCGGTTGCCGCGCCCAGCCCGCTGCCACCTCCGGTGACGAGTGCTGCCTGACCTTCGATCTTCATGATGAGTCCGCCTCGGTTGTCGTTGAATCGTTCGCGCGCGAAGCCTTGTCTGCGGACGGTGCCTTGTGCGCGCAAGGAACCATCCTTGCAAACGGTGCCATGCTTGCAGACGGTGCCTTGTCTGCACAGGGAAGCACTCAGGGATCTTGACCGCATGATGCTCTTCGGGCAGCATGATTAACATACCAATCAATGGCTGTAAAGTTCGGACTGCGCATGTGCAACGGCAGCACTCTGTTTCCCGTTCCGGTTCCCTGTTGCCCATTTGCAAAAGCGGCGGGTGAGGTCAGGCGTTTCACGCCAGTGGCACTGATTGAAGGAACGGTTATATTCAGTGCGGTCGCATGATGCGCTTTCACGGCTACTTTCGCAGTTCTGCGGCTTACCGCTGTCGGATAGCGCTGAACCTCAAGGGCATCGACCACGAGTTCGTGCCGGTGTCGCTTCTCGGCGGTGATCAGCGCAGCGAGAGTTACCTCGCACTCAACCCCCAGGGCCTGGTGCCGGCGCTTGAAGTCGATGGTCAGGTATTCACGCAGTCGCTCGCCATCATCGAATGGCTCGATGAATACCAGCCAGAGCCGGCCTTGTTGCCGGCCGACCGCGACCTTCGCGCCAGGGCGCGGGCCTTTGCCGGGGTGATTGCCTGCGACATTCATCCCCTGCAGAACCTCCGGGTGTTGAACTTCCTCAGGAACGACATCGCGCAACCCGAGAGCGTTGTCGAGGCCTGGTTGCAGCGCTGGCTCGGCGATGGGCTGGCGGCCTGCGAAGCACTGCTCGCAAGGGAGCCACGGCGGGGCGATTTTGCCTTCGGCGATACGCCGGGGCTTGCCGACATCTGCCTGGTGCCGCAGCTCTTCTCGGCCGATCGCTTCAAGGTATCGCTCGACGGCATGCCGAGGCTCCGTGACGTGGCTGAGGCCTGCGAAGCCTTGCCGGCCTTTGCGCGGGCACACCCCTCGAAACAGCCCGACCATGCCGGCTGACCTGTCGGAACCGCCCGACCATGCCGGCAGATGTCTCGGAACCGCTGTGAGGCCTCGGTGAGGCCGCTGTTCACGCAGTAGAATGAAGTCGTGACCTCTGATGCCATGGTAGGAACACATGCGCGCAATCGACCTCAATTCCGATCTCGGTGAAGCCTTCGGCCCCTGGCCCATGGGCGATGACGAGGCCATGCTGTCCATCGTCACGAGCGCCAATGTTGCCTGCGGCGGTCACGCGAGCGACCCTGAAACCATGTACCGTACCGTCGCACTGGCCAGAGCCAATGGCGTGAGCATCGGTGCACACCCCGGCTACGCCGACAAGGCAGGGTTCGGGCGCCGTGTCATTCCCATGCACCCGGACGAGATCGGGCGCATGTGCGCAGCACAGATCGGTGCACTGCAGGCGATTGCCGCCCTGCAGGATGTGCGCGTCGACTACGTCAAGCCGCACGGCGCGCTCGCGAATCTCGCGGCACGCGATCGCGGTGTTGCCGATGCCATCATGGATGCGATCAGGCGCGTGGATCCCGCGCTTGCCGTACTGGCCATATCCGGTACCGAAAGCGAACGGGCGGCGCAGGCGGCGGGGCTCGATACCTATGCCGAAATCTTCGCCGACCGCGGCTATCTTGCGTCCGGGCAACTCGTACCGCGGGGGCAGGACGGCGCGATGATCCATGACGCGGGTGAGGCTGCCGACCGTTTGCTGGCCTTTCGCGACAGCGGTCGCATGCCGGTCGTCGACGGCGAGCCGATCGAACTCGAGGCACATTCGATCTGTGTGCATGGGGACAGCGCGGATGCGGTGGCCATGGCCCGCGAAATTCGTGCGCGGCTGACGGCCGAGGGTGTCGAGATCCGGCGGTTTTCCCGTGGCAACTGACCGCGTGACGGCGTCGGGTGCGCTTGCGGTGCGGCATCGCGGCAAGGCGGATGCTGCACATGCGTGAACCGAAGGCAATGCGTGAGCTGGCAGCACAGCACAAGGCGATTGCGCCTGTCGGCATTGTGGGTACCGTGCATGCGTGAACTGGCAATGAAACCGGTGGCGGACAGGGCGGTACTGGTGAGCTTCGCCGATGAGCTTGATGATGCTGCGCATCAGCGCATCATCGCCCTCGATCGTCTGCTGGCCGAAGATCCCCCCGAGGGCATGCTCGAAGCGGTGCCCGCGCTCGTCAACATCCTGCTGATCTTCGATCCGGAGGTGACCGATCACGACACCCTGTCGGCAGCCGTGGAGCAGCGTCTTGCCGGCCTTGAATCGGCCGTGATCGACGGTCGCGAGCATGTGGTTCAGGTCTGCTATGACGAGGCTTTCGCACCGGATCTTGCCGCCGTGGCCGAGGCCACGGGGTTGTCGGTGGAGGCGGTGATCGAGGCGCATCTGGCGGCCGATTTTCAGGTGCTCATGTACGGTTTCGTGCCCGGTTACGCCTACCTCGGTGGTGTGCCGAAAGCCATACAGGTACCGCGCAAGCCGGCGCCGGTGCGCGGCGTTGCCGCCGGCAGCGTGATCATCGCCGGTCCTCAGTGCCTCGTGACTACACTGATCATGCCTACGGGATGGTCGATCATCGGACGCTCGCCCACGAAGATTCTGACGGGTGACGATACCCGCCCGTTTCTGTTCGACGTGGCCGACCGTGTTCGCTTCGAACGGATCGGTCTTGCCGAGTATGAGAGGGTTTCCGAGGCCGGCGCAACGAAGGTGGAGGGCACATGAGCCGCGCGACGCTCGCCGTTCGCTTCGCAGGTCCCTTGGTGAGCTTTCAGGACGCGGGGCGGGCAGGGCAGCTTCGTTACGGGGTCTGCGCATCGGGGCCGATGGACCGCCTTGCCTACCGTGCCGGACAGGCTGCCCTCGGCAATCTCACACCTGCCACGGCCATCGAGATATCCCTTGGCGGCATCCAGCTGGAATGTCTCGAAGGTGACGTTTCGGTGGCGGTCACGGGCGGAGAATTCGCGGTCGATCTGGCCGGCAGGAAACGCGATGCCTGGTCCGTGATGACTCTGCAAGCGGGTGAAACCCTGAGCGTCCGCCCCGGCAGCAGTGGCAGCTGGGCCTACCTTGCCGTTGCCGGCAACCTTGTCACCGATCGCTGGCTCGGCCACAGTGCCACGCACGCGAGTTCCGGCTTCGGTGGCGGTGCGCTTGCAAGCGGTCAGATACTCGAGGTCGAACACGCGGAAGTGCACCACGAACGCGAGGGCGAGATTCCGCGATTCACGTTGGCCGAACCGGGCGGCAATGCCGGTGGCAGTGCTGCCGGCAGCGGTGACGAAATGATCAATGCGCGCGTGGTGCTCGGGCCGCAGGAACGTTTCTTTTCGCGCGACACCATCGACACCTTTCTGTCCGCACCGTTCAAGGTATCCGATGCCTGCGATCGGATGGGCATGCGCCTCGATGGCCCGGTGCTCCCGCTCGTCGATGCCCTGTCGATTCCGTCCGAACCGGTTCTTCGTGGTTCGGTGCAGGTGTCGGGCGATGGCGTTCCCACGGTACTGCTTGCCGATCATCAGACCGCGGGGGGCTACCCGAAGATTGCCACCCTCATCGACTGTGATACGGACACCCTCGCACAGGCACGAAGCGGGCAGATCATTCGTTTCGAGTCGATACTGCCCGGTGCGGCCATTGTGGCAGCGAGAGAGAATGCAGAGCGGAACAGGACATACCTCGAACGGATTGCCGTTCCTCGCGGCACGCTGGAACAGAGGCTCATGCGCGAGAACCTGATTCACGGTGAGTGGTTTGGCTGACGGGCAATGGCCGGTGCCTTGTTGCCGGTGCCGCTCTCTCGACTGCCGGATACGCAGCACGCATGCTCATGCCCGGGCGGATTCCTCCACGAGTTGCCGCATGAGTTCGGCGGCGGGCATCGAGCGCGATCGTCCCACGTTCATGCCAGCCCAGTGCGCACCGAAACCGTATTCTCCGCACGCACTCGCCGCGGCGCTCAGGGCTTTCCCGGCCGCATAGCTGCGTGGGTAGGCCGGTGGCATGGTATGCGCGTGATCATCGGCCCAGGCGGTGAAACGGTTGACGAGGCAACGGGCGGGGCGACCGGAAATCGCTGCCGTCAGTCGTGTGGTGTCGGGCTTGTCGCTTGCCGCATCGATGGCGCTCCGGTAGCCGTCGTCGGCGGCTGACTCCGGGCAGGACACGAAGGCCGTGCCGAGTTGAGCGGCGACGGCACCGGCCTCGGTGGCGGCGCGAATGTCCTTGCCGTCCATGATGCCGCCGGCGGCAATGACCGGCAATGCCAGTGCCGTGGCGATTTGCCGGGTCAGTTCCAGCGTACCGAGCTGCTCGACGTCGTCGCCCGGGTCGAAGCATCCACGATGTCCACCGGCTTCGATGCCCTGTGCAATGATGGCGTCGAGACCGGCATCGGCAATCGATCGCGCTTCCTCGAGTGACGTGGCACAGCCGAGCATGAAGATTCCGGCCTGCTTCATGGCCTTGATCTGTTCCGGCGTCGGTACGCCGAAATGGAAACTGGCTACCGGCACGCGCGCTTCGAGCAGCACGGCGAGCATCTCGTCATTGTCGCGGAAGGACGTATAGAGGTTCTGCAACTCACCGGGGGGCGCTGCATCGAACTCGGCAAAGGCCGGGGCGAGCAGTTCGAGCCAGTAGCGTTCGTGCGTCTCGTCGATGACCGGACGCGCATGACAGAAGCAGTTCGCATTGATCGGTCGGTCGGTCAGCGCCTGCGTTGCCCCGATGGCCTTGCGCGCGGCATCAGGCGTGTTCGCACCAAGGCCCAGTGAGCCCAGTCCGCCGGCCTGCGACACCGCTGCGGCGAGTTCCGGCGTGGCCACGCCAGCCATCGGCGCCTGGATGATGGGGTGAAGCAGGCCGAGCTGTTCGAGTAGCCGGTTGTTCATGTGTGTCACCTTGTTCCCTTGTATGCTGTCTCTTGACATTCCGCACGGAATTCGCGAGCATGGATGTTAACGATAACACCGCGTTCGGTATGTTGCTGTGGCACACGGTGTATCAGCATCGCCAACACCTTCTCTGCGAGGGCCGGAAACATGCCGAAGATTCGTCTGGACAATCTCGCCAAGCGCTATGGTGAGGTCGAGGTCATCCATGGACTGAATCTCGAACTCGAGGATAACGAGTTCACCGTCTTCGTGGGGCCCTCCGGTTGCGGCAAGTCCACCACACTACGCATGATCGCCGGCCTCGAATCGGTGTCCAGTGGTGAAATCTACATCGGTGACAAGCCGGTCAGTACGCTGGAACCGAAAGAGCGCGACCTTGCCATGGTGTTTCAGGACTACGCCCTGTATCCGCACATGAACGTGGCAAAGAACATGTCCTTCGCGCTGCGTCTCGAACGACGTCCCAGGGCCGAAATCGACGCCAGGGTGAAGGAAGTGGCGGCGATGCTCGGTCTCGAACCATATCTGCACCGCAAGCCGGCGGAGCTTTCGGGCGGCCAGCGTCAGCGAGTTGCCATGGGGCGGGCGCTGACGCGCGACGCCTCGACCTTTCTCTTCGATGAACCGCTGTCGAACCTCGACGCCAAACTGCGTGGCCAGATGCGCGCCGAACTGGCCCTGATGAGTCAGCGCGTCAGGAAGAACATGATCTACGTGACCCACGATCAGGTCGAGGCCATGACACTGGGTCATCGCATCGTGGTGATGCAGGACGGCCACATTCGTCAGGAAGGCTCGCCCGAGGCACTCTTCAAACGTCCGAACAGCAAGTTCGTGGCAGGTTTCATCGGCAGCCCGCCCATGAATTTCCTGGACGGCACGTTGCAGCAGGCGGGTGATGCACTCGAAGTGCAGGGCGAAGGGTTCAGGATTCCGCTGCCGGGTGACATCGCCGCACGGGCCGAGCAGCACGGCAGCAATGAGGTGATCGTCGGCATTCGTCCTTCGGATCTGGTCGATCAGACAGGCGGCGATGTCGCAAAGGACGTCGGCATGCATCTCACCACGCTGGTGTCCGAGTACATCGGCTCGCAGTCTATCCTCCTGACCCGCTGCGGTTCCCGGGAAGTCACGGTCGAGGTGCAGTCCGATCAACGCATCCCGGTCGGTGAAACGCGTCACTTCATGCCGACGCCTGACGGACTCCATCTGTTCGACCGCGAATCGGAACTGGCAATCTGACCGGTCAGACTGTTCCAGCACCCAGCACCCAGCACCCAGCACCCAGCACCCAGCACCCAGCATCGACCATTGCACGACCACCATCGAGGAGAAACCCACCATGTTGAAACGCCGTCTTCTTCACCTGACAATGGCCGTCGGCCTCGTCGCCGGCAGTCTCATGACAAGCACCGCGACACAGGCCGCCGACCCCTACGAGCCTTACCGCGGCACCACGCTGGTCGTGAACTTCCCCGCGCATCCGCACTTCACGGCGGTGATGAAGGTACTGCCCAGGTTCACGGAGGAAACCGGCATCAAGGTGGAAGTCGATCAGCTTCAGTACCTCAAGATGCGCGAGAAGCAGACGCTCGAACTCACCAAGCGCAAGGGTGACTACGACCTCATCGCCTACGTGGTGTTCTCGAAGGCCGACTACGTCTATGCCGATCAGCTCGAGAACCTGGCCAAGTACTTCATGAACCCACGGCTGGCCGATCCGGACTACCAGGCCGAAGACCTCATCGACGGCTACATGCAGAACATCGGTACCGTGGGTGGCAGGAAGGGCTATCTACCGGGGCCCACGAGTTCGGCCTACGGTATTCCTTTCGGTTCGGAAACCTCGGTGCTTGCCTACCGCACCGACATCTTCGAGAAGCATGGCCTCGAACCACCGACGACCTACGACGAACTGCTTGATCTTGCCTGCCGGATTCCCGAACTCGAGCCCGGCATGGGGGGGCTTGCCTCGCGCGGTCAGTCGGGTCACCAGACCAGCCATGCCTTCCTGCTGCACCTCGCGCCGCTCGGTGGCAGGATCTTCGACGATCAGTGGAAGCCCGTCATGAACAGCCCCGAAGGTGTCGCCGCGGGGGAAGCGCTCAGGAAGATTCTCGAGTGCGGCCCCGAGGGTGGCACGTCCTTCGGGTTTGCCGAAGCCAAGAACGCCTTCCTGCAGGGCAAGGCCGCGATGTACCTCGACACCACCGTGGTTGCCGGTGAAATGCAGGATCCGAGCGTTTCCAAAGTGGTTGGCAAGGTCGGCTTCGTGCCGCATCCGACGGGTGTTCGTGCCGGTTCGCAGACCGGTGGTTTCGGTATCGCGATTCCCTCCAACGCGCCCCACAAGGAAGCCGCGTTCCTGCTGCTCCAATGGCTGACCTCGCCGGAAGTCGACAAGCTGATTGCGCTCGAAGGTGGCAATCCCTCGCGCATGTCCACTCACGCCGACGCGGACGTGAACGCCAAATACCCGCACATGGCCATCTTCGGTGAAGCGCTCGAGAATGCCGACCCCGACTGGCGTCCGATCATCCCTGTCTGGGGCAAGATCAATTCCGAACTCGGCACCACGCTGAACAAGGCGATGATCGGCAAGATGTCGGTGCAGGAAGCGCTCGATATCGTGGCCGAGCGTTCCGAGCGGATCATGGACGAGGCTGGCTACTACACCTGGACCGAAGACGAAGAGTAGCTCCGGCGCATGCCGCGTACCGCTTCGAGTTCGTCGAAACACGGGCGGTACGCGGCAAAGTGCGCCTGCGGCGTGAACGCCACCAACACCGATCGAGGCAAGCCTGATGAGTGTCGTGCGAGTCAACCGGATGATCCCCTGGTTCTTCCTGGCACCAGCGGTGGTCGTCATGGGCGTGGGCCTGCTGTACCCGATCGGCTACATGGTCTACACGAGCTTCCTCGACTGGAACCCGAGCCAGCTCATCGGTGAGGCCGACTGGGTCGGGCTCAGGAACTACCGGAACCTGCTCGCCGACCCGAACTTCCGCGAGTCCTTCTTCGTGACGCTGTCCTTTGCCTTTCTCGTGGTGGTGCTCGAGATGGTCATCGGGGTCGGGCTTGCCTTGCTTCTCGACAGGAAACTTCGCGGCATGGCCGTGCTGCGCACGGTCTTCATTCTGCCGATGATGATTGCGCCGATCGTGGTCGGTCTCATGTGGCGCTACATGTACCACCCGAGCGTCGGCATCTTCAACAAGACCCTCGAGAGCATCGGGTTGCAGCCGATCCCGTGGTTGTCGGACCCCGGCTGGGCCTTTGCCTCGGTGGTCATCGCCGACGTCTGGCAGTGGACGCCGTTCATCTTCATTCTCGCGCTCGCGGCGCTGCAGTCACTGCCACGTTCGACGCTCGAAGCGGCGCGCATCGACGGGGCGAACAGCTGGCAACAGATCGTCCACATCAAGATTCCGCTCATGATGCCGGTGCTGATCGTTGCCGCGCTCCTGCGCCTCATCGACGCCTTCAAGGTGCTCGAGGTCATTCTCGTGCTGACCAACGGCGGTCCCGGACTTGCCACCGAGATCCTGTCGCTCAGGATCGCCCGCACGGTGCAGGAGTTCCGCGAACTTGGCGTGGCTGCCGCGATGTCGAACTATCTCCTCATCATGCTGCTGGTGCTCACCATCGGCATGTTCCTCTATACACGCTTCGCGGAAGCACGCGCCGCCCGCATTCGCCAGGCGGCCGAGAAGGGGTGAGTCATGAAGGTACTGACAGAGTCAACCGACAGGCCGGACTGCGCACAGACCCGCACCGGGCAGGGAGAATCGAGATGAGCCAATCGGTCGATCCGGCAGAGCGTCCCGCGAATCCGGCGTTCTACGCGCTCCTTGTGGTGCTGATCATCATGGCGATGGGGCCCATCCTGTTGATGCTCACGACGTCCCTGCAGTTGAACGTCGATATTCTCGATGACACCGGCGGGCTGCTGTTCGCGCCAACGATGCGCAACTACGAAACCGTGCTCTGCAACGTGCTCTGGTACCAGCCCGAACACGTCGGTTACTGTGATCCGGCCTTCGGTCGCGCACTCGGCAATTCCCTGATCGTGGCACTCGTCTCTACCGTCGTCACCTTGCTCGTGGGTTGCATGGCCGCCTACGCGCTGGTTCGGTTCCGCTTCATGGGCCGTGGGGTGGTATCCCTGAGCACCCTCATGATGCGCATGGTGCCGCCTGCCGTGCTGCTCGTGCCCGTGTTCGGCATCTGGACCTTCCAGTACCGCCTCGACGGTACGCTGATCGGCATCATCATCGTATACACGGCCATGAACCTGCCGTTCGTCATCTGGATCCTCCAGAGCTTCATCGTGCAGGTGCCGGTGCAACTCGAGGAAGCGGCACGCATGGACGGGGCCGGCCCCTTTCAGGTGTTCTTCCTCGTGGTGCTGCCACTGATCAAGCCGGGGCTCGCGGCCGCGGCCATCTTCACCTTCCGCATCGCCTGGAACGAGTTCATCCTCGCCAACGCGCTTCTCGACCGGAATACGCGCACGGTACCCGTGACCATCGTGAACTCGCTGACCGAGCACAACATTGACTGGGGCGTGGTCATGGCAACGGGCATGCTGCTCGCGGTGCCGCCGATCATCTTCACCTTCGTGGCCTCGCGACAGATCATCACCGGCATGACGGCAGGTGCGGTCAAGGGCTGAGTATCGGCGGCGCAGAGTATCGGCAACGCAGAGGCTTGCGCGGCTGTCCTGGTTGTCTTGTGTTCATGGCTTGTTCGCCGTGCTCCGGCAGGTCCTGTTCGAACTCAGATCACGCCATGCTCACGCCAGTGTGCAAGGGTTTCGTCGTCGGTTCCCAGAACGCGCCGCAACACCGCATCGGTGTGTTCGCCGAGTTCCGGCCCGGGCCATCGCAGCCTTGCCGGCGTTGCATCGAGTTTCGGATGTACCCCCGGCAGCACGCGCTGTGCGCCGTTCACCCTGGTTTTCTCGAACACGCCACGTGCCCTGAAATGCTCGTCCGCAGCGATATCGGCAATGCTGTTGACGGGGCCCGCCGGAACCGACGCAGCATCGAGGCTCTCGAGTGCATCGCTTGAGCCCAGTCCTCTGCACCATGCGGCCAGCGCGGTATCGATCTTCGCCTCGTTCCGAACTCGTCCGGCATTGTCGGCGCAGCCGGGATCATTGGCGAGGTCAGGGCGCCCGATCAGCGACATGAGACGCTTGAAGATCGAGTCGCCATTGCCGCCGATGACGATGAAACGCCCGTCCTTGCAGCGGTAGGTGTTGGTCGGCACGATGCCCGTGACGGTGGTGCCGGAAGGCTCGCGCACCACACCCGCGCCGTCGTATTCAGGCAGCACCCCTTCCATCACGTGAAACACCGATTCGAGAATCGATACGTCGATGCTCTGTCCGCCACCGTGGCGCTCTCTTGCCAGCAATGCAAGCACGGCCCCGAACGCGGCGTGCATGCCGGCGAGGGTGTCGCCGAGGCTCAGATTCAGCCGCACCGGTGCTTCACCGGGATGGCCGTTGAGATAGCGAAGCCCGGCTGCGGCTTCGCAAGCCGAGGCGAAACCCGGCTTTGCGGCGTAGGGGCCGTCCTGGCCATAACCCGAGACGCGCGTGTAGATGAGGTCGGGACTGGACTCACGAAACACATCCGGCCCGAGGCCCCAGGCCTCCATGCGGCCGGGACGGAAGTTCTCGATCAGCACGTCGGACTTCTCGATGAGATGCCGCGCAATCTCGCGGGCTGGTTCCTTCGAAAGATCCAGCGTGACCGACTGCTTGTTGCGCGCGATGCTGCGCCACCAGTAGGAGGTGCCTTCTTCGTCGAGCATGCGCCAGCGCCTGAGAGGATCGCCACCTTCGGGCGACTCTATCTTGATGACTTCGGCACCGAAGGCACCGAGGAGCTGGCCGGCAAAGGGTCCGGCGATGAGCTGGCCCATTTCGATAACGCGAATACCGGCAAGAGGTGCAGGCATGTAAACCCCGTGAGCAGTCAATCGTGAAACCGGTATATCACGATTGCCGCTTGCGGGACTTCTCAATCATGACGCATTGGCCGAACAGGTGCTCAACAAGCTGACTGACGAGGTGCGCAGCCAGCGAGGCGACCAGCGAGTGACGTGACTGACAAGGCGACCAACCAGCGACGTGACCGTCGCTGTGACAGCAACGCTGCCCGGCTACACCACTGCCGACATGCCGCCATCCACGTACAGGATGTGTCCGTTGACGAAACTCGACGCGTCACTGGCAAGAAACACGGCACCACCGATGAGTTCGTCCACCTCACCCCAGCGGCCGGCGGGGGTGCGGTTCTCGACCCAGGCGGAAAACTCCCTGTCGTCGACGAGCGCTGCGGTCAGTTCCGTGACGAAGTATCCGGGGCCCAGTCCGTTCACCTGGATGTTGTGCTTCGCCCACTCGGCGCACATGTTCTTCGTCAGCATCTTCACGCCACCCTTCGAAGCCGCGTAGGGCGCAATGGAAGGGCGGCCGAGTTCGCTCTGCATCGAGCAGATGTTGATGATCTTGCCACGCTCGCGCGCCACCATGTGACGGGCCACGGCACGCCCCACGTGAAACACCGAGTCGAGATTGGTGCGCAGCACCTCTTGCCAGGTGGCGGTGTCGCAGTCGAGCAGCGGCACGCGGCGCTGGATACCGGCGTTGTTGACGAGGATGTCGATGGCGCCGTTCTCGTCTTCGATGGCGGCCACGGCGTTTTCGACCGCGTCGCCATCGGTGATGTCGAAGGCGCGCCCGATCGCGGCGTCACGTCCGACGGCGTCGTTCAGTGCGACCACGGCCTTGTCGACGCCTTCGGCGGTGGTGCCGTTGATGACGACATCGGCACCTGACGCGGCAAGTCCGACGGCAAGGCGGTAGCCGATACCACGGCTCGATCCGGTAATCAGGGCACGTCGGTTGTCGAGGCGGAAGAGGTCGGTGGTGTTCACGGTGTGTCCCATTGCAGTTGAATCTTCATGTGTTGCCTGCGATCCGTGGCGAGCGCGAAGGCTTCGTCGGCCTGCCCGAATGCAAACACGCCGGTGAGCAGCGAATCGACTTCGATGCGGCCCGAAGCAATGGCCTCGACCGCCAGTTCGAACTCGTCGTGAAAGCGGAAACTGCCGAGAATCGCCAGTTCCTTCGGCAGGATGCGGTTGGTTTCGATGGCGTTCTCGCCCGGCGGCATCATGCCGAGTTGCACGAGCTTGCCGCGTGGCTTCAGCGCGCGGATGCAGCTGTTGTAGGCGAGGGGGCTGCCCGAGCATTCGAAGGCCACGTCGAAGTAGCCGCGCCCGCTTTCGTAGTCGCTCATGGCTGCCGTGTGGGTGCCGAGGTTGATCGTTTCGGTGGCACCGGCGGCACCGGCATGTGCGAGCACGGTGTCGTCGAGGTCGGTGGCGGTGATGCTCCGGCAGCCCGCGTGCCGAGCCGCCTTGATGACGAGGCAGCCGATCGGGCCGCAGCCCGTCACCAGCACGCGTTGGTGCGTGACCGGCATGGCGCGGTTCACCGCGTGCAGGCAGACGGCGAGGGGTTCTGCAAAGGCGGCGCGCGTGAAGGGCAGGTCGTCGGGGAGCTTCACGCACTGGCTGGCCAGCACCATGAGCTCCTCGCGGAAACCGCCCTGGATGTGCGGGAACACGGCAGCACTGCCGAGAAACACCATTTCCTCGCAGAGGTTGGTAAGCCCCCGACGGCAGTAGTCGCAACGATGGCAAGGGCGGCTCGGGTTGATCGCAACGCGGTCGCCGGCCGCGAAAGCGGTGACCGAAGCACCCACCTCGAGCACCTCGCCGGCAACCTCGTGGCCGATGATCAGTGGTTCGCGGATGTCGAAGTTGCCGACGCGTCCGGAATGGTAGTAGTGGATGTCGGAACCGCAGATGCCACCGCTGCGATAGCGGACACGCACTTCGTCGGCGCCCGGTTTGCCGGGAGAGGCGATGTCACTGATGCGCAGATCGTGCGCGGCGTGGACGAAACAGGCTTTCATGTTCGGGAAGGTGCCTCTGCTGTCATTGTGGAGTTCGCCGCCGTTGCGGAGTCTGTCCTCAAGCCGAGCAGGCTCACGGCAGTTGCGGCGAGGGTGTCGATCGACTCGTTCACGTCGAGGCGCAGTACATCGGATTCTTCATCGGTGCCTTCCAGCGTTGCGAACTGACTGTCGAGCAGTGACGGGGCCATGAAATGATCTTCACGCGCCTGCATGCGCGCGGCGATTTCCGCTTTCGTGCCGACGAGATGGACGAAGCGGGTGCCGGGTCCGATGGCGCGCAACTGATCACGGTACTGTCGTTTGAGCGCCGAGCAGGCGATGACGATGCCTGTCGCGCAGCGATCGAGGCCGGGAGCGTCGCCGGAAGGGCTGTCGTTGTCGCGTGTGTCGATGAGCTTGCGCGCCGTCGCGACGATGCGCGCGAGCCACGGCGCACGATCGGCATCATCGAGTGCGATGCCGCGGCTCATCTTGTCGATGTTGCGCGCCGGGTGCAGTGAGTCGCCGTCGATGAACTGCCACTGGCTGCCGGCCAGTGCGGCGATGCACCGGCCGACGCTCGACTTGCCGCAGGCAGTGACACCCATGACGATGACCGCGCGAGTCTCGCCGCCGGAACACGCGATTGGCCGGGGAGATGTCGGTGCTCCTCCGGCCGTGTTCGGGCGGCGTTCCTCAGGCATCGTCTGCCTGCCTGGTGCTGTCGCGTTCGATGATGGTGAAGCCGACATCGACGAAGGCTTCGTCCTTGCCGACGGTCTCGCCGTTGATGCGTTTGAGCAGTACCATGGCGATGGCTTCGCCGATGGCCTCGGCATCGAAGCTGCTGGTCGTCAGCGAGGGTTCGAGGTATTCGCCGAAGTCGAAGTTGCCGTGCCCCACGACGGCAAGCTCCTCGGGAACGGCAATGCCGCGCCGGCGACATTCCATCAGCACGCCCATGGCGATACGGTCGCTCAGACAGAGTACGGCGCTGGTGTCGGGGAAACGTTCGCGCAGCGCCACGATGCCGTCGCGTCCGATGTGGATGTCGGCTGCGGTGCCGTCGAGCAACACCACCCGCTCGCTGGAAAGGCCGTGCTCTTCCATGGCCTGTTGAAAGGCATCGTGGCGATCACGCCCGCGCAGATCGCCATCGAGCCGGCAGCCGATGAAGCCGATGCGTTCGTGGCCCTGATCGAGCAGCAAGCGAGTCAGCGCGAGGCCCACTTCGTAGTGGGAAAAACCGACCACGCAATCGAGCGGCACGTCAGGCAGGTGCCAGGCTTCGACCACAGGTACACCGGATCGGCCGAGCATGTCTCGTCCCTCGGGGCTGTGCACGCTGTTGACGACGACGACGGCGGCAGGGCGTCGGCCGAGAATGATGCGAATGAGTTCCTGCTCTTCCTTGCCGGTGTAGTCGTTGTCACCGAGGAGTACATGGAAGCCGGCGTCACGCAGACGCCGTGACATGACGTTGATGGTGTGCGAATGGCCTTCGAAGAACAGCGAAGGCAGCACCACCGCAATCATCGTGCTCTTGCGGCTCGACAGGGTACCGGCGGCGAGATCCGGTATGTAGTTGAGCTCCTCGATGGCGATCCTGACCTTTTCGCGTGTGGCCGGCGCTACCTTTTCCGGGTCGCGGAGGGTGCGTGATACCGTCATCGACGAGATGCCTGCCGCGCGTGCAACATCGTTGATGGTGACTTTCGTGGGTTGTTTCGTGGCTTGACTCTGTTTGTGATTCGACACGCAGGTGCTCCCGGCGTCAGGCCGTGGGCGAAGCTGGCTCGGCCGCGGCCGGTGTTCAGCCTCGACCGATGTAGGGCATGCCGCTCGCCATGATGGTCATGAACTGCACGTTGGCCGACAGCGGCAGGCTGGCCATGTGCAGAACCGCGTCGCCCACCGACTGGGGTGGCATGGTGGGCTCGGCTCTGACCGAACCGTCGGCCTGAGGGATGCCCGAACTGATGGTCTCGGTCATGGCGGAAGCCGCGTTGCCGATGTCGATCTGGCCGCAGGCGATGTCGAAAGCGCGACCGTCGAGCGAGAGCGTGCGCGTAAGACCCGTGATGGCGTGCTTGGACACCGTATAGGGTACCGAACCGGGACGCGGCACATGCGCGGAGATCGAACCGTTGTTGATGATGCGACCACCTTGCGGATCCTGCCTGCGCATGCGAGCGAATGCGGCGCGTGCGACCAGGAAGGCACCATGCAGGTTCACGTCGATGACCTGTCGCCATTCCGCCACGGGAATCTCGTCGATGGGGCGTGCGGCGACATTGATGCCGGCATTGTTGAACAGGACATCGAGGCGGCCGTGGCGCTCGATCAGGGTGTCGAAGAGGGCTTCGACCGATTGCTCGTCGCTGACATCGGCGGTGATCGGGTCGATGCGGGCTCCGGCCGGTGCGGTGGCGACGGTGTCTGCAAGCGTGGCCGCAGTGCGCCCGCAGATGGTCACTTCGAAGCCGTTGCCAGCGAGGGTATGCGCGACGATGCGCCCGAGTCCGGTGCCACCGCCGGTCACCAGTGCCACACTTGCCATCGTCGCGCCTGCCGGATTGCCAAAGCCTATGTTAACGATACCATAGGCGTCCGGATTCTGGTAATGTCCCGTCCGATCGGTGGAACTGGAATACTGACTCAGAAGCAATGACATTCGACCAGGACTACACGCTGCTCGTCGGCAGCTACAGCGAACTCGACGTGCTGGCGCACCAGCCACACTCACCCTTGCCGGGGCGCGGCATCGTGTCGATGCAGTGGAAGCGCGATGGCACGCTCGAAGAAACCGCCGTCACCGACGTGTTGAACCCGGCGGTGCTGATTCCGCATGCCGATGGCCGTTCGGTCTACGCCATCAAGGAAACCATTGCCGACAGGGGCGAAATCACCCGCTACGAACTCGGTGAGAAGGGTGAACTGCACGAGAAGGACAGCAAGCGCGCCAACGGCAGATCCACCTGCTATCTGGCGCTCTCGCCCGAGCGTGACGCCGCCATCCTCATCAGCTACTGGGATGCCATCATCGATGTCTGCACGGTTGCCGCCGATGGCACCCTCGGCGACACCCATCAGAGCTTCAGGCAGTTCCACCGCCCCGAGGGCGAGTGGCGCCAGGTCGAGAATCGCGAGGATCACTGGGGTAACCGCCAGGTCGGGCCGCACGCCCACTGCGCGCATTTCTGGCACGACTGGGTGTTCATTCCCGATCTCGGTGAAAACGCCGTGTTCCAGTACCGTTACGACAAGACGAAGAAAACCCTGGCGCGCGAGTGCTGGATCGACTTCGAAGCGGGTTCCGGCCCTCGTCACATGGCCATGCACCCGACACTCGACATCTGCTACATATCGAACGAACTCTTCAATACCGTTTGCGTGGCGAGCCTCGATGCCAGCGAGCCTGCGGAGAACAAGCCAAGGCTGTCACCGGTGCAGTACGTCTCCACGCTCGAGAACCGCGAACAGACGAGCTATGTGTCGGAGATCAGGCTCTCGCCCGATGCCCGCTTTCTCTACGTATCGAATCGCGGTGACGATTCCCTCGCCATCTTCCGCGTGCTCGATGAGGGTCTGCTCGAACGCATCGACATCGTGCCCACGGGCGGCAGGTTTCCACGCCACTTCGCCATCACTCCCTGTGGCAAGGGGGTACTCGTCGCCAACCAGGACAGCAGCAATCTCCGTATCTTCGAGCGCGACGTCGACACGGGCAGGCTCGTGATGCTCGACGAGGAGGTCGAGATGGGCTCGCCGAACTACATCCGTTTCGTCTGACCGGAGAGTGCGCCGAACTGCCATGAAATTCTCCGCCAACATCGGATTCCTGTGGGACGATCTGCCGCTGACGGAACGCGTCAGACGTGCCGCGGCCAACGGCTTCGACGCCGTCGAATGTCACTTCCCCTACGACACCGACCCGGCGGAACTGGCGGCCGTGCTTGCCGAATGCAATCTGCCGCTGCTTTCGCTCAACACGGCGCTCGGTGCCAATGGTCAGGACGACTTCGGCGTGACCGCGCGCCCCGATCGGCGTGACGAGGCACGGCGGCTCATCGATGCAGCGCTCGACTACGCCGACGTGTCTGGTTGCCGGATGGTAAGCGTGGTGCCGGGGCGAACGGCGCGGGCCGAGGGCGCGGAAACCACCTGGCGGGAAAACCTCGCCTATGCGGCGGAGAAGGCCGCGGCACTCGGCAAGACCCTGCTGATCGAACCGATCAACCAGCGCGTGGTGCCGGGTTATCATCTGAGCCTGCTCGACGACGCGCTGGCCACCATCGACGCCGTGGCGGCGCCGAACCTCAAGCTCATGTTCGACTGCTTCCACACCCAGATCATGGAAGGCGATCTGCGCCACAACCTGGAGCGCGTCCTGCCGGTGCTCGGGCACGTGCAGATGGCAGCGGTGCACGACCGGGGCGAACCCGATCAGGGCGAGATCGACTACCCGTGGCTGCTCGGCGAACTGTACGCGATGGGGTGGGAAGGCCATGTCGGCGCCGAGTATCGGCCACGAGGCGCCTCGGTGGAAGCCGGTCTTGGCTGGTTGCCGGCCTTTCGCGCGGCCTGAGCCTCTGCACGCCGCTGTCGCCATGCTGTATCGCGTATCGTGTCGGATAGTGGGCAATGCGGATAGTCGGAGCAGTTGAAGGCACTCTTCCAGTTCATCCTCTTGTGGCTGGCCGGTCTCGGTGCATCCACCCAGTACGCCAAGCTGAGCCTCGCCCTGCCGGCACTCGAAGCGTACTACGGGTCGGCGGGTGCCCGCCTCGGGCTGCTCGTGTCGCTCCTGAGTTTCGTGGGTCTTGCCTTCGGCCTCGGCGCGGCGAGCGTGGTGGCGGCGCTCGGTTTCCGGCGCATGCTGATCACGGCACTCGTGCTCGGCGCCGGGGTGGCGCTGCTCGAATCACTGCTTCCGCCCCTGCCCGTGATGTTCGCGCTCAGGCTGGTGGAAGGAGTGTCCCACCTGCTTCTCGTGGTGGTGATCCCGACGCTGATCGCGAGCATCGCCAGCGAGCGCTTGCGTGCGGTGGCCATGACGCTGTGGGGTACCTTCTTCGGGGTCGGCTTCGCGCTGGTCGGCGCCTTCGGTCTGCCACTGCTCGAAGCCCGTGGCCTGTCTGCCTTTCTCGTCGCACACGCGGTCTGGATGGGGCTCATGGCCTGCCTCGTCGTGATGCTTGTCGAAAAGGGCAGGGCTTCGCGCGAAGAGCGCGCCTGGCATCCGGCTTTCTTCAGCCTTGCCCTGCATCGCGAGGTGTATACCTCGATCCCGATCGCGACCTCGGCACTCGTGTGGCTCTTCTACACGGCAACCTATGTCTCGGCACTGACCCTGACGCCGAAATGGGTCGGTGCCGACGAGGCGGTGGCGCTGGCCGCTCTCCTGCCGCTCGTCAGCATCGTTTCCTCGGTGACCATCGGCAATCTTCTGCTGCTGCGGTTTCCGGCCGTGACGGTGGTGAAGACGGGTCTCGTGGCGGCGCTGCTGACGGTGATGGCGATGGCATTCTCCGGTCCCGTGGCATCTCTCCTGATGGCGCTGTTTGCCAGCATCGGTCTCGTGCAGGGCGCGAGTTTCGCGGTGGTGCCCGAACTCAATCGTGACACGCATGATCGGGTGCTCGCCAACGGTGCCATGGCGCAGACCGGCAACATCGGCAATCTCGTCGGCACACCGCTGCTGCTGATGCTCTTCCAGAGTGGTGGAAAGGCGGCGGCGCTGCTGTACCTCGGTGCCTGCTACCTGGCCGGGCTCGGTGTGCTTGTCGGTCTCGGATGGCTGGCACGTCGACAGTGATTAAGGTAGAATGCACTGCTGTCTACAGTGGTGAGCGTAGCTCAGTTGGTAGAGCACAGGATTGTGATTCCTGTTGTCGCGGGTTCGATCCCCGTCGTTCACCCCACCGGTTTCCGCAGGGCGGAGTGCTGGCAACCCGGCCTCCGCCCTTGCAGTCTGTATCGCAGCTGCCCGGCCCCGGGGGCGATGGTCATTCGGGGCGAGGCAGCTATAATGATTCCACGGTCAGGCTCGAGCGAAAGTGGCGGAATTGGTAGACGCGCTGGTTTTAGGTACCAGTGTCTTACGACGTGGGAGTTCGAGTCTCCCCTTTCGCACCAGATCATTCTGCCCACCGGAACTCGCAGGTCGCGGCCTGCAAACAGGGCACTACATTCCACACCGCCTCGTGCCACCGCCTGCAGTCGCGGCACCGAGCGGTGTCTTTCGTACTCTTGACAGAGGCAAGCATGCAAGTATCAGTTGAAACCACCGAGGGGCTCGAGCGGCGCATGACCGTCGGCCTGCCCGCGGAGGACATCGACAAGGCCGTTGACGAGCGGCTCAGGAACATCAGCAAGACCGCGCGCATGAAGGGTTTTCGTCCCGGCAAGGTGCCGCTCAAGGTGGTGCGCAAGCGCTACGAGCCGCAGGTGCGGGGCGAAGTGCTTGGCAGCCTCATCAACACGTCCTATGTTCAGGCCATCCAGCAGGAGAAGCTCAATCCCGCCGGCAGCCCCAACATCGAACCGGTGGATGACGCGATCGACGCGCCCGCTGCCGACGAGGCCGAAGACATCGGTTTTCGCTACGTGGCC
Source organism: Gammaproteobacteria bacterium (assembly GCA_002746645.1). Classification (GTDB taxonomy): domain Bacteria; phylum Pseudomonadota; class Gammaproteobacteria; order Granulosicoccales; family Granulosicoccaceae; genus Granulosicoccus. The sequence goes on along the minus strand of PDPU01000036.1, from coordinate 33,250 downwards.
GTCTTCGAGGTCTATCCGGAGGTCGAGCCCGTCTATGACGAGCGCATCAGCATCACGCGTCAGGTGGCCGAGGTCAGCGAGGAAGACATTGACCGCATGGTCGAGAATCTTCGTGAACAGCGCAAGAGCTTCGACAAGGTCGAGCGTGCCGCGCAGGACGGTGATCAGCTCATCATCGACTTCAAGGGGCGCCTCGACGGCGAGGAATTCGACGGCGGCGCGGCCGAGGAAGCACCGCTGGTGCTGGGTTCGGGCAACATGATTCCGGGCTTCGAAGAGCAGATCATCGGCATGTCGGCAGGGGAGGACAGAACCATTGCCGTCACCTTCCCCGAGGACTACCAGGCCGAGCACCTTGCCGGCAAGGAAACCGAGTTCGACATCCATGTGCGCGAAGTGCGCGAAGCGACTCTCCCCGAGGTCGACGAGGAACTCGTCAGAAGCTTCGGCATCGAGGACGGCACGCTCGAAAGCCTGCGTGCCGACATTCGTCGCAACATGGAGCGCGAATTGCAGCAGAAGATCGAACAGGACACGAAACAGCAGATCATGGACGGTCTGGCAGAGATCAACAGTTTCGATGTCCCTGCGGCGCTGGTCAAGGACGAGATCGAGCGACAGAAAGAGAAGATCATGCAGCAGATGCCGGAGGGCAGCGACAGTTCCTTCCTCAGTGACGACCTGTTCCGCGAAGGTGCGGAAAAACGCATCAGAATCGGGTTGGTGATGGCCGAAATCATCAAACGCAACGAGATCTCTGCCGATGATGACAAGGTGCGAGCGCGCATCGAACGACTTGCGTCCTCCTACCAGGACCCCCGGGAAGTGATCGACCACTACTACGGCGACAAGGAACTCCTCCGCAACGTGGAAGGACTGGTGATGGAAGATGCCGTGGTCGATGCCGTGCTTGCTGCCGCCACGGTCAGCGATGAATCGACTACATTTCAGGACATCATGCATCCGCCGGCGCCCGAAGCGCCTGCGGCCGACAGCGAGACAGAACAGACATCATGATTGCAGGCCCGACTGACGGACTGAACCCGAACATGCCTCTTGCCACAGCGATGGCCACGGCCGCGCCCACGGCCACGCCCACGGCGTCCGGCGGTCTCGTGCCGATGGTCGTCGAGCAGTCGCCGCGTGGCGAACGTGCCTACGATATCTACTCGCGTCTGCTGAAGGAGCGTGTGGTCTTTCTTGTCGGCCAGGTCGAAGACTACATGGCCAATCTGATCGTGGCACAACTCCTGTTCCTCGAATCGGACAACCCCGACAAGGACATCTCGCTCTACATCAATTCACCGGGAGGCTCCGTCACGGCCGGCATGGCCATCTACGACACCATGCAGTTCATCCGTCCGAACGTCAGCACCCTGTGCGTGGGGCAGGCGGCCAGCATGGGTGCCTTTCTCCTGACCGCGGGCGAGCCCGGCAAGCGTTTCATCCTGCCGAACTCGCGTGTCATGATCCACCAGCCATCGGCCGGTTTCCAGGGTCAGGCCACCGATATCGACATTCACGCGCGCGAGATTCTCGCCATCAAGGAGCGCATGAACGCGCTCATGGCGAAGCACACGGGGCAGACGGTGGAGAAAGTGAAGGACGACACGGAGCGTGACAACTTCCTGACGTCCGAACAGGCCCTCGAGTACGGTATTGTCGACCGTATCGTGGCCAATCGTTCCGAAGAGGCCTCGCTGGCGTCGGGCGGCCAGAGCGATGACCGGAACGGTGGTTAGAATGGCAAGCGTGACGGGCGGCTCGAGTGGCAGCCGGAACGGTGATCAGTATTGACTTGACAAGTCGTGACGTACATCCTTACTGGGTGTGATGTCACGCCCATCGTACGGAATCAGTGCAATACGTCAGTTGAATCCTGGCGGTAAACAAGGCAAGGTGCGCCGGACGTGGAGATTGACAGAGAACAATGAGCGATCAGGACAACAGGAAAGACGACGGCAAGCTGCTTTACTGCTCCTTCTGCGGCAAGAGCCAGCACGAAGTGAGAAAGCTCATTGCCGGCCCCTCGGTATTCATCTGTGATGAGTGCGTCGATCTCTGCAACGACATCATCACCGAGGAGATGCAGGAGGCCGACAGCGAAGAGCAGAGTTCGCTGCCGAAACCACACGAAATCAACGAACTGCTCGATCAGTACGTCATTGGCCAGTCCAAGGCCAAGCGCATCCTGTCGGTGGCGGTGTACAACCACTACAAGCGCCTCGAGTACAAGGGCAACACCGATGATGTCGAACTCGCCAAGAGCAACATCCTCCTGATTGGTCCGACGGGCTCGGGCAAGACGCTGCTTGCCGAAACACTTGCACGCACGCTGAATGTGCCATTCACGATTGCCGACGCCACCACGCTCACCGAAGCGGGTTACGTTGGTGAAGACGTCGAGAACATCATCCAGAAGCTGCTGCAGAAGTGCGACTACGACGTCGAGAAGGCACAGACGGGCATCGTCTACATCGACGAGATCGACAAGATCTCACGCAAGAGCGACAACCCTTCGATCACCCGCGACGTGTCGGGCGAGGGTGTGCAGCAGGCGCTGCTGAAGCTCATCGAAGGCACCGTCGCCTCGGTGCCGCCCCAGGGCGGCAGGAAGCATCCGCAACAGGAATTCCTGCAGGTCGACACCTCGAACATCCTGTTCATCTGCGGTGGCGCCTTTGCCGGGCTCGAGAAGATCATCCAGAACCGTTCCGAGAAGGGCGGTATCGGTTTCAGTGCCGAAGTGAAGTCGAAGGAAGAGGGTGCGCACATCGGCAAGCTGCTCATGGAAACCGAAGCACAGGACCTCATCAGTTTCGGTCTCATTCCCGAATTCGTGGGTCGTCTGCCGGTCGTCGCAACGCTCGAGGAACTCGACGAAGAGTCGCTCGTGCGCATCCTCGTCGAGCCCCGGAACGCCATTACCAAGCAGTTCGAGAAGTTGCTTGGCATGGAAGATGTCGACATCGAATTCCGTAATGATGCGTTGCATGCCGTTGCCCAGCGTTCGCTGGAACGCAAGACCGGCGCACGTGGCCTGCGCACGATTCTCGAGAACATCCTGCTCGATACCATGTACGAACTGCCACGTATCGAGAACGTCAAGAAAGTCATTCTTGACGCCGCGGTAGTTCGGGGCGAGTCGAAGCCGTACCTTCTTCTTGAAGGGCAGGAGAAGGTCATGGATCAGGAGCAGTATCGAAAGGCAGCTTCCGACGACTGATCACCTGCAGCGGTTCGTGCGGCCGGCCGGACCTCGCACGTCCACACGCTTATGTCTGCAGCACCCGATGCCCCTCCGGCTCGGGTGTTGTCGTTTCAGGAGAAAGGCCATGCCTCGCAAGTCATCCCGTTCCATCCCGGTGCAGTCACTGGAACTCGCACTGTCGGCTCCGGTGGTCATTGCCGCAAGGCTCGGCCAGTTCGCTGCGGCAGGTCTTGCCCCCGCGCCAGCCGACGTCAGGGAGGCGGGTCTGATGTGGGTGGAGAAGTTCGGCGCCATGCAGGAGTCCATGCTGGCGATGAACATCGAACTGTCGAAATGCCAGCAGACGCTGTGGCGGCTGTACTGGCGATCACTGCTCGAACCGCAGGTGGCGATGACCTTGGCACAACGCTCCAGCCTCGAACTCCAGCGCGGCCTCGAGCGCAGCATGAGTGCTGGCCTTGCTCCCGTGCATCGCCGTGCCGTGGCCAATGCGAAACGACTCGGCAAGGCGCGGCAGGCGAGAACGCGAGCGGCCACGCGCTGACCCTCGCGAGCAGCTTGAATTCTCCGGGCAGAAGTGCCAGATTGTGCAGTATCCGTCAGGGCTTGCACAGAGTCCCGTTACCTTTCAGGAGTATCCAGTGTCCGATTCCGAAAACAGGCTGCCCGAAGCGCAGAATCCCGGCGACGGAAGCGAAAAAGGGCGCAGCGATACGCGCCTTCCCGTGTTGCCACTCCGGGATGTCGTGGTCTACCCGCACATGGTCATCCCGCTGTTCGTCGGTCGCGAGCGTTCCATCGACGCGCTCGATGCCGCCATGTCAAGCGACAAGCGCATCATTCTCGCTGCGCAGACGAGCGCTGCCGTCGACGAACCCGAAATCGACGATATCCACCATGTGGGTACCGTTGCCACCATCCTGCAACTGCTGAAACTCCCCGACGGCACCATCAAGGTATTGGTCGAAGGTGTCTCGCGCGCTCGGCTCGATGACATTGCCGTGGATGAGGCCGGCTATTTCGTGGCCGGGCACAGCGTGCCGGCGGTCTCGGCGCCATCGTCCACCGAGCAGACCGAACTCGGTGTGCTGGCGCGTTCGGTCGTCAACCAGTTCGACCAGTACGTGAAGATGAACCGCAAGGTGCCTTCCGAGGTACTCGCGTCGATCGAAGGCGTCGACGACCCGGACCGCCTTGCCGACATGGTCGCAGCCCAGATGTCGCTGCGTGTCGAGCAGAAGCAGGCCGTGCTCGAGATCTTCGATGCCGGCGAGCGGCTCGAACACCTCCTGAGCCTCATGGAAGCCGAACTCGATGTGTTGCTGGTCGAGAAGCGCATCCGCGGCCGGGTCAAGCAGCAGATGGAGAAGAGCCAGCGCGAGTACTATCTCAACGAGCAGATGAAGGCCATTCAGAAGGAGATGGGCGAGCTCGATGATGTTCCGAACGAACTCGAGGCGCTCGAGAAGAAGATCGAGAAGAAGGGCCTCTCGAAGGAGGCAAGAAAGAAGGCACGCGGCGAACTGGCCAAGCTCAGGATGATGTCGCCGATGTCGGCCGAAGCAACCGTGGTCAGGAACTACATCGATACCCTCGTGAGCCTGCCCTGGAAGAAGGCCTCGAAGCTCAGGAACACGCTCGCCGAAGCCGAAGCCATTCTCGAGAACGATCACTACGGACTCGAGAAGGTCAAGGAGCGCATTCTCGAATACCTCGCCGTGCAGAAGCGCGTCGGGCATGCCAAGGGGCCGATTCTCTGTCTCGTGGGCCCGCCCGGTGTCGGCAAGACCTCGCTCGGCAAGTCGATCGCGCGTGCCACCGGCCGCCGCTTCAGCCGCATGGCTCTCGGCGGCGTGCGTGATGAAGCCGAGATTCGTGGTCATCGGCGCACCTACATCGGTTCGATGCCGGGCAAGATCGTGCAGAACCTCGCCAAGGTGAAGCGCCGCAATCCGCTGATCCTCCTCGACGAGATCGACAAGATGTCGATGGATTTTCGGGGCGATCCGTCGTCGGCGCTTCTGGAAGTGCTTGATCCCGAGCAGAATCATACCTTTACCGATCACTATCTCGAAGTCGAGTACGATCTCTCGGATGTCATGTTCGTGGCCACGGCCAACACCATGAACATCCCCGAGCCGCTGCTCGACCGCATGGAGGTGATCCGTCTGCCGGGTTACACCGAGAAGGAGAAGGCGAACATTGCCGAGCGTTATCTCCTGCCCAGAAAGATGATCGACAACGGCCTTGATGAGAGCGAGTTGCGCGTCACCGATGAGGCCATTCTCGAAATCATCCGCAGCTACACGCGCGAAGCCGGCGTGCGTAACCTCGAGCGCGAGATTGCCAAGATCTGCCGCAAGGTGGTTCGTGAGGTCATGGAACTCGAGGGCGAAGATGCATCGTCCGATGCCGTGACTGTCGACGGCGCTGCCGCCGACACAAGCCGTGATGCCGCTGTCGACGCCAGCCACGTTCCTGCCACGGATGACGCCGCTGCTGGTGATACCGGTACCATCGATGCCGTCACCGCCGATGCCGTCGTCACCGTTGCATCGTCTGACGACGCACCGGCCATGGTCACGGTCACCGAGGAGAACCTCGAAAAATACCTCGGCGTGCTGCGCTACCGCTATGGCCGCGCCGAAACCGAGAGCAAGATCGGTCAGGTCACGGGGCTTGCCTGGACGCAGGTGGGGGGCGAGTTGCTGAGCATCGAGTCCGCCGTGGTACCCGGAAAGGGCAAGCTTTCCTGGACGGGGCAGCTCGGAGACGTCATGCAGGAGTCGATTCAGGCGGCCATGATGGTGGTCAGAAGCCGCGAGGAGTCACTCGGCATCGATCCCGAATTTCACGAGAAGCACGACATTCACCTGCACGTGCCCGAAGGCGCAACGCCGAAGGACGGCCCGAGTGCCGGCATCGGCATGTGTACCGCCATCGTTTCGGCCGTCACGCGGGTGCCGGTGCGCGCCGACGTTGCCATGACGGGCGAGATCACGCTGCGAGGCGAAGTGTTGCCGATTGGTGGGCTCAAGGAAAAACTCCTTGCCGCTCAGCGCGGGGGCATCAAGGTGGTGCTGGTTCCGGAAGAGAACCGCAAGGATCTCACCGAAGTCCCGGACGAAATCACCGAGGGGCTGGATATTCGTCCGGTCAAATGGATCGACGAGGTGCTGGAAGTGGCACTGGGTGTGGAAACCTCACCGGATGCCGAAGGTGCCGAGACGCCGGTTTCGGGTTCCGGCGAAAAGCCGGCTTCGTCAGGGCCAGGTGTTCAGACACACTGATATAAAAATCAGTAAAACTCGCACCGCTTCTGGTTGGCGCAAGTGCTGAAACCGCGTCAGATCACGCTTGCAGGGGATTGTTACATTTCATTGACCACAGCGAAATGCGTAGCCGTCGGCATTTTCGCTGTGGTAGCGTATGTGGCGTAGTTGCTGGCAGTTCCGGTAGTTGTCCGGTCAGTCTGCACTTCAACACTTCACTAAGGAATCGGAAATCAACCCATGAACAAGACTGAATTTGTCGATGCTGTCGCTGCCAAAGGCGACATGAACAAATCCGAAGCGGCAGACGCAGTGGATGCGGTACTTGACAGCATCTCGGACGCCCTCAAGAGCGGGGATTCGGTTACACTCGTCGGCTTCGGCACCTTCCTTGTTCGCAAGCGTGAAGCGCGTACCGGTCGCAATCCTCGCACCGGCGAGCCACTGCAGATCGCGGCATCGAATGTTCCGAGCTTCAAAGCTGGCAAAGCACTGAAAGATGCTGTAAACTAATCGGCTTGAGAGTTCTCGGGTGCTTAGCTCAGCTGGTAGAGCATCGCCCTTACAAGGCGAGGGTCGGCGGTTCGATCCCGTCAGCACCCACCAGAGGAAACTGGAGCGGTAGTTCAGTTGGTTAGAATACCGGCCTGTCACGCCGGGGGTCGCGGGTTCGAGTCCCGTCCGCTCCGCCAACATCACCCTGGTCAGCAGGGTAGGCAAAGGGTGCTTCGGCACCCTTTTCCAATTCTGGCGCCAGCACGTCACCGACACCGGCCATGTCACCTGCGCAGAGCCCGGTGCTGTCATGACGGTGAATTTGCACTATCTTTGCAGGTGCTTCGGGCCAAGCCCCGGCCTTTGCCCGGCCGGGCGTTGATGCAGTTGCATTGACGCGTCAACGCCGCATCCAGTCCGAGCGTCACATCCGTTTCGACCGTCACAACCGACACGGCCTTCTACATCGCCAACCCGGCACTCAACGACATGCTGCTCGATATTCGCGAAACCGTACGCCACTCCAGGACACTGAAGTACGTGATCGTTCTGGTCATCGCCGTGCCCCTGGTGGCGGTATTCATCGGCTCCTATTTTGCCGGCCGGCCGCCACCTGCCGTGGCCACGGTCGGCAAGACCGAAATCTCCCCCAGCGCCGTCGAAACGGCCGTGGCACGGCAGCGGCGCCAGCTTGCCAGCATGTTCGGGGGCGAGATTCCCGAAGGGTTCGCCAGCGATGCGATGTTGCGTGAGCAGGCCATCAACGGCCTCATCGACGAAGCCGTGGTCGAGAACACCGTGGCGGCCCAGAAGTTTGCCGTCGGCGATGAAACCCTCGGTCGCGCCATTCGCGCGGTGCCCGCGTTCCAGACAGACGGTCGTTTCGACCCCGAACTCTATGAAGAACGCGTGCGAGCCGAAGGTCTCACCATGGGCGCTTTCGAGCAGCGCTTCCGCAGTCAGAGCGCGCTCGATCAGTTTACGAGCGGCGTGGTATCAACGAGTTTTCTGCTCCCGAACGAACGTGCGCGGCTCGATGCCCTGGCGCGACAGCAGCGAACCATCGAGGGTCTGCGACTCGACATGGATGCCGCGCGCGACGCCATCGAGGTCAGCGACGACGAAGTGCAGGCCTATTTCGACGAGCGAGCCGACAGCTATCAGCACCCCGATCGCGTGAAGATCGCCTACGTGCGCCTCTCGGCCGAGGACCTTGCCAGCGGCATCGACATTGCCGAGGAAGATGCGCAGTATTACTACGATGACAACAGCGCCAACTACATCACGCCCGAGCAGCGGGAAGCCTCGCACATTCTTCTCGAGGCCGATCGTGACAACGAGGATGAAATCGCCGAGAAGGAGGCTGAACTCGAAGCCGTCAAGGCACGCATCGAGGCCGGCGAGTCCTTTGCCGATCTTGCCGCGGAACTCTCCGACGACGTCGGTTCGGCAAGCAATGGAGGCAGCCTCGGTGTCATCACGCCCGGTGCCATGGTGCCCGAGTTCGAAGCCGCTGTTTACGCCCTGCCAGGCGACGTCGGCAGTCTGTCCGATCCCGTCGTGTCGGATTTCGGCGTGCATCTGATCAAGCTCGACAAGGTCGTCGCGGAGAAGGTCAAGCCCTTCGAGGACGTGCGCGAGGACATCATCGCGCAGCTTCGCCGCAACGAGGTCGACAGCGAGTATCAGGACCTCCATGACCAGCTCGCCGAACTGGCCTTCGAAAACCCCGAGTCGCTCGAAGAGGTGTCGGCGGCCACCGGCCTCGAAGTGCAACAGACGGACTGGATCGATGCCGAGAACCCGGCCGAGGGCATCGTCGGTCATCCGGCAGTGCTCGATGCGGCGCTCTCGGCCGATGTGCGCGAAGACGGCAACAATTCGGAACCGATCGATGTGGACAGCCGCGACGTCGTGGTGCTCCGCGTCACGGACAGCGAAGGCCCACGGCAGAAAACCCTGGACGAGGTGCGCGACGAGGTTTCACTTGCACTCAGGACAGAGCGTGCTGCCGAAGCGCTGGATGCGGCTGCTGCTGACATCGAGGCAGGATTGCTCGCCGGTGACGAACTCGCCGTGCTGGCCGAAGGCCGAACAGGTGCGGAACTTGTCGAAGCGCTGCCGCTCTCGCGAAATTCCGACGATTTCGAGCCGTCGATGATCAACGCCGTCTTTTCCCTGCCGAAGCCGACCGAGGGGCAGGGCGTTGCCGCCATTGCCACCTTGTCGGATGATGATCGCGTGGTCTATCGCCTCGTCGATGTCAAGGTGCCGGAAACAGCCGAGAACAGTGCCGTGGACGACGCGCCGACCAAGGCCGCCGCCGATCCGCAGTTGGGTGTTGTCGAGTTCGAGGCACTCGTCGGCGCCTTGCGCTCGCGCGCCGATATCGACATCAGTTCACCCTGACGCGACGCCTGGCGCTCGCGCGCCGATATCGACATCAGTTCATCCTGACACGGCGCCTGCAGGTACCCGCCATCGGCTTGCGGCGTGACGATGCGCAGTCAGCGTCGGTGTCCTGACGCGGCTTGCATTGCCGACCGGCAAGACTTGTTAAAGATCCTGAAACAGGCCGCCCGACGCTCGACATGAGGGGGTCACGGGCGTAGTATTCTGCGCTGGTATCGATTGAAGGATGCAGGGGCGTCCCCGCGCTCGAATACGGCATGCACGGTTTCCACTGTCGCCATGTTCCCGGTGGCGCAGGTGCCTGTATCGGAAATCAGGAGTCGAGTCGGCTCGCCTGCAAGTCGCACACTCAACAAGTCGCACACTCAAACATACAGAACTGGAGAAAACTCTCATGGGAATGATGGCTGAATTCAAGGAATTCGCGCTCAAGGGAAGTCTGATGGACATGGCGGTCGGCATCATTGTCGGTGCAGCCGTCAGCGACACCGTCGGCGCTCTCGTCGATTCCGTCCTCATGCCGATCATCGGCATCTTTCTGGGTGGTGTCGACTTCAGCGGTCTCGCCATCACCGTTGGCGATGCCAACATTGGCTACGGCATGTTCATCCAGGCCCTGATCAACTTCCTGATCATCGCCTTCGTGATCTTCATCATCGTCAAGATGATCAACAACATGAAGAAGCGCTTCGAGAAGGAACAGGTCGAAGAGCCGGCGGAAGATCCGGCCGATATTGCGCTGCTCAAGGAAATCCGCGACCAGCTCGCTGCTCGCTGAATGCCACGACGTGATGCTTGAACCCGCGGCAATCAGCCTCGGGTTTCAGGCAATCAGGTTCGACACGAAAAAGCCGGTTGCCTGAGGGCGCCGGCTTTTTTCGGTTCCGAGGGGGTGTTGCCTGCAGTTCCGGGGTGTCCGTACCAATTACGGTTCCGGGGTGCCGCCGAAGCAATTCCGGGATGCCGAACATGGGCAGACGCATTGCCGCGAGTGTCGCGGCAAGCGCTGTGCCCGGCGGTTCGTCCTCAGCTTGCCGATTCCGGCGATTCCGGCGCCGACACGATGTTGAAGCCACCATCGACATAGATGACCTGCCCGGTAATACCCGAGGAAAGTGGCGAAGCAAGGAAGGCGGCCGTGTTGCCGACCTGCTCGATGGTGGTATTCTCGCGCATCGGCGCGATCGAGGAGACGTGGCCGAGAAGCTTCTTGAAATCACCGATACCGGCGGCAGCAAGTGTCTTGATCGGTCCGGCGGACAGTGCGTTCACGCGAATCCCCTCCGGTCCGAGCGAGGTTGCCATGAAACGCGTGTTGGCTTCGAGCGAGGCCTTGGCCAGCCCCATGACGTTGTAGTTCGGCATCGCGCGAACGGCACCGAGGTAGGACAGGGTGATGAGCGACGCGCCCTCGTGGAGCTGGGGTCGCAGTGCCTTGGCCACGGCAGAGAAGCTGTAGGAGCTGATGTCGTGCGCGATGCGGAAGGATTCGCGGCTGACGGAATCGAGATAGTCGCCGTCGAGTGCCTCGCGCGGTGCAAAGGCCACGGCATGCACGAAACCGTCGAGTCCATCGGGCCAACGCTCCTTCAGGGACGCTGCCATGGCCTCGATCTGGGCGTCTTCGGCAACGTCGAGCGGTAACACGATGTCGGAGCCGCAGTCGTCGGCCATCGCCACCACGCGATCCTTCAGGCGGTCGTTCTGGTACGTGAAGGCGAGTTCGGCACCTTCGCGGTGCATGGCTTCGGCGATGCCCCAGGCGATCGAGCGCTTGCTGGCCACGCCGATGATCAGCATCTTTCGGCCGTCGAGCATTCCCATGGTTCGGTTCCTCTTGCTTGTTTGTTTCAGTCGTGTGCTCCCGCGAGTCGCTCCAGTATGCCTTCATGGATGCGGCTGATGCGAGGAAGATCGTTGACGGCGACGCATTCGTCTATCTGATGAATGGTCTTGTTGATCGGACCGAGTTCCACGAGTTCGGCGCCGGTGGGTACGATGAAGCGCCCGTCGGAGGTGCCGCCGGCGGTATTGGTCTCGGGATCGATGCCGGTGTGTTCACGGACCACCTCACGGGCAATGCTGACCAGTGAAGGTCCGTTCTGCATGCTGTCTGCTGCCGCGTTGGTTGCCGTCACGAAAGGCCTGGCGCTGTCGTTCCAGGTGATGCGATAGTCGAGTTCGTGGCGTGCAAGGATGGTTTCGATGCGTTGCTGCAGGCCTTCCATGGTGCTTGCGGTGCTGTAGCGCAGATTGAAATCGACCACGAAACGGCCCGGAATCACGTTGCTTGCACCGGTGCCGGCGGCGACATTGGAAATCTGCAGGGTGGTTGGCGGGAAGTCGGCGTTGCCCTTGTCCCAGTGTGTTTTGCAGAGTTCGTCGAGGGCGGCGAGGGCGCGGTGCACGGGGTTGTCGGCAAGCTCGGGATAGGCCACGTGTCCCTGCACACCGTTCACGACAAGGCGCGCACCGAGAGAACCGCGCCGGCCGTTGCGCAGGGTGTCGCCGAGATGCTCGCTGCTGCTTGGTTCACCGAGAATGCAGTAATCGATCTGTTCCCCGCGTGCCGCGAGCGTGTCGATGACGTGTCGCGTGCCGTCGGTGGCAGGCCCCTCTTCGTCGCTCGTCAGCAGCAGCGCAAGCGAGCCGTGCCGGTGCTTTCCGGACTTCACGAAGCGTTCGAGCGCCGTGACCATGGCCGCCACGCCCGCTTTCATGTCGGCTGCGCCACGCCCGTAGAGGTACCCATTCTCGATGGTGGCCGAGAAGGGCGGATGGGTCCAGGCGTCGGGGTCACCCGGTGGCACCACGTCGGTGTGTCCGGCAAAGGCGATCAGCGGTGCGGTATCACCGAGGCGGGCCCAGAGGTTGCTGACACCCGCGGCCGGCAGGTGCTCGATCTCGAAGCCGACGGCAGCAAGGCGCTCGGCGATCAGGGCCTGACAGCCGGCGTCTTCGGGTGTGACCGAAGGGCGCCGAACGAGGTCGATCAGAAGTGCAAGCGTGGGGTCGTCCCTGTTGGCGGACGTATCTGACATGGTGGCGATGACTCGTTGTCGAGGCGGTTGTTCAGGCGTTGATGCGTTCGAGCTCTGCCGCCAGTGCGGTGCGATCCCTGTCGTCGAGGGCGTGCTTGCCACCCGTGCCATCCGTGTTCTGGCTGCTGATCAGAAATACATCGTCGATGCGCTCGCCGAGCGTCGAGATGCGTGCGGCATGCACATCGAAACCGGCTTCGTGAATGCGGCGGGCAATGTCGCCGAGTATGCCGGGGCGGTCAGCCGCCGTCACGCGAAGCTCGGAGGTGTCTGCATCGACGGTCGTGCAATCGACCTGTGTGGCGATGCGGAACTGTCGCTGTCGCCGGCTGGGTTTGCCGCCGAGGTTGCGGGGCAGTGCCGCAGAAGCATCGAGTACGCGAACCAGTGCTGCTTCGATGGCCGCGCTGCGGCGTTCCTCGTTCACGAGCGAACCGTCGTTCTCGAGTACGTGGAACACGTCGAGCGCGTAGCCTGAATCGGTGGTGGTGATCGTGGCCGACTGGATGTCGAGGTTCAGGTTGCCGAGTTCCGTCGTGATCGTGGCAAAGAGCGATGGTGCATCGTGTGTGTGCACGAGAATCTCGCTCACGCCTTTGGCGCGTGAATGGCGCAGCGCCACCAGTGGCTCCGTCACCTCGTCGCCGACGCGACTTGCAAGCTGTGCGGTGTGTCGCGCGATATCACTGGCCTGGAAGCTTCGGAAGTAGTCCTCGCCGAGTTCGTTCCAGAGTTGCTGCCGCTCGCTGTCGCTGACACCGTTGTCGGCAAGGAGTGCGATCGCCTGCTGCTTGCGTCTTGCGACGACTTCGCTCACGGCCTCGGGGTTGTCGAGTCCGCGCTCGATGATCTGCCGGGCGTGGCGGTAGAGTGCCTGCAGCAGCGTCGCCTTGAAGGAATTCCAGAGTTCGGGGTTGGTGCCGCGAATGTCGGCAACGGTCAGCAGATAGAGAAAGTTCAGTTTCTCGATGCTGCCGACCTCACGCGCGAATTCGAGCTGCTCTTCGGGGTCGTCGATGTCGCGCCGCTGCACCGTCGTCGACATCAGCAGGTGCTGGCGCACCGTCCATTCCATCAGTTCCACGTCGTGCCGCTGCAGTCCGTGGTGCACGGCGAATTCGCGCATGTCCTCGGCGCCGAGCACGCAGTGATCACCGCCGCGACCCTTGGCGATGTCGTGGAAGAGGGCAACGAGATAGAGCCGCCAGGGTTCGACCACTTCGCGTGCCACTTCCGAGCAGTGCGGAAATTCCTCGTCGAAGCGCGGCAGCATGAAGCGCCTGAGATTGCGGATCACGTGAATGGTGTGCTCATCCACGGTGTAGATGTGGAAGAGGTCGTACTGCATGCGTCCCACGATGGCGTCGAAGGCGGGCAGGTAGGCGGCGAGCACACCGTGCTGGTTCATCAGCCGCACCGTGCGCGTGAGCTTGTCTTCGCTCGCGAAGATGCGCACGAACAGCGAGCGCGCCTGCGGATCGGAACGGAAGCGCGCGTTGATCTGCGGCAATGCCGCGCGCACCTGACGCACCGTTGGCGAGCGGATCTTCTCGGCCTCGTGTGTCAGGCTGAACATCAGATACAGTTCGAGCAGTGCCGTCGGCTGCTCGGTGAATACGGTGTCCGACGTGGTTTCGAGAAAACCGTTGCGGAGCTGGAAGCGCGGATTGAGCGTCACCACGTCGGCAGCTGCCGTCACGCCACTGATGATGCCGCCGATGCCCTGGAGCAGGATGTCGTTGAGGCGCTGCAGGCGCATGACGGAACGGTAGTAGCGCTGCATCAGCGCTTCGATCGAGGCATTCCTTTCGTCGTCGGTGTAGCCGAAGGCATGAGCAATGTCGCGCTGATGGTCGAAGAGCAGGCGGTCCTCGCGGCGTCCGGTCTTGTGGTGCAGGAGGTAACGGATGCGCCAGAGGAGGTCGAGTCCCTCGCGCAGGTGTTCGAGTTCGTGCGGCTCCAGCAGTCCGTTCGTCACCAGGGGCTCGAGCGCCGGCGTGTCGAAAAGCCGATGGCTCACCCAGGCGATGGTCTGGAAGTCACGCAGCCCGCCCTGACTCTCCTTCACGTTCGGTTCGAGCCGATAGGCATTCGTCTGGAAGCGCGCGTGGCGTCGTTTCTGCTCCTCGCACTTGGCCTTGAAGAAGACATCGGCTGGCCAGATGTGCTCGGGCGCAATGGCATCCATGAGTCTCTTGCAGAGGTGGGAGGAGCCGGTGATGAGGCGCGCCTCGGTGAGGTTGGTGATGACGGTGAGATCGGCGCTCGCGGCGGCAAGGCTCTGCTCGATGGTGCGCACGCTCGAACCGATGTCGAGTTCGTAGTCCCACAGCGAGGTGATCCAGGCCGCGAGCGCCGCCTCGAGCTCGGCATCGGGTTCGCCGGGCAGCAGGATGCTGATGTCGATGTCGGAATGCGGGAAGAGTTCGCCGCGTCCGTAGCCGCCGACGGCCACCAGCGCAAGGCCGTCGAACAGGGCTCCTGCCTGTTGCCACTGGCGCGCGAGCACATGATCGAGCAGGCGGCTGTGGAGTGCGAGCAGGGTAGCGATGTCCAGTCCTGACTCGAAGAGTTCGTGAATCAGTCCCCTGCCGCTGGCCAGGGCGTCGCGCCAGTTGGCGCGGTTGTCCGGGTCACGGTCGATGGCCGCATCGGCGGCGGCCAGGAGCCTGGTGACGGTCTTTTCATCGGGCAAGGCAGGGTCGGCGCCGAAGGTTCCGCCCCGGAAGCTGAAGCGTCCACTGGAGCCTGCGGTCCCGTTCACAGCGAGCGGCCTTCTCCGAGGGTCAGAAGCTCGTAGCCATCCTTCGTCACCACCAGCGTGTGTTCCCATTGCGCCGAGAGCGAGTGGTCGCGCGTGACCACGGTCCAGCCGTCACCGAGTACTTTCGCACCGCGCTTGCCCTGGTTGATCATCGGTTCGATCGTGAAGGTCATGCCCTCGCGCAGCTCGAACCCGGTGCCGGGCTTGCCGTAGTGGAGGACCTGCGGGTCTTCGTGGAAGGCTGAACCGATGCCGTGGCCGCAGTACTCGCGGACCACCGAATAGTGCTGCCCCTCGGTGTAGGTCTGGATGGCGTGGCCGATGTCGCCGAGGGTAACGCCGGGGCGCACGATCTCGATGCCGCGCACCATGGCTTCGTAAGCCGTTTCGCAGAGGCGCCGGGCGTGCGGCGCGGGTTCGCCCACGTAGTACATGCGCGAGGTGTCGCCGAACCAGCCGTCCTTGATGACGGTGACGTCGATGTTGATGATGTCACCCTTTTTCAGGCGCCGATCAGAGGGGATGCCATGACAGATCTGCTGGTTGACCGAGGTACAGATGGACTTCGGAAAGCCTCGGTAGCCGAGTGTTGCGGGGATGCCGCCCTGCACGTTGACGATGTGCTCGTGACAGATGTCGTTCAGTTCGTCCGTACTCACCCCGGGAACCACGTGTGGTTCGATCAGGTCGAGCACTTCGGAGGCGAGGCGGCCGGCAATGCGCATTTTCTCGATCTGCTCGGGCGATTTGAGGATGATGGACATGAAACTCGGCTGTGAAACGGCGTTGGGCAAACCCGACAGTGTACCCGATGGCCCTGTTTATGTTATAAAGATGGGCCGATGTCGCAGCTTCCCGTGAAGTGCGGGTGTCATGCGTCATCGAAATTCACACGCAGGTCCAACAGTTCCCGGCCGGGTGCCGGAGCGATCTCCGCTCTGGTTGGTCGTGATCGGTCTGCGGAGGTCAAACCCAAACGAGGATACTCACTCATGGCCAATGTCACCATGCGCCAGATGCTCGAAGCTGGCGTGCATTTCGGGCATCAGACCCGTTACTGGTCGCCGAAGATGGCGCCCTACATCTTCGGCGAACGCAACCGCATCCACATCTTCAACCTCGAGAGCAGTCTGCCTGCCCTCCAGGATGCTGCCAACTACGCCGGCAAGGTTGCTTCGAAGCACGGTCGCATCCTCTTCGTCGGCACCAAGCGTGCCGCGCGCGATCCCATCCGTCAGGCAGCTGAAAGCTGCAACATGCCCTTCGTCAACCGTCGCTGGTCCGGTGGTCTCATGACCAACTTCAAGACCGTCAAGCAGTCGGTGCGGCGTCTTCTCGAACTCGAAAGCATGCTCGGCGACGGCAGCCTCGAGCATCTGAGCAAGAAGGAAGGGCTCGGCCTCAAGCGTGAATACGAAAAGCTCGAGCGTGGCATGGGTGGCATCAAGCACATGGAGCGTCTCCCCGACGCATTGTTCGTGGTCGATGTCGGCCACGAGCGCATTGCCGTGACCGAAGCGCAGAAGCTCGGCATTCCGGTCATCGCGGTGGTCGACAGCAACCACTCGCCGGAAGGCATCGATTACGTCATTCCCGGCAACGACGACGCCATCCGCGCCATCCAGCTCTACGTGGATGTCATTGCCGGCGCCATCAACGACGGCAAGCGTGCCGGTGGTGTGAACGAGGAGATCGCTGCTGCCGATGCTGCTGCACCCGGTGCCGCTGCAACTGTCGCGGCCGCGCCTGTGGCCGCGCCTGCGGCACCGGCTGCCGCCGAAGGCGCGCAGCCGGCTGCAACCGAAGCGGTACCCGCTGCGGCGGCGGCCGAGCCAGCTGCTGCTCCCGCTGCCGAAGCCACCCCCGACGCTGCTCAGCCGGCGCCGGCGAATGACGCAGCGGCTGCTCCGGTTGCTGCGGTCACCGAGGCTGCCGCTGGCGAAGCGCCGCAGGACGCCACCAAAGACACCCCCAGCGCTACCTGAGCCGCGCGCGGGTCGAGAATCATCCCCTGCAAGGCGGGCCCTGGTGGCCCGCCGCGTACACAACAGAATTCGAGGTAATACAGATGTCCATCTCTGCGAGCATGGTCAAGGAACTCCGCGAGCGCACCGGCGCCGGCATGATGGAATGCAAGAAGGCGCTGACCGAAGCCGGTGGCGACATGGACGCGGCCATCGAGGCGATGCGTGTCGCGGGCCTTGCCAAGGCCGACAGGAAATCCGGCAATACCGCCGCCGAAGGCATGGTGTCGATCGCGCTGAACGATGCGCGTGATCGCTTTGCGCTTGTCGAAGTGAACAGCCAGACCGATTTCGCTGCCAAGGCCGAAGACTTCACCAACTTCGTGAACAAGGTCACTGCTGCAGTGCTGGCCGATCAGCCTGCCGATGTCGACGCCATCGTCATCGATGGCGCACCGGTGGAAGAAGTGCGCAAGAACCTCGTGGCGAAGATCGGCGAGAACATTCAGGTGCGCCGCATTGCCTCGGGCGATTCGACTGAGGGTCACTACAGTCAGTATTCGCACGGCGGCGGCCGCATCGGCGTCGTGGTCGAGATGGTCGGTGGCGACGAAGCCCTCGCGCGCGACGTTGCCATGCACATCGCGGCCAGCAGCCCGATCTGCGTCAACGAAGACG
The DNA here is from genome assembly GCA_002746645.1 of Gammaproteobacteria bacterium. Lineage (GTDB taxonomy): Bacteria > Pseudomonadota > Gammaproteobacteria > Granulosicoccales > Granulosicoccaceae > Granulosicoccus. The sequence goes on along the minus strand of PDPU01000036.1, from coordinate 15,413 downwards.
AGGTTCCGGCAGATGTTCTCGAGAAGGAAAAGGCCGTGTTCACGGCAACCGCGGCCGAAAGTGGCAAGCCACCCGAAATCATCGAGAAGATGATCGGTGGTCGCATCAGGAAGTACCTCGGTGAGATCACGCTCGTCGGTCAGCCCTTCGTCAGGAATCCCGACCAGAGCGTCGGCGCCCTCCTCAAGGAGCACGGTGCCGAGGTCAGGGCCTTCCATCGCTTCGAGGTCGGCGAGGGCATCGAGAAGAAGGAAGAGAATTTCGCCGACGAGGTCATGGCGCAGGTGCGCGACAGCGCCGGCAAGGACTGACCAGTCCCGTCGCGATGGGTAGAATCAGCATGAAAGAGCCGGGCATGAATCCCGGCTCTTTCGTATCAGGAGTGTGACAATGGGCGCAGGGTCGGTCACGTCCGACGCGGGCATCCGGGCGATGCCGCGACAGCCGCGGAACGTCTGACATCAGCAGAACGTCTGACATCAAGGGATTCAACCGTGAAAGAGCAGAATCGATACATGGATACGCCAGCATCGGTATACGACCGCATACTCCTCAAACTCAGCGGTGAGGCGCTGATGGGTGACATGGACTACGGCATCGACCCGGCCTACATTCGCCGTATCGCCGAGGAAGTGAAGGCGGTCAGCGATCTCGGCGTGGAAGTGGCCATGGTCATCGGTGGCGGCAACATCTTTCGCGGTGCGGGCCTCGCCGAAGCGGGCATGGACCGTGTCACGGGCGATCACATGGGCATGCTCGCCACGGTCATGAACTGCCTCTCGATGCAGGACGCGCTCGAGAACCAGGGGGCATACTGCCGCGTGATGTCGGCGCTTTCCATCAACGATGTCTGTGAAGACTACATCCGTCGCCGCGCCGTTCGCCACCTCGAGAAGGGGCGCATCGTACTGTTTGCCTCGGGCATGGGCAATCCCTTCTTCACCACCGACACGGCCGCGAGCCTTCGCGCCGTGGAAATCGGTGCCGACGTCATGATCAAGGGCACCAAGGTCGATGGCATCTTCGACAAGGATCCGATGAAGCATGACGACGCGGTGCGATACCGGAGCGTGAGTTATGATGAGGCGATCAACAGGAACCTTGGCGTCATGGACAAGACGGCGATGGTCATGTGTCAGGACAACGACCTGCCCATCAAGGTGTTCAACATGAACAAGCAGGGTGATCTCATGCGACTCGTGCAGGGCGAAGACGTCGGCACCACCGTGACCCGCGAGGGCTGAGGTGCCGGCTGCCACCGTGCCGCGGTGCCCACAATGCGGTGATGCGCGGAACGCCCGGCAGGCGGCGTGCTGCCGCCACAACCGAAGCAGACAGAAGACGGAACAATGATCGACGATATCCTCAAAGACGCTGAATCGCGCATGGGCAAGAGCGCCGAAGCGCTCGACCAGGAACTTGCCCGCGTGCGCACGGGCCGAGCTCACCCGAGCCTGCTGGAAAACGTGCGCGTGGAATACTACGGCGCCGAAACACCGCTGAATCAGGTCGCCAACGTCAACTCCGAAGACGCACGCACGCTGACCGTCACCCCCTGGGATCAATCCATGGTGGCTGCGGTCGAGAAGGCCATCATCAACGCCGATCTCGGTCTGAACCCGAATTCCGCGGGTACCGTCATCCGCGTGCCGGTGCCGCCGATGACCGAAGAGCGCCGCCGCGACATGGTCAGGATCGTCAAGGCCGAAGCCGAGAACGCGCGCGTTGCCGTCCGGAACATCCGGCGCGACGCCAACCACGATCTCAAGGAACTCGAGAAGGAAAAGGAGATCTCCCAGGACGATCTGCATCGTAACGAGGAAAAGGTGCAGCAGCTTACCGATGCTGCCATTGCGCGCATCGACGACATCCTTCAGAAGAAGGAAGACGACCTCATGGAGGTCTGAGTGGCGTGAACGCACACTCGGAATCAGCAGCGAGCGAGGGCGGCCACGGAAAAAACCGGCGCGGTAGCCGGGCAGACAGCACCACGATCCGGCAGGCCAGTGTTCCGGAAAACACGCTCACGGACAGCGATGTGGAAGTGCTGCCGCGTCATGTTGCCATCATCATGGATGGCAACGGCCGCTGGGCCCGTCAGCGCGGGCGCCCACGCGCCAGCGGTCATCAGGCAGGCTTTCGCACCACGCGCGCCATGGTCGAGGTTGCTGCGCGACGCGGTATCGAAGCGCTGACGCTGTTCGCCTTCTCGAGCGAGAACTGGCGCCGCCCCGAAACCGAAGTGAGTCTGCTCATGGACCTCTTCCTCAAGGCGCTCTCGAGCGAGGTCGACAAGATCCGCGACAACAACATCCGCATGCGCTTCATCGGAGAACGAAGCGCCTTCGGGGAGAAGCTGCAGCGTCAGATGCAGCGCGCCGAAACCGTCACCGACGCCAACGACGGCATGGAGCTTGCCATCGCCGTGAACTACGGCGGACGCTGGGACATCGTCAACGCGGCGCGACACATTGCCGAGGCGGTCAGTGCCGGGCACATGCAGCCCGACGAGATCACGACCGGAACCTTCTCCGCCGAAGTGTCGCTCGCGGATCTCCCCGAGCCCGATCTCTTCATCCGGACCGGTGGCGAGCAGCGCATCAGCAACTACCTCCTCTGGCATCTTGCCTACACCGAACTCTATTTCACCGATGTGCTCTGGCCGGATTTCTCGGCCGACGAGTTCGAAAGATCCTTGCAACACTTCGCCGGGCGCCAGCGCCGCTTCGGCCAAACCGGAGAACAGGTCAGTGGAAAAGGCGCTTGAGTCGCGCATCATCACCGCGTTGGCGATGCTGGGGATATTCCTCGGCCTGACCTTCTTCGCCAGCGACGCGGTATACGCACTGGTGCTCGGCTTGCTCACGGCGGTAGCGGGTTGGGAATGGTCACTCATGGCCGGCGTCAGAGGCGAACGGCCACGGCAGGTCGTCGCGTTTGTCTACGGGCTCGTGGCGCTCTTTTGCTTGACCTTCTGGGCCGCCGGCGAACCGCTGCGCTGGATACTGCTCGCGGCCGCTGTGTTCTGGCTCGGCGTGCTGGTGCTGTTGACCCTGAAACCGGTGCGTGATCACCTCGGGGCGCCATCGCTGCGCCTGCTTGTCACCGGGCTCTTCGTCTGCGTGGCTGCCGTGACATCCATTCAGGCCGTGAGGAGCGGCGTCGAAGGGCATTCCTCCTGGCTCATCCTCTACGTGTGCATGATCATCTGGTCGATGGACACCGGTGCCTACTTCGTCGGGCGTCGTTTCGGCAGGACGAAACTTGCGCCTTCGATCAGCCCGGGCAAGACGCGTGAAGGCGTCTACGGCGGACTCGCCTTTGCCTTCGTCATGCATCTTCTGTCGATGAGCGTTGCCGGCGGCCACGTCGACGGGGTGAAGCTGCTCGTGGCCACGCTCCTTGCCGCGGCCGTCTCGATCGTGGGGGATCTGTACGAGAGTCGCATGAAGCGCGGCGTGGACCTCAAGGACAGCGGCCACATCCTGCCCGGCCATGGCGGACTGCTCGACCGGCTCGACGGCATCATCGCTGCCGTGCCGGTGTTTGCCTTCCTCTGGGTCTGGCTCTGAGGCCGGATCGCGGTTCCTTCGATTTCGGCTCCGACACGACATCACTGACGATGGCAAGACAGTCACTCTGCCTGCTCGGCTCCACGGGCTCGATCGGTCGCAGCACCCTCGACGTGATTGCGCGGCATCCGGATCGCTACCGCGTGGAGTCGCTCGCGGCCTGCCGCCGTGTCGATCTGCTGTTCGAGCAGATCTGCGCGTTTCACCCCGAGCGTGTGGTCATGGTCGATGCGGAGGCTGCCGCACGCCTGAGCACGCGCTGCCGGGACGCCGGGCTCACGGTCGAGGTGCTCTCGGGCAGCGAGTCGCTCGCGGCGCTTGCGGCAAGCGACAGTGTGGATACCGTACTCGCCGCCATCGTCGGCGCCGCTGGACTCCTGCCGACGCTCGCGGCGGTACGCGCCGGCAAGCGCGTGCTGCTCGCCAACAAGGAAGCGCTGGTCATGAGTGGCGAACTCATGATGTCGGCGGCACGCGAGAGCGGCGCGAGGATTCTCCCGGTCGACAGCGAACACAACGCCATCTTCCAGTCACTGCCCGTGGACAGGGACAATGGCTGGGTCAGCACTCGCGGCGTCACCAGAATCCTGCTGACGGCCTCGGGTGGTCCGTTTCGCAATGCCACTCGCGAAGAGCTTGCTGTTGTAAACGTGCAACAGGCGCTCAGGCACCCCAACTGGTCGATGGGTCCGAAGGTCACGATCGATTCGGCCACGCTCATGAACAAGGGTCTCGAGGTCATCGAGGCCTGCCGGCTCTTTGCAATCGATGCCGCCGACATCGAAGTGGTGGTGCACCCCGAAAGCATCATCCACTCGATGGTGAGCTATGCCGACGGCTCGGTGATTGCCCAGATGGGCCGCCCTGACATGCGTACTCCGATTGCGAACTGCCTCGCCTGGCCCGAACGCATCGATGCCGGAGTTCCACCCCTGAATTTCTTCGAGGTGACAGGCCTGCATTTCCAGCGCCCCGACACCGAGCGCTTTCCCTGTCTCGCACTGGCCTTCGAGGCGCTGGCCGCGGGTGGCACGGCGCCGACCGTGCTGAATGCCGCCAACGAGGTTGCGGTAGAGGCGTTTCTGGCCGAGGCTGTTGTTTTTACGCAACTTCCCGTGATCGTGCGAAACACGCTCGAGGCCGTAAAAATCTCCCCCGCCCGGGATTTGAACACTATCATTGAGGCAGACAGCGAAGCGCGCCACCGGGCGAGGGCCGAAGTGGCTGCGCTTGCCTGAGGCGATCCTGCAGGTCGTCTGTGTGCTGTCGTTCGCTAACAGAATCACGTCTGGCAAGAGTCCTGTATGCTGAGTCATTTCGCCTTCACCGCGATCGCCTTCGTTGTCGCGTTGGGCATTCTCATCACGATTCACGAGTTCGGCCACTTCTGGGTGGCACGGCGCATGGGGGTACGTGTACTGCGCTTCTCGATCGGCTTCGGGCCGGCGCTGTGGCGCCGTGTCGGCAAGGACGGCACCGAATACGTGCTTGCCGCCATCCCGCTCGGCGGCTACGTGAAGATGCTTGACGAGCGCGAAGCGCCCGTCGATGAAGCCGATCTCGGTGACGCCTTCAACCGCAAGCCCCTGTCCGCGCGAGCCGCCATCGTGGCTGCCGGCCCGATGGCGAACTTCCTGCTCGCCATCGCCGCCTATTGGCTTGTGGGCCTCATCGGCACCACCGGCATCGCGCCGCTCGTCGGCGAGCCACAGCCCGGCACGCCTGCCGCTGCCGCGGGTTTCGTCAACGAAGACCGCATCACGAGCGTCAACGGCAAGGCCGTTGCCACCTGGACCGACGCGCGCATCGCCATTCTCGATGCAGCCATGCAGAATGATGCCGGATCGATGCGCATCGGCGTCGAAACCGCGCAAGGCGCCGTTGTCGAGCGCCATCTCGACATCGACCCGGCGCTCGTGCTCAAGGTCAGGGGCGACCCTCTGGCCGGCATCGGTTTCGATGCCTGGCGGCCGCACCAGCCTCCCGTGTTCGGCGAGGTGCTCGACGATGGGGCCGCGGCGCGAGCCGGCATCGTCGAGGGTGATCGCGTCATGGCCATCGATGGCGAGCCGATCGGAAGCTTCGGCGAGGTGGTCGAGCGGGTCGTGCCCGCTGCCGGTCAGACGCTCGCGATGACCCTCGAACGTGACGGGCAGGAGATCATTGTCGACGTCACGCCGGAAGCCGTGACGGTCAACGGCGAGAGCAGGGGACGTATCGGCGTCATCGAAACGCACAGTGCCGCAGCGTGGGAAAAGGCGCGCGTGACGGTGCGCTACGGGGTGCTGGATAGCCTCGGGCAGGCCGTCGTGCGAACCTGGGAAATGACGGCGCTGACCGTGCGCATGCTCGCGAAACTCGTCACGGGGCAGGCCGCAATCGAGAACCTCAGTGGCCCGCTGACCATTGCGCAGGTGGCCGGGCAGACGGCGGCAGTCGGCATCGATCATTACATCGGCTTCATCGCGCTCATCAGCATCTCGCTCGCGGTGCTCAACCTGCTGCCGATTCCGATTCTCGACGGCGGTCATCTCGTGTATTTCGCGCTCGAGGCCATTACCGGGCGACCACCGTCGGAGCGCGTGCAGATGATCGGACAACAACTCGGCATGCTGCTGCTCGGCGCACTCATGATGCTGGCCTTCTACAACGACATCGGGCGTCTGCTGCAATGAAATTCCGCCTGGTGGAGATATCAAGAAAACACGTGCTGGCGGCAGTACTGCTGGTGGCCGGAATGACGAGTGTCCAGAGTGCCGGTGCCGCAACACCCGATTCGGCAGCTGCATCGACGGTCGATGCGCTTGGCGCCACGGCGCGCAATGCCGCCGATCTCGATGTGCCGCTGCCGCCGCCGGCCGGCGAGCCCTTCGTCGTCAGCGACATCGTTGTCGAGGGGCTCGAACGCATTGATCTCGGCACCGTACTCAGCAACATTCCGGTGCGTGAGCGTGATCGTTTCGATCCGGCCACCGACGCGCCCCGCGTGCTGCGTTCGGTCTACGACACGGGGCTCTTCAGTGACGTGGTGGTACGCCAGCGAAACGGTGGCGTCCTCGTCGTCGAAGTGGCCGAACGCCCGGCCATCGGCAGCATCGACATCACGGGCAACCGCAAGATCTCGACCGACGACCTGATGGATTCGCTCCGCCGCGCCGACATCGCGCTCGGCCGTGTCTTCAACCGCTCCATCGTCGAAACCGTCGAACGCGAACTGCGCCGCGTGTACTTCAGCGGCGGCAACTACGGCAGCGAGATCGACATCCGCGTCGAACCGCTCGAGAGAAACCGTGTGGCGCTCGCCATCGACATCGACGAAGGAGCGATTGCGCGCATCGAACACATCAACATCGTCGGCAACGACGCCTTCGACGAGGCAACGCTGCTGCGGCAACTGCGTCTGCGCGACAACCCCTGGAACCCCTTCAGCAGCGCCGACGAATACTCGCAGGTGAAGCTCGCGGCCGACATCGAAACGCTGCGCTCCTATTATCAGGATCGCGGCTACATTGCCTTTGACGTCGATTCGACGCAGGTGTCGATCTCACCCGACAAGCGCGATATCTTCATTGTCATCAACATCCGCGAAGGCGATCGCTACAACGTCAGTGACATTGCCATCGAAGGGCAGTTCGAAGTGCCCGAAGAGGAACTCCGGGAACTGCTCACCATTGCACCGGGTGATGTGTTCTCGAGAAAGGACATCGTTGCCAGCAGCACCGCGCTCGGCGATCGGCTCGGCGAGGATGGTTTTGCCTTCGCCGATGTGGAAGTGCTGCCGGACGTGAATGCCGAAACGCGCGAGGTCGGGCTGACCTTCCTCGTCAAGCCCGGCAAGCGCGTCTATGTGCGGCGAGTGATTTTCAAGGGTCAGTACAAGACCCGCGACGAGGTGCTGCGGCGCGAGATGCGCCAGTACGAAGGCAGTCGTTTCTCGCCCGCACTCGTCAACCGCTCGCGCATCCGCCTGCAGCGGCTGGCCTTTCTGCAGAGCGTCGACATCGACACGCGGCGCGTGCCCGACAGCGACGATCAGGTGGACCTCATCGTCAGCGTGACCGAGGGGCAGCAAGGGTCCTTCAGCGCAGGTATCGGTTACTCGAACGATGATGATGGTGCAAGCTTTCAGCTCGCCTTCGAGCAGGAAAACCTCTTCGGCACGGGCGAGAGTCTTCGCTTCTCCTTCGACCGCTCGGGTTCACGGAGGCAGCTCTCGCTCTCGTTCCGCGATCCCTATTTCACCGACGACGGCATCAGCCGCACTGTCAGTGCCTTCATCCGTGAAACCGACATCAACAAGGAAAACTCGAGTTCGCGCTTCCTAACGAGCACCCGCGGAGCCAGTGTGCGTTTCGGTGTGCCTCTCAGCGAATTCTCGCGCATCAACTTCGGACTCGGCTACGAGCGTACCGAGATCGGCATCACACAGGCCTCCTCGAACGAGATCGTCGAGTTTGTCGACGAAGAGGGCGATACCTTCGACATCTTCGATGTCGACATCGGCTTCAGCTTCGATACACGCAACCGTACCGTGTTCGCGACCAGAGGCGTGGTGCATCGCATCAACGCGGATGTTGCCATCCCGGGCAGCGATTTCCATTACTACAAGCTTGGCTACAATTTCGAGTTCTTCCACCCGCTGACCGAGCGTTACACCTTCTCGGCGAACGCACGCGTGGACGCAGGCTACGGCTACGACGATCAGGTGAACCTGCCGTTCTTCAAGCGCTACTACGCGGGCGGCGTGCGCACGGTACGTGGCTACCACAACTCATCGCTCGGGCCGCGGGACGAGAAGAACAATGCCGTGGGCGGCGATTTTCGTACCCTCGGTGGCCTCGAGATCATCTTTCCACCTCCCTTTGTCGAGAACCCGGGTGCCACGCGTTTCAGCCTGTTCACCGATTTCGGCAACGTCTTCGACCAGCAGGACGATTTCGACGTCGACGAGTTTCGTGCCTCCTATGGCATCGCTTTCGTGTGGCTCTCGCCTGTCGGTCCGTTGACTTTCAGCTACGCTAACCCCTATAACGATGGTGAAAACGATGAAACCCAGCATTTCCAGTTCACCATCGGGACGATCTTCTGACCCATGCGATTCCTTTCCAGTCCCAGTGTCAGCCCCACTACCGACCAGCATGCTGGCCGGCTGAAGCGTGCGTGGGCCAAGCTTCGTGCCGTGGTGAAGCGGGTACCGCTGTTGCTCGGTCTGCGGGTACCACAGCTGCTCGGTGCGCTGGTGCTGGTCCTGCCGCTTGCCACCTCCGCTCAGGAGGTGGCTGCCGACTCCACACGCATCGGCTTTGTCGACATCCCCTGGCTGATCGATCGTGCCCCCCAGGCGCTCGAGGCCGAAAAGCGGCTCGAGGCCGAGTTCCAGCCTCGGCAGGAAGAACTCGAGGAGCAGCGTGCCGAACTCGCGCGGCTTTCGGCCCAGCTTGCCGACTCGCACAACGAACTCGACGACGAGGAACTCGCCGCGCTCGATCGCGAAGTGCGCGGACTCGAGCGTCGCGTGCGGCGCGCCGAACAGGATTTCCGCGAAGAGCTGAACATCCAGAAGAACAGTGAGTTCAAGAACGTGCGCGTGCTTGTCCTCGAAGCCATTGCCGATTTCGGCAAGCGTGAGAACTACGACCTCATCGTCAGCGACGGCGTGCTTTTCGCGAACCCACGGGTAGACGTGACCGAGCGTATTCTCGAATCGCTCGATCGCGAGTACGCGCGCCTCAAATCAGCCAACTGACATCTCGCTGTGCTCGGGCATCATCACGATCATGGCAACGAGCACCCGAGATTGACGCTCGGTGAACTCGCCGCGGCGCTGGAACTGCGTTATGCGGGAAGTGCCGAGCGTGAACTCACCGGCATCGCACCGATCGACACCGCGGACGAGACGCAACTGAGTTTCGTGGTCGGGTCAGGTCTCATCGGGAAACTGAAGGCAAGTCGGGCGGGCGCCGTGATCCTGCCCGAAGCACTTGCGCAGGAAGCGCCGGGCGATCACCTCATCGCCGCCGATCCCTATGCCGCGATGGCGAAGGCCTCCTGGTTGCTGCGCCCCGAATCACGCCCCGAAGCAGGTGTCAGTGAACGTGCGCTCGTTGGCGCCCGCGGTAATATCGCTTCCGATGCTGCCATTGCCTCGGGTGTCGTCATCGGTAACGACTGCGACATCGGCGACGGCGTCATCATCGGTGCCAACGTGGTCATCGGCAATCGGGTGAACATCGGCCCGCACTGCCGTCTCTTTCCCGGTGTCATCATCGGTGATCGGGTCACGCTCGGTGCACACTGCCGCATCCAGAGCGGAGCGGTGATCGGCGGCGAGGGCTTCGGCTATGCCGACACGGCGGAGGGTTGGCAGCCCATCCACCATACCGGTGGTGTGGAGCTCGGCAACCGTGTGCACGTCGGTGCCAATACCACCATCGACTGTGGCACCTTCACCGCGACGCGCATCGGCAACGACGTGATTCTCGACAACCAGATCCAGATCGCCCACAATGTGGTCATCGGCGACAACAGCGCCATCGCCGGCTGCACGGGAATTGCCGGCAGCACCGTGATCGGTCGTGGCTGCCGTATCGGTGGGGCGTGCAACATCGTCGGGCACATCCGCATTGCCGATGGTGTGGTGCTCAACGCCGCGTCGCTGGTGACGCGCGACATCGACGAGGCCGGTCGCTACGGTTCCGGCACGGCACTGCAACCGGTCAGGGCCTGGCGGCGCAGTTACGTGGCAAGCGCACAGCTCGGCGACCTGCCGCAGCGGCTTGCGCGGCTCGAACGCATCGTCGCGTCGGACAGTGCCGTCGTGTCTGTCGACGCTTCTCCCGACGCTTCGCCGAGTGCCTCTCCGGGCGGCACATCCCGCGACGTTTCTCCCGACGCTTCACTCGGCGCTCTACCAGACACCACCCGCAAGGAACCCTGAATCCGATGGACGACATCCGTGAAATCATCAAGTACCTGCCGCACCGCTATCCCTTTCTGATGATCGATCGGGTCACGGATTACGAGGAGGGGAAATCACTCTCGGCCATCAAGAACGTGACCATCAACGAACCGATCTTCACCGGGCACTTCCCGCAGTCGCCGATCTTCCCCGGTGTGCTGATTCTCGAAGCCATGGCGCAGGCCAGTGCGCTGATGGCCTTCAAGAGTCTCGGTGGCTATCCGAGCGAGAAAACCCTCTATCTCCTCGTCGGCATCGACAAGGCGCGCTTCAAGCGTCAGGTGATTCCCGGCGATCGTATCGATTTCTCGGTGTCGCTCATCAAGGAACGTCGTGGCATCTGGCGTTTCGCGGCCGAGGCCAGGGTCGACGGCGAACTCGCGGCAGCCTCCGAAGTGCTGATCGCCAGGAACGAACTCGACGACGAGCAGTGATTCGGCCGTGATCCACCCGAGCGCCATCATCGACCCCGCTGCAACGCTTGCCGACGATGTCGAGGTCGGCCCCTATGCGGTGATCGATGCCGAGGTGACGATCGGACGCGGTACGCGCATCGGGTCGCACGTGGTGATCCGCGGACCAACGCGCATCGGTGAAGGGAACCGCATCTTCCAGTTTGCCTCGGTGGGTGAGGATCCGCAGGATCTCAAGTACGCGGGTGAACGCACTGAACTTGTGATCGGTGATCGCAACCGCATTCGCGAGTTCGCCACCATCAATCGCGGCACGGGCGACGGCGGCGGTTTCACGAAGATCGGCAACGACAACCTCTTCATGGCCTACATCCACGTTGCGCACGATTGCATCGTGGGCGATCATTGCATCATGGCCAACTGTGCCTCGCTTGCCGGGCACGTGATCCTCGGCAACCATGCCATTCTCGGTGGCTTTGCCGGCGTGCACCAGTTCATGCACGTGGGTGAACACGCGTTCATCGGTCTGAACTCGGTCGTCAACAAGGACGTGCCACCCTTCACGCTGGTGCAGGGCAGTTACGCCACGGCGCGCAGCATCAACACCACAGGGCTGAAACGCCGTGGCTTCGATGACAAGGCCATCGCTGCGCTTCGGCGGGCCTACAAGGCCATGCTCAGAGGCACGACCGATCGTGCCAGCGCGGTCACATCGCTTGCCGACGACATCGAAGCCTTTCCCGAAGTTCGCCGCTTCGTCGACTTCATCGAGACCGCGCCGCACGGCGTGATGCGTGGGGAACGCAAGCGCGGCTGAGTGCAGCCCCCCGACCCGGTTGCGATCACCTTACACCCGAGCGCCAACACGATACCGTTATCATCTGTCCGACATGAACATTCACGATTTTGCAGACCGCAAGAAGGCCGGTGAAAGGATCACCATGCTGACCTGCTACGATCACTGGTCGGCGATGCTGCTCGAGAAGAGTCCAGTCGACTGCCTGCTGGTGGGGGACAGCCTTGCAATGGTGATGCGTGGCGAAGCGAGTACCGTCAATGCCACGATGGAGATGATGGTGCTGGCCACGCGCGCGGTGGCCAACGGAGCATCCTCGAAGTTCATCGTCGGCGACATGCCTTTCCTGAGCAACCGCCGCTCGCTGGAGTACGGTGTCGACTGCGCCGCGAGGCTCATGCAGGCCGGTGCCCATGCGATCAAGATGGAAGGGGTACGTGGCAACGAGACGCTCATTGCGCATCTCGTCGAATCCGGCGTGCCGGTCATGGGGCATCTCGGTCTGACGCCGCAGCACGTCAATGCACTTGGTGGTTTCAAGGTACAGGGCTGTGCCGAGGAAGACGCCGTTCGCATCCTCGAGGATGCGCGGCGTGCCGAAGCACTGGGCTGTTTTGCGCTGGTGCTCGAATGCGTGCCCACGGCGCTCGGGCGTGAGGTTGCGCAGGCGCTGACGATACCCGTCATCGGCATCGGCGCCGGGCCCGACGTCGATGGCCAGGTGCTGGTGCTGCAGGACATGCTCGGCGTGTACGAGCGTACCGCGAAGTTCGTGCGCCGCTACGCCGATCTCGGTACCGTCATCGGCGATGCCGTGGCGCACTTCGACAGCGACGTTCGGAATGGCGACTACCCCGGAGAGGCGGAGAGCTATGGGAAGTAACCGCAAGGCGTCGGCAGTCTGTGCATGAAGGTTCATCGCTCCATTGCCGCGTGGCGGGCCGCCAGCGATCTGTCCACGCGCGCGGGCAGGGGGCTCGTGCCTACCATGGGCGCACTGCACGAAGGGCACAAGGCGCTTGTCGATCGTGCCGTGGCCGAAAACCGCCAGACGGTGGTGACGATCTACGTGAACCCGACCCAGTTCGACAATCCGGACGATCTTGCCACCTATCCTGACACACTTGACGACGACATCGCGCTGCTCGACGCGGCCGGGGCGAGCGACCTCGTGTTGCCGCAGTACCATGAACTCTATCCGCACGACTACACGGTGTTCATCGACGAAAGCGAAGACTCCCGCGTGCTCTGCGGCGCCAGCCGCGACGGGCACTTCCGCGGTGTCCTGTCGGTGGTCATGAAGCTCCTGAATGTCTCGCAGGCCGAGCGGGCCTACTTCGGGCTCAAGGACTATCAGCAGTATCACCTGGTGAAAAAGATGGTCGAGGCCTTCTTCGTGCCGGTCGAGATCGTCGGCGTGGAAACGGTGCGCGACGCAAAGGGGCTCGCGCTGAGTTCGCGCAACCGCCGCCTTGACGACGCGCAACTGGCGACGGCACGGCGCATGAATCAACTGCTCCGCAGCGACTCACTGTCGCTCGACGAGATTCGGCACGAACTCGACACGCTGGGCTTTCGTCTCGACTACCTCGAGGAGCGATGGGGGCGGCGATTCATTGCGGCATTCCTCGGGGACGTTCGGCTGATCGACAATGTGCCGCTACCGGTGAACGACAAGGTACCGCTACCGGGTTGAACTCATCGGGCCGCCGAACCAAGCTGCACGATCAGTTCCGCCACCTTCTCCGAAGCCCCGCCATCGCCAAGCCGTGTTCTGACCTCGGCGAGGTCGGTAATCATCTGCCGGCGAACTTCCGGGTCATCGAGCAATGTGCTCACTGCGGTCGCGAGTGCCTTGCCCGTCGCCTCGTGCTGCAGGAATTCGGGTACCACGCGGCGCTCGGCGACGATGTTCACGAGCGCGATGTCGGGGATGCGGATGAGCCGTTTCATGATGGCGTGATTCAGTGGCGCCACCACGTACATCACCACCATCGGCGTGCCGATCAGTGCCGTTTCGAGCGTGGCCGTGCCCGAAGCAACGAGCGCCACGTCGGCTGCGCGCATCACGCGGAGTGATTCGCCGTCGATCAATGCAAGGTGCGGAAATGGCGATGCCGCGTTCGCTTCCTCGATCTGCGCCTCGACGGCTTCGCGCCCGAGCGAACCTGCAACCGGCAGTACGAAACGCGCATCGGGGTAGCGTTCGGCAAGTCTTCGCGCGGCATCGAGCATGCGTGGCAGATTGCGCGACAGTTCACCGGACCGGCTGCCGGGGAGGAGAGCGATGACCGGTCCACTGCCGGCGTCGATGCCGAGCTTCGATCGGGCTTCCTCGGGTGTGTCCTCGAGCGTGATTTCATCGACCAGTGGATTGCCGACGAAGGTCACCGGAATGTCGTGTTCTGCGTAGATCTTCACTTCGAAGGGAAACAGCACCGCCATGTGCGATACGAGCCTGCCGATGCGATGAATGCGCCCCGAGCGCCAGGCCCAGAGTTGCGGGCTCACGTAGAACAGTACGGGTATGCCGAGTTCCTTTGCGGTTTCCGCGAGCTTGAGGTTGAAATCCGGGTAGTCGGTCAGGAAGAGGACGTCGGGCCTGCGCTCGCGCATGGCTCGGCGAAGCTTCTTCAGGCGCCTGAGAAATCTGTGGTAGTTCAACAGCACATCGATGAAACCGATGACGGCGAGGGAGCGGCAATCGACGAGAATGTCGGTGCCCACGGCTTCAAGCTCGCCCGCACCCATGCCGAAGCTGTTGAAGGCGATGCCCTGCTGTTTCAGTGAGGCAAGTGCATGCGCGGCATGGAGATCGCCGGAGGCTTCGCCAGCGGAGACCATGATGGTGAGAGGGCGGGAACTGCAAGTCTGCATGGGAACCGGAACGTCATTCGGGGATTGCAATTATCAACCTTGGCAGTCGCGGTTGTCCTCGACCGATTCCCGCGATGGCGTCGTGGCACGACCGTTGATGATTTCGGAAGAGTGTCCGGAAATTCCTTCTGGTTCTCGTACGTGCCGGTCATCGAGACGCACAGGTGTCGGTTGCGGAAGTGGCGGACTTTGGAATACACATTGACATGACTTCCAGTAAAACTGTTGAAAAGAATAGTACAGTTGATATATACTAGTTGTCAAGCTCAATCACAGGGAATGTGCACATGCTTGATGCAGCGAGCTCAATCACAGGGAATGTGCACATGCTTGATGCAGCGTCAGCAGCGGCCGAATCACCCGGCGCAGACCACGTCGCCGAGCCGGAGAGCCACTACCGCTCCACCCACACCGTCATCCCCGACGAGGCCACGCAGTCCGTCATCGACGATCTCGCTGCCACCCTCCGCCATCACGCCACCAGCATCGACCGGCACCTCCACGGCTTCCTGATGGCGCTGTCGGCCTTCGAGCGCACCCGGGGCTGGAAGCTCCACGGAGCACGCTGCCTCTCGCAGTGGATGGCCGCGAACTGTGCCATCGGTCTGGTCACGGCACAGCAGTACATCCATGTCGCCATCGCGCTCCGCGAACTGCCGCTCATCAGCACCGCCTTCGGGGAAGGCCGCATCGGCTACTCCAAGGTTCGCGCCCTCGTGCGCATCGCCACCCCCGACAACGAGCAGGAGCTGCTCCGGCTGGCCGAGAAGCTGCCCGTGCATGTCCTCGAGCAGGAG
>PDPU01000018.1 GCA_002746645.1 Gammaproteobacteria bacterium | reverse complement strand
GAAGCGGCCATGCTTCATGGTGCAGATGGCCCCGCAGTGGGGGCAATCGGGGTTTGCCATTGATGAGTCCTTTCATCCGTGAAGGGAGATGCCACGGTAACACACCTCGGCCACCCACAGCCAGAGTCATCAGTTGGCAATCCATGCCAGCGCTTCATGACATTGCTGCGATGTAAATATTGAATCGTGGGAGATCGGCTCGTATAATGTCGTTGTCAGTTGCGGGGTGGAGCAGTCTGGCAGCTCGTCGGGCTCATAACCCGAAGGTCGTAGGTTCGAATCCTACCCCCGCTACCAATGATTCCTGCAAGGCCTCCGTCGGTTCTGCCACGGGGGTTTTTGCGTTCATGGGGTCTGTGCAGCGGCAGGATGCCGAATCCGTGTGTGTGATACTGGCCGGGTTGCTCATTTGCATGGCGTGTGCGTTGGTGTTGGCACTTGCATGCTGCTGTACGTTTCGAGCTTACCCATCACGACACGGAACTGGAAGGACCGGGGTATGAGCAGATCTGTTACCAGTACGATTGTGATTGCCGCTTCTTGTGCAGATGTCTGGCAATGCTTGATTGATTTTTCCGCTTATCCGTCATGGAATCCCTTTGTTCGCGACATTCAGGGTCGACCGGGCCTTGACGAGACACTGAAGGTCAGTCTTCGGATGGTAAATAGCAGCAAGATGCGATTTCGCCCGAAGGTGGTCGAGTTCGAACCGGAGCGCAGACTGGTCTGGCTGGGTCACGTGGTGCTTCCCGGCCTGTTCGATGGTCGGCACGAATTCGAGATTGTCCCGAATCAGGATGGCACGACGGCATTCCGTCAGTCCGAGTGTTTCAGCGGAATACTGTCGCCTCTGTTCCGGCGTGGTTTTGACGACAAGGTGCGCGAGAGTTTTCAGAACATGAACGAGGCACTGAAGGCGCGGGTAGAACAGCGCCGTGTCAGTTGATCCTGCGTGGTTTGCCGCAGGGTGCCGTGGCCGTCGGGCCAAGAAGATGCCTTGTCGGTCTTTCTCGAAGAGGGGGATGGTACGCTCTTTGAAAATGCGCCATTATAGGCGCTATGGTGACCGAAAGAGCTCAACATCTGAAGAAAGTCGTAGATGCAGTGCCCACTGGGTATCTGGTCGATGCTTCGTGGCTCAGAGCGCATGGTGTCGCGTATGAGACCTTTCGCGACTACGTCAAGCGTGGCTGGCTTGAGCGTCTGACCCGCGGCGTTTTCCGTCGCACGTCTTCGAGTTTTCCTGCGCCGGATACGATTGACTGGAAGATCTGTCTCCTATCGATACAGCACATCATGCGCTACGATGTCCATGTCGGTGGCATGACTGCACTGCGTCAGCAGGGTTACGATCACTACCTGCGTCTTGGCGGCAATGCTCCGGTATGGGTCTATGGCGAAACCATACCGAGCTGGCTTCGCAGGTTGCCGCTGAATGCGCCGATCGAGATGCGCAGTAGATCTCTCTTTGATGAACCGCGTCTGGCACTTCCAGAAGACCGAACAGATGCAGGGCAAACTCTCATCGCAGACTGGCAACTCGGAATGTCGTCTACCGAACGAGCGATCCTGGAAGCCTTGGATGAACTACCCGACCACGAGAGCTTCCTCAACCTCGATAGGGTGTTCGAGAGTCTGACGACACTGCGGCCGAGGATGCTGGCGGCGTTGCTGCGCAGTTGCAGGAAGATCAAAGTGAAGCGGTTGTTCTTCGTTTTTGCTGATCGCCATGCTCACCCATGGCGCAAGCGTCTGGATCCCGAGGAATTCAACCTCGGCAGTGGCGACCGTGCGCTGGTGAAGGGAGGAAGAATACACCCGCGGTACCGTATCGTGGTGCCGGAGGAAATAGTAGCGACCAGAGCTGATGATGGTACGTGAGAATTATGAGGCTCAGGTCGCACTGCTCGTACGCGTGCTACCGCACGTCGCGAAGGAGAGAACACTTGCACTCAAGGGTGGCACGGCAATCAACCTGTTTTACCGTGATCTACCCCGCCTGTCGGTCGATATTGACCTGACATACCTGCCTGCGGTTCGTTGGAAGCTGATCGATCTGAGGAAGCTGAAGTGCGAAAACCCGGCCAAACATGCGAAGCACCGATCTGCATTGGAAGCGCTGTTCGGCTAGCTAGCCCCCTGTCAGCCCCACAAGCATCCAGCCGACCGACAGAACCAGCAGCAACGCCATTGCACGATTGAACCCGCGCCCCCAACTCGCGGCCAGCTTGCTCCCCAGCCAGACCCAGACCGCGAGCGACAGCCAGCAGATGACGAGGTACAGCAGTGCAAAGACAATCAGTCCCGTCGTGCGATCCGGCAGTGGCAGGACAAAGGTGGTTGTGGCAGCCAGGGACACGAACCATGCCTTCGGGTTGATACCCTGGGCCAGCGCGCCTTCCCGGAAAGACGGGTTTTTTCTGTCGTCACCGGACGCGTCGAGGGTTCCGGCCCCTGAAATGCGCCATGCCAGCCACAACAGGTAACCGGCGCCCAACCAGGTCATTGGCGTCGAGGCGGACTCGACCCAGCCCGTTCCCGCGACCACCCCCGATCCCAGCGCCAGCAGGAGTGCGACGAAACACAGGGTTGCCCCGGTGACGAAACCGGACGAGCGCCAGAAGCCGAACTGCCCTCCGGAGATTGCGCAGATGACATTCACCGGTCCCGGTGTTATTGCCGTGGTCAGGGCAAACAGCGCCATTGCGCCCAGCGTTGAAGGATCGGGCATGGTCACACCTCCGTTGCATGCGACCTTGCCCCACCGTCATTGCAAAGATATTGGACGAAATTGACCTTTGCCGGGTCAGTGCACCCTGATGCCCTTCGGCGTCACACCGAGGAAGCGGCGCATCTGCCGGATCATGTGGGATTGATCGCAGAATCCGGCCTCGAGCGCTGCTTCGGCGCCGCTTGCTCCGGCAAGCAGGTGATCTCGCGCAACGTTCACGCGGCATTGCAACAGCCAGGCGTGGGGCGTCATGCCGTAGGCGCGGGCGAAACTGCGCACCAGATAACCGGGACTCAAACCCGCAATGCCCGCCAGCTCCGACAGCGACAGATCGGCCCCCGTCGTCACCTCGTCGCGGATGACTGCCCGTACGGTCCTGATGGCCTCGGGTTCCCATCCTGCCGGCCGCACAGCTGCGCGGCCATGGGTTTCGAACGCTATCGCAAGGCTCTCGGCAATGCACTCTTCAACCTGCAGCCGCAAGCCCGCATGCTTCGGTCCATTCAGACTCTGCGCGAGCAAGGCAAGACTCCGACTCAGCTGATGGCCGTGATCCTGCGGCGTTACCTCGCGAAAACCGGGCAGATGCTTCAGGCCCAGACAACGGCGCACCGCGTCTTCGGTCACGTACAGCATGTTGTAGCGCAGGTACGGGCTGTGTGCCTGACCGGTATGGGCTTCTTCGGGGTTCATGAGCGACAGGGAGCCGGTTGGCAACACCATGTTTTCACCACGGCAGAAATACCCGCCCACCCCGTGGCTGATCGCTCCGATGGCAAAGCCTTCGTGCGAATGACGCGAAAAGCTGAGATCGGAAAACCCGGCCTCGAACAGGTCAATGCCTTCCAGCCAGGAAACATGATGGTATCGATTGTCATTCACGTGCAAGTAACCGCCCCGACAGACAACGATCTGACAGTCTTGCAGTCTACCCGGCCGGAATGCCGAATACCGCGACGACCATCGCCACGGCGCCCAGGATGCCGAATCGGGCCGCGTGGCCTCCGTGACCCCGATGATGCGCCATCATCATGGCAACCAGGCATTGCAGGGCGTAGAACAGTGCGAAGGCTCGGCTGGCCAGTGCCACGATGGACACCACATCGGTGGCCCAGATGATCGTCACCGCGACCGCACCGATCAGCAGATAGGCGTGTCCGGGGGTGACATGCCTGTGTGTGGTGTCGCTCACGAGACCGCTGGCACCGATGCTGTCGGCCACCGCGGCGCTGAACTGGCTGGCCACGGCACCGGCGGTCACCACATAGGGCAGCCACGGTGACACACGGCCGATCACGTCGATGAACCCGGCGACATCGGCCTCGGAAGTGAAATAGGGAAACAGCGGAATCATCAGCACGAAGAACACCATGTAGACCACCGACGAGGTGATCTGTGCGCGCCGCATGGCCCGGATTCGCAGGTCGGCAGCGTACATCTGGCCCATGAAGCGCGTGGTCTCGAAGCCCTGCACGATGATCACCAGCCCCATCAGGAAACGGATCGTGTCCCAGTCGAAGGCGTGATGCTCTCGTGCCGCCGCGCTCCAGCTGTATTCGGACGGCAGGGCTGCGCCGAAGATCATCAACGCCACCAGCAGCGCCGCAATCGCCGCGAGATTGGCGCTGACGGTGAATTTCTCGGCCCGCTCGACACCTGCCAGCCCCCGGGTCGTGCCGACACCGCAGATGCCGACGATCAACACCGTGGCGACTGCCTTGCCCAGTATCGGGTCGTCCCAGCCCAGCAGCTTCAGCCCGAAGGCCGACAGCAGCACCAGGTAGTAGGCGACCGAGATGAAATAGGCGCCGATCAGTACGATATGCGAGGTGATCTCGATGGATCTGATCGCATGCCCGGCTTCGGCCTTGTCCAGAACCGGCTCGGCATGGGCGATGTTGTAGCGGATTGCACCACCGAACAGGTAGGCCAGTGCCGTCAGCCCGAGCACGGCCGCCACCGCCCAGACGCCTAGCGCGCTGGCCAGCATCGGCACCGACACCAGGAAACCGCTGCCGATGATCGAAGCCAGTGGCGTCACCATCGAAGACCAGTTCCTGTTGTTGCGTACCGGAGCGCTGACCAGGATCACGAAGGCAACGACCAGCGTGGCGACCAGGGCCATGTCCAGCGTGTTCATCAGATGGCGCCTTTCAGGGGCGTGACATCCTCGGGTGGGTCGATCTGTGTCAGATAGACCGAGCGGCTGGGGAAGGCGAAGCTGGATCCGGCGTTCTTCACGATCGGGATCAGCGCCAGCGCAAAGTCTTCCCGGATCTTCAACCACTCGGCCCAGACGGTCGTGCGGGTGAAGCAGTAGACCATCAGGTTGATCGCGCTGTCCCCGAAACTGTCGATCCGCACGAACAGCGACGCTTCGGGCGGCAGGCAGAAACGGCCGTCCTTTCTGAGCCAGCGCTCGACCTCCGCGCGAATCTGCTCCAGCCCCTCGGGCGGGGTGGCATAGTCCAGCCCCACGGTCCAGTAGATTCGCCGGTAGGTCATGCGCGAGAAATTGGTCATCGCATTGTCGGACAGGGACGAATTGGGCACGTAGACCGGACTCAGGTCAAAGCGCCGGATACGCGTGGAGCGGAAGTCGATCTGCTCGACCGTGCCTTCGACCACTCCGTCCACCTTGATCCAGTCACCGGGGCTGAAACGCTTTTCGGTCATGATGAGCAGGCCCGAAATCAGGTTGCCGAAAAGGTCCTTGGCGGCCAGACCCACGGCGATGCCGAAGATGCCGAGGCTGCCGATCAGTGGTGCGACCGGTATGCCCCAGACGTCGAGGATGATCGCGCCGCCAGTGATCAGGACCAGCAGCCAGATGGTAAGGTTGATCCACCGCTGAACCGAGATTTCAAGGCCCAGATTCAGTTTCTCCCAGATTGCTTCGCTGCGCGATACCAGTCGGGCCAGCGCCCAGAAAACCAGCGCAATCACCGCTGACTGCATCAGTTTGCCGGCGATTTCCGACGGGGTTCCGCTCAGATTCAGGATATGCGGCGCAATATACAGTGCGGCAACCAGTGGCACCAGTTGCAGCGGCGGCACGAGGGCGTCCACCACGACCTGCCCGAAGACGCTGACGCCGCGCTGCCTGTTTCGTCGCGCGATGCGGTTGGCCACCGGTCGCACCAGCCAGAAGATCAGCAGCGACGTTGCCAGCACCAGCGTGGCGTTGATGCAATCCAGCCATGTCGCTCCGAAAGGCGCCGGGCCGAACAGCTTTTCCAGTTCGGCTGCGAACGTGTCGAGTATCTGCATCGTTTTCTCGGGAAATCGGGTCGATGGTGGTCGCGGTCATGCCCGTATCGACTGGCGGCTATTTCAGAATTCGCAGGCAGTACTGCCACAGAATGGTGGCACGCAGCATGAGTTCCGGGCCGAGCAGTGCCAGCCCCACCCACCAGCTTGCACTCGAGACGCCGTAAATTGCCGTGGCCACCGCGATCTTCACCGCCCACGAGGCCGAGAGGAGAAACGGCACCAGGAAGGCGATTACGGTGGTCAGCACCGATACCACCAGACAGGCAATGCCGAGGCGCTGGCGCAGCGTTACCGGGAAACGCGAATCGTCGGTGTTTTCGTCGGTTCCGGACATCACGCTACCGTGGCCGCTGGTGGTATCGGCATTTGTCTTCAAGGTTCCGGTTTCTGATTTCGGGAGCGCATCCGGCATGGGTGAAAGAGAGTGCCTGGCCGAGTCTACAGCGACAGGGCCATCCATTGGTGCCGGGAGAAGAAGCACGATGGGGGCCAGGTTAGGTCTCGAAGACAAGTACACTTTTCGGAAACCACATCGTTCGGTAGCTGATCATGAACAGTCGCAAATCCGCCGTCATCACCGGCTCCTCCACCGGCATTGGTCTCGGTGTCGCCCGTGCCCTGGCCGCGCAAGGCATGAACATCGCCATGAACGGCATCGAGGCGGCCGAGGAGGTCGAGCCAACGCGTGCCGGGCTGGCGAACGAACACGGTGTCGATGTCATCTACAGCCGTGCGAACCTCATGACGGGCGCGGGTGCGCGTGAGTTGATCGACACCGCGCGCGAAGCCTTCGGTCACATCGACGTGCTCGTCAACAACGCCGGTATTCAGCACGTGTCACCCATCGACGAATTCCCCGACGAGAAATGGCAGGCAATCATCGATCTGAACCTCTCGTCGGCCTTCCATACCACCAAGGCGGTATTGCCCGACATGAAGGCGGCGGGCTGGGGCCGCATCATCAACATCGCTTCGGCGCACGGGCTCGTGGCCTCGCCCTGCAAGTCGGCCTACGTGTCGGCCAAGCACGGCATCATCGGCATGACCAAGACGGTCGCGCTCGAGGTTGCCGAGCAGGGCATCACCGTGAACGCCATCTGCCCTGGCTATGTCTGGACACCACTCGTCGAGAAGCAGATTCCCGACACCATGCAGGCGCGGAATCTCACCGAGGAGGAAGTCAGGCGCGACGTGCTCCTGAAGGCGCAGCCCACGAGAGAGTTTGCGACCGTCGAGGACATCGGTGCCTACGTGGTGTTCCTCTGTTCCGATGCGGCGCGCAACATCACCGGCGCATCGCTGACCGTCGACGGCGGCTGGACGGCGCAGTAGCGTGTCGTTGTCGGCATGTCGAATAACCTCCGGGTAGCGTACCCACTTGCCGCAAGCCGCCGGGAATCGTGTCGAAGCGCTTGAAATCACTGGCGTGGACAATCCGCAACTGTTATACTTCGAAGTCGACCTGACGAGCTCCCTCTGACACAGACAGTAGCGCTCGGGTCGACAGCTGGCCGGTGGAGGCACCGGGCTTGCTGAGGGGTGAACGGATATCTGCCGCAATGAACTGCGGCATTCAGTATGAAGAGATGTTGCAGAGGCTCCTGAGGGAGCCTTTTTCATTGGTTTGACCGGTTGAGTGCAACCGGCGAGAGGGTAGTCGGGGTATGCGACGGGCGTCGGAGAGCATTGTTGCCGTGGTCAGACCGGTGGTCGAGGGGCTCGGCTACGTGTTTGTCGGTGCCGAGTTCGGTGTTGCCGAAAACGGCCCCACGTTGCGCGTGTTCATCGACAAGCCGGGCAGTACGGCAGCCGATGTTGCCGGTGGTCCGGGTGGTGTCGATATCGATGACTGCGTGGCCGTCAGCCAGCAGCTCGATGGCGTGCTCGACGTGGAGGATGTCATCGCCGGCGCCTACTCTCTGGAAGTCTCGTCGCCCGGGCTCGATCGGCCGCTCTTCACCGAAGCGCATTTCGTCGAACAGATCGGGGAAACCGTGAAGCTCCGGCTCGAGCGGGGTCTCGACGGGCGGCGCAATTTCAAGGGCAGGCTGGTCTCGGTGGAAGACGGGCGTGCCGAAGTCGAGGTGGATGGAACCCGCCACAGCATTTCGCTTGCGGATGTCGAGAAGGCCAACCTTGTCGGTCGCATCGAGACACTCGCAGCAAGACAGTAGAACGGACGCTGTATCAGTACAGAAGCAGATCAAGACACATGAGCAAAGACATACTGCTGGTTGCCGAAGCGGTTTCCAACGAAAAGGGCGTCGACGAGGGCATCATCTTCGATGCGCTCGAGGCCGCACTTGCCTCGGCGACGCGCAAGCGCCATGGTGGCGACATCGAAGCGCGCGTGGCCATCGACCGGAAAACCGGCGACTACAAGACCTACCGCCGCTGGGAAGTGATCGAGGACGACGCCGAGATGGAATTCCCGCTGCGACAGATCACGCTGTCGGCCGCACAGTACGACGAGCCCGATATCGCGCTCGGTGGCTTCGTCGAGGAAGAGATCGAATCCGTGGAGTTCGGCCGCATCGCCGCGCAGACCGCCAAGCAGGTCATCGTGCAGAAGGTGCGCGAAGCCGAGCGCGAACGCGTCGTCGATGCCTACAAGGGACGCATCGGTGAACTGGTCATGGGGATCGTCAAGCGTCTCGAGCGCGGCGCCGTATATCTCGATCTCGGCAACAACGCCGAAGCCTACATCTCCCGCGAAGACATGATCCCGCGCGAAGCGGTTCGCCCCGGAGATCGCCTCCGTGGTTACCTCCGCGACGTGCGCAGCGAACCGCGGGGTCCGCAGCTCTTCGTCTCGCGCACCGTGCCTGAATTCCTCATCGAGCTGTTCAAGCTCGAAGTGCCCGAAGTCGGTCAGGGAATGATCGTCATCAACGGTGCAGCGCGTGACCCGGGTGCGCGTGCCAAGATCGCGGTCTCGTCGCTCGATCCGCGGCTCGACCCCGTCGGTGCCTGTGTCGGCATGCGTGGCTCGCGCGTGCAGACCGTCTCGAACGAACTCGCGGGCGAGCGTATCGACATCATTCCGCACGACGACAACCCCGCCCAGTTCGTCATCAATGCGATGCAACCAGCGGAAGTCAAGGGTATCGTGGTACATGAGGAGCGTGGCGTCATGGACATCGCGGTCGAGACCGACAAGCTCTCGCTCGCGATCGGCCGCGGTGGGCAGAATGTTCGCCTTGCCGCCGAACTCACGGGCTGGGAACTCAACGTCATGGACGAGGCCGTGGCCGAGGAGAAGAGCGAGGAAGAAGCGCGCGTCATTCTCCAGGGCTTCATCGAGCAGCTCGACGTGGACGAGGAAGTGGCGCTGATTCTCGTGCAGGAAGGTTTCACCACGGTCGAGGAAGTGGCCTATGTGCCGCGCGAAGAGCTTCTCGACATCGACGAATTCGAAGAGGAGATCGTCGACGAGCTGCGCAGCCGTGCCTCGGATGCGCTGCTGACGCGTGCGATTGCCACCGAGGAGAAACTCGGCGGCAAGACGCCATCGGTGGAACTCCTTCTCATGGAAGGCATGACCGACGAGCTTGCCGCGGAGCTCGCCTCGCGCGATATCCTCACTGTCGACGATCTCGCCGAGCAGGCGACCGACGAGCTCATGGATATCGAGGGCATGACCGAGGAGTTCGCCGGCCAGCTCATCATGGCGGCGCGTTCGAGCTGGTTTGCCGAGGCGGAAGCGGCCGAGGCTGCCGAGGGCGATGCGCAATCGGCGGAGGCCGGCGAGTGAACACCGGTGAATGATCCGATGAGTGGCCTGATGAGCATCACCGGGAGCCACTCCGGGAGAAACGAATAGCGGTACCTGCCTCGGGGCAGGGCCCCGCAGGTAACAGGAAAACTAGCAGAGAAATCATGGCAGAAGTCACCGTAAAACAACTTGCGACTGTCGTCGGTACGCCGGTCGACCGTCTGCTCGAACAGCTCAGGGATGCGGGCATCGAGAAGGCTGGCGCCGATGACACCATCAGCGATGCCGAAAAGCTGTCGTTGCTGACTCACCTGCGTGAATCGCGCGGTCAGCAGACACGAGTGGGTGGTGGCAAGAAGATCACCCTCAAGCGCAAGCGCGTCAGCGAACTCAAGACCGACGCGTCGGGGCGCAACAAGGTCAGCGTCGAGGTTCGCGGCAAGCGCACACTGGTGCGACCGAGCATCGTCGATCAGACCGAACTCGACGAAGCTGCCGCAGCGGCTGACAGTGCAGCCCGGGAAGCTGCCGACGAGACGACAAAGGCGGCAGATGGTGCCGGTGAGACAGCAGCCGGGGCCGATGGCCAGGTGGCCGAGGCCGCACCGGTGGAAACACCGGCAACGGAAACTTCGGTAACGGAAGCACCGGCGGCGGAAGCACCCGCGGCGGAAGCACCCGTGGTGGAAACGCCGGCAGCCGAAACTTCTGACGACGCCGGCGCTGTTGAAGCCGGCGCTGCCGCTGCCGACGAAGCGGCACGCAATGCCGCCGAAGATGCCGAGGCGCGGGCCCAGGCCGAAGTGGAAGCGGCCGTGGCCGCGGCTGCCGGTTCCGCTGCAGCCAGGGTCGAGCCGCCGGTCGAGCCGCCAGCCGAAGCGCCAGCCAAACCCGAGGAAACGGAAGCCGATCGCATTCGCCGCATCCGTGAGGATGCCGCGCGCCGCGATGCCGAACAGGCCGCTCGCGCCATGGCCGAACGCATGGCCGAAAGGCAGGTGGCCGCCGAACGGCGGCGTGTTACCGAGGAAGAACAGAAGCGCGAAGCCGAGCGTCGCGAAGCCGAGCGCAAGGCTGCCGAAGCCCAGCGGCGTGCCGCCATGGAAGCACAGCAGGCCGCGAGCGGCACCGGTGGCGAGCGTGGCCGTGACGGTGGCGGGCGCGACAAGGGTCGTGGTCGTGGCCGCGGACGTGCCGGTGGCGAAACGCGTTACGGTCGCAACCAGTTGCGCGTGTCCAAGGAAAAATCAGGCCGCAGGAAGGGCAGGCCGCGCCGCGCGCTGCCGCAGAACTTCGAAACCAAGCACGGTTTCGAGCGTCCGACGGCGCCCGTGGTGCGTGATGTCGACGTGCCCGAAACCATCACCGTGGCGGAACTTGCCAACCGCATGGCAGTGAAGGCGGCCGAGGTCATCAAGACCATGATGGGCATGGGTGTCATGGCGACGATCAACCAGGTGCTCGATCAGGACACGGCCATTCTCGTGGTCGAGGAAATGGGCCACAACGCCAACCCGATGAGCGCCGACGATGTCGAAGCGGCACTCGCTGCCCTCGTCGCGGGTGAACGTGAAGGCGACGAGGAGGCGCGTCCGCCGGTGGTCACCGTGATGGGTCACGTCGACCACGGCAAGACTTCGCTGCTCGACTACATCCGTGCCTCGCGTGTTGCCTCGGGCGAAGCCGGTGGCATCACCCAGCACATCGGTGCCTATCAGGTGGATACGCCGAACGGCCCGATCACCTTCCTCGACACCCCGGGTCACGCAGCCTTTACCGCGATGCGTGCACGCGGTGCTCAGGCAACCGACATCGTGGTGCTCGTCGTGGCCGCCGACGATGGTGTCATGCCCCAGACCATCGAAGGCATCCAGCACGCCCGCTCGGCCGACGTGCCGCTCATCGTCGCGGTCAACAAGATCGACAAGGAAAACGCCGACCCCGAGCGTGTACGTAACGAACTCTCCCAGCACGAGGTCATCTCCGAAGAGTGGGGTGGCGACACGCAGTTCGTGCATGTCTCGGCCCTGACCGGTCAGGGCATCGACGACCTGCTCGAGGCGCTGACGCTGCAGGCCGAAGTGCTCGAACTCAGTGCCATCTCCGAAGGCAACGCGGCGGGTATCGTCATCGAAGCCGCGCTCGACAAGGGCAAGGGGCCCGTGGCAACGATTCTCGTGCAGGAAGGCGTCCTCAAGCGCGGTGATACCTTCATCTGTGGCCAGGTCACGGGCCGCGTACGCGCAATGTTCGATGAAGACGGCAATGCGGTCGAGGAAGCCGGACCGTCGACGCCGGTGCAGGTGCTCGGTCTGTCGTCCACACCGAACGCCGGTGACGAAATGCTCGTTGCGGCTGACGAGCGCAGCGCACGCGAACTCGCCGAGCTTCGTCACGGCAAGCAGCGTGATGCACGCCTTGCCGCACGTCGCCCGACCGCTGCCGAAGATTTCTTCGCCCAGGTCAGGGGTGGTTCGAAGCCCGTGGTGAACTACCTCGTCAAGGCCGATGTCAAGGGCAGTTTCGAGGCCATTCGCGATGCGCTCGAAAAGCTCTCCACCGATGAAGTGGAAATCCGCGTCATCGGCGGCGGTGTCGGCGGCATCACCGAATCCGATGCGAACCTTGCCTCGGCTTCGGATGCCGTGCTCGTCGGCTTCAACGTGCGTGCCGACAGCCCGGCACGCCGTCTCGTGCAGGAGCAGGAAACCGACCTGCGCTACTACAGCGTGATCTACGAACTCATCGATCACGCCAGGCAGCTTGCCGGTGGCCTGCTCGCTCCCGAAGTGCGCGAGAACATCATCGGCAACGCCGAGGTACTGGAAGTGTTCACTTCGCCGAAGTTCGGCCAGATCGCCGGTTGCATGGTCACCGACGGTGTGGTCAGGAAGGACGAGCCGATTCGCGTGCTGCGCGACAACGTCGTCATCTACGAAGGCGAACTCGAATCGCTGCGACGCTTCAAGGACGACGTCAAGGAAGTGCGCATGGGTACCGAATGCGGTATCGGTGTCAGAAACTACACCGACGTGCAGCCCGGCGACGTCATCGAGGTGTTCGAGCGCACCGAAGTCGTGCGCACGCTCTGAAGCGAGCACGCTGATCTGCCTGTGGAGATTGTCGTCTGATGGCGAAGGATTACCCGAGAAGCCACCGCGTCGCGGATTTCATCCAGCGAGAGCTTGCCGTGATCATCCGCGACGAGGTGGACGACCCCGACGTTTCACCGCTGCTGACGATCGTGTCGGTAGAGGTCTCGCGCGATCTCTCGGTCGCCAGGGTGTATTACTCGTTCTTCGGCGACGGTGATCGTGCGGCCAATCAGAAGGCGCTGACGCGTGCGGCGGGTTTCCTCAGACACGAGCTTGCCGGGCGCATGAGCACGCGCACGGTGCCGGAACTCAGGTTTTTCTACGACGATTCGGCCGAGAAGGGCGCGGCGATGTCGGCGTTGATCGATGCGGCGGTGGCGAGTAACAGTACAGCCAACAACGACGCGACCGACAACGACGCGACCGACAACACCCGCTAGTCTCGTCCGGAGGCACACATGGCACGACGCCGAAAGCGCGGCCGGCCGGTGCACGGCATTCTGCTGCTCGACAAGCCGGCAGGCATGAGTTCGAACCAGGCCCTGCAGAAGGCGCGCCGCTTGCTCGATGCGCAGAAGGCTGGCCATACCGGCACCCTCGATCCGCTCGCCACCGGCATGCTGCCGCTGTGTTTCGGCGAAGCCACGAGGCTGTCGAGTCATCTCCTGGCTGCCGAGAAGGCCTACGAGACCACGCTGGTCCTCGGCGTGCAGACACATTCGGCCGATGCCGATGGCGAGCTCATCGCCGAGCAGTCGATACCCGCAGAACTCGATCGAGATCGCTTCGAGGCGATATGCGCCGGTTTTCGTGGCGAACAGCTGCAGGTGCCGCCGATGGTCTCGGCACTCAAGCGCAACGGCAAACGCCTCTACGAACTCGCGCGCCAGGGCGTGGAAGTGGAGCGCGAACCGCGCAGGGTAACCATCGACGAACTCGAGGTACTCGCGTTTTCCGTGCTCGACGACACGCGCTCTCCCGGCAGCGTGAGCGCCCGTCTGCGCGTGCGCTGTTCGAAAGGCACCTACATTCGTTCGCTGGTCAGCGACATCGGCGACGTGATCGGTTGCGGCGCGCACGTGGCGGCATTGCGGCGCTTGTACGTGGAGCCGTTTTCGACGGCCGCGGAGGGTGACTCACGGCAAGGTGAAGGGGGTTCACGGCGCGGCGAGATGGTTACGCTCGCTGCACTCGAAGCGATCGACAAGCTTGCCGATCGCGAAGCGTTGTTGCTGCCGCCGGAGGCGGGGCTCGACTACCTGGCGGCCGTCGAGATCGATGCGGCATCGGCCGTGTGCTTCGGCAACGGTCAGGTGGTGGCGGCCACTGGTGTTGCAGAGCCTGCTGCCGGAGAAGCGGCCGCTGCCGCAAACGCGTCGCTCGGGATGGTGGATGGAGCCATTGTCCGCGTCTACCAGGTGGCATCCGGCGCCGCAGAAGGACATTCGCGGCGGTTTCTCGGTCTTGGTGCGGTTGCGAAAACCGGCAGGAGTGGTCTGCGCATCGCGCCCAGAAAGGTCATGCAGTGGGATTAGCCGTATCATGAGTGCCGAAGATCGCAACCATCGTCATACCACCGACATCGCCTTCAGCGACGCGGTGAAGGAAATTCAGGCACGCCTCGGCAGCCGCGACTCGATGGAACGACTCGAGCGCAGCGATACCTGGCCTGACGAATTCGGGCACGAATTGAGCCAGGCGCTCGGGGAAACGGATTCGTTCTTCCTTGCCACGGCCAGTGCCGACGGTCAGCCCTACGTGCAGCATCGTGGCGGGGAGCCGGGCTTCGTCACGATTCGTGATCGCAGGACGGCCGCGTTTCCCGACTATGCCGGCAACCGTCACTACATCACACTCGGCAATCTTTCCGAGAACCCGCGTTGTTGCATCCTGCTGATCGACTTCCGCCGTGCGATTCGCTACAAGCTCTGGGGCGACATGAGTGTCGAGAACCTGGACGGGCCGGATCGGCAACTCGTGTTTTCACTCACGACCTGGGACCGAAACTGCCCGAAGTACATTCCCCGCCGCCATGACGATGCGGACATCCGCCGCGCGACCCAACGCCTGCAATGGCGTATCGACGCGCTGGAGACGGAGTTGGCGGCACTGCGGGGCGCGACGGATGGATGATTCCGAGCCCGTCCGCGCTTCGGATGTCTGATACAATGCCATGTTTGCTGCCAAGGTCGCAGCGGTTTTTCAACGATGCCACGAACTGCAAGCCGGCCCGGCCGTGCCCGGGTTCGTGGTTCCGCGTTTCCGTTTTCCCATTCCATCGCCCCGTGGGCGATATCCCGGAGTATTCAAACATCATGTCCAGCCTCAGCGCCGAACGCAAGGCGGAAATCGTCAAGGATTTCCAGCTTGACTCTACGGACACAGGGTCACCCGAAGTACAAGTTGCATTGCTGTCCGCACGCATCAACCACCTCACCGAACACTTCAAGGAGCACAAGCACGACCACCACTCGCGTCGTGGACTCCTTCGCATGGTCAACCAGCGCCGCAAGCTTCTCGACTACCTCCATCGGAAGGATGCCGGCCGCTACCAGAACCTCATCAAGCGTCTCGGCCTGCGCCGCTGATTTCGTTCGCCGCGTACGCGCTTCGAGCCCAGCCATCGACCGTCACAAGAGTGCGCGTCGATCGAGCGCGCCGCCAACACGCCAACAGGATTCCCAAGTGACCACTTATTCAAAGACCTTCGAGTACGGTTCCGAAACCGTGACCCTGCGAACAGGCGAGATCGCCCGGCAGGCCTCCGGCGCCGTCGTGGCCGCCATGGGCGACACCGTGGTACTCGTCACGGCCGTCGGCCGCCGCGAGGCGAAGCCCGGTCAGAGCTTCTTCCCGCTGACCATCAACTACCAGGAAAAGACCTTCGCTGCCGGCAAGATTCCCGGTGGTTTCTTCAAGCGCGAAGGGCGCCCGAGCGAGGCCGAAACGCTGACCTCGCGTCTGATCGACCGCCCGCTGCGACCGCTGTTTCCGAAGGGCTTCATGAACGAAGTGCAGGTGATTGCGACCGTCATGTCGCTCGACCCGGAAATCAGCCCCGACATCCCCGCCATGCTCGGTGCCTCGGCGGCGCTGGCCATCTCTGGCATTCCCTTCGCAGGCCCCATCGGCGGTGCTCGTGTCGGTTACATCGATGGCCAGTACGTACTGAACCCGACGCTGAGCCAGATGCAGGACAGTCAGCTCGATCTTGTCGTTGCCGGTACCGATCAGGCCGTCCTCATGGTGGAATCGGAAGCCGCCGAGCTCTCCGAAGCCACGATGCTCGACGCCGTGATGTTCGGCCACGAGCACCTGCAGACGGCCATCGAGGCCATTCGCGAGCTCGCCGCCGAAGTCAACACCCCGGCATGGGACTGGCAGGCGCCGGAGAGCGACGCAGACCTCTACGCCAAAGTCGAAGCCACCATCGGTGATGATCTCACTGCGGCCTACCAGATCGCGGTCAAGCAGGATCGTCAGGAAGCGGTGGGTGCGGCCAGGCAGAAGGCCGTTGACGAACTCGCCGCGGCCGAAGGCGAGGAAGGCTACAGCGAAGACGAAGTGCGTGATGCTGCCGGCAGGCTCGAGAAGTCCATCGTGCGCTCGCGCATCATCGAAGGGCAGCCGCGTATCGACGGCCGCGCCACCGACGACATCCGCCAGATCACGGTGCATACCGGCATCCTGCCGCGTACCCACGGTTCGGCCGTGTTCACTCGTGGTGAAACCCAGGCCATCGTCACGGCCACGTTGGGCACCACGCGCGATGCCCAGATCATCGATGCACTTGCCGGTGAAAGCCGTCAGACCTTCATGCTGCACTACAACTTTCCGCCGTTCTCGGTCGGTGAAACCGGCTTCATCGGTTCGCCCAAGCGTCGTGAAATCGGTCACGGCAAGCTCGCCAAGCGCGGTGTGCAGGCGGTCATGCCCGCGGAAGAAGATTTCCCGTACACCATTCGCGTGGTGTCGGAAATCACCGAATCGAACGGCTCGAGTTCGATGGCGTCGGTCTGCGGTACCAGCCTTGCATTGATGGATGCCGGCGTTCCGGTCAAGACACCCGTCGCGGGTATCGCCATGGGTCTCATCAAGGAAGAGAACGACTACGCGGTACTCTCCGACATCCTCGGCGACGAAGACCACCTCGGCGACATGGACTTCAAGGTCGCAGGTTCCGCCGACGGTGTCACGGCCCTGCAGATGGACATCAAGATCGACGGCATCACCCGCGAGATCATGGAAAAGGCGCTCGAGCAGGCGAAAGCCGGCCGGCTGCACATCCTCGGGGAGATGGCGAAGGTCATCGACGCACCGCGCGACGATCTCTCGGCCCATGCACCGCGATTCATCACGCTGAAGATCAACCCCGAGAAGATTGCCTCGGTCATCGGCAAGGGCGGTGCGGTCATCCGTGCGCTTACCGAGGAAACCGGCGCCACGATCGACATCGGCGACGATGGCCTCATCAAGATTGCCTCGAGCGATCGCTCCGCCGGCGAGGAAGCGAAGCGTCGCATCGAGCAGATCACGGCCGACATCGAAGTCGGCACGATCTACGAAGGTCGTGTGCAGAAGATCATGGATTTCGGTGCCTTCGTCAACATCCTGCCCGGCAAGGACGGTCTCGTGCACATCTCGCAGATCTCCGAGCAACGCGTGCAGAACGTCTCCGACGAACTGTCCGAAGGCCAGATGGTCAAGGTCAAGGTGCTGGAAGTCGACAAGCAGGGACGCATTCGCCTGAGCATGAAGGCGGTTGCGGAAGACGAGAAGGCCTGATCGGTCAGGTTGCCTGATGCAGCTCAGAGAAAGGCGTTCTTCGCCTGAATATTTCATGCGAGAGTGGCGGAGAGTCGGTAAAATTGTAAGCTAACCAAAGAATTACAACTCATACCGAGCACCCTCCGCCAATGACAGATT
>PDPU01000017.1 GCA_002746645.1 Gammaproteobacteria bacterium | reverse complement strand
GAGCGTGAGCGTCTGGCTGCCGGCGATCCCGCCCATGCTCGGCACCACGCTCATCAGTACCGCCAGCGTGACCACGCGCTCGAGTGTGCCCTCGAACTGCGCAATGACCCAGGAGGCAAGCAGGGCGGTCAGGAGATTCACGCCGAGCCATACGGCACGCTTGCGCGTGCTGCGCAGCACCGGTGCGAAGATGTCGTCTTCGTGGTCGAGACCCGCCATGCTCATGACCGACTGCTCGGCTTCGCCGCGAATCACGTCCACCACGTCGTCGATGGTGACGCGGCCGATGAGGTGATTCCGGTCGTCGACGACCGGTGCCGAGACAAGGTCGTAGTCCTCGAAGATGCGTACCACTTCGTGCCCTTCGGTGAGCACGGGCAGTGGCTCGATCTTCGTGCGCATGATGTCCTCGACCACGGTGTCGGTGCCGTGAGTGAGAAGATTCCTGATCGAGAGGTCGCCCTTGTAGCGACCGAAGCGGTCGGTGACCCAGATCCGATCGGTGTGCGGTGGCATTTCGCCACGGCGGCGCAGGTAACGGAGCACCACATCGAGCGTCACGTCGCCGCGCACGGTGATGGTGTCGAGGTTCATGAGGCCACCGGCACTGTCCTCGGGGTAGGACAGCACCTGTTCGAGGCGCCCGCGGTCGGCGCGGTCCATGCCGTCGAGCACCTCTCCCGTGAGCGTCTCGGGGAGTGACTGCATGAAATCGGCAAGATCGTCGAGGTCGAGCCTTTCGGTGGCGGCACGCAGTTCCTCGGTGTCCATGAGGCGAACGAGGTTCTCGCGGACTTCGTCCCCCACCTCCATGAGTACCTCGCCCTCGAACTCGGGGTCGACGAGATCCCACAGCAGCTGGCGGCGCACGGGCGGCAGTGATTCGAGCGCATCGGCGATTTCGGCCGGGTGCATCGAGTGCAGCATGCGACGCAGGGCCGATACCGAGCCGCCGGCAAGACTCTCGATCAGTGCCTCCCTGTCGTCGTGGCTCCTCGGTCCCGTCGCGTCGGTTGTTCCGTCGTTCCGGTTGTCCGGCAGGTCATCGGTTGCATCTCGGGCCTGCGCGCGGGACGTGTCGAGGGTCTGTGCGGAGGACGAATCCCGGTCGTGTGCCGAGGAAGCGTCCGTAGCATGTTCGTCGGTTGCGGGGATGTTCGACCCGGGTTCGCCGACCGGTTGCGTGTCCTGCTTGTTGCGTTTTCTGTTCATGCGTCACTGTTCATGCGAGCGAGGAGCGACAGCCGTTGTTCGCTGCTGCGCGCCTTCATGAGCATGGCCGCCTGCTTCCTGAGCGCGCTGCAGCGGCTCTCGAGAACGCAGCGCTTGACTTCGAGCAGCAGGTTCGGCGGCATGCTGAAGCGCGTCAGGCCGAGTCCGAGGAGCAGCCGCACGTAACGCGTGTCGCCGGCCATCTCGCCACACAGCGACACCGGAATGCCGGCCTTGTCGGCGGCGCGGATGGTGTCGCGAACGAGCTTCAGCACCGCCGGGTGCAGCGGGTCGTAGAGGTAGTTGACGGCATCGTCGACGCGGTCGATGGCGAGGGTGTACTGAATGAGGTCATTGGTGCCGATGGAGAGAAAATCGAGCCGCTCGGCGAACGCCTCGGCCATGATGGCACTGGCCGGCAGTTCGATCATGCCGCCGATCGGCATGTCTTCGTCGAAGGCAATGCCTTCCTCGCGGAGTTCTTCGCGTACCGCGTCGATGAGTGCCAGCGTCTGGTTGATCTCCTCGAGCCCCGAGAGCATCGGGATCAGCAGCCTCACCGGCCCTTTGGCGGAGGTTCTCAGGATGGCGCGGAGCTGCGGTACGAACAGCGCGGTTTCCTGCAGGCAGAGGCGAATGCCGCGAAGACCGAGGGCCGGGTTGTGCGTGTTGGTGGTGCTGGCACCGCTCAGTGGTTCGATCGACGCGGCGAGCTTGTCGGCGCCGAGGTCTGCCGAGCGAATGGTCAGTGGTTTGCCCTTGAGGGCACGAATGACACGGCTGTAGTCCCTGAAGTGTTCCTGCTCGTGCGGCAGATCATTGCGGTTCATGAACAGGAACTCGGTGCGGTAGAGCCCGACACCATCGGCATTGACGCGCCGGAGTGCCTTGATGTCCTCGTCCACCTCGATGTTGGCAGCGAGTTCGATCTCGACCCCGTCGAGGGTCACGGCCGGCTGGTCGGTGAGCGTGGCCAGCGCCTTTCGCCGAGCGCGCTGCTCGCGTTGTGCGCGCCGGTAGCCCGCGAGCATCGCCTTGGTCGGCTCGGCCAGCAGCATGCCACTGCTGCCGTCGAGGGCCAGGGTTTCGCCGTGACGGATGTAGCGCCTGAGGTTGTGCAGACCGACGATTGCCGGAATGTCCAGGCTGCGGGCCAGCACGGCCGTGTGCGAGGTCTGCCCGCCGGTCTCGGTGGCAAAAGCTGCCACACCGTGTTTCTTCATGATCACGGTGTCGGCCGGGGTCAGGTCGTCGGCGATGATGATGCGGCCTTTCCAGGCGGTATGGTCGACGTCGGTGTCGCCGTGTTCGGCCACGTGCAGGGCGCGGAGGATGCTGTTGACGACGTGGTTGACGTCATCGATGCGCGTGGCGATGTAGCTGTCTTCCATGGCGCCGAAGACGCGCGTGAGCTCTTCGCGCTGCAGTTGCAGCGCCGCTTCGGCGCTGATCCTCTGTTCGCGGATGAGTTCGCTCGGGCGCTGCAGGAAGAGGCTGTCGTCGAGCATCAGCAGGTGCGTCTCGATGAAGGCGCTGACGTCGCTCGAGGCGTCTTCGGGGATCTCCTCGCGGGTCTGCTCGAGGGCGTGGCGCGCATCCCGGATACCGGCCTTCAGGCGCCGGATTTCACGCGCCGGGGTGTCGATGTCGCGTTCGGTCGGGTTGTCGAAGGGGTAGCGCCGCAGCAGCCAGGCGTCGCCGATGGCAATGCCGCGAGCCACTCCGATGCCGTTGAACATGAGGCTCATCGGGGGCTCATTCGTCTTCGTCAAAGCGGTTGTCGATGAGTTCGGCGACGGCCGTCAGTGCCGCATCGGCATCGCTGCCCTCGGTATGCAGGGTGATGGTCGAACCGCAGCCCGCGGCGAGCATCATCACGCCCATGATGCTCTTGGCGTTGACGCGCTGCCCGTCCTTCTCGATGTCGACACTGGACTCGAAACGACCGGCAAGCTTCACGAGTCTGGATGCAGCGCGTGCGTGCAGTCCGAGCTTGTTGATGATCTCGAGTTGTCGTTCGGGCATCTCAGGCCAACTCCCGATGTCGCTTGCTCACGTTGCCGCGCTCGGCCGCAAAGTGGGCGAAAAGGCGCTCGACCAGATGCACCGAGCGATGACGCCCGCCGGTGCAGCCGATCGATACGGTAAGGTATGCGCGGTTCTCGGCGTCGTAGCAGGGCAGCCAGCGGGTCAGGAAATCGCGTATGGTGCGGTACATCTCACCGACTTCCGGCTGCGCGTCGAGAAAGGCGATGACGGGCGCTTCCGCGCCGGTGTGTCGGCGCAGTTTCTCATCCCAGTGCGGGTTCGGCAAGCAACGCACGTCGAAGACGAAATCGGTGCTGCCGGGTACGCCGTGCTTGAAACCGAAGGACTGGAACACGAGCGTGAGCCCGCTGCGTTCGGCATCCCGGGTGAAGTTGCCGACCAGCTCGCGAAGCTCGTGCACGTTGAGGCGACTCGTGTCGATGACGCGATCGGCGGCCTCCTTGACGGGGTCGAGAAGGCGCATCTCGTGATCGATGGCGTTGTGCAGCGGCAGATTCTCGCCGCTCAGCGGATGTCGTCGGCGGGTTTCCGAAAAGCGCCTGACGAGCGTGCTGCGACCTGTGTCGAGAAACAGCACTTCGAACTCGAGTGCCTCGCGTCGGCGAAGGTTCCGGAACAGCCTCAGCAGGTCATCGGGGGAGCGTCGCTCGCTCCTGACATCGACACCGATGGCGAGGCGCGCGTAGAGATCGTCATCGTGCTCGAGCAGTTCATCGATGAGCGTGGGGAGCAGTTTTGCGGGCAGGTTGTCGATGCAGAAGTAGCCATCGTCCTCGAGCGTATGCAGGGCGACACTCTTGCCGGAACCCGAAAGGCCGGTGACGATGATCAATCGTTTGCTCGATGCTGAGTCTGGCATGGCCGCATGTTTCGGTCGGGGGTTGCTGTGTGATGGTCAGGTGTCTTCCGGCCCGGTGGGGCGCGACCGCTCGATGGCGCGGGCCTGCTGTTCGATGAGATCCCGTGTGGCCGAGTAGCCCCCATAGCGTAGCAACTGATCGCGCACGGCAGCCTCGATCAGCACCGCGAGATTCCGTCCCGGCGCGACGGCCAGTTTCCGCAGCGGGATGCTGACGCCGAGGATGTCACGCGTGTCGGCGGAGTCGGAAAGGCGTGATTCGGCGAGCGCCTCGCTGTGTTCGCTGTCCGCAGGCAGCAGGTCGACGATGAATTTCAGGGTCTTGCGGCGTCTGACGTGGGCGTCACCGTACATGCGGGCGATGTTGAGCACACCGAGGCCGCGCACTTCGAGAAAACCCTCGAGCAGCGGTGGGCAGCTGCCTTCGAGCGTCCCCGGGGCGATGCGGCGAAACTCGGGCGCATCGTCGGCAACGAGGATGTGGCCGCGACTGATCAGTTCCAGCGCGAGTTCGCTCTTGCCGATATTGGCACCGCCGGTCATGAGCACACCGAGCCCGAGCACGTCGAGGAGGACGCCGTGGATGATGCGGCGTTCGGCCAGCAGGCGTGTGATCTGGTGCCGGAGGTTCTTCTGGAGTTCGCCGTAGTTCAGCGCCGAGACCATCAACGGAATGCCGTGTGTGTTGGCGAAGGCGGCAAGTGCCGGGGGCGGCTCGAGCCTGTTGCTCAGCAGAAACAGGGCTGTGGTGTCGGCCGGAGCGTATTCGAAGCGGTCCGGGTCGAAACTGCCGTCGAGCGCGATCAGGCGCGCTTCGGCAGGGCCGATGAGCTGGATGCGATTGGCGACGTTGTAGCTCCAGGGGCCGAGCAGTCGCGTTTTCGGTGCGGTGTCGTTGTCCCTGGGGCGATCGATGAAGCGCTCGCCCCGTTCGCGCCCCGACAGCCATTCGAGTTGCAGCCGGTCGTGCACTGCGCCGAACAGGGCTTCGACACTGAGGCGCATCGGTGGTCTTGTGCTGGTGGCGGCGTTGATGGTTGCTGGATTCCCGTGGTGCCTGCGCTCGAACTCAGGCCGTTGCCGGCAAGGCCGAGAGAAAGCCCATGACGGCCTCGCTGCTCTCGAAACGCCGCAGCGAATCGCGCAGCGAATCGTCGTTGAAGCGGCGTGCGAGCTCGGCGAGGATCTTCAGGTGTGTATCGTTGCACTGCTCGGGCACCAGCAGACCGAACACGATGTCCACGGCTGTGCCGTCACCGGACTCGTAGTCGACGCCGGCCTCGAGGGTCAGCAGGGCGCCGATCGGTGCCTCGATGCCGGCAAGGCGGCTGTGTGGCAGTGCCACGCCCTTGCCGATACCGGTTGCACCCAGGCGCTCGCGAGCAATCAGGGCGTCCATGATGTCCATGTCCGAGGGCGGCTCCTGTGCCTCGTCTGCGTCGCTCTGGCGTGAGCGAAGCGAGAGCAGACGCCGCACTTCCCCG
This sequence comes from Gammaproteobacteria bacterium, assembly GCA_002746645.1. Classification (GTDB taxonomy): domain Bacteria; phylum Pseudomonadota; class Gammaproteobacteria; order Granulosicoccales; family Granulosicoccaceae; genus Granulosicoccus. The sequence continues at coordinate 20,378 of PDPU01000017.1, read as the reverse complement.
TGCTTTTCGCCGTTTCGCGTGCGCGCCTCCGTTTTGCCGTCGATGTTCTCGCGCACGCCGACGGCGTCGCCTTCGACCTCGTCGCCCGGCCTTTCGGCGGCCTGGCGGAGTGATGCGCCGAGCACCTCAGCGACGGTCTGCACCACGCGCTTCTTGCTCTGGATGTCGCACTGGCAACGTATGCGATTCACTGCCAGCAATTCCGCTATATCCATGTCTTACCTGATCAATGGTCGTTGTTACGCGACCTGTTCCTGCCTCTTGAGACAATGAAGGCCCTGCCCGGCAAACCGGTCAGGGCCCTGCCTTGATGGTTCTCGGCTGCCTATTGTGCGCGCTTCAACCAGGAATGCAAGTCGAAGTCGAGGTGGTTACAAGGCCATGCCGTTTCAGGACAGTTACTGATCCGCCACGATATCGCGATCACGGTCACGGTCACGACGATGCTGCCTGAGCTTTTCCTTCTGCTTGATCAACTGGCGATCGAGCTTGTCGGTCATGATGTCGATTGCGGCGTACATGTCGTCTTCGGTAGTGTCGGCGTAGAGGCGGGAACCCGCTACCTCGGCCGTGGCCTCGGCCTTGTGGCCGGTCTTTTCCACGGTCAGGATCACGTGGATCGAGACAAGTCTTTCCGAGTGACGCTCCAGACGCTGCATTTTTTCTTCGACGTAGTTGCGCATGGAACTGGTGACATCGACGTGATGTCCGGTAACAGCCAGATTCATGTAATGCTCTCCACTTTGGGTTGGTGGTGACGGCCTTGCCCGGCTGTTCCGAGGAATCCGCCCGTCTGCGCACGGACGGAATTTCGCCGACGGCACGATACCGCTGGCGATGTTCCGGCGTTGCGGAGTGGTGGGGCGGTGGAGGCGGGTCTTGCCGCAGGAGGCGGACGCTTGCGCGACCTTGGGGGCATACGCAGGCATGGCCATGGCTGCCCCACCCGGCGCGGAAGGCCGGTGCAGGAGCGAGGCGAGGGATGAAAAGACCCTGCGTATGTATATTTCGAACAATACCAAGTGCCTGATAACAGCCTCTTGTTGTTCGTCTCCGGCGCTGGCAGCTGCTGCGGCAGCACCAGCGCCGCGAAACCGGCGGGCGTTGCTGTCGCCGTCGCCCGGCCATGCCTCAGTTGAGGCGCTTGCGTTCGTTCGACGGTGGAATCGCCATGGACTCACGATACTTTGCCACGGTCCTTCTTGCAACCTGAATACCCTGATCGACCAGGATGCTGGCAATCTTGCTGTCGGAGAGCGGTTTTGCGGTGTCTTCGGCAGCAATGAACTTCCGAATCATGGCGCGGATCGCAGTTGCTGAGCATTCGCCGCCGTTCACGGTCGATACGTGGCTCGAGAAGAAGTACTTGAATTCGAAGATGCCACGCGGGGTGTGGATGTACTTCTGTGTCGTGACTCGCGAAATCGTCGACTCGTGCAGACTGAGATGCTCGGCGATGTCGCGGAGCACCAGCGGCTTCATGGCCTCGTCGCCATATTCGAGGAAGCTCCGCTGGCGCTCGACGATGGCGGTAGCCACGCGCAGGAGTGTCTCGTTGCGGCTCTGCAGACTCTTGATGAACCAGCGTGCTTCCTGCAGGTGGCTTTTCATGAAGTTGTTGTCTTCGCTCTTGTCGGCGCGCTTGACCATGCCTGCGTAGAGGGCGTTGATGCCCAGCCGTGGCGCAATGTCGGGGTTCAGTTCCACGCGCCAGACGCCCTTGATCTTCTTCACGAACACGTCCGGCACGATGTATTCGTCATGGTCGCTGATGACCTGGCGACCGGGTCGCGGATTGAGGCTGCGGATCAGCGTGATGGCCGACTGCAGCCGATCATCGTTGACCTTGTGCAGGCGTCTGAGGCGCGGGAAATCGTGCGCGGCAAGGAGATCGAGGTGTTCGGTGACGATGGCCGTGGCGAGTTCGGTGTCGGCATTCGGCGTCATCTGCGCGAGTTGGATGGCAAGGCACTCGCTGGCGTCGCGGGCGCCGCAGCCTGTCGGGTCGAGGTGCTGCACGAGATGCAGTACTGACTCGAACTCTTCGCTGCTGACGAATTCGGCCGGGTTGGTTTCGTCACGGTTGATGCCCTCGATGAGGCTGTCCGCGCTGTCGAGGAGGTAGCCGTTGTCGTCGATGGCATCGATGATGGTCTCGGCGATTGCCATGTCGCGCTCGCTCAGGGGCGACAGGCGAATCTGCTCGCCGAGGTGCTCCTGGATGCTGCGCAGCCCGGCGTTGTGGAATTCGGTGAAGTCACGGTTTTCGCCGTCGCCGGGGGCGCTCGAAACGGTGGGCAGTACCGGTTCGTAGACGTCATCCCAGCCGCTGTCGACGGCGAGTTCCTCGGGCATGACGTCGGGCATGACGTCGTCGATTGCAATGGTCTGATCACCCGCGTCGGCGGTACTCATCTCGGCCACCGCCGCGCTGGCGTCGATCGTGGCGTCGATGGTGGCATCGTTGGCCGCCGTGCGTTCCTCGCGCTTTTCGTCACGCGCTTCGCGCGACTCGCGCGATTCCCGTGATTCCCGGGTTTCGGCGTCGATGTCGCCTTCGTGCGGCGAGCCGTCTTCATCCTGCACCTCGAGCATCGGGTTGCTCTCGAGGGCCTCCTGGATCTCGTTCTGGAGTTCGAGAGTGGAGAGCTGCAGCAGCTTGATTGCCTGCTGAAGCTGCGGGGTCATGGCCAGGGACTGGCCCATCTTGACGTGAAGTGACTGTTTCATGGCGCGCCTGGCGTTTCTCCGATGGTCCCGACAGGCTGAAAGAGCCCTGCCCCGGTATGGCCGAGAAGTCGCTGGTTACAAGTCGGCCATGTGTTGGCGACAATCAACTCCGCGGGACTGTCTTGCGTCATTGTGCCGCGTTTTGTGATGCGGCATGTTTATCGCAGCAGCGATGCGGACTGTTGTCGGAGATAGTTAAGGCAATAATCGTGCCAAATATTGGGTTTCTGTGTTCGAGTTCACAACGAGAAGTCATCCCCGAGATACACTTCGCGTACCAGCTCGTTGGCGAGAATGTCGATGGCCTGGCCTTCGGCGATGAGCTTGCCGTTACCGAGAATATAGGCGCGATCGCAGATGCCGAGGGTTTCACGTACGTTGTGATCGGTGATGAGCACGCCGATGTGGCGTTCCTTGAGGTGCACGATGATGCGCTGGATATCGTTGATGGAGATCGGGTCGACACCGGCGAAGGGTTCATCGAGCAGAATGAAGCCGGGGTCGGCGGCAAGTGCCCGGGCAATCTCCACGCGCCGCCGTTCACCGCCCGAGAGGCTGATGCCGAGGCTGTCCCGGAGGTGCGTGACCTGGAGATCCTCGAGCAGCGCCTCGAGCCGGTCGCGGCGCGCGCCGGCATCGAGTTCCCGGCGCGTCTCCAGAATTGCCATGATGTTCTGCGTCACGCTCAGTTGCCGGAATACCGAGGCCTCCTGGGGGAGGTAGCCGACGCCGCGGCGTGCACGAGCGTGCATCGGCAGGCGCGTGATGTCCTTGTCGTCGAGGAGAATGGTGCCGTCATCGGGCTGCACGAGGCCGACCACGGTGTAGAAGCAGGTGGTCTTGCCGGCGCCGTTGGGACCGAGCAGCCCGACCACATCGCCGCTCTGCACGTGCAGCGATACACCGTCGAGGATGCGACGCTTCCTGTAGGCCTTGTGGATGTTTCTGGCTTCGAGCGTGCGGGTATTGATCGTTGCGGCAGGTGTGTCGTCGCTGCTGTTCATCGCGGGCCGTTCACCGCTCGTCACTCGTCGGCGGTCGGATCTGCAGGCTGACGCGCCCACCCGAGCCTTCACTGCCGTTGCCTTCGGCCTTGACCGTCTGCGAGCGTGTGTCGAAGGTGATCGATTCGCTGTCGAGCTTCTGGCGTGGCTGCGAGAGCGTGGCGCCGCCCGAGAGAATCAGGGTGCCGGCAATGGCGTCGTAGACGATGCGTCTGGCCGAACCCTGCATCAGTTCACCGGCATCGTTTTCCTGCTCGAAGCGCACCGGGGAGCCCGAGCCTTCGACCTTGCCGAGCGCGCCGTCGGCCAGCGTCACGATGATTTCATCGGCGCGGATGCGCATGCTGCCCTGGGTGATCTCGACGTTGCCGCGCAGGATCTGGGTGCCGCTGCGCTCGTTGTACTCGGAGCGATTGGCACTGACATTGATCGGTTGTTCGGAATCGCCTTCGCGTGCCGCGAGGGGGGCGGTAGCGGCAAGCACGGCGGCGGCGAGCAGCGTGGCTGCCCGGATGCTCGGCAGGGTGAGCCGCATGAGCGGGATGCGGGGTGGTCGTCCCGGCTTGCTCGTCACGCTCTTGTTCATGATCGCTTTCGGTACGTGTTCATGGTCGTTTCCGGCCCGTGTTCATGCATTGCCTGCGGCAAGGACTCACTGCTCCCTGCAGGGAGACATCACTTCCTGCAGGATTCTTTCAGGGCTCGCGAGTCGGCGGCTGGTAGGTGGCACGGACATCGCCATGCAGGGCAAGGTTCCCCGAGTCGATGGCCGAACTCATCCCGAGCGCATTGAGCTCGAAGCCGGCGCCCGCAACGCTCACTGGTGCATCAGTATGGACCTCGTTGGCCTCGGTTGCCACCGCTACGGTCTCGGTGCGAATCGTCACTGGCTCGCTGGCAATGGCTTCGCGTGCTTCCGCCTCGTGTGTCTTTCGGTGATTGTCGTCGGCATCGTTCACCGCGGCGAACGGCAGGCGCCGTATCGTCACGCCGCCCTCCAGCCTGAAGGTGTCGGGATCGGGATCGAAGCGCCCGCGCGGGGCATCGATGAGCCACTTGCTGTCACGGCGCGTCAGTTCGATGACGGGCCGTTCGATTTCCGAATGATCGTCGTCGGGAAAGTGGCCCAGACTGTCGCCGTGGGCGAGGTAGACGAGCTTGCCCGTCGCATCGAAATGGCGCGTGGTGAAGCTCTCCAGATAGTAATCAGCCTCGCCCGTACGCATGTCGGTTACCGTTTCGTTGGCTACGGGTGCCGGATTGTCGTTCTGATCAAGCAGCACCACGGTCAGCAGCAGCAGCGGTGCCAGCCACCAGTAGCGTTGGATCAGGCGTTGCCAGAGTGTCATGGCGGCGGTACGTTCAGGCGAGTCCGGCAGCGAGCAGGGCGTGCATGGTCACGACGCCCGCCACGAAGCCGTCTTCATCGACGACGGGCAAGGCCGTGATGCGGCGGCTCTGCATGAGCTTCAGTGCCTCGGCCGCGAGCGTGGTGCTCGCGATGGTGATGGGCGAGACCGTCATGATGTCGCCGATGCGCACGCTGTCGATGGCAAGGGTGTGTTCGAGCGTACGGCGAAGGTCGCCATCGGTGAACACGCCGAGAAGCGTGCCCGATGCATCGACGACGATGACCATGCCGAGCCCTTTCCTGCTGATTTCGAGAAGCGCCTCCTTGAGGCTCGCCTCGGGGCCGACCACGGGCATTTCCTCACCGGATTTCATGACTTCGTCGACACCGAGCAGCAACTGCCGACCGAGGCGCCCGCCAGGGTGCGAACGCGCGAAATCGGTTTCGTCGAAACCGCGTGCGGTCAGCAACGCGACGGCGAGGGCATCGCCGAGTGCGAGGCTCGCCGTGGTGCTGGCCGTCGGTGCTAGGCCGAGCGGGCAGGCTTCGCGGTCGATGCGTGTGTCGAGCCATACGTCACTGGCTTTCACGAGCGGAGAGTTTTCAGTGCCGCAGAGGCTGATGATCGGTACGCCGTGACGACGGATGGCGGGCAGGATGGTCATGAGTTCGGACGAACTGCCCGAATGCGACAGGGCGATGACGACGTCGTCCTCACGGAGCATGCCGAGGTCGCCATGACTGGCTTCGGCCGCGTGCAGAAAGAAGGCAGGGCTGCCCGTGCTCGCGAGTGTCGCGGCAAGCTTGGCGCCGATGTGGCCGGTCTTGCCGACGCCACAGACGACGATGCGGCCGGCACAGCCAAGCAGCAATTCACAGGCATCGATGAAGCGCTGGTCGAGCCTTTCGGACAGGCGCCGGATGGCATCGGCCTCGATCGACAGCACTTCACGTGCGGTGTCGAGTAGGTGCTGGTTGTCGATGGTGATGTCGGAAGCGGCTTGCATCCGGCAAGTTTAGCCGTCCAGCGCGTCCAACTGATCGAGTTCGTCGAGTTCGTCGAGTTCGTCGAGTTCGTCGAGTTCGTCGAGTTCATCGAGTTCGTCGAGTTCGTCGAGTTCGTCGAGTTCGTCGAGTTCGTCCAGTTCGTCCAGTTCGTCCAGTTCGTCCAGTTCGTCCAGTTCGTCGACATCCTCGGGGTCGGCGGTGCCGATCCTGGTCGGGCGCGAGTCGCCCCAGGTAGCCCGGCGGTGCTGCAGCACCCAGACGTCGCGCAGCATCTGGTAGGGGTCAAGAGCGGCGGCGTCGAGGATCTTGCCGGCAGAAAGCAGCGAGGCGCGGAAGGACACGGTGTCGAAGGCACCCACGCCGATCCGCGCGACGGCGTCATCGGTAAGGTACAGCGGCATCGAGGTGGTGAGGTTCTTCGTGGCGACGCCGGTGGCAGCACGCGCATTCGAGGGGCCGAGCAAGGGCAGCATGATGAAGGGGCCTTCGCCGATGCCCCAGACGCCGAAGGTCTGTCCGAAGGTTTCGTTGTGGCGTGGCAGGCCGCCCGGCGTCGCCACATCGAAGAAGCCGAGGCCGCCGAACACGGTGTTGGCGGTGAAGCGCATGGTGTCTTCGAGCGCCTGGCGTAACTTGCCCTGCAACACGTCGTTGACGATGGTGTTTGGCTCCCTGAGATTGTTGAAGAAGTTGCGGATGCCTTTCTCGACCGGGTCGGGCGTGATCGCTCGGTAACCTTTGGCCACCGGCGTCAGTACGGTTCGATCGACTGCATCGTTGAAGGCGTAGACTTTCCGGTTGGTGTTCTCCCAGGGGTCGTAGACCGGGCCGTCGGGTGGATTGCTGGCACAGGCGCCGGCAAGCATTGCGGCCAGCAGAAGGACGATGGTTCGATTCATGATCGGGTGAGCAGGTGATGGCAATCGGGGGCAACGGACACCGCCACGATACAGATGAATTGCAGCACTTTCTGCCTCGACACCGGTATCCTGTCGGATTTCGTACCTTGGTGAAACAGGCACTGGTACCTTCGATGCGAAGCGAAGCCCGTCAATGAACAGTCAATCCCCGCACGACGACACGCTGGTGGAGATCGAGGATCTGCACTTCTCTCGCGGTTCGAACAGGATCTTCCAGGGGCTGGATTTCGACATCCCGCGCGGCAAGGTCACGACCATTCTCGGTCCGAGTGGCACCGGCAAGACAACGCTGCTGAAGATGATCGGCGGTCAGCTCAAGCCGAGTCAGGGCATGGTGCGATTCGATGGGATCGAAGTCTCGAAACTTCGTCGGCGCGAACTCTACGCCCTGCGCAAACGCCTCGGCATGCTGTTCCAGTCGGGTGCCCTGCTGACCGATCTCAGCGTTTACGACAACGTTGCCTTTCCGCTGCGTGAACACACCGACATGCCCGAGGAAATCATCCACCACCTCGTGCTCATGCGGCTGCATGCGGTGGGCCTGCGTGGTGCCCGTGATCTCTTTCCGTCCGAACTCTCGGGCGGCATGGCACGGCGTGCGGCGCTCGCCCGTGCGCTCGTGTTCGATCCCGAGATGATCATGTACGATGAGCCGTTCACCGGTCAGGATCCGATCTCGATGGGCATCCTGCTGCAACTCATTCGCACCGTGAACTCGGCACTCGGCATTACCAGCCTGATCGTCTCGCACGACCTCGATGAATCGCTGTCGATTTCCGACCACGTCGTGATCATCTCCGAAGGGGTGGTGGTCGAGACGGGCAGTCCGCAGGAACTGCGTGCTTCGGAATCGGCCTGGGTGCAGCAGTTCCTGAACGGTCGCCCCGATGGCCCCGTGCCGTTCCAGGTGGCGGCGCCCGACTACGAGCGCGATCTTCTCGACGGCCGGAGGCTTCACTGATGCTCGATTTCATTGCGCGCACGGGGCGCGCCACCATTACCCTGGTGGAGCGTGCCGGGCGTGCCGGCATTTTCCTGTTGCACCTGATTGCCGCGATTCCGGGCGCACTGGCGCGTTTTTCACTCGTCATCGCCCAGCTCAATGCGGCGGGTGTCAAGACCTTGTCGATCATCCTCGTCAGCGGCTTCTTCGTCGGCATGGTGCTGGCGCTGCAGGGCTACAACATCCTCAACGACTTCGGCGCCGAGGATTCGGTGGGCCAGATGGTCGCGCTGACGCTCGTGCGCGAACTCGGGCCCGTGGTCACGGGGCTGCTGTTCGCCGGACGCGCCGGCTCCGCGATGACCGCCGAAATCGGTCTCATGAAGGCCACCGAGCAGCTCTCGGGGCTCGAGATGATGGCTGTCGACCCCTTCAAGCGCGTGTTTGCGCCGCGCTTCATTGCTGGCTTCCTGGCCGTGCCGATGCTGGCGGCCATGTTCAGTGCCGTCGGTGTACTTGGCGGCCATGCGGTCGGGGTGGAACTGCTCGGCATCGACGCCGGCGCCTACTGGTCCAACATGCAGAACGCCACCGCCTTCGTCGAGGATGTCTGCAACGGGCTCATCAAATCCGTGGTTTTCGGGTTTGTCATCTGTTTCATTGCCATTTTCGAAGGTGCCGACTGCATACCGACCTCGGAAGGCGTGGCTTCGGCCACCACGCGCACCGTTGTGTACTCGTCTCTTGCGGTGCTGGGGCTGGACTTCATCCTCACCGCTCTCATGTTCTGAACTCCGGAAAACAACAATGAATTCACGTGCTGTAGAAATCGCCGTCGGGTTTTTCGTGCTGCTGTTCCTTGCGGCGATGCTGCTTCTTGCCATGAAGGTGAGCAACCTCACGAGCTTCTCGGGCACGAGTGGCTACACTGTCACGGCCCGCTTCGAGAACGTCGGCGGCCTGCGGGTGCGCGCGCCCGTGTCGGCCAGCGGTGTTCGCGTCGGCCAGGTCAGCGCCATCGAATACGACCCCGAGAGCTACGAGGCCAAGGTCACGATGACCATCGACAAGCAGTTCGATGCCTTTCCGCTCGACACCACCGCGAGCATCTATACCGCGGGGCTTCTGGGAGAGCAGTACATCGGCCTCGAGCCCGGTGCCGAGGAAGATGTCATCGTCGATGGCGACGAGTTCTCCTATACCCAGGAGGCACTGGTGCTCGAACGCCTGATCGGTCAGGTGCTGTTCAACCGCAGCGGTGGCGGCTGACGGCAGGCTGCGGCACGAGCCTTGATTTGCAACTTGTGAAAACAGCCGGATATTCGCAGCCGACAGGGAACACTCGGGCGGAATCCCACTCCAATCGGCGGTGATCGCGGTTTCGGTTGCTGACCCACGCTCCATTTCAGGAAGACTTCCACATGATCAATTCCTTTCGTTCACTCCTCGTGGCCATGGCACTGCTGGTGGCAAGCCCCTTTGCACTGGCCGAGAAGCATCCTGCCCAGGATCTGGTGGAAACGGTGGTGTCCGAGATGCTGGCGATACTCAACGACGACGCCGACAAGATCGCCAACGACCCGGACTGGCTCCAGGCCAGGGTCGACGAGATCGTCGTGCCGCACCTTGATTTCGACGCGATGACCAAGCTCGCGGTCGGCAAGTTCTGGCGCAAGGCGTCGGATGAGCAGAAGACCGAACTCGTCGATGAATTCCGTCAGCTGCTTCTGAATACCTACACCGGCGCGATGACCGAATACCGTGGTGAGACCATCAATTTCGCCCCTTTTCGCCCCGAGAAGCGCGAAGACCGTGCCATCGTGCGCTCGGTGTTCTCGCCCGCCAGCGGCGACGATGTACCGGTCAACTACAAGCTGCGCGACAAGGGCGGCTGGAGAATCTACGACATCGAAGTCAACGGCATCAGCCTCGTCACGAACTATCGTACGGCTTTTGCCAGTGAGATCAGCAAGGGTGGCATCGATGGACTGATTACCACGCTCAAGGAACGCAATGCGCGCGGCGAAAGCAGCGGCGGCGGCGAATTCAACGAGGGCGGCGAACTCAACGGCGGCGTCCAATGAGCGGTTTCAACCTGCAGGCAGGCGACGATGCGCTCTATCTCGGTGGCGAACTCGATTTCGACAACGCTGCCGAAGCGCTTGCCTCGGTCATCACGCACATCGAGTCGCAGGGTGATCTCACCATCGACCTTGCCGGTGTGTCGAAGAGCAACAGCGCCGGCCTTGCTCTCATGATCGAATGGCTGGCGCGTGCCAGCAAGGCCGGCCATGCCATCCAGTACCGCAATGTGCCGGAAGGCCTCATGGAACTGGCGCGCGTATCGCAGGTGGATGAACTGATCGCGGCAGGGAACTGAGACAGTGTCTGCTTTTCTCTGTCCGGAGTCATGTTTGAACCTTGAACGCCCCCCGCCGTTGCCTTCAAGTGCGGGCAGTGTGAAGGGAAGGTGAGGCGGCATCCGTGCCGATGTGCCTGGCAGTGGGCTTTGCTCATGCAGAGCCGGTCGGCTCGAGGATGCCTGCAAACACGAACTGGCCCTGGGTGGTGAGGACAGCACCCTGCTGTCGCAAGGTCATGCGAGAAGGTTAAAGGAAAACCGTTGTCCCATCAGAGAGCAGGTGAATGGCGTTTGTGGGTATGGTGAGGTGATATCGAACCTTGGCCGGACTGGTACCGGGCAGGCGCAAGCGATCACGTTTTTCGGAGGTAATGATGAAACATTCTGCAGTTCTCGCATTGACCGTCCCGTTTCTCCTGGCCGTTTCAGCCCCTTCATGGGCAGGCTGGGTACTGGACAACAACCAATCCCGTATCAATTTCATCACCATCAAGAATGGTAGTGTCGCCGAAAAGCACAGCTTCGACAGTCAGGAAGGGACTATCGATGACAGTGGCCAGGCGCATGTGGCAATTATGCTGGACAGTGTCAATACCGGTATCGAGATTCGTGATGAACGCATGCGCAAGATGTTCGCCGAAGACGGTGGCAGCGATCTGGCGGTGGTCGATGCGACGCTGGATGCCGCGTCCCTGGAAGCGCTCGCAGTGGGCAGCAGTGAAATTGTCCCGCTGAAGGCCACGTTCAGGATAGGTGAGGCAGATGTTGAAGTTGCGACTGATGTGCATGTTCTGCGCATCGATGAAGCTCGCATCCAGGCGAGCAGCCTTTCACCGGTGCTCCTTGATGCGGCCGCCCTGGGTCTGGATGGCGGGGTGGAAAAACTGCGCGAAATCGCCGGCCTTGCCAGCATCAGCCTCGCCGTGCCTGTGGATTTCCGTTGGGTGTTTGTCAGGGAATAGTTGCCGCAGCTCAGTGAGGCGAAAGACCGGCAACGGACGGTCCAGCACTACAGTGCCACTGTATGAATTCATCCCATAGGCTCGGTCGTGCCCTGGTGAATGCCGCATGCAGCCGCTCCCACACAGTCGCCGACGAGTGTCGCATTTCTCGCGATTGACCGAAGGGTCAGGTATCGCGTTTGCAACGGCCGCTTGAATCCGCCACGATCTCAACAAGGAAATTGAGCGTTACGGTTGCACCGATAGTTTATGGCCAGGGGGTGCCATGCTGTCACTGAAGAGGATGTATAAAGCAAGCGAAATCATCAGAAGGCCCAGAATACCGTCTTGCAGTCTGAGGAACCATTTATTCGACGCAACCCAGCCCCGTACTCGATTTGCGGCAAGTGCACATGCACCAAGAAACACTACTCCGTTTATTTTCATGAGGCTTCCAAGTATCAGAATTTGCAACCATACAGGGCCATTTTGAGGCTGCACAAATTGCGGCAGGAAAGCAACCATGAATACGAAAACCTTTGGGTTGAGAAGATTGGTGCCAAAGCCTTGCCAAAAGGCGCTTTGCCTGCATTCCGGTGATTGCTGAAATTCAACACTTGACAGCGACTGAAAGGAGCGTCGCACTGCAGAAACACCTATGTAAGTCAGATAAAAGACACCGGCGTATCGAACAAGCTGAAATAGCAGTTCGGATGAGGAGAAGGTTGCTGCGAGGCCAAACGACGCTGCCGGCACCTGGATCAAACCTGCGGCACCGACTCCAAGGACACATTCCCAGGCAGGCTTCCAGCCTTGTGTCAGCCCACGACCAAGAACCTGAGCCATGTCGGGGCCCGGCGAGATTTTCAGGAAAAAATCCGCCACGAGAAAAAGAAGTATCATGTCTGGTGTCGGCATAAACCCCCGCTTTCAAGTATTGCTCGCGGTCGCGATGATCTCGGTTACAGTACGATATATCGATCATATCTCAATGACATTGTAGCGTTTCTATCGCCAGATTCAGTTCTTGATGAGCTGCCATGGTCGTGACTCGCAACCAGAGGGTGGAAATCCGGTGCCAGTCCTTGAAACGGGCAAGGCGGTTCTCGATCCGGTGGCACTGCCTGCAGAGTCTCCTGTCATGGTTCGCAGGGTTTCTGCACTCACGCCACACCGGGATGCAGGCAGCAATCTTCTTGATCCTCCCCGCGAAATCCTGACCCGGGAGCTGGACACAATTCGGAAGACGAAAAGACGCAACGGCAGCAGGTTCACTTGAGCGGCGTCACATACTGGCCATTGGTCGAAGACAGTTTGGGGTGGGCTTCTTCCTCGTGTAGCATCGGTGCGGTAACTGACCGTCAGTGTCAGGCATCTGGATTGTCCAGCACCAAACCACCACGAGGAACTCAACCTGATGAAACTCCGTACTCTGGCGGCAGCCCTTGCCCTGTCGATGGTCACACCGCTCGCGGCTCGGGCTGACACCGAAATCCGTTTCTGGCATGCCTTCACCGGCAGACTCGGCGAGCTTGTCGATGAACAGGTGGCCACCTTCAACGGCAGCCAGGACGACTACACCGTGGTGGTGGCCAACAAGGGGAACTACTCCGAAACCCTGAACGCCGGCATTGCCGCCTTCCGCGCTGGCGAACAACCCCACATCCTCATGGTGTTCGAAGTCGGCACTGCCACCATGATGTCCGCCGAAGGTGCCATCTATCCGGTCTACCAGCTCATGGACGACGCCGAAGCCGATTTCGACCCCGATGCCTACATCGGTGCGGTCAAGGGTTACTACACCACCCCGGATGGCGAGATGCTGTCACTGCCCTTCAACTCGTCCACGCCCGTGCTGTACGTGAACCGCGATGCGCTGAACAAGGCCGGCATCAACCCCGACGAGACCGACCTGAGCACCTGGCAGCAGGTCGAAGAGGTCATGGACAAACTCAAGGAAGCGGGGCAGGACTGCGTTCTGACCACCGCCTGGCAGAGCTGGGTGCATCTCGAGAATCTCTCGGCCTGGCACGATGTGCCCTTCGCCACGAAGGACAACGGTTTCGGGGGTCTCGATACCGAACTCGCCTTCAACGGCCCGACCCAGATCGCGCATATCGGCAAGATGGGTGAGTGGGCGAAGGAGGGCAAGTTCTTCTATGCCGGTCGCAGAAACGAAGGTGGTGCCAACTTCCGCTCCGGCGAATGCGCCTTCTTCACCGAAAGCTCGGCGGGTTACGCCGGCGTCAAGGATGAAGCCGGTTTCGACTGGGAGATTCGTCCGCTGCCGTACTGGGAAGGCGAGGGCAATGCGCCGCGCAACACCATCATCGGTGGGGCTTCCCTCTGGGTCATGGCGGGCCACGACGAGGCCGACTACAAGGGCGTGGCCGAGTTCCTGAGCTTCCTGAGCTCGCCCGAGGTCCAGGCCCAGTGGCATCAGGACACAGGTTATCTGCCGATCACCACTGCCGCCAGCGAACTCACCAGGGAGCAGGGCTTCTACGACGAGAACCCCGGCACCGACATCGCCGTCATGCAGATGACCGGCAATGCGCCGACGGCCAATTCGAAAGGCCTGCGTCTCGGATCCTTTGACCAGATACGCGGCATCATCGACGAGGAGCTCGAGGCTGTCTGGTCGGGAGACAAGGACGCCCAGGCGGCGCTCGATGCTGCCGTCGAGCGGGGCAACCAGTTGCTCCGGCGCTTCGAGCAGGCGAATCGCTGATTCGGTCATCGTCACTGACGCGACCGGAAACGCTGACAGGCCGCATGTTCCCTTCCAGCGCCTTTCCGGATCGATTGCCAATGCGAGGAACCTGATTCGCGATGGAAAAGCGTGTGGTGTTCGGAGGATGGTGGTTACCCATGCTGCTGGTGCTGCCGCAGCTGCTGATCTCCATCGTGTTCTTCTTCTACCCGGCGGGTCAGGCCGTCTGGCAGTCGCTGTTCATTCCCGACCCCTTCGGCTTGTCGTCGCAGTTCGTCGGGCTCGGGAACTTCCGCTACCTCGTCTCCGATCCCTACTACCGTGGGTCCTTCATGACCACGGCGGTGTTCTCGACGCTCGTCACGCTGGTGTCGATGGTGCCGGCGCTGTTCCTGGCGGTGCTTGCCGATCGGCTCATCAAGGGGGCAGGCACCTACCGTACCCTGCTGATCTGGCCCTACGCGATCGCGCCGGCCGTGGCCGGTGTGCTGTGGCTGTTCATGTTCAATACGCGTGTGGGTGTGGTCTCCTGGTACCTCGGGCAGCTCGGCTACGACTGGAATCACGTGTTGAACGAGAACGAGGCCATGGGCCTTGTGGTGGTGGCTTCGGCCTGGGGGCGCATCAGTTACAACTTCCTGTTCTACTTCGCCGCGTTGCAGGCCGTGCCGCGTGCGGTCATCGAGGCCGCCGCCATCGACGGTGCACGCTTCTGGCGACGCTTCTTCACCATCGTGCTGCCACTGCTCTCGCCCACCACCTTCTTCCTGCTCGTGGTCAACATCGTCTACGCCTTCTTCGAAACCTTCGGCGTCATCCACACGATCACCGCGGGCGGGCCGCAGCAGGCAACGACCATTCTCGTCTACAAGGTATTTGCCGATGGTTTCGTCGGTCAGGACCTCGGCTCCTCGGCCGCGCAGTCGGTGATTCTGCTTGTCGTGGTGGGCACGCTCACGGTGCTGCAGTTCACCGTGCTCGAGAAGCGGGTGCACTACTGATGGTGGCTGACAGGACAGTGTGCCGGTGGCGAAACGGTGTCGGCGAGTCCGGAGTGAATTCGGCATGAGTGACGTGCGCCCCGGCATGGTGGAAAAACGCGGTCGCTCGCTGTGGCTGACGCATGCCCTGATGATCTCCGGGGTGCTGCTCGTGTTCTTCCCGATCTGGCTTGCCTTCGTCGCCTCCACCGTGACACGTCAGGAGATCGTGAGTCCGCCGATGCCGCTGTGGCCGGGTGATCAACTCGTCGAGAACTACACCCGCGCACTCTTCGATGGTGTCAACGTGCCGGTCATGCGCATGCTGGCGAACTCGCTCGTCATGGCCATGGGAATCGCCATCGGCAAGATCATCATCTCGCTCCTTTCGGCCTTTGCCATCGTCTACTTCCGCTTTCCCGGGCGGCTGTTCTTCTTCTGGATGATCTTCATCACGCTGATGCTGCCCGTGGAGGTGCGTATCGTGCCGACCTACGAAGTGGTGGCGGGCTTCGGCATGCTCAACAGTTATTCAGGGTTGATCTTCCCGCTCATCGCTTCGGCCACGGCAACCTTCCTGTTCCGCCAGTTCTTCATGACCATTCCCGACGAACTTGCCGAAGCGGCGCGCGTCGATGGAGCGCGGCCGATGCGTTTCTTCGTCGACATCGTGGTGCCGATGAGTCGCACCAACATCGCCGCGCTGTTCGTGATCCTGTTCATCTATGGCTGGAACCAGTACCTCTGGCCGCTCCTGATCACCACCGACCCCGACATGAACACCATCGTCATGGGCATCAAGCAGATGTTTCCCTCGGGTGACGACATCGCCGACTGGCCGGTGATCATGGCCACCTCGATACTCGCGATGTTTCCACCGATCTTCGTGGTCATCTCGATGCAGAAACTCTTCATCCGCGGCATGGTGGACAGCGAGAAATGAAACTCAGGGCAGGACGGGCATGGCCACGGTAGAGCTTGTTGGCGTCAGGAAGCGTTTCGGCAGGGAACAGGTGATCCACGGCATCGACGCCGCCATCGCCGACGGTGAGTTCATCGTCATTGTCGGGCCGTCCGGCTGCGGCAAGTCGACGCTGCTTCGCATGGTGGCAGGACTCGAGAGCGTCAGCGAAGGCGAGGTGCGCATTGGTGGCAAGCGCGTCAACGAGGTCGAGCCCATGGATCGCGACATCGCCATGGTGTTCCAGAACTACGCGCTGTACCCGCACATGAGCGTGCGTCGCAACATGGGTTACGGGCTGCGGATTGCCGGCGTGCCGAAAGCGGAGATCGCGCGCAAGGTCAGTGAAGCCGCGGAGCTTCTGCAACTCGGGCCGTATCTCGACCGCAAGCCGAAGGAACTCTCGGGTGGGCAGCGTCAGCGTGTGGCGATGGGTCGCGCGATCGTGCGCGAACCGGCCGTGTTCCTGTTCGACGAGCCACTGTCAAACCTCGATGCCAAGCTCCGCGTGCAGATGCGACTCGAAGTCAGGGCGCTGCAGGCGCGCCTCGGGGTCACGGCACTGTACGTCACGCACGATCAGGTCGAGGCGATGACCATGGCCGATCGCATGATCGTCATGAACGGCGGGCATGCCGAGCAGATCGGTACGCCGCTGGAAGTCTACGAAGAACCGGCCAGTCTCTTCGCCGCGCAGTTCATCGGCAGCCCCGCGATGAACGTCGTTGGCGGGGAAATCCGCGACGGGCGCCTGTATCTCGACAGCGGTGCCGAACTCGATGTGCCGGTGGCGGCGAGCGGCAGGGTACAGGTGGGCATGCGCCCCGAGCATCTCGTCGTCGATGCCGAGGGTCCGCTTGCGATGCACGCCGAGCAGCTCGAACCACTCGGGGCCAACACGCTCGTGCACGGGCGCATCGCGGGCGAGGCCGAGGCCTTCACGGCGAGTGTGCCCGGCGTCATGCGTGAGCGACCGGCCAGCGATCTCATGCGTTTTCACATTCCGAGCGGGCACCTGCACCTCTTCGATCCGGAGAGCGGTCGGCGTCTCGGTTGAAGTGGCGGCTCGGGCGAGGTGTACAGCCGAGCCATTCGGAAGAAGCTCGTCCCGATTGTCTGACAGCGCACATGACTCTCCCGGCCCGCTACAATCACGGGTTGCAGCGCTTGCCTCGGTCATCACGCACATCGAGTCACCGGGTGAGCTCGCCATCGACCTTGCCGGTGTGTCGAAGAGCAACAGTGCCGGCCCTGCTCTCATGATCGAATGGCTGGCGCGTGCCGGCAAGGCTGGCCATGCCATCCAGTACCGCAACGTACCGGAAAGCCTCATGGAACTGGCGCGCGTATCGCAGGTGGATGAATTGATCGCCGCGGGAAGCCGAGATGGAAGGTCTGCTCCTGTGTCCGGAGTCATGAGCAGTTACCAGGTGGAAATGCACGAATCCATACAAACGATCCCACAATGTGTTTCCCTTGCTCAGGTACGTGACCGACTTCGAGCCGAAGAGCATAGGGATGACATCGATCAACAGCCTTTCTCGCCTGGGGCTTCAGCAGGCCAGACAGAGCCACAGTGAGTCAGAAGGCCGGGTTGTTGACCCGGCATCGACCGGCGAGGCGGGTGCATTCAGCGTTGACAGCATCGATCCTCCGCCATCGATCGATGGCCTTCTCTGGCGACTGTCCACACGGCAGGAGAGAGCGGATCTGCTCAAGAACCTGCCTGTGGCTGAAAACGTCGCAAACGATACCGCTACTCATGGTGTGTTGAAAGGGGATGAAAGACCCTTCACAACGGAGGACTCGCTCGGCACGAGGTCCGGTGGCAGTATTCAGTCTCGAAGACACCCTGATAATTCTCCAACGCCGAGCCCGAGTTCGTCGTCCAGCCCGAGTCCGTCACCCAGTCCGAGCCCGAGCCCGAGTTCGTCGTCCAGTTCGAGCACGAGCCCGACGCCGAACCCACACGCACCGAGTCCGAGCCCGAGTTCGTCGTCCGGCTCGAGTTCGTCGTCCAGTCCGAGTCCGTCACCCAGTCCGAGTACAAGTCCGACGCCGAATCCAGGCCCGGTACATGATGATCCTCCTTCGCCGAGCCCGTCGTTCGAGACGCCCTGGAATCCACCGACACCGAGTCCAACGCAAGGGCCGTATACCGGCTCGACAACGAATCCTCCTTCGCCGAGTTCGTCATCCGGTTCGGGTTCTTCGGGTTCTTCGGGTTCTTCGGGCTCTTCGGGTTCTTCGGGTTCTTCGGGTTCTTCGGGTTCTTCGGGTTCTTCGGGTTCTTCGGGTTCTTCGGGTTCTTCGGGTTCTTCGGGTTCTTCGGGTTCGAGCTCGACACCGAATCCACACGCACCGAGTCCACCAACCACGACGAATCCAGGTCCGGTGACGGATCCTCGGCCACCGAGTTCGTACTTCGAGACACCCTGGAATCCACCGACACCGAGTCCGACGCTCGGGCCGTATGTGCCCGATGATCCTGCTGACTCAGACGATCCGGAGTCGACAGGTGCTGGATCGACATCCGCTGCGGCGGTGGGCGGTTTGTCGATTGCCAGTGTTTTTAGGCCAGTTGTTGCCGGTGTGTCAGTAGTGGGTTCGGCCTTGGTGGTGGGCGCGGGTTTTCTGTTCTGGCCTCGGCCTGCCGGAGAAGGGTCGGACATGGTGCCGCACCCTCCCCCGGATGGCGATTTTGACGGTACGGGAAGCACGGGATTTCCGTCCGATCCATCGAATGCGAGCGATGCAACGGACCCGGGCTTTGCCGAGGAGCCGGTTGCAGGTGTGAGTGGTGATGGAGGCTTCCCGGCAAACAGGCCGGATCCGGTACATGTGACGACGCCGGGGTTTCCTGAGGTGCCAGCCAGTGCAGACAGTGTCACGAATGCTCAGGGAGGAACCGAGACCGGCTCGGACGCGGATGATGACGAAGAGGGTGCGGGCAGCACGGGGTCTTCGTCCGGCTCAACGGTCGCGAGCGATGTGACGACGCCGGAGCCTCCCGAGGGTTCGGATGAGGGAGACGCTGAAGCCGATCCGATACCATCAACCGGCAATGAGGACTTGGATGAGTTGTTGGAAGGAACCACTCGCCATCCGGATGAAAGGAATCCCAATCAGCATCTACAGACACCTGTCTCCAAAGAGGAATTCGAAAAAGGTCTGGAAGGCATACGGGGTGCAACCGTAGAAGAGCATGATAACGATGGTGTGCACGTGACACTCTATGATGATGATGGCACAACAATAGCAACGATAGATACTTACCCAAAACGTGATGCAGATGGTTATCCTGGCTACAGTATCTATTCACCTTCGGGTGAAAGAACCCATCACGGATCACTGACAGGAGAGTAACCGGAATGATCAAGGTCAACGATTTCTTTGCCGAAAATGCTTCGGACAGGTGGTTTTCAAAGAGCTATGGGCGTACTGACCCGGTACACGACAAGCTCAAATCCGCAGGTTTTTCGATTGTGGACAGGGAAAGGTTGGGCACGGACTACAAAGACATGATGGCACCGTTTGATATAGTTGACCTTGCATTTGGTGCAAAAGTCCCCGTGCCACCGTCCGGTTTCAGAACGGCCATGATGCTGGGCCAGACCTTTCATCTGAAGAAAGCCGAAAAGGAAGGCGTCTGCATGAAGGACGTGCTGGACGAATGGATGCAGTTGTTGCGAGGCGATGAAAAATACATCATGAGCCTTGTTCCAAAAACCTATCTGTTTGCGACGTCCAGTTCGGTTTCATTTGATGACATCGAAAACATAACAATGAGTTGGCGAATCGATTGCTATATTGGTGTTTTTGACAGTACTCATGAAATCGTGTTCGCGTACAACGAAGAGTGGGGAATGGTTTACGTGGGTTTTGCGACATCGAACGTGCCTCCCCAATTCGATCTCGTGCGAGATGTTTTCGAAGCAAAGACGAGGTCGGGATACGTCGAAGCGAACCTGAGCGTTACTGCCGCACAACGTGAGAGAGTGGAAGAGTACTACCAGAAGGTGGTGATTCCGGTCATGGAGCGGGGGTGAGAGTGCGCGGAGGCCTGAATCTGTCCGGATCGTGACTTCGGTACTGGTCATGCTGGACACGGTTTCGTTTCACCTTCGGGTGACAGGATCCATCACGGATCACGGATCACGGATCACGGATCGAAGAGTAACCGGAATGATCAAGGTCAACGATTTCTTTACCGAAGATGCATCGGACATGTGGTTTACAGAGAGCTATGGGCGTACTGACCCGATACACGACAAGCTCAAATCTGCAGGTTATTCGATTGTGGACAGGGAAAGGCTGCGTACAGACTACAAGAGCCTGACGGCGCCGGTTGACATGGTAGACTTTTCATTCGGTGCAAGAGTTCCCGCGCCACCGTCCGGTTCCAGAACGGCCATGATACTTGGTCGTACCATCGATCTGAAGAAAACCGAAAAGGAAGGCATCT
>PDPU01000035.1 GCA_002746645.1 Gammaproteobacteria bacterium | reverse complement strand
ATCATGCTCCTGATGATCCCGTGACTCGGTCTTCTTCAGGCTCACTTCTCGTTGGAAACCGATCCCCCGTTCAGGCTCATGTGTCGTTGGACAATGCTCCGTCTTGACAAACCTCGTTCGATCATGTTCACTTCCCTGTAATCGATGCGAAAGCAAGGTTCAGGCAGTACACAAGCCTGCACCCACAGCATTGATGAACAAGGATCGAGGGCGACGAAGTATTGACCGGCAATTTTCGCTGCCCGACTCATTCTGCTCGCCTGAGGACTTTACGTTCAGGCCTGAAGAGAAGAAACCATGGCAAATCGAAGCTATCTTTACTCAACGGACAATCTTCCCGAATCGGAGGAATGGACAAAGAAAAGAATCCTCAGAAGCCTTTCTGAAACAAACTATGATATCCCTCTTGTTTTCAAGCTGCTACTGTCCGGGAACCCGATCGCGGTAAAATCAACCATCTGGGAATACGATGGCAAGATAGCCATTGCGGGCGAGTATGAATCCGGACTGAAGAATCTGGAGGACTATCTGTCGCGGCTGCCTGCTGAAGCCGAGCAACTTGTGACCGAAGCAATGACCTTTCTTTCGGACAAGGCAAATCGTCGCAAATACTTCATTCTGGAATGTGGTGAAATATTCAACATGACGGAAGGCGATCTGGAAGAGAAGAATCTGGCGCTTCTCGAGGAGATCAAGGAACTGAAGAACAACATTCATGCCATTGACGTTCCGACACTACTCGAATCGAAAGACGTCAGCGATCAGAATGCACCACAAACGGATTTTGCCAAACAATTGCATAGAATAGGCCTCGGATACTGGGCAAATATACTATATTATCAGTTTGACGACATTTGACGTTTTCAAGTCGGTATTCGAAAGGCTGACGTGGTTCACAGCAACTTTCGGCGATCAGGCGGAACCTTGAATATCAATGGATTGCAAGTTCATGTCCGCTGGCTTTTCGTAACCGCTCCACGACACTCTGTTGTCGAACCCGTGCACAGCTGGTGATGCTCTGTTGCGGCATGGATCTTTCCCTGAGCAGCTGTGTCGGAGAAGTGCCCCAATCATCAGGACCACACAGCACATCAGCGATACCGCCGTCGCCAGACGCCTCGGCGGCTGTGTCGAGTGGCTCAGGTCTCTTTTCGCTGACGTGTCGGCGCTCGATGCCAGATCCAGCCCATGCCGGAGACTGCCTGCCTGCGAGCGCTTGATGATAGCCCCCGGCGTGGTCAGCTGCAGCGACTGCCGGGCGAGGTGAAGGAGCTACTCGAGAGCTTCAGGAAACCGGGGGTGGCGCGTGTCTGATTCGTCAGGTTGGCGCATATGGGCAGGGGAACCCACGGCCAGTAAAAATCAGGCCCGACAGGTATCCGTCAACACAACCCGCTCATCTGGCTCGCCGGAAATAACTGCCTGGTTCACACGTTGTCTTGCACAACGGCGAAGCCGTTGCCCGGTCCCGGTTCAACCCTGCCGCCAACATCATCCGGAAAGCCTGACTCCATGAATGGCCGTTTTCCGAGGTGGTATTCGGAATTTTCCGATTGCACTCGAAGCGCTCGATCCGGATACTGACAACTGTGCTCAGGAGGAGCACCGAGGTGGAGAGAACAGGAAGTTCCGTCTGTCACAAGGTAACGCGGGTATACCCTCCCCCGTGGTGACTGCCATCTCTGAAGGTCAGGGACGACCCTGGAAAAGCCCCGGCTGTTGGCGCACGCCGGGGCTTTTTTCATCATGATGGCAAAATGATGGCAATAGAAACTGCCGAGACCAGACAGCGGATTCATCCACGGACAAGCGCAGTCCGAGTGATTTCGTATCAAGCTCAGCGAATCGGTGGCGAGTACAGAAGCCCGCCATTCGTCCAGAGCGTGTTGACGCCACGCTCGAGACCGAGAGCGCTGTCCGGCCCGACGTGCTTGTCATAGATCTCGCCGTAGTTGCCCACTGCCGCAATCACGTTGGCGCACCAGTACTGTTCAACGCCGAGCAACTTGCCGGTTTCACCCTCGATACCGAGCACCCGACGGACTTCGGGAGTGGCACTCCGACTCAGCTTTCCCACGTTGCTGCTGTCGATGCCGAGTTCTTCTGCCGTGATCAGACAATTGACCGTCCAGCGAACGAGTGCAGTCCAGGCTTCATCACCGGGAGCGACCATGGGCCCGAGTGGCTCCTTGGAAATGATCTCGCCCAGAACGATGTGTTCCTGTGGATTGTCGAAACTCGCGCGATAGCCGGCCAGAGCGGAGCGGTCCGATGTCAGGGCAACACACTTGCCGTCCTTGTAGGCTTGCGCCGCATCGGCGCCATCCTCGAAATATACCGGCCGGTAGCGCATGTCGCTGACCGCGAAGAAGTCGATCGCGTTCTCTTCGGTGGTGGTACCGCGTGAGACGCACACCGTCTTGTTATCGAGTTCGAGTGCGCTTCTGATGCCTGTCTTCCGCTTCACCAGAAAGCCCTGACCGTCGTAGAAGGTCACACCCGCAAAATCACCATGGAGAACATCGCGCTCGAGCGTCCAGGTGGTGTTGCGAGACAGAAGATCGAATCGGTCAGCGTTCAACTGATCGAACCGTTCGGTAGTGGTCACCGGTACGAACTCGACCTTTGCATCCTTTCCCAACACCGTAGTCGCAACGGCCCGGCAGACATCGATATCGAAGCCTGAGTACTCACCGAGTGAATTCGTCTGGCTGAAGCCCGGCAGGTCAGCGTTCACACCACAGCGCAGCGTACCGCGGGCGCGAACATCGTCCAGCACGCCAGCCTGTGCAAACACGGGAAGAACACCGCACAGCACCGCAAAGGCGGCGCTGCCCAGACGTATCATTCGTCCATTCATCGTGCTGCTCCGGTCGGTCGGTAGTGGGTCAGCGTGATCGGTTCGGGAGACGTGTCCAGGGGATGACGGTAGCTGGCTCGAACACAGGGAGAGACATAGGTCGCTTCCGCCGCGATGCCATGACTTCTGAGTTCCTCCTCGACGCGTAGGGCTCGTTCCTGGGAAATGTCATTCTCGCCGTCCACATCGATGCAACCCGTGATCACGTATACATCGCCCTCGCGATGCTCGCGTGCCATCAGCGACACGGCCCGCTTGTTGCCATCGCCAAGGTACTCGGTATTGTCGCCTTCCATGATCAATACCGTGCGACGATACTTCTCGAGCCGCTCGAAATCAGGCGCTTCCTTTTCAAGCATTCTCTGCCGACGAGCCGCTTCGACGAGTGCCGATGCACTGGTGCGCTCGTCAGCACGGGCAGCACTGTAATCCGCCGAGACTTTCTCGTCCACTCCGACGATTTCGCCGCTGTCACCGAGCAAGACACCACTCACGAACGTGGCGTCACTGCCCTGTTCGGAAAAAATGACGTCAAGCGCCGCGACATCGGGCGAGTGGTCACTGCCGTCGATGCGCAGCAGAGAAGCCGGGTAGATATATCCGTCATCGTCGATACGAAACTGACGCTCGAGCGAGATGTCGCCGATGGCCAGGCGGAATTCGAGTACGTTGCCGCGATCGCCCTCGCCCATGTAACGCGAGTAGGAAACGTAGCGTGGCCCGAGATCAGTGGCGACCACGCGCAGGGCATAACCGACATCCTCGAAGGTCTTGAACAGGACGTTGCCGAAGGCACTTGTCGGGCGCTGCACCTGCAATACGGTATCGTCGGCATCAAGCGCCGGTATCTGCGCGGCCGCACTCACGAGATTGGTTGCCACGAGCGAGAGCCGGTGAAGCTCGAGTGGCGAACTCGTCTCGAGCGCTTCGGTGCCACCACTGACGTTGGGCACGAACGTCTCCCAACTCACTCCCGTCGGCTTCTCGATGGCACCTGCACCCGACGGCCGCGGGTTCGAGCCCGAAGCACAGCCCTGCATCAACGCACCGGCCAGCATCGCCAGCGCCAGCGCCACGCTCCTCGCCTTCACGCCTGATCTCGCCAGAGTTCGACGACGACACCACGAGCGGGGAAACGATCACCCGCACTGGTCGGTGCCCAGCAGCCCTCGTCATAGATGTTCCTGTCGGGGATGCCGAGTTGCGACAGCTCGTCGCTGACGCGTCTGGCACGCCCGAGGGCCAGCCCCTGATTGCCCATTTCGAGTGCGGTAGGGCCGTTGCTGCAGCCGATGACATTGATCAGATCCCGGCTCTCGTCGAAGTCACTGATGAAGGTCTTCAGGAAAGCCTTGTATTCATCACCGAGCACCAGGCTGTCGTCAGCGAAAATGATGACGTTCTTGCTCACCCTCTCGTGAGAGCCGAACATCGTGTCCATCACCTTGTTCTCGTCAACGAAATAGAGGTTGATGACTTCCTCGTTGCGGGCATTGACACCTTGCGAGGCAACATTGGACAACAGCGGGGCATTTTTCGGATCCGTCTCGATACCGCTGATGGTTGGTGCCACCAGTGCGATCGTCGGCGCGTTGTCCGGCGCCTTGAGCGATCGTCCGGTACGTTCGACATAGGTGTAGCTTTCGCCATCTGCCGGTGGAATGAGCATGCTGTCATCGAGCGTCACCTCGGCTGTCGTGCCGCTGAGCTGCAACGGCCCTCGAGGTTCGACGCCCTCGTTCGTGACTCGATAGCGACGTCGTGCCTCGACGTCACCGATGGCAAGCGCGTACTCCATCTCGTCGCCGGAAGACGCCTTTTCGATCGCAATGAGATAGGCTCCCTGGTCGGCACTGACCATGCGTACCGGGAAATGCTGATCCATCAGGGCGTCAACGACGTCGTCAACCAGTGGTTTGCCATCGTCGTCACGGCTGAGTTGCAGAGTGACCTCATCCACGGGGTCGAAGACCTGTCGCATGATCTCGACCAGGTTCGCTATCACGACCGTCTGCGGATCGACGGATTCGTTCGCAACCGCACTGTTCTCGTGAACCCCACGCCCCGCGCAGCCGCTTCCGAACAGCAACAGCGCGGTCAACCCGACCGCCCACACCCTCAACACACGGTGACATGTCACGACTTCTGTCTCCCTGATCCAATCACCGGGCTTCGCCCGTTCCCGACCCTCGCATCATGCAAGAAAAAGCACGATCAAGGACAGAGACGTAGCATACAGCAGGGCGTGCTTCTGCGGTAGGCCGACCGAAGCCGACCCACGACTCGTTGACGGCGAAACGAGCGGAGTCTGCCCTGCACCCAGGCTTGCATGCCATCGACTTGCAGGTATTCCGGGGCCGCACTCTCATCGAACCCCTTGCCGTGACTTCTCCCATGCATACCAGGCCCAGAGCGCCCTTGCTGCTACCGATCGCCAGGGGGACCAGGCCTTCGCCATCTCCCGTAGCGCCTTTTCCTGCGGCCGTTCCGGCAGTGCGAAGAGAAGACGCGCCCCTTCCTGAAGCGCCAGATCGCCCGGTGCGAATACATCGGCACGTCCGAGCGAGAACATGGCGTAGATTTCGGCGGTCCACACACCAATACCCGTCACGGCCGTGAGCTCCGTTACGACATCGTCAGTCGACGCATTGCGCAGCGCATCGAAATCGATGTCCGCTTCGGCGAGCGACTTCGCGTAGCGCGCCTTCTGTCGGCTGAGTCCGAGCGCGCGCAACGCCGCTTCGCTGGTGCCACGGATACGCTGCGGTGTGACCATCCCTGCGTCGGCAAGGCGCTTCCAGATCGCATCGGCAGAAGCGACGCTGAGCTGCTGACTCATGATCGCACTCAGGAGTTCGGTGAAGCCGTCGGGTTTGCGCCGCAACGGCAGCGGACCGCAATGGCGCATCACCTTCCCGAACGTCGGTTCGGTACGCACCAGCCACTCGGCGCCTTCGCGGACACAGTCGTCAGTGTGGATGATGCGTTCCCGAACGGTATCCGGCATGGTGTTGCTACTCGCGGCGATACAGGCGCAAGCGTACATCGCCCGTCAGTGACAGTGCCGAAAGCCCTTCAATGGCCTCGCGCCCCCGTCTGCCTGCACGATGCCCGTGGGGCGTCATCAACAGCAGGTCGCCGATCAGCTGTGGTTCGGATGCCAGCATGGCGAACCGGAACGGCATCTCGAGCGTACAGCGATAGCCTGCGGTCAAGGCCTCCTCATGCTCCGGCGCAGCGTGCATGCGCCGCTCGGCATAGATCAGTTCCCGCAGTTCGGCGAGATGATGCCGAGCGGCATCCACCACGAGAACGCACTGCCCGGAACGCTGCTGCTCACTCCAGTGCGTCCAGGCCTCGAATCCGAACAGGCTCGTGATCATGTCGATGCTTTCGGGTTCGAGCGGCAGACGATGATTCGATGCCACCACCCAGGCCACCTCCCTGCAGCGCGCGGCAGCAGCCTGTACGGCGGGTTTCGAGATGTCGATGCCGAGCACGCGAGCGTTCTCGTGCCGCGAGCGCAAGGCACGCGAAAACCTTGCCGTATAGCTGCCCTCGCCACAACCGGCGTCGACGAGCAGCGTATGCCGGTTCACGTTCACGTGATCGATCAGCAGCTCGCAGAGCCTGTCGATGAGTGGATCGAAAAGGCCATGATCCAGTACGCGACGCCGCGCGGCAATCATTTCCTTCGAATCGCCGGGATCGCGCGAGGCCTTGAACTGCACCGGCAGGAGATTCACGTAGCCCTGGCGGGCAATGTCGTAGCTGTGGTTGTTGCTGCAGGTGAGTGTTCGCCCCTGCCGGACGAGGGGCATGCCGTCGAGCGGGCAGATCAGTGGTATGTGATCAAGCAGCATCGGTCATCAGTGGCGACGCAGCGTTCGCCACTCGGGGGCTGTACAAGACATGGGTACCTGCGAAAATGCTGATGCTAAGCTCGGAG
This sequence comes from Gammaproteobacteria bacterium, assembly GCA_002746645.1. GTDB lineage: Bacteria > Pseudomonadota > Gammaproteobacteria > Granulosicoccales > Granulosicoccaceae > Granulosicoccus. Next base: position 76,628 of record PDPU01000035.1, on the reverse strand, counting down.
CCAGCGTGACCCGAGCGTACCGCAGCTCAAGGCGAGAGGAACAGTCAATGCAACCCGAACAACGCATGCGAGCCATCAAGGCCGACATTACCACGCTCGACGTGGACGCGATCGTGAACGCCGCAAACAATTCGCTGCTCGGTGGTGGTGGTGTCGATGGTGCCATTCATCGTGTGGCGGGGCCGCAATTACTCGACGAATGCCGCGGGATCGGCGGCTGCCCCACCGGCGAAGCGGTTCTGACCCGCGGCTATCAACTACCCGCCAGGTGGGTGATTCACACCGTTGGTCCCGTCTGGCACGGTGGCACGCAGGACGAGCCGGCGCTGCTCGCCGACTGCTACCGGAACAGCCTGGCCATCGCCGATGACGAAAAGCTCGACAGCGTGGCGTTCCCGGCAATCTCGGCTGGTGTCTACGGCTATCCGATCGACAAGGCCGCCGCCATTGCGGTGCGTACGGTCAGCGCATTTCTCGACGCACATGACCACCCCCGAACGGTGATCTTCTGCTGTTTCAGTGACGACAATCGTGCCGTGGTACAGGCGGCACTCGACGAGATTCTCGCCCTGCGCGCAACTGTGCCATGAGCGCTTCCGCCGCTCGGCTCAGACCGGCAATACCGTGCTTTCGAGCACCCGCCTCAGCGAAAACGACGACTGAATCCGCGCCACACCGGGGAGTGTGGCGATCTGCTTGCGGTGCACCTCGGCAAAGTGCTCCGAGTCCTTCGCCACCACCTTGATCAGATAATCGGCGGAGCCCGCCATCAGGTGGCACTCGAGCACGTCGGGCACCTGCAGGACAGCGGCTTCGAACGCGTCGAGCACTTCATCGGCCTGACCATCGAGCGTGATCTCGACGAATACCGTGGTGGAACGCCCGGCCTGCGCACGATCAAGCAGCGCCACGTAACCTGCAATGATCCCGACCTGTTCGAGGCGCTTGACGCGACGGAGACAGGCCGACGGCGAGAGATTGACTCGCTCCGAAAGTTCGACGTGACTCTGCCGCCCCTCACGCTGCAACTCGGCGAGAATACGGCGATCCATTTCATCCAGACGCTGATCCTGCATTGATCCGTCTCTCAATACATCTTTTGCGCAATATTACTGCGCATTGGCCTCGACAACAAGAAAAATACGCGCAATCCTGCCGGTTCGAGTTGCTAAGCTGTTGATGATGTTTCACCCGATACCAGACCACTTGAGCGTCGTGGACGGGTACGAAGCCATTTTCGCCTCACTCAACAAAGGACTACCACCATGCTGATCGGCTGCCCCACCGAAATCAAACCTCAGGAATTCCGCGTCGGCATGACGCCGGCGGCCGTCGCCGAGGCCGTACACCACGGTCACAAGGTACTGATCCAGTCGGGAGCCGGCCTCGGCACGGGCTTTTCCGACGATGACTACACCACCGCCGGCGCGACCATCGCACCCGACGCCACTGCGGTATTCGCCGATGCCGAGATGATCGTCAAGGTCAAGGAGCCGCAGGCCGTCGAGCGTGCCATGCTCAGGAAGGGTCAACTCCTCTTTACCTACCTGCACCTCGCTCCCGATCCCGAGCAGACGCAGGATCTCATCGCCTCGGGCGCAACCTGCATCGCCTACGAAACCGTCACCGACGCTGCGGGTGGTCTGCCGCTGCTCGCGCCGATGTCGGAAGTCGCGGGTCGGCTTGCGCCGCAGGTCGGCGCCTGGTCGCTGCAGAAGGCCAACGGTGGTCGCGGTGTGCTCATGGGTGGTGTACCGGGTGTATTGCCGGCCGATGTCGTCGTCATCGGTGGTGGCGTCGTCGGCACGCATGCGGCTCGCATTGCCGCCGGCATGGGTGCACGAGTGACCGTTCTTGACCGCTCGCTGCCGCGCATGCGCCATCTCGATGATGTTTTCGGCAATACCTTCAAGACGCGTTATGCCTCGGCAGCCAACACCCGCGATGAAGTCGAAAACGCGGATCTCGTCATTGGTGCCGTACTGATTCCGGGGGCTGCCGCGCCCAAGCTCGTCTCGAAAGCCGATCTGTCCAGGATGAAGCCCGGAGCCGCCATCGTCGACGTGGCGATCGATCAGGGTGGCTGCTTCGAAACCTCGAAAGCCACCACCCACGCAGAGCCGATCTATGAAGTCGACGGCATCGTCCACTACTGCGTCGCCAACATGCCAGGTGCCGTTGCCCGCACCTCCACCCTTGCTCTCGGCAACGCCACTTTGCCCTTCATGATCGCACTGGCCGACAAGGGCTGGCGCAAGGCCTGTGCCGATGATCACCATCTCGCTGCCGGACTCAACGTGCACGAAGGCGTGATCACCAACGCACCGGTGGGTGAAGCGCAGGGGCTGGATCACGTCAACCCGGCGGAAGTCATCGGCTGACAAGACAGGCCCTTGCAAGCATCGCGCGGTCTCGTCCAGAGGCCGCGCGAGTCAGCCTGTACAGGCACGGCACTCAACATCAAGGAAACACCGGCTCAACGCGCCAGCGCAAGCAGCCCATCCACATCCAGATGTGCCTCGCAGTGATCGGCGAGTTCATCGAGCGTCTGTTCAACGGCCGCGTCATGCAGGTAGGCGCTCGTCTCGGCCCCGAGGGACTCGAGCCAGGCGCGTCGGAACGCATCTTCCCTGAACAGCCCGTGCAGGTAGGTACCCGCAATGCGGCCATCGGGCGAGGTGGCACCATCGGCATCTGACACTTCACCATCCACGGAACGCACCTCCGTCGCGAAGGGTCTGTCACAATCACGGCCTTCGGTCACGCCGATATGCATTTCAAAACCGCTGACTTCAAGACCGGTTGCTGCGTGAACCGCGCGCATGCGCGTCAGTGTCTTGTCGGCGAGCAGCCTTGTCTCGATATCGAGAAAGGCAAGACCGTCGGACCTGCCGGCAGGGCCTTCGATGCCTTCGGGGTCGGCAATCGACCTGCCGAGCATCTGGTAGCCCCCGCAGATGCCGAGCACCCGACCACCCCGGCGCACGTGTGCCGCGAGGTCGATATCCCATCCCTGCTCGCGCAGGAAGTCGAGGTCTCCCCGTGTCGATTTCGAACCCGGCACGATGACCAGCTGCGCATCCCCCGGAACCGTTTCTCCCGGTGAGATCAGTACCAGATCGACGCCGGGTTCTCCTGCCAGTGGATCGAGATCATCGAAGTTCGCGATGCGTGACAGGGCCAGACAGGCCACCTTGACCCCTTCGCCGCGCGCACGCCTCGGCAGATCCAGCGCATCCTCGGCAGGCAGTCGGTGTGCCTGCCGAAACCAGGGCAGCACACCGAAACCCGGCCAGCCGGTGCGTGATTCGATGCAGGCGTAGCCGTCGTCGAAAAGGCGTGGATCCCCGCGGAACTTGTTGATCAGAAAACCCTTGATTCGCGCGGCATCGGCGTGGTCGAGCACCGCCTGGGTGCCGACGAGCTGCGCGATCACGCCACCGCGGTCGACATCTCCGATCAGCACCACCGGCACCTCGGCAGCCTCCGCGAAGCCCATGTTGGCAATGTCTCCCTCGCGGAGATTGACCTCGGCGGGGCTACCGGCACCCTCCACGATGACGAGATCGTGCGCCGCCCGCAGTCGCTCGAAACTCTCGAGCACCGATGCCAGCAACGTCGGCTTCAGCTGGTGGTAATCGCTGGCACGCGTTGTCGCAACACGCTTTCCCTGCACGACAACCTGCGCGCCCACATCGGTTTCGGGCTTGAGCAGCACCGGATTCATGTCAACGACGGGTTCAAGCCCCGCGGCCAGCGCCTGCAGGGCCTGCGCGCGGCCGATCTCGCCACCGTCGGCGGTTACCGCCGCGTTGTTCGACATGTTCTGAGGCTTGAACGGCGCGACCCGCAGGCCCCGCCGCCGTGCCCCCCGGCACAATCCCGCCACGAGCATCGACTTGCCGACGTTGGAACCGGCTCCCTGAAGCATCAGGGCACTTGCTCGTCTCTCCCCGTTCATGCGGCATGACCCTGAACCGCCGCAACGCGCGGCATGTCGTCGTGAACAAGCAACACTTCAGCAATCATGAATCTCCGGATTCGCAGATGCAAGCAACTTTCCTATATCAGAGAGTCCTTCGAGTACATCTTCCTTGCCGAATTGATAGATCGCATAGCTGATGGAACCAGTATTCCAGTTGAGCTGACCGTACTGACCGTAACTCGCATTTACCTTTTTAACCAGCACAGCCGGACAGTTCCCGATATTTTCATTGACGAACTCGGTTGTCAATGCAGCCGATCCATGATCCAGCAAGGTTTCTTCCATAACCAGCGTACTATTGTCGAGCCGGTTCCTGAATATTCTTCTGACTGCATCATGTTCAGATTGAAACTCAACTCCCGGCGGGTAGGAATAACCAAGATAATCATAATTATCACGGATGAACTGCGGAATAACGGAAAGACCGAAGGCCATATCAGCAGCACCCGTGTCTGTGCCAGCAATATTTTGCTCAACGGATGTAACAGACGCTGCGTACGCATCCTCCTCGACATCATATCCATTCCTGTTTCGGAACTCCAGGTCCGATGACATACGATCGCGCATTCCATCGGGCAAGTCCGCAATCGAGATGGTATTCCGGAGGTTGCCGGATTGAATCAAGGCAGTGGCCTCTTCCGAATAGCCAGGAGGAGGCGTTGATGTTTCAAGCTCTGCAATCGCTTGAGCCAGAAGAGCACCCGGCAATTCTTCTGGCTCAAATACGGGGACGCCTGCATCAGTTTCATCGACAACAGCTACCGGCGGGCCTTCGCCAGTCTTTGCATTGTCTGCAGCCGGACTCATTCCATCCCAGGCATTGGCACCATCAACAATGACAGTGCCCGTACTGCCCACTTGTCCTCCAGACGAATCCCTGTCGTCAACTGGCATCGGCTCAGACTTTGGCAAAGTGCCGTAAAAGATCAGCAAGAACGCCAGTAAAATCGCAAAGACTGCACAGATCGAAATGAACAGTACTCTAGCGACGTACCATGATTTCTGCATCAACTCAATCTTGAGGTTTCGTGTGCATGACAAGGTTCCAGCAGCAAATATGTACTCGTCGACAGCCCATGACATTGTACGCGATGCCGTACACACGATTGCTGCCGAAGCGTGGCCGCCGCGCGCTTCAGCGCCACCAAGACCGGACCAAGGGCATCGGCGACGTGTTTGCACTGATCGACAATCGTCGAGGCACCGATGGAAACGCCCAGCAGCAAGCGCTCGAATCGTGTCTGAATGCTGGGTGACTTCGTCACCTACACTCGTACCCAACGATCGCTATTCTTACCTGATGGTTAACACTCGACCGCGCCTGTGTGTCGCCCGACCTCATCTGATTCGTGTGCGACGACCCCACGGAGTCGAGTTCCACGCCTCTCCGCCAGCCCTGCTTCGGATGTCTTTCCCCATGCCATCAAGCGTCATGTTCAAGCTCGCACCGCCTCTCGCCCTGGCCCTGGTGTCTGCCTTCACGCCGGTCCGGGCGGATACCCTTCTCGAAACCGCTGTTGCCACACAGGTGACGGTGCCAGAGGTTCGCATCCTCGACGCCCGTATCGAGGCCGTCAACCAGAGCACGGTGTCGGCGCAGACCGCCGGTTCGATCGTGGAACTGACCTATGATGTCGGCGACACGGTGAATGCGGGTTCGGTCATCGCCCGTGTCCGCGCACGTACCCAGGAAGCAGGGCTGCAACAGGCCGAAGCCTCGGTCAATGAAGCGCAGGCAGCCGTGCTTCGAGCCGAAGCTGCCCATGAATCGGCCGTGGCAAGCGCCAACGAAGCGCGCGCCAACTTCCGGCGCATCCGCAGCATCTACAACGAAAAGCTCGTTTCGCGTGCCGAATACGATCGCGCCCATGCAGCCCTCACGAGCGCGGATGCTCAGGTCAGCGCGCAACTGGCAGCACTCGAAGCGGCCCGCGCAACCGTTGTTTCGGCCAGCGCCCGGCAGGATCAGGCCGGTGAGGAGCTGGCCTATACCGAAGTCATTGCACCCTACTCGGGCGTGGTCACGGCTCGCCTCGTCGAGCTTGGTGAACTCGTCACGCCGGGTACGCCGATCATGAGCGGCATGTCGCTCGATGCGCTGCGCGTCGTGGCCGACGTGCCGCAGCGCATGGCGGCACGCGTGCGCGAGTTCGGTCAGGCGGAGGTGCTGCCTGACGATGGCTCACGCATACCCCTCGGGACACTGACCATCTTTCCCTACGCGGATGCCGACAGCAACACCTTTCACGTACGCGGGTCCTTGCCGGCAGGCAGCGAGGGGTTCTTCCCCGGCATGAGTACGCGGATTGCCTTCGTGGTCGGCGAACGCGAGCGTTTGCTGGTGCCCGTCGATGCCGTGGTCTCTCGTGGCGAATTGAATGCCGTCTACGTGGTCGATGACGAGGTCGGGCCGCGCCTTCGCCAGGTACGCGTCGGCGACCTCGGGCCCGACGATACGGTGAGTATCCTCTCCGGACTTGACGAAGGTGAACAGGTGGCGGTCGACCCGGCCCATGCCACGCTTGTCCTGAAGCAACGCCAGACGGCGGCAGCCGAAAGCGCTCAGGCGCCGACTCACTGAGCAGCCCTCGATGAACAACAACGAGAACGGGAACGGGAACGACCGGCCTGCGGGCTCGGACATGGACAGCACCCTGAACGACCCTGTCGACATTGATCTCTCACACGAGCACACCGCTGCCGAGGGGGCGTCTGCCGAAGGACGCGGCAGTGAACGCCTCGGCATTTCGGGCCGCATCGCCAGAACCTTCCTCCTGACCGAGATCACACCCCTGCTCGCGCTGGTCGGATTGCTGCTCGGCCTCTTTGCGGTGCTGGTAACGCCACGCGAGGAAGATCCACAGATCAACGTCACCTTCGCGAACGTGTTCATCCCCTTCCCCGGAGCGAGCGCGAGCGAGGTCGAGCAGCTCGTCAGCACGCCGGCCGAACAGGTGCTCTCGGAAATCAAGGGCATCAAGCACATCTATTCGGTGTCGCGTCCTGGCATGTCGGTGCTGACGGTGCAGTACCGCGTGGGTGAAGACCGCAGCGAGGCCCTGGTACGGCTCTACAACCAGGTGATGTCCAACATGGACTGGCTGCCGCAGGATCTCGGCGTCGGCCAGCCACTGATCAAACCTCGCGGCATCGACGATGTGCCGATCGTGTCGCTGACCCTGTGGTCGCCGCAGGCCGACAAGCCCGCCCTCGAACTGGCCGAAGTCGCACACACCCTCGAATCCGAGCTCAAGCGCATCACCGGTAGCCGCAACATCTACACCATCGGTGCGCCCGAGCGTGTGGTGCACGTGCTGCTCGACCCGGCAAGACTCGCCAGCTACGGGCTTTCGCTGCCGGATCTCAGCCATGCCCTGCAACTGAGTGGCACGGCCCACGATGCGGTCTCGCTCGTCGATGACAACCACGAGATCCAGGTGGTGGCCGGTGAGCTGCTCTCCAGCGCCGAGGAGATCGCGGATCTCGTGGTGGGTGTCCACAACGAGCGGCCCGTGTATCTCCGTGACGTTGCCACCGTGCGTCTCGATGCGGATGCGCCGGAATCCTACGTGCGCTTCGGTACCGCAGGCAGTGCCCCGCACATCGGCCTCGACCCGGCGCTCGATGCCAGCGCCGTCACCATCGCCATCGCCAAGAAACCCGGCACCAATGCCGTGGAACTTGCCGACAAGGTGATCGCGCGTGTCGGGCAACTGGAGAACACCCTCATTCCCGATGACGTGGAGGTAACGGTCACGCGCAACTACGGTGCGACGGCTGATGCGAAGTCGCAGAAGCTCATCCAGAAACTCGTCATCGAGACCATCGCGGTGGTGTTCCTGATCCTCGTTGCGCTCGGCTGGCGCGAGTCCTTCATCGTCGGTGCGGCGGTCATCATCACGCTCGCAGTCACGCTGTTCGCCTCCTGGGCCTACGGCTTCACCCTGAACCGCGTATCGCTGTTCGCGCTCATCTTCTCGATCGGCATTCTCGTCGACGACGCCATCGTGGTGGTCGAGAACATCCACCGCCACATGCAGCTCGGGGCGAAGAACCTCATCGCGGCGATACCGCGTGCCGTCGATGAAGTCGGCGGCCCGACCATCCTCGCCACCTTCACGGTCATTGCAGCGCTGATGCCGATGGCCTTCGTGACGGGGCTCATGGGCCCCTACATGAGCCCGATCCCGATCAACGCGAGCATGGGCATGCTGATCTCGCTCGCGGTCGCCTACGTGGTCACGCCCTGGATGACGGCGAAGGTGATGCGCGGCGAGCACTTCCACGCACACGGCGAAAGCAACGACAAGCCGGGGCGAACACGACGCTTCTACGAACGCCTGATCGGCCCCTTCCTGCACGACCGTCACGGCGGCTGGCGGCGCTTCCTGCTGTTCGCCGCGGTGGCACTGCTGATCGCGGCTTCGGTGTCACTCGCCGCCATGAAGCTCGTGGTGCTGAAGATGCTGCCCTTCGACAACAAGTCGGAAGTGCAGGTGGTGCTCGACATGCCAGAGGGCACGACGCTCGAGCAGACCGCACGCGTCCTCGACGCAATCGCCGAGCGCGTGAGCGAGGTGCCCGAAGTCACCGACTACCAGATCTATGCCGGCACCTCGGCGCCGATCAACTTCAACGGCCTCGTGCGCCAGTACTATCTGCGCGAAGGCGCGAACCTCGGCGATGTGCAGGTCAACCTCGTCGACAAGCATTATCGCGACCGGCAGAGTCACGACATCGCGCTCGACCTGCGCGAGCGTCTCGCGGATCTGCAGACCGAGTACAACGCCAGCATCAAGGTGGTCGAAGTGCCACCCGGACCGCCGGTGCTCGCCCCGCTGGTGGCCGAGGTCTACGGCATGGATCACGATGGTCAGCTCGCCGTAGCCGAGGACGTGCGCAAGCAGTTCGAACAGGCCGCCGACATCGTCGACATCGATACCACCATCGAAGCACCGCAGGAGCGTCTGGTGATCCAGGTGGATCGGGCCAGGGCGGCACGGATCGGCGTCTCTCAGGCCGACATCACCCAGGCCATCAGCACGGCACTCGGTGGCCAGGACATTGCCTACCTGCACCGTGACCGATTCAAGTACGCCGTGCCCGTGCGGCTCGAACTGCCAAGCGCCAGCAAGGACGACATCGACACCGTCCTCGCCATTCGCGTCAAGAGCCGCAGTGGCACACTGGTGCCGCTGTCGGAACTCGTGTCGATCGAGACGAGTACGCGACAGCAGTCGATCCACCACAAGGATCTCCTGCCCGTGGTGTATGTCATGGGCGACATGGCGGGTGAGACCGACAGCCCGCTCTACGGCATGGCCGAGATCTTTTCCGGCATCAGGAATGCGCCGGTGGAACGCTACGGCGCGCCGATCGGCCAGCATTTCGTGAACCCGCCCGAAGACCCGTACTTCTACAGTGTGAAATGGGACGGTGAATGGCAGGTCACCTACGACACCTTCCGCGACATGGGCATTGCCTACGCCTTCGGCATGGTGCTCGTGTACCTTCTCGTGGTCGGACAGTTCCGCTCCTACGCGGTGCCGCTGATCATCATGGCGCCGATTCCGCTGACCGTGATCGGCGTGATGCCGGGACATGCCCTGCTCGGCAGCCAGTTCACCGCGACCTCGATGATCGGCATGATCGCCCTCGCCGGCATCATCGTGCGGAACTCGATTCTGCTCGTGGACTTCATCAACGAGCAGCTTCGCGAAGGCGTGGCCCTGAAGGAAGCGATCATCAATTCGAGCACCGTGCGCACCAAGCCGATCATCCTGACGGCGCTGGCGGCCATGGTCGGCGCCTTCTTCATCCTCGACGACCCGGTATTCGGGGGGCTCGCGGTGTCGCTGATCTTCGGGATACTCGTCTCGACCCTGCTGACGCTGGTACTGATTCCGATCCTGTACTACCTCTACCTTCGCAAGCGCGTGCACCGGATGTTTCCGCAGCAGGCCGCTCGGCAGGCAGCTTGACGCCCACCCGGCAGAGCCGCGTCAGTCAACCGGTCACGCCCCCGGAGTCTTGCCGGGGGTGTCACTCGTCCTCGTCGAGATCCTCCAGTTCCGCTTCCACGCGAGCCAGTTCCTGTTCGGTGACGCGCTGGATTTCCGCCAGTGTTTCAGCGTTCTCGAGTTCGGTGGCGCGTTCCTCGGAGTCCGCGCTGAGCCCGCGCCGATAGTCCTTGCTGATTGCCTCAAGCCGCCCACGCAGACGTTCACGTGCTGCTTCGAGTTTCTGGCGCTGGGTCATCTCGCTCATCTTTCCTCACTCCGAATGGTCGATATTTCAATGGTACACCGCCACCACCGATGACGACATACCGGTAATCCTTGTACTATCGGCAATTCCTGCACCGGGCACTACCGGGAAGTCGCTGCACCGGGCGGACGGTTGCTACAATTTTCGTCAGGTACCATGCTTCGGAGATCGACGACCATGCACCTGACGTCCCACAACCCGCTGCGCAACCGCTGCAGCGCGGCTCTCGCCACCGTCTTCGTGATCGTGGCCATGACACTCCCATCGCACACTCTCGCGGACGAGGATGCTGCCAAGGCCATTCCCACACCGGAGGAACTTGCGGCTGCAAACCCGGGCAGGATCGTGTATCTCGATATCTGGGCATCGTGGTGCGTGCCCTGCCGCGACAGTTTCCCGTTCATGAACCGGCTTGTTGCCGAGCGCGCCGGCACGGTCAAGGTCATTGCCGTGAACATCGACGAGGATCGCGCACAGGCTGACGCCTTTCTCGAACGCCATCCCGCCGATTTCGAAATCCTGCATGACCCGGACGGACATTTCGTCGCCAGCCTGAAACCGACAGGCATGCCGATGAGTTATCTCATCGGCCCCGACGGCACCATCCTCGGCAAGCACAGTGGTTTCAAACAGGACAACGCCGAAGAGATGCTCGCGGAGATCGATGCCATCGCCGCGAAAGTGCTGCCATGACCTCGTGTTGACACACGATCAGCACGCGCCTTGCAGTGGGTTCAGTCGGCCTCGGGCGCGGCCGCCAGACGTTCATCGAGCAGACCGGACAGAGCATTCACTGTCGGATAATCGAACAGATCGGTAATGTCCACGGTTCCGGGCCATTCGTTTTCGATCGAGTCATGAATCTCGGCCAGTGTCAGCGAGCTGATGCCGAGTTCGAACAGGTTGTCGTCGGCCCCGAACTCGACATCGCTGATGTGCGTGTTGCAGATGGCCTGCAGACGATCGCGTACGTCGCTCATGATCTTTTCCTGACCTTGCGTAAAAAGATGATGCTAGCTGTTTCCACTCGCTTTGTGTAGGCTGGTGCTCTGCCCCGCCTGGGCTACCTCTCCGGATCATCGCCGCAAGAGCCGTGTGCAGGAATGCCGGTTCCCGGCTGGCTTGGTGCCGCAGGCGCCTGATGCTGCCGCGCTTGCCCCTACTCCTTCGGCATGGCCATGATGGATCCCTCGAAGAACTGCCGGACGTGAATGAGATGGCCCTGACCGGCTGCCCGAAGCTCAATCACAGGGAATGTGCACATGCTTGATGCAGCGTCAGCAGCGGCCGAATCACCCGGCGCAGACCACGTCGCCGAGCCGGAGAGCCACTACCGCAAGGTGCTGAACCTCATCGTCGAGCAACTGGCTGCCGAGGAGAAACGGCGACCACTCGCCGAACAGGCCACCGCCCCGGGCATGGCCAGCCCCCTGCGCGTCTGCCCCGAAACGGGCGTCGCGCTGCCGGACGAACCCGTGTACGGCCCCGACGGCGAACGCCTGACCGGTGGCGAGAACATGCAGCGCCTGGAGCCAGAACCAGAGCGGCAGGCGCTGAGCCGCGCCGACGAAAACGCTTCCGGCGAAAACGGTTCACGTGAACCGTCAAAGGCCGGTTTCCGTGATGCCGGTCACGCTTCCGCGCCGAAAAACGGTTCACGTGAACCGCAAAGTGCCCGTTCCTGTGAACACAGTCACACTGCGGAAGCCTGTCACGACGCCCGTCACGACGACGCCTGTCACGAAGCCTGGCTTTCGCCCGGCGTCTCCGTCGCTCGCGAGACGGCACGCCGCCTCTGCTGCGATGCGCACGTCATTCCGCTGCTCCACCGGATCCGTCAGGTGTTGCCGGCCACGTTCCGTGGGTCCATCACCGCCACAAGCTCTCCATTCGCATATTGTTCGACGAGCGCGAAACGTTGCACCTTGCCGCTGGTGGTCCTGGGAATGCGCGGGGTGGGAATCACGGCCGATACCTTCACGCCCGCCTTCATCGCCAGCACGCGGGTAACGGTTCGCACGGTGTCGACAAATGCGTCGGTGTCGCCGCGGTGCTGCACGAACACGAGAAGTTCATCTTCGCTGTTGTCGGATGAGCGTCTGCTGCTGACGGCAAGCTTGCCGCGCTCGAGCGACGTGTCACGGATCAGCACGTCTTCGAGATCATGCGGGTAAACGTTCAAGCCGCTGACGAACAGGATGTCCTTGTCACGGCCCGTGATGTAGAGTCGCCCGTCGATGATGACGCCGAGATCACCCGTATCGAGCCAGCCGTCGTCGCTGATGAGCTCGCGGTTGATGTCAGGCGCATCGAGATAACCACGCGTGACGTTCGGCCCCCGGATGTGCACACGCCCCACATGCTCCTGCGCCAGTGCGATGCCATTCCGGTCACGGATCGCCACTTCGACGCCGTCGAGCGGCTGTCCAACCGACACCAGACGGATCGCGCTCTTCCCCGTCGCCTGACGCATGACCTGCTGCCCGACGCCAAGCTGTCCGCGATCGAGGCTTTCGACCTGCCAGCGCGCATCGAGCGGCGGAAAACTCACCGCAAGGCTGGCCTCGGCGAGCCCGTAGACCGGGAACATGGCATCGGAATCAAGCCCCGAACCGGCAAGACGTGTCATGAAGGCCTCGCACAGTTCGGCCGAGATGGGTTCGGCGCCATTGAAGATCAGGCGCACCGAAGCAAGATCGACCGGGCCGTGCCGATCCTCGTCCCAGTTCCTGAGAAGGTGCTGGTATCCGAAGTTCGGAGAGCTGGTGATGCTCGCACGCAGCTCGCTGACGCGCTGCAACCAGGCGGCAGGACGCCGCACGAAAAGTTCGGTGGCCATGAGCATGTTGTCGCAGTCGGCCAGAAGCGGCGTCAGGTGCATCCCGATCAGGCCCATGTCGTGGGTCAGCGGCATCCAGCTGAAGACGCTGTCGTCGGCGCTGATGGCCATGCCCTGCATGATCATCGCAAGGTTGGCGACGAGGTTGCCGTGTGTCAGCACGACACCCTTGGGAGCACTGGTCGAACCCGAGGAAAACTGGATGAAGGCGATCGAATCCGGGCTCGCCGGATGAACCCACGCGGGAATGCGCGACGGATCCGCCTTGCTGTCTGCGTCATCGGCAACCAGGGGTGCGGTCTCCTCGGTGTACACCACACGCGACTCGAGCAGTTGCCAGCGAGCCTCGTGCTCGCCACCGGCTGCCATCGCCGCGAGGCGCGAAGCGGCCTTGCGATCCACGAACAGAGCCGGTTGCGACAGCTTGCCGGCAACACGCAGGAGCTTCAGGCGGTGTTCTTCGGTGCTGCCCGCGGCAATCGGCACTGCCACGATACCGCCGAGCAGGCAGGCCCAGAACGCCACCACGAAGTCGAGGTTGTCCGTCACCGAGATGATGAGTTCGTCACCGGTGCCGATGCCCCTGTCGCGAAACAGGCCAAGCCTGTCCCTCGCAAGCGCGAAGACATCGCCGTAGCCGAGCACGCGATCGTCGCGCGAAGCGGCGATGAAGCGAACGGTACTGTTGCTGTGACGACGCGCCAGCAGCGCGTCGTTCAGGGTGTCGAATTCATGCATTCGCTGTTCCGGAATGGGCTTGCCCAGAGTAGGCCGGGTCGTTCGGAAGGGGTGTCTACGCTCAACGACGCTTTCTCGGTCGCATGAGAATGCTGTGGCGCGAACGCAGGTTCACATGCGGTTCGATCTCGATCGGCTTGTCGGGCACGTGTTCGAGTTCGAGCTCCTGCGACACCAGCGCCATGTGCAGCTGCATGTCGACCATCGAGAAGAACTCGCCGATGCAGCGTCTCGACCCGAGCGAGAACGGATAATAGGTGGCGCGATGACGCTCTGCCGACTCGGCCTTCGAAAAGCGTGCCGGACGGAACTCGTCGGGAGCATCCCAGAAGCGTTCGTCGTGATGCATGATCCAGGGACAGAGAAAGATGTTGCTGTCGGCAGGGATCTCCACATCGCGAAAGCGATCCGCGCCGATCGCCTTGCGTGTGAACAGCCACACGGGAGGATAGAGCCTCAGGGTTTCCTCGATGACCTGACGCGTGTACGCGAGTTCGGGCAGATCGGCAAAGGTGGGCTCGTGCCCGAGCGCGTCGGCTTCGGCGGCGACAAGTGCGCGCTCCTCGGGGTGTTGCGACAGCAGGTACCAGGCCCAGTTGAGCGTACCGGCCGTGGTTTCGTGGCCGGCGATGATGATGGTCATGACTTCATCGATGATGGCCTTGTCGGGCATCGTGGCGCCGGTATCCTTGTCGCGCGCAGCCATCATGTGGCCGAGAAAGTCTTCCTCTTCCCGCCCGCTCCCGCGCCGCCGGTCGATGACTGACTGAACCACGCTGCCAAGCTGGCGAAAGCGCACTGCGAGCTGCAGATCGCGGGTCAGATCCTCGGCGAGAAGATCGAAGGGACTCCGACCATGCCTCGCAACGAGCCAGTCGAGATCGTCGCCGAAGAGCGCGCGCAGGACCACCTCGAGAGACAGTTCCACCATGTCGAGCGTGAGATCGATCGTTTCCCCCTGCTCGGCCGCGCGATGCCAGCGATCCGCCTGGGCACGGCTGAGCCGCTGCATCATCACCGCCATGTTCTCGATGACGCGCTTGTGGAAGGCCGGTTGCAGCATGCGCCGCTGTGAACGCCAGAAATCGCCGTCACTGACGATGATGCCGTTGCCGAGAAGCATCTTCACGCGCTCGAAGCCAACGCCCTTGCGATAGTTGCGGTGGTTGCCGATCAGCACCTGCCGCACCACATCGGGGTCGTTGACCACCACCGAGGGGTTCCTGCGCCGCAACGGTGCAAGGGCGTAGAGATCGCCGTATTCACGGTGCCATTCGCGAAGACGCGCGAAACTTGCCTCGTCGACATTGATGTCGTAGCGTTCGGCCGGGCCGGGCAGGTCAATCTGGCAGGTTGCGCTTGGGGACACGTGGAGGGCTTGCGGCAGGGCTGGAAATGCGATGATTGTAGCGAGCTTCACCCCGGGATCCGTGAACAATCGGTGCAAGCGTCTGACGAAAGGCCTTGCGGAACGGTCTTGCCGAACGGTCTTGCCGAACGGCCTTCATGACGGATCCCGACTGACCGACGGAGAACCGACATCGCCACGCTACTCTCACGCGACACGCGTCGTCGCATCAAGAGCGTCATGCTGCCACCGGTGATCGAGCCGCTGTTTCGGCTGCTGTGGCGCACCTGCCCCATCGAGACCGTCGAAGGCAGGTCGCACCTCGAGGCCGCACTTGCCGATGACGGGGCCATCATTCCCTGCTACTGGCACCAGCAGCAGCTGTTCTGCGCACGCTATCTGATCGAAGAGGCACGGCAGCGGGACAATCTCACCCTGGCATGGCTCGTCAGCCCCTCGAATGACGGCAACATGGCCAGTCGTCTGCTCGAGAAGGAAGGCGTGGTGCCGATACGCGGTTCTGCAGCGCGTGGTGGCGCGCAGGCGATGCGTGAACTGTACCTCGCGGTACGCCGTCAGGGTCTTTCGCCCGTGATCACGCCCGATGGGCCGAAAGGGCCCGTGTTCCAGAGCAAGAGCGGTGTCATCGGCATCGCGAAACTCACGGGGGCACCGCTGCTGCCGCTTGCCGCGGGCATGGCCAGCGGGATGGAACTCCGCTCCTGGGATCGCTTCCAGCTGCCGCGCCCCGGCAGTCGCATGAGTATCGTCATCGGCGAACCACTCGACATAGCTCGCGACACCGACGAGACGATGCTTGCCACGGCAGCCAGGGAACTGGATGAGCGTCTGAATCGCGCCAGTGACCGCGCCAGGGAACTGGCCGGACGATCGAAAACCTAGGCCGGAAACCGCCTTGCGATGCTTCGACGAAAGTTCAGACGATGTCACGCCACGACGTCGCCATGCCAACGGCGGAAAGATGGATGAACCGCGTTGTCATCCCATGTTTGCGCTATCATGACCATGCGGCAATGACTACAGGCACACTGGGCGAAAGTAGAAGCCAGTTCCTGTCGGCGGCAATGAAACAGTATCCGACGACAGACAGAGAGTTGAACCAATGAAGCAACACAAGCAGGCAGTTCGGCCAGAGGCCCGGGCCAGCCGCATGCGCGCTCGGCCTGAAGGCCACCGCCGGGTGTTGTCATGGTTCCTGCTGGCGCTGGCGCTGCTCACCGTCGTCACGGTATCGCCGGATCTGCCGGCCAACGAGGTGGCGGAAGGTCATGCCGAAGCCCTGCCCGCCCCGGAAGGCGAGGTGCTTCTGGAACTGTCCGGCAACCTGAACCTGCCGAATGTCGAGGGCAACGAAGTCTGGCTCGATCGCAGGACGCTCGAGAACTTTCCCCGCGTGAAAGTCAGCTACACCTCCTTCGTCAGCGGCAAGCGCTCGCTGTTCGAAGGGCTGCTGCTGAAGGATCTTCTCGATGCGGTCGGCAGTGATTCCGACGAAATACTGGCCTACGCCGCCGATGATTACCACGCCACCCTCATGCTTTCGGCAGTCGACCTTGCTCGCTACCCGGTGATCATTGCCTATCGGGAGGATGATCGTGATCTCACCCTGCGTTCACTCGGTCCGTTACGCATCATCTTTCCCTTCGACGATTTCCCCGAACTCGTCAACGAAGCCAACCGGGCAGCAACGGTGTGGCAACTGACACGGCTGGAACTGCGTTGAATCGGCGCTGGCAGATCCTCCTGCCAACGCTTGCGGCCCTCGTCAGTGCCGCCATGCTGATGGTCGTTCTGGCACTGTCGGCGTCCACCCGCAACGAAGTGCTGAGCGACGGGCTGCTCGAGTTCCATTACGTGCAGCAGGTCGACCACAACCTCGATGCCTTTTCCCTGGCACTCACCAACTATCGGCTGCAGGCCGAGCGTGGCGACGGCAACGCCTCACCCGACGAGTACATACGCCGCTACGACATTCTCTACAGCGGCATCCAGCACCTCGGGCCACGCTGGCTCGGCAGCCTGCTCGACAACGCCTCGGCCTACGAACTGCAGCGGGACATCACGCGCTTCGTCAACGAGACCGAACCGTTGATGAACGACGATGACATCCCTTCGGGCAAGACCCTGACGCAACTGGCCAGCGATGCGAATGCGCTGTCCGAACGCGTCCACGAACTCGGCATCACGCTCTATCACCAGCGCACGCAACGCGCGGACAGCATCGAGGATCGCATTCGCTTGCTTACCTGGATGATCGTTGGCTTCGGCGCCTCGTTCATGCTCTTCTCGGCACTTGCCATGTGGATGCTCTGGCGCTCGAGCAACCGTGCCGTGGCGCTGGCCAGGGATGCCAGCGAAACCCATGATCGGCTCTCGCGCGCGTTGCAGAAAGTTACCAGCGGTGACAATGAACGCCGTGCCCAGACCCGCTTCATCGCCGCGGCGAGTCACGATCTGCGCCAGCCCCTGCATGCACTCGGTCTGAACCTCAACTCGCTCGAGCGCCACGTCAGTACCGAACAGGGCCGCAACATTCTCACCAACGTGTTTCGCTCCACCGAGGCCCTCAACGAACTGCTGGGCAGCCTGCTCGACATTTCCAGACTTGACGCCGGTGTCATCGGCGTCGATAGGCAGGTATTCCCGTTGCTGCCACTGCTGGTGCA
The DNA here is from genome assembly GCA_002746645.1 of Gammaproteobacteria bacterium. GTDB lineage: Bacteria > Pseudomonadota > Gammaproteobacteria > Granulosicoccales > Granulosicoccaceae > Granulosicoccus. The sequence goes on along the minus strand of PDPU01000035.1, from coordinate 58,764 downwards.
ACTGCAGGAGAACTTCGAACCCGATGCCGAAGCCAAGGGCCTCGAACTGCACGTGGCAGACAGCGAGCTCTTTCTCGATACCGACCGAATCCTGTTCGATCGCATTCTCGGCAATCTCGTCGGCAATGCCATCAAGTACACCAGTGAGGGCAGCGTCAGCATCACTGCCACGACGAAGAGCCTTGCCGGACGTGAAGTGGCCCTCATCCGAATCTGCGATACCGGCAGGGGCATCCCCGAGAGCGAGCAGCGCGCGATATTCGACGAGTACTATCAGCTCGACAACCCCGAACGCGATCGCAGCAAGGGCCTCGGTCTCGGCCTGTCGATCGTGAGTCGCCTCGTCAGGCTGCTCGGCATCGAACTCGAACTCGATTCCGCACCCGGCAAAGGCACCTGTTTCACCCTGACCGTGCCGCGCGGCAGCGGCGAAACGGCAGCCGAGGTGCAGGCAGGGAATGATCTCCTGCCCGGTTTCCCGCAACGAGACGACCAGAGCCTGCAGAAACGGAACATACTGATCATTGACGATGAACAGGATGTGCGCGATGGTATGTGTACCATGCTGGAGAGCCACGGCGCTCATGTCATCACCGCCGATTCGGCCGATACGGCGCGCGAGCGCCTGGTATCGGAGGACCTCGTGCCCGACGTCATCGTTGCCGACTACCGCTTGCGCGACCGGCAGACCGGCGATCGGGCCATCGAGCTGATTCGCGAGGAATTCAATACCGAGGTACCGGCACTGATCGTCACCGGTGATACCTCGCCGGAGCGGCTTCGTGAAGCGAAGGGCTCGGGTCACACGCTGCTGCACAAGCCGGTGGTGGCCGAGGAACTCGTGGCACGCATCGCAGCACTCGCCGACGGAGTACAGCAATGAACGTCTTGATGGTTGAAGATCACCGGCTGGTCGCCGACGCCATGCAGGTCTGGCTCAGGGAGATCGACCCGGACATCAACGTCACCACCTGCTACTCGACGCAACACGCGCTCACGGTGGCCGACTCGGGCGAGTGTTTCGATCTGGTGCTGACCGACCTTCTGATGCCCGGCATCGACGGGCTCGGGCTCCTCGTCGGGCTCAGGAACCGGAATGTGTCAGCGCCGGTGATCATCGTCAGCGGCAGCGACGATGACCGCTACATTCGCGCCGCCATGGATCAGGGGGCCGCTGGCTTCATTCCGAAAACCCTGCCCGGAGCCGAGATGATCGCGAGCATCAAGCGCGTGCTGGCCGGTGAGCCCTGCTTCCCCGATCGCTTCACGAACAACGGCAATGAAACCAGCAACCCTGCCGATGGCTACAGCGTCAATCGCGGCGACATGCCCAGCAAGAAGCAGTTGCAGGTGCTGCAACTGATGGCCGAAGGCCACTCCAACAAGCAGATTTCACAGATCGTGGGCATTTCCGAGGCCACCGTGAAATACCACACCTCGCAGCTGTTCAAGCTCTTCGGCGTGAAGAACCGCACCTCCTGTGTGCGCGAAGCACAGCGCCGTGGCCTTCTGCGCGGGTACGAGAGCAACGGCGTCACCTGATGCCCTGGTCATCATCGGGTTTTCCGACACGACCTGACGCCCTCGAACCCGCCGGACCGGCCCGGACTGGTTCGCGCTGAGCAGCGGAGAGGGCCGAACGAGCCTACGAAGTCGCCGGTGCGGCCTCGACCGGTGGGGCCCGGCGCGTGAGCAGCCGATAGACGACGATTCCCGCCGCAGCAACCATCCATTTCACCATGAGATCGACGGTGCCCCAGGTCGCCCAGGGAAGGCCGCTGCCGGCAAACGCGATCGAGAAGAACAGCGCCGTGTCGACCACGCTGCTCACGAGCGATGACACCGACGGCGCGATCCACCAGCTTCGCGCACGCAACGCATTGAAGACGCTCACGTCCGTGAGCTGGGCGATCAGAAACGCGGTACCCGAGGCGAAAGCGATGCGTGTCGGCACATCGGGCAGCACGAAGGACAGCACCACTCCCGTCGCAAAACCCACATAGACCACACGTCGCGCCGTCTCGGCACCGTGAAAACGGTTGACGAGATCGTTGACGAGAAATGCCAGCGGATAGCTCAGGGTGCCCCAGACGAGCCAGTCGTTGATGGGGTAATTCATGAGGAAGTTCGATGCCGTGACGACGAGTGCCATCGCAACCACCGCGTGCCAGGGGAATTTCATCTTGATCGGATCCACGAACGAACGAAAGCCGCGCATTATAGCGCGCTATCCCTGGCCTGTTTTCACGCCACTGCGATCAGTCCCCCCGGGGAGTGCCTGCGCCTTCAGACGAAACTGACCCAGCCGTAGGGGTCTTCGGCACGCCCCCATTGAATTGCGTTGAGCGTTTCGCGCAGCTCACGAATACGCGGCCCCGGCTGACCGGCGCCGACCGTGTATTCCCTGCCCTCGTGAATCAGCGTGCCGACCGAAGCCAGCACGGCCGCGGTACCGCTGAGCCCTGCCTCGGCATCGCCGTGCACGGCGCGCTCGAGCAACTCGCTGACGGAAAGCTCGCGCTCTTCGACGGTGTAGCCCCGGTCGCGCGCAATCTGCAGGATCGACGCCCGCGTGACCCCGTGGAGAAAGGATTCGTCCAGTGCCTTGGTGATGATGGTGTCGCCGTCGATGAGCAGAAAGTTCGCGGCACCGGTTTCCTGCACGTCGCCATCCGGGCAGAACAGCACTTGCTGTGCATTCACCGCCTCGCGGGCGCGCATGATGTGCTTGAGTGCACTGGCGTAGTTGCCACCACCCTTGACCAGACCATGATCGGACGGTGCACGTCCGCCATGCTCGGCGAGCAGCACGCGCAGGTTCGCTTCACCGCCGGCAAAGTAGTCGCCCACCGGAGAGAGCAGCACGTACAACAGCGATTCGCTCGACGGATCAGCCGCCTTGCCGATGCTGGCTTCGGTGCCGATGTGTGTCGGCCGGATGTACATCGACGCCGGCGGTGCCGGTACCTCGTCACGGAAGCGCGCCACCACCGAGGTAATCATGTCGGTGACCGTGGCCTGATCGATCGGTGGCAGATACAGCAGTTCGCTGCTCTGCGCAAAGCGCGCAACGTTGGCATCGATGCGAAACAGCGCCACGCGGCCGTCGTCGTGTCGGAAGGCCTTGAGCCCTTCGAAGCAGGTGCTGGCGTAATGCAGCACATGCGCGCCGGGGCTGAGTACGAGCTTGTCGGAGGGAAGGAACTCCACCTCGCCCCAGTGGCCGTCGCGGTAGCGGCACGCCGTCATTTCCGGCATGAAACGTGTTCCGAAATCACCTGCCATCGGATTCTGATCCTCTCGTGAAGCTGCTACCGGGCGCGCGCTCGGCGCCCGTCAGGAAAGTGCAGCGAGCACCGCACTGATGCTGTCCTTTGCATCGCCGAACAGCATGCGCGTATTCTCGCGGAAGAACAGCGGATTCTCGACGCCTGCATAACCCGTTGCCATCGAGCGCTTGGAGACGATCACGTGCCGTGCGTTCCAGACCTCGAGCACCGGCATGCCGGCAATGGGGCTGTTCGGGTTTTCCATGGCCGCGGGGTTCACGATGTCATTGGCACCGATGACGATGACCACGTCGACCTCGCCGAGTTCGTCGTTGATCTCGTCCATCTCGAGCACGATGTCGTAGGGGACGTTGGCCTCGGCGAGGAGCACGTTCATGTGTCCGGGCATGCGTCCGGCCACCGGATGGATCGCGAACCGGACATTCCTGCCGGCCGCCCTGAGCCGACTCGTCAGTTCGGCCACCGGATGCTGGGCATGCGCGACCGCCATGCCGTAACCCGGCACGATGACGACCGAATCGGCATCGCCGAGTAGCTCGGCGGTGTCCTCGGCAGAGATGCTGACGGCCTCGCCCGCCTGTTCGTCGTCACCGGCGGCGCCACCGCCCGAGGTCTCGCCGAAGCCCCCCATGATCACGCTCAGGAATTTCCGGTTCATGGCGCGGCACATGATGTAGCTCAGGATCGCCCCGCTCGACCCCACGAGCGCGCCGGTGACGATGAGAAGATCGTTCGCCAGCATGAAGCCCGTGGCTGCCGCCGCCCAGCCCGAATAGCTGTTGAGCATGGAGATGACCACCGGCATGTCGGCGCCACCGATCGCCATGACCATGTGCACGCCGAAGGCAAAGGACAGCAACGTGATGACGATCAGCAGAAAGGTGCCGAAGCCTTTGCCGGCGCCGAGAAAGACGAACAGCAGCAGCAGCGCGGCCACACCGATACCGGCGTTGAGCAGGTGCCGCGAGGGCAGGATCAGCGGTTTGCTGCCGACACGGCCACTCAGTTTTCCGAAGGCCACGACGGAGCCCGTGAAGGTAAGTCCGCCGATCAGGATGCCGAGGAAGATCTCGACATCGTGGATGGTCTTCTCGGCACCGCTGAAGTGTGCCTCGGGGTCGAGATAGGTGGCGAAGCCCACGAGTACCGCAGCCAGGCCGACGAAACTGTGCAGCATGGCCACGAGCTCGGGCATCTGCGTCATTTCGACGCGCCTGGCCATCGTGCTGCCGATGACGCCGCCGATGGCCACCGCCACGACGAGGATGACGTAGGCGTTGACACCCGGGCCGACCACGATCGCCGCGATGGCGATGACCATGCCGGCAATGCCGAAATAGTTGCCGCGCTGTGCCGTCTCCTGTTTCGAGAGGCCGGCGAGGCTCAGAATGAACAAGATGGCGGCAATGATGCAGGCCGCCGTGACCATACCCTGATTCATCGCTTCACTTCCTGAACATTTTCAGCATGCGCTGGGTGACGAGAAAACCGCCGAAGATGTTGATGCTCGCAATGAGCGTGGCAATGGCAGCAAGAAAGACCACGAGGCCCGAGCCCGACGAGATCTGCAGCAGCGCACCGACCACGATGATGCCGCTGATGGCATTGGTGACGCTCATGAGCGGAGTATGCAGCGCCGGTGTCACGCTCCAGATGACCTGATAACCGACGAAGCAGGCCAGCACGAACACGGTGAAATGGCTCATGAAATCGGCCGGTGCGACGCTGCCGACGAGAAGCAGCACGAGCCCGCCGACGATGGCCGCAACGAGCGTTCCGAAGCCCTTGTCCGGTTGGTCGATGTCGGCCGCGCCCTCGGTCGGCGCCATGGCCTGCTTCGCCGGCGTGGCGGGCTTCGGCTGTGCCGACAGTGTCGGCGCCGGTGGCGGCCAGGTGATCTCGCCTTCCTTGATGACCGTCGCGCCGCGGATGACTTCGTCATCCATGTCGACGTCGATGACGCCATCCTTCGCGGGCGTGAGATCGGTCAGGAAGTGCCTCAGATTGGTGCCGTAGAGCTGGCTTGACTGTGCCGCCATGCGGCTCGGCAGATCGGTGTAGCCGATGAGCGTCACGCCAGCGTGTTCGATGACCTCGTTCTTCTGCGTGAGCTTGCAGTTCCCGCCCTGCTCGGCAGCAAGGTCGACGATGACGCTGCCGGGCTTCATCGACTCGACCATGTCGGTGGTGATGAGTTCGGGTGCGGGCTTTCCGGGAATGAGCGCCGTGGTGATGATGATGTCCACCTCCTGCGCCTGCTCGCGGAAGAGCGCCATCTCGGCGGCGATGAATGCCTCGCTCATGGTTCTGGCGTAGCCGCCCTCGCCCGAGCCGTCTTCGTCCTCGACGTCGAGCATGAGGAACTCGGCTCCCATGCTCTCTACCTGTTCGGCCACCTCCGGGCGCGTATCGAAGGCGCGCACCACCGCGCCCATGCCGCGCGCGGCGCCGATGGCGGCAAGGCCGGCAACGCCCGCGCCGATGACGAGCACCCTCGCGGGTGGCACCTTGCCGGCAGCCGTCACCTGGCCCGTGAAGAAGCGCCCGAAATGGTTCGCGGCCTCGACCACGGCACGGTAGCCGCCGACATTCGCCATCGAACTCAGCGCATCGAGTTTCTGCGCACGCGAGATGCGTGGCACCGAATCCATCGCCAGCACGGTGATGCCGCGCGCTGCCAGCGCCTGCATGAGTTCCTCGTTCTGCGCCGGCCAGATGAAGCTCAGCAGGATGGTACCGGCCCGAAACAGCTCGACTTCATCGGCGTCGGGGGCACGCACCTTGAGGATCACATCGGCGCGCGCGTGAACCTCGGCAGCATCGGCCGCGATCTCGACGCCCGCATCACGGTAGCGCTCGTCGGCGAAATCGGCGGCCCTGCCGGCGCCCGTCTCGATCAGCAGGGCATGCCCGAGCTTCTGTATCTGCGTTGCCGTCTCGGGCGTGAGCGCCACGCGTCGCTCGCCCACATGGGTTTCGCGCGGAATGCCAATCAGCACTGTTGCTTCCTCGTCTTGAGTATTCCCGGCCACACAGGCCGTTGCATGGCACTGGCGGTTGCTGACGAACGGCAGGACTTCGGACTGCGGACGTTCCTGCCCACTTGAGCCACGACGTTCGCTGACGTACCATTGTCGGCGATCTGCATCACGATGACACCGTAGCAGCTCGTTAGTATAAAGCGATCACGGGTGGCATCACATCCTTGACCGAGAGAATTCCGAGGCGAACATGATCTGGATAGTAACGCTCTGCCTGCTGTTCGTGGCTGCCTGGCTCTTCTTCAACGCGATGAACGAGCGCGAATGGGTACAGGCGCACATCCACGACGACCTCGTCGCGGCCGACAAGGGCCTGTTTCCGGCACTTGACGGCCTCACCGGTGGTGCTGGCGCCGGGCGAACGGGTGACGCCCTGAGCCGTGCCGTCGACATGGCGAAGAACGCGGCCGACAAGCGCGGCAAGAGCGGCAAGACATCGAGCTAGATCCCTCACCCGATTTCCGATGACCCCGTGTCAACCTCGGATCAGCCCCAGAGAGCCGCTTCCGGCGGTTGCATGAGGCTGCCTTCGTAGCGAATCGCAGGGCTGCGGTCGCGTGCCAGTAGCAGCGGGCCGTCAAGGTCGACGAAGCGCGCTCCTGCGGCCAGCAGAAAGGCCGGCGCCATTGCCAGCGATGTGCCCACCATGCAACCCACCATGATCCCGAGTCCGGACTCGCGGGCCGCAGCGGCCAGTGCCAGTGCCTCCGTCAGACCGCCGGTCTTGTCGAGCTTGATGTTGATGATGTCGTACCTGCCTTCGAGTGCGGCCAGCCCGGCAAGATCATGACTCGCTTCGTCGGCGCACACGGGCAGTGCGCGCTCGAGACTCGCCAGGGCTGCATCATCACCCGCGGGAAACGGCTGCTCGACCATGGCCACGGCATTGTCCAGCAACAGTGGCGCAAGACGCTCGTAGTCGGCCACGCTCCAGGCTTCGTTGGCGTCGACGATGAGCGTCGATTGCGGCGCGCCGGCGTGAACCGCTGCCACACGCTCGACATCATCGGGGCCACCCCCGAGCTTCAGTTTCAGCAGTGGTCGTGAGCATTCGCGTGCGGCTGCCGCATGCATGGCTTCGGGACTTTCCAGCGATAGTGTGTAGGCGGTGACGGTCGGTTCCGGTGCGGCAAGACCCGCCAGTTGCCATACCGGCACCCCTTTCTGGCGCGCCTCGAGGCTCCAGAGTGCGCAGTCGAGCGCGTTGCGTGCCGCACCCGACGGCAGTGCCGTCTGCAGTTCACGGCGCGCGCTGGCCGCATCCGTCGTTGCCGCCAGCACCTCGGTAAAACCGTGGATGTCACGGATGACGCCGTCAGGCGATTCACCGTAGTGGGCATAGGGAACACACTCGGCCTGCGCCTCGACACCAGCGGCGGCAAGCCGCACGTGCACCACCTGCTGCTCGGTGCGTGAACCCCGCGAGATCGTGAATGCGCCGTCGATCGGAAAGGACTCGCCGGTGACGTCCAGGGCTATACCCGCGCTCATGCGCCTTGCCTCCATTGCAGCGTCGCCCGGAAGACGCCGACAGGACGCTTGATCATGTTGCTTCGTTCCCGGTGCCGGAAATCAACTCGGCAGGGCATCGACCAGCCGCCCCGCACCCTGCCGGTACGGATCGACGGCAGGCAGTCCGAAGCGTGATTCCAGCTCGCCGAGGAGTGTCTCGGCCGCTGCCTCGTCGAGCGCCGCGGTGTTGACCGAAATGCCCGTGACCTGACAGTCCGGATTGACGCGCTGCGCCAGCGACAGGGCGATGTCACGCAGCTCCTCGAGGCTCGGCAGCGTGTAACCGGGCAACCCGCGCATGTGCGAGCGTGTCGGCTCGTGGCAGAGAATCAGCGCATCGGGCGAGGCTCCGTGAATGAGTGCAAGCGTCACCCCGGCGTAGGACGGGTGGAACAGGCTGCCCTGACCTTCGACGAGATCCCAGTGCTCGGCCGCATTCGGTGGCGTCAGTGCCTCGATGGAGCCAGCCATGAAATCGGCCACGACCGCGTCGAGTGGCACGCCGTCGCCGGTAATGAGGATGCCGGTCTGGCCGGTGGCTCTGAAGGTGGCGGGCAGATTGCGCTCCTGCATCGCGCGCTCCATGGCGAGGGCGGTGTACATCTTGCCCACCGAGCAGTCGGTACCCACGGCAAGGCAGCGCTTGCCGCTGCGACGCTCACCGTGGGCAATCGGGTATTCCTCCTGAGGGAGACGTACGTCGACAAGCGCCCGTTTGCCGGCCTCGGCCGCGGCGACCAGGCGTGGATGATCGTTGAGCAGATTATGCAGACCCGAGGCGATGTCGAGCCCTGCTGCCAGCGCCCGTTCGAACACCGCCAGCCAGCCCTCGCCGATGACCCCACCGCGGTTGGCGACACCAACCACGAGGGTTTTCGCGCCGGCGGCGACCGCGGCATCGATGTCGAGTTCGTCGAGACCGAGATCCGCCTGGCAACCCGGCAGGCTGAATTGACCGACACAGTGTTCGGGCCGCCAGTCGTGAATGCCCTGCGCCACCTTGGCCGCGAGTGCGTCCGGTGCATCGCCGAGAAACAGGAGATAGGGAGTCTGCAGCATGGGTCGTCGATGGTTGTCGAGGCTCGATGAAACAGGTAGGAGTCTACCGCCACGCCGCCGTCAGTGCAGCATCCAGACAGTCACGGCAGGATCGGCAGGATCGGCAGGATCGATCCACTCAGAAGGTCGACAGGCCGGTCGCTTCCATGAACCGGTACTGCATCTCGAGCCACGGGCTTTCGTCGGCGCGGGCGGCGTAGTCGAGCGAGCGCTGTCTGCCGTCGCCGTTCTGCCACTGGCGTTCGAACCACGCGAGCATCTCGCCGACCAGGGCAGCGGAGGTGGCGGCTCTGACCTGTACGTCGAGTTCGAGGTTGAAGTCGTCGAGATTGCGCCTGGTCAGGTTCGCCGAACCGATGAAGGCATCGGCCCTGTCACCCTGTCGTGTCATGAGCCACTTTGCGTGGCACTGCTCGCCCTGCGTTGCGCACCAGCGAACCTCGATGCCTGCGGCGGCAAGCTCGGCAGCGACCGGACGATTCGGCACACCGTTCTTCTCGCGGCCGAAGGCATCGGCATTGATGTCGAGCAGGAGACGCATCTCGGCGCCACGCCGACGGGCTGCCACGAGCGCCTCCACGATGTCACGGTCGGCAAGATAGAACATGGCCATGTCGAGCCGATCGCCTGCGGCAAGGGCGTCGATGCGCTCGAGCATGGCCCGCTGTATCGCCGATTCGCCGAGCACGCGTATCCCGGCGGCTTGTCCGGCATCGTCCGGGCTGGGTGGCACGCCTGTCGGTGCACGCTGCACCGTTGGGTCGAGAAAGCCGTCGAGTCGCGCCAGCGCCTCTGCCGCACCACAGCTGTCGAGCAGCGTTGCTTCGTTGGCGAGCAGTTCCTCCACGGCATCACCGGCAAAGCCCAGCGCCACGTTGCGGTGCGCACTGCTGCCGTCGTGCGGGTTGGCCGACGTCACCAGCGCCACCAGATCACCCTTGCCATCATCGGCGATCACGAGCTTCCGATGGTTGGCCTTGAAGTTCAGCAGCGCGAAGTAGCTCCGCAGCGAGACACGCCCGGCACCGAAGGGATTGGGCAGCAAGCTACCGGGGGCGTTGCCGAAGGGCGCGATGGCAAGCCGGTAAAGGCCGGACCAGGCAGGGTTGCTGTCCTGCAATGTGTCGAGACAGGTGCGCACCACGGACACGCCGGCCGCTTCCAGTGCCGCGATGAGTGTCGAATGCATCCCGCCGTAGACCTCGTTGATCGGGTCGGTCACGAAAACCACGGCAAGATCGGGCTCGCGTTCACGCGCCGCGCGCAATGCCTCGACAAGTTCGGCCGACAGCGCACGATGGGTTTCGGGTACCGGCCCCTGCCAGTCGTTGAACAGGAACAGATCCAGCACCACGAGTTCGCGCGCTGCGGCAATCATCGCGAACAGCCGGTCGAAGATTTCCTGATCGACCCGGCGTTGACCTGTCGCATCGATGGCCGAGTCATCGGCCAGAAATTCTGCATCCACCAATGGGTGCCATAGCCCCTCGAAACCCACCGATGACGGTGGTGGCACCAGGGCACGAACCAGCGCCGAAACCAGCAGGTAGCCAATCAAGAGCGTTGTGAGGATCGCCGCAAGGCGTCGCATGGCTTGTGGGAATTCCGAGGAGTTGTGAAACGCGTTGGCAATTACTGCAGGCGAGTGCCGTGACGAGCGCTATATTAATGGTACGTCACAAATCTCGCGCTGTGCCTTGTTACAATTCGCCTGCGCCACCGGCCATGCGATTGTCAACTCGTCGCGTTCGTCTACGCTCCCTGCAGGCCGTGCATCAGGACCGGTGCGGCAGCGCCGCATCCGTCGTCGCGCTCCGGCCACGTACAGACCTTCGACGACGCCGTCGACCCAGCCAGAACGGCTACCTTATCGCTCATGAAAACCATCAACGACCCCGTTCACGGCACGCATGCCGGTCAATACGCCACCGTACCCGCGACCAGCGATGCCAAGGAATACCTCCGCCTGCTCGGCCGTCACAAGTTCGGACTCCTGCTCACGCTGCTGCTCGGTCTGCTGCTGGCATGGCTGTACCTGATCAGCACCGACAAGGTCTACGAAACCTCGTCGCTGCTGCAGGTCAACGAGGTCGAAGGGCCGCTCAACGACAACACCGGCCAGGTGGTCGACTGGAACCCGCCGAGCATCCGCGAGGAAACCAACCTGCTGCGCTCGCGGCGCGTGCTGGCGCCGGTGGTCGACGCCTACGGCCTGCGTATCCAGGCCACCGAACGGCGCCTGCCGGTACTGGGTGACCTCACGCGTGAACTGCCCTGGCTGGGCGATTTCGTCGCCGGCACCGGCCTGCTGTCGCACGTCGCCTGGGGCGATGCCGACATCGAGGTGGCCGAACTCGACGTGCCGCGCGCCCTGGAAGACAAGCCACTCGTGCTCAGCGTGGTCGATGAAGGCGCCTTCAGCCTGGCGCACAAGGATCGCATACTGATCGATCGCGCGGAAGTCGGCCAGCGCATGCGGATCGACATGGGCAACGGCGAAATACTGTCGATTCTCGTCAACCGGCTGGACGCGCCCGCCGGCGTGGAATACGACCTCGTCAAGGGTTCGATGAACACCACCGTGGCCGACATGCAGAAGGCCATGGCCACCGAAACCACGGAATCCAACTCGCGCATGATCGCGTTGAAGCTCCGCGGCAAGGACCCGGTGAAGATCGCCGACATGGCGAACTCGATCATCAAGGAATACGAGGTGGTCAAGCTCGGCTCGCAGAATCGCGAAGTTGAATCGGAACTCCGTTTCTTCGAGGAGCGCCTGCCGCAGGTCGAAGCCGAACTGCGAGACGCCGAGCAGCGCCTCGCTGAATTCCGTCTCAACCGGAACTCGGTCAATCAGGAAGAGCAGAACCTCCTGAAACTCCGCCAGATCGACAAGCTCGAAACCGAGTTGCTCGATCTCGAGGTGGAACTGGCCGACTATCTCAAACGCTACACCATCGAGCACCCGACGCCGAAGCGCGTACAGAAGGAAATCGACGTCTACAACGCCAAGCTCACGCAGCTCCGCGGACAACTCGTCAGCGCACCGAACACCGAGCGTGAACTGACGATACTCGAGCAGGATGTGGACTCGAAGCGCCTGCTCTACACCGAAATGAGCGAGGACCTGCAGAAGCTCCGTGTACAGATCGACGGTGCCATCGGACCGATCCAGGTCATCGACAACGCACTCGTGCCACAAAAGCCCGTCTCCCCGAATCCGCTCCTCGCGATCGTCGGCGGCATGCTTGCCACCACCTTCCTCTACCTGCTGTGGCTGACCCTGCGTTCGGCGCTCTCGACCACCATCAACGATCAGCACGACCTCGAGCGCGCCAGCGGCCTGCCCGTGTACATGAATGTCCCGAAGAGCTCGGCACAGAAGCGCCTGCCGAGCGCGGCCCCGCTGGATTCACGGCGTCTGCTGCCCGGCAGGAAAGGCGACGACGACCCCGACCGCACCAGCAAGGCCGTGGCCAGTACCGTGCTGGCATTGAGCAAGCCCGAGGACTATTCCATCGAGAACCTCAGGGGCCTGCGTTCGATGCTCGACGATCTCATGTCCAGCGCCGACAACAACGTGCTGATGTTCACGAGCCCGCTGCCCGGCATGGGCAAGTCCTTCCTGAGCCTCAACCTTGCCGTGCTCGTGGCGCAATCCAGCAAGCGTGTGCTGCTCATCGACGCCGACTACCAGCGTGGTCAGTTGCACAAGTCGCTCGGTCTCGATACCGGACCGGGGCTTCCCGAAGTGGTATCCGGCAGGAGTGAACTGAAGCAGACCGTGCGTGCCACCACGGTGCCGAACCTCTACTGCATCCCGCGCGGCTTCGGCGGCAACGGTTTTCAAATGCCGAGCGACAAGGAATTCGCCGCCTTCGTCGACGTGGTCGCGCCGCGTTTCGACATTGTCATCGTCGACACGCCACCGGTGCTGAGTGTGTCCACGGCTGCCACCCTCGGCAAGCATGTGGGTTCCACCATCATGGTGGTCAGGGAGGGCGAAGTGAAGGAACCACAGCTCAACGAAGCACTGAAACGACTCGGCTATTCCGGTGTGAGAGTCAGCGGCTGCATCATGAACGGCACGTCGGCACCGACGCCCGGTCACTTCAATTACTACCGCGAAGCGCTGGACTGAAAACAGACAACGATGTCCTGCCGAATGACCGCAGAACAGCTCATCACATCACGAATCACAGCAGCATTGCGAACCATTGGCGGGTTCTCGACAGCCAGTACCGATATACTGTCGCCGATTCCTCATACGTGTCCTATATTCATGCGGCACGCTCAGTCTTCATCCGATTCCGCCAACGCCTGGGAGATCCTCGTGGCAAGCGCCAAGATATCCGAAACCACAACCGCAGCCGTATCGCTGGATCAGACGAGTGCCAATGCGCCCGTCATCGATGCGGGCAGCAAGGCTCAGTGGCGATCGCTTGTTTCGGTCGAGAACACGCGACTGCCCGCCATCACCGGGGTCAGTGCTGCATTGAAACGCCTCGAGGACTTCGTCCTCGGTTCGATCGCGCTGGCCATCCTGTTCCCGCTGATGGCCGTCATTTCCATCCTGATCAAGCTGGACAGTACAGGCCCGGCCCTGTTCTGCCAGTCGAGAAGTGGCCGCAACCGCGAGATCATCAAGGTGTACAAGTTCCGCACCATGTATCAGGACGGCAACGCCGAGTTTCGCCAGGCGCAGAAGGACGACCCGCGCGTCACTCGCATCGGCGGTTTCCTCCGTCGCACCAGCCTCGACGAACTGCCGCAGCTGTTCAACGTCATCCAGGGTTCGATGTCGCTTGTCGGCCCGCGCCCGCACCCGCTCAAGCTCGACGAAGAGTTCCGCTACATCATCCCTTCCCTGAATTCACGTTATACCGTCAAGCCCGGCATCACCGGCTGGGCTCAGATCAACGGCTACCGTGGTGAAACCCGTCGCCTTGGCGACATGGTGGCGCGCATCGAACACGACCGCGAGTACATTCGCAACTGGAGCCTCTGGTTCGACATCAGGATTCTCGTGCTCACCGTCTTCAAGGGCTGGGTACACAAGAACGCCTACTGAGCCTGTCACCCCACCATCCGGGGAAGCGTTCCCGGTTTTCATCACGAGCACGGCTCACACAAGGACGGCCTGAGCAGACACGCCTTCCGTGCGTTCGCGTCGCGGCCCACGACATGCCGTGAGCCTACCCAACAGAATCAGGCCATGGCCCCCCAACCCTCTCCCGCTGCCTCCGTGCTGTCGGAGGTCGAGATGCTCGGCTTCACGGCGCATCCCGGCACCCTCGAAGACTACCTTGCACTGATCGCGCGTTCGATCAGGGAATCGGCGTCGAGCACGGTCTTCTACCACAACCTTCATTCGCTCTACAGCTACTACAGCGACGCCTCGCTGCGCGCGCACTACAGTGGCAAAACCGTGCTGGTCGACGGCATGCCGATCATCTGGCTGATGCAGCTTTTCGGCCTCCGGTCACTCTCCCGCGAACATCGCCTCACCTACGTCGACTTCATCTTTCCGATGATGGAACTCGCACGCGACAACGACTGGCAGGTATTCCACGTCGGCCAGAATGCCGAAGTGCAGGCGCGCGCCATGAACATCATCCGCGAGAAGGTGCCGGGCATCCGCATTGCGGGACACGATGGCTACTTCGACCAGAGCACCGACTCTGCCGAGAGCCTCGCCGTGATCGACGAGATGAACCGCCTCGACACGAAACTGCTGCTCGTCGGATTCGGCACGCCACGGCAGGAAGCCTGGGTCGCCGCGCATCGCCATCGCATCACGGCCCCCGCCGTGTTCACCTGCGGTGCCTGCATGGAATACGTGGCCGGCGAAGTGCGCACCCCGCCACGCTGGATGGGTCGCCTGGGCCTTGAATGGAGTTTCCGCCTGCTCGAAAACCCGCGCCGCTTTGCCTTTCGCTATCTCGTCGAACCGGTGCTGCTCGGCTTTCATTTTCTCGGCAACGGCCTCAAGCGCGGTTTTCGCGCACGTGTCGAGCATCCGGCAATTCCCCCGGCTGATCATGGCGAGAATGACTCGAACCGCCCGAACAGCCCGGCGTGAACACTTCCGACAGATCCATGGCCGCATCAGCACACTCGCCTGTCGGGCGCATCCTCTCCCTGCTGCGTTCGCGCCTGCTGCTGTCGGTCGGCGCGCAAGGGCTCGTCAGCGGGTTCCACTTTGCCCTGAACATCGCCCTGCTGCGCCTCGTCACGCCATGGGAATACGGCATGTTCGCCTTCGCCTTCGTGCTGGCGATGTTCGCGGGCGCCGTCAACAACGCCCTCATTTCGACCCCGCTGACGGTCTACACACCGGTCCTCGCCGACGCGGTGGAACGTCGCTCCCAGGAAGCCATGTTCAGCACACTCAACGTGCTCCTGTTCGTGGCACTGCTCGTTGCCGGCCTGGTAGGCAGCGCTCTCGCCGGACACGATGCGAGCCTCGTCATCGGCATGGCGGTGTTCGTGGCCGTCTACGCGGCAAGGCAGTACAGCCGCAGCGTCGGCTACACCCACATGCGGCCGCTCGTCACCGCGGGTGGCGACATGACCTACGTGGTAGCCGGCAGCCTGCTGATCGCTCTCATGGCGCTGTTCATGCGCCCGCTCCCCGTTGGCTACGTGCTGCTCGGCCTTGCCGGTGGCAACCTCGTGGCCATGCTCTTCGAGCGCAGCCGCATCGAGTCCCCGGCGCGCGCACTCCTTCAACTCGCCCCCTGCGGCCACTACGGCAGGGTCTGGAAGGCCTCGAAGTGGGCGCTGGCAGGGTCGCTGACAACGCTCTTCCTGATGCAGGCGCACAGCCTCATCATCACCGCCACCAACGGCGCCGACGCATTCGCGCCGCTTGCGGCAGGCGCGGTGCTGTTCGGACCGGTACGCGTGGCACTGCTCACCTGGCAGAACATGGTCAAGCCGGAGCTTGCCGTCCAGCTCGCTGCCGGTGAACTGCCGCGGGTCGGCCGCACCGTCCGCATCACGTCCCTCGCCATGGTCGGGGCGGTATGCCTTCTCGGCGCCTTTCTGTGGCTCGCCTGGCCACTGGTGTACGAGATCATGTACGTCGAGCGCTATGCCGATCGGCCCATGGCCGCCATCGTCGCGCTCTGGACCGTCATCACCCTGTTCGCCGCCTCCTACAATCCGCCGAGTGCAGCGCTGCAGGCGATGAAGGACTTTCGCATCCTTGCCATGGCCAGCATCTACGGCGCCGTCATCAGTGGTGTGCTCGTGGCCCTGCTGCTCATCTTCACCCGCCCCGAGTGGACCTTGTTCGGCATCCTCGGCGCCGAGGCCTTCATGGCGGTGTTCATCGCGAGGGTGCTGCGCCGGCGGCTCGCGGACGGCGTGCGTTCAGTGGACGTGGACGAGTTCACTCCGGACACGAACGAGCACAGGCCGAACAATCGCACGCCGGGCGCGCTGGCACCGGCGGCCGGCAACGAGGCCGAGAGTGGCAGCGCCCGCGCATGAAAGCGGTCATTGCCATCTGCACCTTCGAGCGCCCGGACAGTCTGCGGCATCTTCTGCAGGCGCTACGTACCCTCGCATTCGACGGGCAGATCGAGATCGTGGTGGCCGACAACTCAGCGGCACTCGAGGGTCTCGCCGTGCTCGACACGCTGCCCGCCGACTACCCCCACCCCACGCATGGCGTGGACGCCTCGGCACGCCCCGGCATTTCCGAGAACCGCAATCGCGCACTCACGCGCGCACTCGAACTGTCACCGGATGTCATTGCCTGCATCGATGACGACGAGTGGCCCGAGCCCGAGTGGCTGGCCGAACTCGTACGCGTGCAGGACACCACGGGTGTCAGTGCGGTCGGTGGCCCGACACTGCCGGCATTTCCGGTTTCCGCAACCGACGCACAACGCCGAAACCCCTATTTCGGTGCCGACATGAATCTTCCGAACGGCGCCGCATGCACGCTGCAGGCAGCCGGCAATTTCCTGATTCTGCCCGAGGCGCTGGCCGGCATGGGCCCCGAATTCTTCGATTCGCACTACGCACACAGTGGCGGCGAGGATCTCGATTTCTTCGCCCGACTGGAGCAGGCAGGTCATCGCATGGCCTGGGCGTCACAGGCCATCGTGCACGAACCCGTGATTGCAGCACGCCTCTCGCACAACTGGATGAAAGCGCGCATCATCAACATCCACAGCACACGCGTGCGCATCATGCAGAAACTCGAACCCGGGTTCGGCGCATCGCTGGTGCGCAGCGTGAAGACCGCCGGACTCGGCGCCGTGTCGCTGCTCTATACGGTGGTCGGGCTCTTCAGCCGCCCCCTGGCCGAAGAGGCTCGCCTGCTGCGCTGGAAATTCCTCGGCAAGCTCGCGGGGCATCGCGGCAGCGAACGACGCCGGACGGAAACATCATGAGACACTCGCGGTCACCGGCCATTTCACGCGCGACCCCATCAGCAATCCCGCGAAGCAGGACATGAGCACAACAGGCAAGCCGCCCCGTTTCTCGATCATCGTGCCCTGCTACAACCGCGAGCAGGCGATTCGCGCGACCATCGACAGCTGTCTCGCGCAGCGCCAGGGCGATTTCGAACTGATCATCATCGACGATGGTTCTTCCGACAGCAGCGTGGCAGTTGCCCAGAGCTACGCTGACGCCCGCATCGTGGTGCGCGAGCAGGCGAACGCCGGGCCGGCCGCAGCGCGGAACCACGGCATGCGTATCGCCAGAGGTGACTACCTCGCCTTTCTCGACTCCGACGATGCCTGGTACCCGGGCTTTCTCGAAGCGGTCGACAAGGCCCTCGTCGACAATCCCGAACGCCTTGTCTACGGCCCGATCATCGTCGATCGCGGTGTCGGGCGTTACTGGGTCAAGCCCGATCGCGCGATTGCCACCGGTGAATCCATCTACGACTACCTCTACGTACACGGCGCCTTCATCCAGACCAGCACCATGGTGATTCCGAAGGCGCTCGGCGCATCGGTGCAGTGGGACGAAGCCATCACCTTCGGTGACAATGACCAGTTCGCCATCGACTGCTGGCACACGGGCATCGAATTCCACATGCTGGACAAGCCCTGGACACTCTACGATGATGTCCTGAGCGACGACGCACTCTCGCAATTGCCGCTGACCGCGGGCCGCTCACCCCGACACCTCAATTTCCTCGACTGGATGCACGGACAGCACGAGCACATGTCGGATGCCGCCTGGGCGGGCTTCCGCTCACATTTCGAGTCCGTGGGCCTCGCCCGCGAAAACCCGAAGGCGGCACTCGAACTCATTCTTGCTGCCCGTCGCGAGGGTGTGCTGTCAGCAAAAGGGGTGCTCCGTCAGAGTCTGCAGAGCTTTGCCCCCCGCTTCTACCGTAAACTGGTCGATCGCTTCGTCGCACTTCGCGGCAGGCCGCTCGAATCCATCGAGCCCGAACCCCGATCGACCATCCGAACCCCACCCGGAGTATTTCGATGAGCAACGTGAACATGAGCAGGAAGGTTCTCGTTACCGGCGGCGCCGGCTACATCGGTTCGCACATGGTGCGCCTTCTCAAGATGCAGGGCTACACACCGGTTGTCTACGACAATCTCGAACGTGGCAACCGCGATGCCATCGGCGATACCGAACTGCACGTGGGCGATCTTGCCGACCGGAGCACGCTCGACAAGGCACTCGCCGCACACGACTACGATGCCGTCATGCACTTCGCGGCGCTGGCCTACGTCGGCGAATCGGTGTCCGAACCCTCGCTCTACTACCGCAACAACGTCGGCGGCAGCCTGTCGCTGCTCGATGCCATGAGAGACGCCGGTGTCAAGCGTCTCGTGTTCTCCTCCACCTGTGCCACCTACGGTGTGCCGGAGACGCTGCCGATCACCGAGGCAACGCCACAGGCACCGATCAACCCCTACGGTGAATCGAAGCTCATGGTGGAGAAGATCCTGGCCGACTATGCCGTGGCCTACGGCTTCAGAAGCGTCGCGCTGCGCTACTTCAACGCCGCCGGCAGCGCCGAAGACGGCAGCATCGGCGAACGCCACGACCCCGAAACCCACCTGATACCGCTGATTCTCTTCGAGGCCCTGCGCGTCAGGAACGGTGGCGATCCGAAGGCAACCTCACTCAAGGTATTCGGCAGCGATTTCCCGACACGCGATGGCACCTGCATCCGCGACTACATCCACGTCAACGATCTCTGCTCGGCACACACCGCGGCGCTCGAACACATGCTGGCGAAACCCGACGGCGGCGCCGAACGCTTCAATCTCGGCACCAACCACGGCTTCACCGTACTCGAGGTCATCGAAGCCTGCCGCCGCATCACCGGCGTCGATTTCGAGTACCAGCTCGTTGACCGCCGTGCGGGCGACCCGCCCGAACTCGTTGCCGATGCCTCGCTCGCCATGCAGACCTTCGACTGGACGCCCGCCTACCCGGATGTCGCCACCAGCATCGAACACGCCTGGCGCTGGTATCTCGACAATCCGCCGAACCCGCAGGCCTGAATCGGCAACGCCGATTCGGGGAACCTTGTACCGGGCCCGGCGTCTGAGATCCATCGCCTGAAGCCGAGGCCGGCGTCCTCCGCAATCCAGCGTCCGAAACCGGAACCGGCAGCCATTCACGCCGTCCGGCAGCAAACCCATCTTCCAATCGAGTTCCGCATGAAGAACGCCGCCCTAGCTACCTCGACCCTCCTGTTTGCCGGCCTCGGACCTGCCTTGCCGGCCGTTGCCGGGCCGGCGGTTGCCGCCGAAGCGCCTCTCGACGATGCCTGCTGGGAACTGACCTTCGACGAATCCTTCGACACGCTGCGCCTCGAACACAGTCCCGATGCCGATGACACCTATCGCTGGAAGACGAGCTACATCTGGCCGCGTGATGTCATCATCAACGAAGAACTTCAGTACTACGTCGACCCGACGAAGAGCAGTTACCAGCCTTTCTCGGTGGACGACGGCATTCTGACCATTCGCGCCGACCGCCGCCCGGCCAGCATCGCCGCGGAAGGCGTCGAAGAACAGGAATACCTCTCGGGGGTACTGACCACCGAAAACGGCTTCAGTCAGCAATACGGGCGTTTCGAAGTCATGGCAAAGGTGCCGAACGGCCGCGGGCTGTGGTCGGCCTTCTGGCTGTTGCCGAGTTTCGAGCGGTGGCCCAAGGGGGTGTCGATCCTGCCTGAAATCGACGTCATGGAGCATCTCGGTCACGCGCCGCGCACGTTCTACACCACCCTGCACACCAATCAGGCAGGGCAACTCGATTCGTACTCGAGCGAACACCGGATGAAGGTCGATCTCAGCGAGGATTTCCACCTCTACAGCGTTGTCTGGGATGAAGACAGCGTCGACTGGTATTTCGATGGTCGATGGCTGTCGTCGGAACCCACACCGAAGGATTACACCCGTCCGGTGCACTTCCTGCTGAACCTCGCCGTCGGCGGCAACTGGCCCGGCGCGCCGGATGTCAGCACGGTCTTTCCGGCCGAATACCAGATCGACTACGTACGCGCCTGGAAACGCAAGCAAGGCTGCTGAGGCCTGCAGGGCCCGCAGGCCTCGTGACAAACACAAGACCCTGCCGAACCAACGCGGCTACTCGGATCCGACCACGCGGGATCCGACCGCGCGGGATCCGACCGCGCGGGATCCGGCCACGCGGGATCCGGCCACGCGGGATTCCGCTACTACTCGGTGCTCACGCCGATTTCCTCGAGCGTCTGCAATCGCATCGTTCCGCCACCTGTGCCACCTTCCGTGCCATCGGCGCCATCGCTGGCCTTGTCATGCGCGTCATCACTGGCCTTGTCACCTGCCGTGGCACCATCGGCATTGTCGGCCGCTGCAGCTTCCGGCTTCGCCGTACCGCTGTCAGCGCCATCTTCGACTTCCGGCGACGGAGGCAACAGCTTGCGCAGTGCCGTTCGCGGCGTGTTCACCGACTCGTGAAATCCGGCGAACAGCACCTTCCAAGCTGTATTCATGACCAGTTCGTTGACGAGCGGGTTGTCGCTGATGCGCGCATCGGCAGGTTGCAGCGGCGGCTCGCGCAGATCAACGCGTGACCAGAGCGCCAGCACGCACAACAGACCGCCTGCCACGAGGATCGCGACGGCCTGCCAGGTGGCCACGCGATAGCGAAGGAAACGGAGCACTTCGAGCCTGAGGCCAAAGGAAATCAACAGCATCAGCACCAGCAGAGCGCCGACACCGAAGGGTATGCCGAACTGTTCGACCGCCGTGTTCAGTACCACCGGACTGCCGAGTTCGGTCAGGCGCGGCAGGTCAGGACGCACGCCGGCGCTTTCGAGAAACCACGGCGTGACCAGTTCGAGGCACAGCACCAGGGCAAGGCTGCAGAACAGAAAGCCGTTGATGAACCAGCGCGCCGTGCGACGCGTGGCCGTGGCCATCGAAAGTGACGTGCCGAGCACCACGGGAAGCAGCAGCATGCCGCCGATCAGCGCGAGATCAAAACGCAGACCATCAAGAAAGAAGTCGGCCAGCGTGGTCGAGGCATCGATGCGTTCGAAATACCACAGACCGTAGCCTGCTCGCAGTACGGTCAGGCAAAGCAGTGTCGTCAGTCCGAACAGCGTGAACTGCCGAAGCAGATGTGTGCCGCGCAGTGAATAACTCATGGGTAACGCCGGCAGAAATTTCCATTCAAGTATGACAGCGAGCCAGCATAACGGAATGCGCGGCCACGCCAAGTGAATGACCCGAAGGGTCGCTGTCCATCATATCGGCATCTGCGGCAACGACTTGAACGGCACCCGCGGTGTCGAGCAGCACTTCCCAGCGGCCCGGCACCAGTGCGGTGCTCGTGAGCGGGAAGTCCACCGCTTCGGCACCACCGTTCCAGAGAATCAGCAGATGGTCGCCGCTCTCGAGCCGTGAGGACGGCGGCAGGGCATCACCCGGAAGCTGCAGTGCAACGAAGCGCGCGCCGTGCACGTGCCAGTCCGCCTCCTGCATGCGCTCGCCCGTGGCGGAAAACCAGTCGACATCGGGCAGCCCCGTGGACAGCGAACGGAACTCACCGTGCAGGTGATGCGGTCGGCGCAGCACGGGTTGCGAGGCACGCAGGGCGGCCAGCTCACGCACGAAAGCCAGCAATTCGGCCTCATCGGGCCCGGGCTCGCTCCAGTCCAGCCAGGTCAGCTCGTTGTCCTGGCAGTAGCCGTTGTTGTTGCCCTGCTGGCTGCGGCCGCGCTCGTCTCCGCCGAGCAGCATCGGCACGCCCTGCGAAAGGAACAGCGTGGCGAGGAGGTTCTTCCGTTGCCGCAGTCGCCGTGCGCGCACGGCAGGATCGTCGCTCGCCCCCTCGACGCCGTGGTTGTTCGAGAAATTGGCGCTGTGTCCGTCACGGTTTTGTTCACCGTTGGCGTGGTTGTGCCGGTGCTCGAAGCTCACGAGATCGGCCAGGGTGAAACCATCATGCGCAGTGACGAGATTCACCGAGGCCGCCGAGCCACGCCGGTGCCAGTCGAAGGCGGAACTCGTGCCGAGAATCCGGTCGGCGAACTCGGCGAGAAGATCATCCTGCGTGAGCCAGTAGCGGCGCACCGTGTCGCGAAAACGATCGTTCCACTCGCTCCAGCCGGGTGGGAACCGGCCGAGCTGATAGCCGCCCGGGCCGATGTCCCAGGGTTCGGCGATGAGGCGTGTGCCGGCAAGGGCCGGATCCTGAGCCACGGCATCGAAGAAACCCGCACCGGCATCGAAGCCATGTGCCTCGCGACCGAGGATCGACGCCAGATCGAAACGGTAGCCATCGATGTGAAAGCGGCTCACCCAGTAACGCAGACTGTCCATGACGAGGCGCAGCACCGCCGGATTCTCGAGCTTCAGCGTGTTGCCCGTGCCGCTGTCGTTGAGATAGAAGCGCCGGTTCTCGGCAAGACGGTAGTAACCGAGGTTGTCGATGCCGCGATAACAGAGCGTCGGACCGAGATGTCCCCCCTCACCCGTGTGGTTGTAGACCACATCGAGATACACCTCGATGCCGGCCTCATGCAGTGCCGCCACCGCCGACTCGATTTCGGCGAGCGGGTCATCGGTGGCCGCATAGCGTTCCGCGGGTGCGAGAAAGGCCATCGACTGGTAGCCCCAGTAGTTCACGAGCCCCTTGTCGATCAGGAAGTCATCGTCGACGAAGGCATGGATCGGCAGGAGTTCCAGTGCGTTCACGCCGAGCGAACCGAGGTATTCGAGGATGCCGGGCGTGGCCAGCGCCGCATAGCTGCCGGCCAGCTCACCGGCACTGGCCAGGCCTTGCGTGAGACCCTTGACGTGTGCCTCGTAGATGAGCGCATCGTTGCCGAGCGGCACCCGCTTCGGCAGCCGACGAGGACGATGCCGTTCGGAGGTAGCGATTACCATGCTCTTCGGCACGTAGGGGGCACTGTCGCGGGTGTCGAAGGACAGGTCGGCATCGGCGTGGCCCCGGATGAAACCGTAGAGTTCATCGCGCCAGATGACGTCGCCGACCAGCCGGCGAGTGTAAGGGTCGATCAGCAGCTTGTTGGCGTTGAAGCGATGACCTTCTTCGGGCTGGTAGGGGCCGTGTACACGGTAGCCATAGCGAAGGCCTGGTGCCGCATCGGGCAGAAAGCCGTGGCGGATATCGCCCGTGCGTGCAGGCAGGGGCAGGCGCTCCAGCTCGCGCTCGCCGTGCTCGTCGAACAGGCAGAGTTCGACCGCCTCGGCATGCGCCGACCAGAGGGCGAAGTTGCAGCCGCCGTGCCCGGGATCTGCCCCCAGGGGCCAGGGACGGCCTGCCTCGAGCGTCTTGCCACTCACCGCGCGAACCTCGTGTCACGCCCTGTTGACCGGGCCTCTTCGCCACCCATCAGACCGTGCCGACCGGATCGAGATGCCAGATGTCGCGGTTGTATTCGCGCATGGTGCGATCGGTACTGAAACGGCTGCTGTGCGCCGTGTTGAGAATGCTCTTCTCGAGCCACTGGGCCGGCTGCTGCCAGAGCGCTTCGACCTTCTCCTGTGCATCGAGATAGGACGCGAGATCGGCCACCGTCATCCACGGATCATGGGCACTGAGAGCTGCCGAGATGACCTCGCGAATGGTGTCGGGATGGCTGCCGTTGTAGCGCCCGTCATCGAAGGCCTGGAAAACGGCCTGCAGGCGCGTGTCGGCAACGATGAACTCCTGCGGATCATAGTCACGCCTGAGTGCTTCGACCTCTTCGACGGTATGGCCGAAAAGGAAGAAATTCTCGTCGCCCACGGCTTCGCGGATTTCCACGTTGGCACCATCGAGCGTGCCGATGGTCAGGGCACCGTTCATCATGAATTTCATGTTGCCGGTGCCCGAAGCTTCCTTGCCGGCCGTGGAGATCTGCTCGGACAGATCGGCCCCGGGGGTGATCTTCTCCATCGCCGAGACGTTGTAGTCGGGGAAGAAGACGAGTTTCAGTTTTTCCTGCGTGAGCGGGTCGTTGTTGATGACGTCGGCAACGCTCGTGATGAGCTTGATGATGGCCTTGGCCATGTGATAGCCCGGCGCTGCCTTGCCGCCGATGAGAATCAGGCGCGGCACCTTGTCGTTGCCGCGGCGCAGTTCGAGATGGCAGTGCACGGCATGCAGCGCGCAGAGCAGCTGACGCTTGTATTCGTGAATGCGCTTGACCTGCACGTCGAACAGCATGTCGGACTTGACGTCGATGCCGGTACGCTGCTTCACCAGCGCGGCAAGGCGCGTCTTGTTGGCGATGCGCACCTTCTGCCAGGCAGCCTGCAGGCCTGCATCGCCGGCTTTCGGTGCGATTTGCCCGAGCCGTTCGAAGTCGTCGAGCCAACCCTCGCCCAGTTCCGCATCGAGAAGCGTCGCGAGACCGGGGTTGCACAGCGCCAGCCAGCGGCGTTGGGTGACGCCATTGGTCTTGTTGTTGAAGCGCTCGGGCCAGAGTTCGTTGAAGCGCGCGAAGAGGCCGTGCTTCAGCAGTTCGGTATGCAGCGCTGCCACGCCGTTGACCGAGAATGAACCGACGATGGCAAGATGCGCCATGCGCACGACGGGCGCATGATCGAAGGAGATGATCGACATCTCGGCCTGGCGCTGCACATCGCCGGGCCAGGTGGCCTCGATGAGTTTCAGGAAACGGCGGTTGATTTCCTCGATGATCTCGACGATGCGCGGCAGCAGGCCACGCAGCAGATTCAGTGTCCAGGTTTCGAGCGCCTCGGGCAACAGCGTGTGGTTGGTGTAGGCCATGACGCGCGTGGTGATGGACCAGGCATCGTCCCATTCGAGATCTTCCTCGTCGATGAGCAGGCGCATGAGTTCGGCGACCGCGATGCTCGGGTGGGTATCGTTGAGCTGAAAGCAATGCGTCTCGGCAAAGGTGGCAAAACCGGCGTGCGAGTGCTTCCAGATGCGCAGTGCGTCCTGAAGGCTCGCCGAAACGAGGAAATACTGCTGACGCAGCCTCAGTATCTTGCCGTTCTCGCTGGCGTCGTTCGGGTACAGCACCATCGAGATGTTCTCGGCCGACGTCTGTTCGGCGACCGCTTCGGTGTAGCCACCGGCGTTGAACTGACCGAGGTTGAAGGCGTGGGTGGCGTTCGCCGACCAGAGTCTCAGTGTGTTGACCACACCGTTTTCGTGCCCCGGCACGGGCACGTCGTAGGGCACCGCAAGCACGGTTTCGGCAGGCCGCCAACGGCGACGCGAACGACCATCGGCAGCACCGTTCTCGACCTCCACATGACCGCCGAAGCCGACCGTCTGGGCAAGTTCCGGGCGCTTGATTTCCCATACCGGGCGACGTGCCAGCCAGTCGTCGGGCTGTTCGACCTGCCAGCCATTCTCGATGCGCTGACGAAACATACCGTAGCGGTAGCGGATGCCATAGCCCATCACGGGCAGTCCGAGCGACGCGCAACTGTCGAGAAAACAGGCGGCGAGACGACCCAGACCGCCATTGCCGAGACCGGCATCGGTCTCGAGTTCGGCGATTTCCTCGATCTCGGCGCCGAGTCGATGCAGGGCTTCACGCACTTCGGTATCCAGACCGAGGTTCGCCACCGTGTTGCTGAAGGCACGGCCCATGAGGTATTCGAGCGAGAGGTAGAAGGTACGCCGCCCGTCGCGTCGTTCCATGGCGACACGGGTTTCACGCCAGCGATCACTGAGCCTGTCGCGCACACCGAGTGCCACGGCCCGGTAAAGGTATTCCCCTGCGGCAACATCGATGTCACGCCCGAGCGTATGCGAAAAATGGCGCACGAACGACTTCACGAGTGCATCCGTATCCTGGTCGATGCCGGCTGCCTCGCCCTGCCAGAGCACACGCTTGTCGGCGTCGACGAGCTCGCGTGCTCGCCAGGTCGTCGTCGTCGGCGTCTGAAAATCGTGTTTCACGGTTTCTCCATGTCTGTTGTCGGATCGGAACCTGCGGCAGGAACGGATCCTGAAAGGAAGCCATGCGCTGCGATCTGCGCTTGAAACCCTTTACCGATGAGGGCGCTGTCGGTAAGCTGAGAGCCTGAACCACATCTCGAAGGGAATACCGATGGCACAAGTCGAAGAGCGCAACATATCCCGCCTGACCCCCGAAACCGTGGCGCTGATTCTCGCCGGTGGTCAGGGTAGTCGGCTCAGGGAGCTGACCACCTGGCGCGCCAAGCCAGCCGTGCCCTTCGGGGGCAAATTCCGAATCATAGACTTTGCCCTGTCCAATTGCATCAATTCGGGTGTGCGTCAGATCGGCGTAGCCACTCAGTACAAGGCCCATTCGCTGATTCGCCATATCATACGCGGCTGGTCGGGGCTCAAGGCCGAACTGGACGAATTCGTCGAAATCTGGCCCGCCTCGCAGCGCGACGGCGAACGCTGGTACGAGGGCACCGCCGATGCGGTCTATCAGAATCTCGACATCATCCGCAACCACAACCCGCGCTTCGTCATGATCCTCGGTGGCGACCACATCTACAAGATGGACTATGGCCCGATGATCCAGTTTCATCATCGCAACAGCGCCGACATGACCGTCTGCTGCGTCGAGACCTCGGTCGACGAAGCCAGGGGCGCCTTCGGCGTGGTTCGCGTGGACGAGAACTGGCGCGTGCTCGAATTCCAGGAAAAGCCCGAGGAGCCTGCCGAGATTCCCGGCAAGCCCGGTCGCGTGCTGGCCTCCATGGGCAACTACGTGTTCAACATCGACACGCTCTGCGAACAGGTCATCACCGATCACGACGATCCGAACAGCGAGAACGACTTCGGCAAGAATCTCGTGCCACGTCTCGTCGAGTCCGGCATGCTCGTGCAGGGCTTTGCCCTCGGTGACGATCGCCCGGGAGAAAAGGTCTTCTGGCGCGATGTCGGCACCCTCGATTCGTACTGGGAAGCGAACATGGAACTGGTCGAACTCGAGCCCGATCTCGATCTCTACGACGAAGACTGGCCCATCTACACCTACCAGGTACAGCTGCCGGCAGCCAAGTTCGTGCACGACGAAGGTGACAGACGCGGCAGTGCCGTCAACAGCCTCATTTCCGGCGGCTGCATCGTCTCGGGAGCATTCATCGAGAAATCACTGCTGTTCTCCGACGTGCATGTGCACTCCTACAGTCACGTTGCGGAATCGGTGATCCTGCCCGGGGTCGACATCGGCCGCCACTGCACCATCAGGCGCGCCATCATCGACAAGGGCACGCGCATCCCGGAAGGCACCCGGATCGGCGTGAACCACGATGAGGATCGGGAACGCGGCTTTCGGGTCAGCGAGAAAGGCGTGACGCTGGTCACCCCGGACATGCTCGGCCAGGATCAGCATCAGTTCTCCTGAGGCTTCCGGTCTGCCCGACCGGGCTGCCAACTCACGGCATCAGCGATTCGCTTCGTCATCGAAATCAGGGCCCATGAGCGACACCCACAGATCTCTGCACATCGTCATGCTGGCGGCCGAAAACGATGCCCTGCCCGGTGGCAAGGTGGGTGGCATCGGCGATGTGGTACGCGACATCCCCGGCGCGCTGGCCGCGCTTGGCTGCCGAGTGACCGTGGTGTTGCCGAGTTACGGCGTCTTTCAGACCCTGCCCGATGCCGAATACCGGTGCGACGTGTTCGCGAGTTTCCGCGGTCGTCAGGAACGGCTCGAACTGCACGCCTTTCCCGAAGATGCTTTCCCGCGTCGGGAACCAGGTCGCGGCAAGCGCGCCGACCGCAGCGACGGCAAACCATCCACACAGGGTGGCAGCGTGCAGCAACTCATTCTTCATCACCCCCTGTTCGCTGCCGGCGGCAAGGGGCGCATCTACTGCAACGACACGCCCGATCAGCCCTTCGCCACCGATGCCAGCAAGTTCGCACTGTTCAGCCGTGCCGCCATGAGCGCCATCGCGAACGGCTCGATCAATGGCGTGGACGTGCTGCATCTGCACGACTGGCATGCCGCCCTCGCCGTGGTGCTGCAGAAGTACGATTCGAGCCTCCATGGCATCCGCGACATCCCGACGGTCTTCAGCATCCACAATCTGGCGCTGCAGGGCGTGCGGCCCTTTGCCATGCACCCGTCATCCTTCGAGGCCTGGTTCCCGCACCTCTGGTACGAGCACGCCGTGCTCGCCGACCCACGCTGGCCCGACTGCGTGAATCCCGTGGCCGCGGCCATCCGGCTCGCTGACCGCGTGCACGCCGTTTCGCCGACCTACGCCGCGGAAATCCTGCTCCCGAACGATCCGGCGCGCGGATTCCACGGCGGCGAGGGGCTCGAAGGCGATCTTGCGAACGCCGCAGCCGAGAACCGTCTGGTCGGCATCATCAACGGCATTGCCTACGACTCGCCGCCGACAGCCGACACGAGTTCCACGAGCCGCCGCAAGGCACGGCGTCGAGGCCGGGCGTCCGGCAGCGCAGCGGCTCCCGGCAACGGCGTTCCACCCACTCGAACGTCTGTCACGACCCGCAAGCGCCTGCCCTGGCCACAGTTCATGCACGGTCTCGCCGATGCCATGCTCGCACCCATGTGCCGCCAGGGTGACACCATACGCGGTGTCGACTACCTCGCCCATCAGCGTCTGCTGTCGCTGGCACGCGGCCAGCGGCCGCGCCACGTACTGACGAGCGTCGGTCGTCTGACCGACCAGAAATTCGCGCTGATGCTGACGCCGCTCGACGATGGCAGCGTGCCACTCGCGCGCCTCTCCGCACAACTCGGCAACGACGGCCTCTGCCTGATTCTGGGTTCGGGGGACGAGCAGCTCGAGCGCCAGACGGCGTCGATCGCGGCGCGCCACGACAACATCGTCTTCATCAGTCTCTACGCCGACGCCATTGCAGAGCTGCTCTTCACCGAGGGAGACCTGTTCCTCATGCCGAGCTCCTTCGAGCCCTGCGGTATCAGTCAGATGCTGGCGATGCGCGCAGGCCAGCCCTGCCTCGTGCACGACGTCGGCGGCCTGCACGACACCATCGACGATGGCGTCGACGGCTTTGCCTTCCGGGGCGATTCGATCCAGGCGCAGTCCACCGCGATGCTCGCGCGTCTCGACGACATCCTCGACTTGCGCAGGAGCCGCGCGGCGGAGTACCGTAGGATCGTCGATGCGGCCCGCAGACGCCGCTTCACCTGGCGCGACAGCGCCGCACGGTATATCAAGGAACTCTACAAATCCGATGAGTGATGTCTCCGAAGTCGATGTCGACCTTGCACGTGCGCTGAACGAAGGGCGCTGCGGCGAACCATTCTCGGTACTCGGGCCACACGGACTCGTCATCCGCAGCCTGCAACCACGTGCCACGAACGTCAGCGTGGTGACGGAAGCCGGCGAGCGCCTGCCGATGACGCGCACGGATGGCGGCGACCTCTTCACCATTACGCTGGATCAGCCTGCCGGGCGCTACCAGCTCGAGATCGAGCGTGCCGACGGCCACCGCGAGGAAATCATCGACCCCTACTCCCTGCCTTCGCTCCTCGGCGACATCGATCGCCACCTGTTCGGCGAGGGCACACACCAGCAGCTCTATCGCATTCTCGGTTCGCATCTGCGTGAATTCGCCGGTGTCGAGGGTGTGCACTTCGCCGTCTGGGCACCGAACGCGAGCCGCGTCAGCGTGGTCGGCACCTTCAACGAATGGGACGGCAGAACACACGTGATGCGCGCACACCCGGGCAGCGGCATCTGGGACATCTTCGTGCCGGGCATCGGCGAGGGCACGCTGTACAAGTACGAGATTCTCGACCGCAACGGGCAGCTGCTGCCGCTCAAGCACGACCCTTTCGCCGATTACTTCGAGCAACCCCCGGGCAACGCCTCGATCGTGTTCCGCAGCCGCTTCATCTGGAGCGACGGAGATTATCTCGAGGAGCGCAGACACAAGGACGCGCTGACACAACCGATCAATATCTACGAGGTACACGCCGGCTCCTGGCGACGGAACCTCCACGGCAACTCGCTCACGTACCGGGAACTCGCCGAGACCCTGATTCCCTATGTGCGCGAGAACGGCTACACGCACATCGAGTTCATGCCGATCACCGAGCACCCTTTCGACGGGTCCTGGGGCTATCAGCCGATCGGGCTCTATGCCCCGAGCTCGCGTTTCGGCAGCCCCGATGACTTCCGCCACTTCGTCGATGCCGCGCACGCCAGAGGCATCGGCGTGATCATGGACTGGGTACCGGCACACTTCCCGACCGACGCCCACGGACTCGGCCTCTTCGACGGCACGCACCTCTATGAACACGCCGACCCTCGCCAGGGCATGCACCAGGACTGGAACACCCTGATCTACAACTTCGGGCGGCGCGAAGTTGCCAACTATCTCCTCAGCAATGCCGTCTACTGGATTCGCGAGTTCCATCTCGACGGACTGCGTGTCGACGCCGTTGCCTCGATGCTCTACCTCGACTATTCGCGCAACGAAGGAGAATGGGTGCCGAACCAGTTCGGCGGACGCGAGAATCTCGAGGCCATCGATTTTCTCAGACGCATGAACGAGCTCGTGCACGCCGAAGGCGGCATCACCTTTGCCGAGGAATCCACCTCCTTCCCGCAGGTCAGCCATCCCGTCTACAACGGCGGGCTCGGCTTCACCTTCAAGTGGAACATGGGCTGGATGCACGACATCCTGGACTACATGCACCGGGATCCAGCCTACCGGAAATACCATCACAACGACCTGACCTTCGGCCTCGTCTATGCCTTCAGCGAGAATTTCACGCTGCCCTTCTCGCACGACGAAGTGGTCTACGGCAAGGGCTCGATGATCAACAAGATGCCGGGTGACGACTGGCAGAAGTTCGCCAATCTCCGCACACTCTACGCCATGATGTCGAGCTATCCCGGGAAGAAACTGAACTTCATGGGCAACGAGATCGCCCAGTACGAAGAATGGTCGCATGACGACAGCATCCGCTGGGACCTGCTGAAGGAACGCAAGCACTTCGGCGTACAACGGCTCGTGCGCGATCTGAATTTCCTCTACAAGCACCGTCCCGCCCTGCACCGGGCCGACTGCAGCGCCGATGGCTTCGCCTGGATCGACTGCGAGGATGCCGACCACAGCGTCATTTCCTGGTACCGCCACGACCGTGAATCAGGCGACGCCATCGTCACCATCTGCAACTTCACCCCTGTCGTTCGACACGGTTACCGCATCGGCGTGGATGAACCCGGTACCTACATCGAACTGATCAACACCGATGCAAACGACTACGGTGGCAGCGGTCAGGGCAATCTCGGCACCCTGGAGACCGAGAATGAACCTTGCCACGACCGACCGGTTTCACTGTCGCTGACACTTCCACCGCTGGCGACATTGATATTATGCCGCTCGGCCTGACGTATTCAGGCGCGCTGGACACGATCACCGCATGAAATCACTTGTCATTCTGCTGCTGGCCGGGCTGGGTCTTGGCGGCGCCTACTGGCTCACCCAGAAGCCCGGCGCTTCCACCGACGAGATGCAGGCGCATCTCGCCAGCACGGGAAATCGACTGCAACGTGGTTTCGCGGCGGTCATGGACAACGGTGAGGCAACTCTCGCGGCACGTGTCGATACCGAATCCGTACAGCGCGTTCTCGGTGAGGAACCGACCACCATCGACGAGCGTGTGGCAGCCCTTTCCGAGCGCATCGACGCCGTCAGCCGTCAGAGCGATGATCTTGCCGACCTGCAATCACAGTCGACCAGCGACATCGCCGCCATGGAAGAACGCATGGTGTCGCTGTTGCGACGTATCGACGCGGCCGGAGGTGGTGACAATGCAGGCAGCAACAGCGACGCGCTTGCCGATGCCGAAGCACACATCGCCACTCTCACCAAACAGCATACCGCTTTCGAAGAGAGCCTCGCACGGCTTGAAGCGGGCCTTGACCGACTCAATGCCTCGAGCGACGGCGAGCGTCTCATCGAACTCGAGAGACAGATCGCGGCACTCAAGGCGAACACCGCCGGCCACACCCCTTCCACCGGCAACAAGGCCAAGACCAAGGCCAACGCCGACACCAGCAGCAGCAGCAACATCAATACCCACACCGATACCGACAACGCCGTCCCCACCCGCGAAAAGCTTCTCTCCCGGCAGCTCGACAAATCGGTCGAATACAAGATCTACTTCGAACCC
Organism: Gammaproteobacteria bacterium; assembly: GCA_002746645.1. Classification (GTDB taxonomy): domain Bacteria; phylum Pseudomonadota; class Gammaproteobacteria; order Granulosicoccales; family Granulosicoccaceae; genus Granulosicoccus. The sequence goes on along the minus strand of PDPU01000035.1, from coordinate 26,272 downwards.
GACAGCCGCGAAATCAATGATGCGGCGGCGCAGGTGCTCGATTCGCTCATCGTGCAGGAAAAGAACCGCACTACGGGCATCTCGATCTACGGCTTCACCGACCGCCGTGGTTCGGCGAGCTACAACCAGCGCCTCGCCCTCGCTCGCGCCACGGCCGTGCGCTCCTACCTGATCCAGAACGGAGTCGAATACAAGCTCATCCAGCAGGTGGCAGGCCTCGGTGAAGACTCCGCCGCAACGCTGATCGACGATAATGCCGAAGATGCCGAAGATGCCGGGCAGCGCATGGTCATGATCTTCGCGGCGCAGCCTTGATGCGGTGAACCGTCGGGTATCATCGACGCCATGAATACATCAGCCTTCAAACCCGCCGCGGGTGACTGCCTTCTCGTCATCGACGTGCAGAATGATTTCTGCACCGGCGGCGCACTCGCCGTGCCCGAGGGGGAAGCCGTGGTGCCCGGCATCAATGCGCTGATGGCCGAGTTCGACAAGGTAGTGCTCACCCAGGACTGGCACCCGGCGGGCCATTCGAGCTTCGCCAGCGAGCATGCGGGGCAGGAAGCCTTCGGCACCATCGAGATGCCCTACGGCCCGCAGACGCTGTGGCCGGATCACTGCATCCAGGGCACGCACGGCGCGGCCTTTCATCCCGATCTCGACAACCGCCCGGCCCAGCTCATCATCAGAAAGGGTTTCCGCAAGGCCATCGACTCCTACTCGGCCTTCCACGAAAACGATCACAGCACCAGCACGGGTCTCGCCGGATGGCTGCGTGAACGTAAGGTGCAACGCGTGGTCTGCGTGGGCCTCGCGCACGATTTCTGCGTGCGCTTCTCGGCCGTTGATGCACGACGCGAAGGTTTCGATACCGTGGTCATCGAGTCGCTGACGCGCGCCATCGATCTCGATGGCTCGCGTGATGCCGCTCGGGCGGCGATGCGCGAAGCCGGTGTGGTGCTGATCTGATCCGCGCTCCCGACGCGGCTTCAAGTGTTCGGTCTCAGCCCGGGTCGACGGGAATATCCTCGAGCAGCGGCAAGTCTGCCCCTTCCCTCGAACAGGTGATTGCCGCCGCATTCACCGCGAAGGTCAGCATCGCCCCGAGATCCAGTCCGTCGAGCTTCAACTGCCCGCCCTGCATGGCACCTTTCCCGGCCAGCCAGTAGAGACTCGCGGCCTGGAAGCTGTCGCCCGCGCCCACGGTATCCACTACGCCGACCGTCACCGCAGGCACCTGTACGTGCTGCCCGTCAGCCGTGAAGGCATGCGCACCGGCGTCGCCCCGGGTGACCAGAACCAGTGACGCCCCGAGCGCGAGAGCATCGGCAGCGAAGGCCTCGATATCGACCGACGACCTGCCGGCGAGAATTGCCAGGTCCTCGTCACTCGCCTTCACCAGATGTGCAACCTCGCCGAACGCCTGCCGCGCCTCGCGCCACACATCGAGATCGGGCTCCACCGAAGCACGCACGTTGACATCATGACTGATGATGCGATCGGTGCCTTCACGCCTTGCGAGCGCGAGAAGCGCCCCGGCAACCGGCTGCCTGACCGTGGAATAGGAACTGAAATGAATCGCGCGCACGGCATCATCGAGCTTCTCGGGAAGCTCGCTTTCCTCGAGCGAGACATCGGCCGATCCATCAAGGTAGAAGGCGTAGCTCGGCACGCCATCGGCACCGGTTTCGACGACGGCCAGACTGGTATTGCGATCGGTATCGACGACCCATCGCGTATCGACCCTGTTCGCGACCAGGCACTGGCGCAGACGCCGGCCGAAGACATCGCCCGAGTTCTTGCAGAGAAAGGCCGACTCGGCGCCGAGTCGGGCAAGACCGAGCGCCACGTTCAACGGCGAGCCACCGACCCGACCGTGCAGAGCGATGCTGCCGGCCTCGCTCCGAGGTGCGGCAAAGAGATCGAACAGGGCATCACCGCAGGAGAGAAACACGACACCGACTTCCTTCTTGAGTCAACCCGGCTCATTGTAGCAACGGCCGTGTGGTAGTTTTACCCGGATCACCACCAGGCTCGGCGACACCCACCCGAACGAAACCGAACGAGCCCGAACGAGAAACCGGCCGCATGAAACGCTCCGACATCAACGCCATCATGGCCGAAGCCGACGCACTCATCCGTCATCATGGCTTCACCCTGCCGCCCTTTGCCTACTGGTCACCCGAGGAATTCAGGGCGAAGCAGGACAAGGTGCAGCATGTCATCGATGCGCGCTGCGGCTGGGACATCACCGACTATGGCCAGGGGCGCTTTGAGGAACTGGGGCTGTTCCTGTTCACGCTCAGAAACGGCCGCCTTGCCGATCTCGAAGCCGGACGCGGCATGTGTTACGCCGAGAAACTCCTGATCTCGCGTGAAAACCAGCTCTCACCGATGCATCGGCACGTGGTCAAGGCCGAGGACATCATCAATCGCGGCGGCGCGACGCTCGTGGTCGAACTCTTCGGTTCGGACGAGCACGGCAACTTCAGTGCCGACGCGGGCGGCACCGTCAACTGCGACGGCATCCGCCGCGACTTCGCGCCGGGCGAGCGATTCCGCTTCGCACCGGGCGAGAGCGTGACCCTGATGCCGGGTGACTGGCACGCCTTCTGGGGAGAAGGAGGCGACGTGCTCATCGGCGAGGTTTCCACCGTCAACGACGACGAAACCGACAACATCTTCCGGGAACCCATCGGTCGCTTCGCCGACATCGAGGAAGATGTCGCACCGACGCACCTTCTCGTCAGTGACTATGCACACTGGCTGAACTGACGAGTCAGTGACTGTACACGCTGGCGGAACACGATCCGAACGCCCTTGCACCATGAACGACACTTCTCCGCTCACCAGGCCCCGCGAGTTTCTGACCGCCCTGTTTCACGAAGCCGTGTCGGTTGCCGACCCGATGCACGTGGTGGCCGAACACCTCCCGGAACCCGAACCCGGTGGCGGCAGGCTCGTCATCATCGGCGCCGGCAAGGCCAGCGCGCGCATGGCCGAAGCCGCCGAGGCACACCATGGCCCGGGCACGATCGAGGGTTTTGTGATAACCCGCTACGGCTACGCCCGCCCCTGCCGCGATGTCGAGATTGCAGAAGCGGCCCATCCCGTGCCGGATCAGGCGGGCGTGAACGCTACCCAGCGCCTGCTCGAGCTCGTCGCCGAACTCACGGCAGACGATCAGGTCGTGGCACTGATCTCCGGTGGCGGCTCGGCCCTGCTCTGTGCGCCACGCGACGGACTCACGCTCGACGACAAGATCGCCGTCAACGACGCCTTGCTGGCCTCCGGCGCTCCCATCGGCGAGATGAACGTGGTACGCAAGCACCTCAGCCGCATCAAGGGCGGACAACTCGCCGCCGCCTGCTACCCGGCGAAACTGCGGAGCCTGATGATTTCCGACGTCCCCGGCGACAACCCGGCCATGATCGCCTCGGGGCCGACCGTGGGCGATTCGAGCACCGCCGCTGACGCGCTCGCCATCCTCGATCGCCACGCGCTGACCGTGCCCGACAGCGTGCGCGATGCACTCGGCAAGGGCTCCGGAGTGCTCCCGGAAGACGATCCGCGCCTCGCGCTGGTCGACAACCGCATCATCGCCGCCCCCTCTCGCTCGCTCGAGGCAGCAGCAGCCATGGCGCGACGCGCGGGCTGTGATGTCGAGTTGCTCGGCGATGCCCTCGAAGGCGAAGCGCGGGAGGTCGCGCGCGCCCAGGTGACGCTGGCACTCGGCAGGCGCGCCGCGGTGGCCGATGCCGGCAGACCGCTGCTGCTGCTCTCGGGTGGCGAATGCACCGTGACCCGCCACGGCAACGGCAGCGGCGGCCCCAACGCCGAATTCGTGCTCGCAGCCGCACTTGCCCTTGATGGCGCGCCGCACATCCATGTGCTCGCGGGCGACACCGATGGCGTCGACGGCGCGGCCGAGGTCGCCGGTGCCGTTGCGGGGCCACACACCCTCGAACTCGCCGCGCAGCGCGGCCTCGACCCGCGCGCCGCGCTCGAGAACAACGATGCCCACGGTTTCTTCGAGCGCATCGAATCGCAACTGCTGACAGGGCCGACACTGACCAACGTCAACGACTTCCGCGCGATTCTCATTCAGCCATCCACCTGAGCGACCGAACATGACCACCACTCTCATTGCCGTCGACTTCGAGGCCGACGACGCCGCCGAACGATTCACCGCCTCGCTCCGTGACACGGGCTTCGGCGTCCTGCAGAACCACCCCATCGATCAGGACAAGGTCAACCGCATCTACCGCGAGTGGAACGCCTTCTTCACCTCACCCGAAGCCGACAAGGAACGGTGGCTGTTCGACCCCGCTCGCCACGACGGCTTCTTCCCGCGAGCCAAAGCCGAAACCGCCAAGGGCCATGGCGTGCGCGACATCAAGGAGTACTACCACTACTACCCCTGGGGGCGCGTGCCGGAACCGCTCGCGGAAGCTGTCGAAAACTACTACCGATCCACCGTGGCGTTCGCGTCCACGCTGCTGTCCTGGGTGGAGCAACACAGCCCGGCGGACGTGGCGGCAAACTACCGAGAACCGCTGTCGAACATGATCGAGGGCAGCGACCAGTCTCTCCTGCGCATCCTCTACTACCCGCCGCTGCACGAAGACGAACAGCTCGAACCCGGCGCCATCCGCGCCGCCGCCCACGAAGACATCAACCTCCTGACCGTGCTGCCCGCCGCCAACGAACCCGGTCTGCAGGTACTCGACAAGGACGGCAACTGGCTCGATGTCCCCTGCGAATTCGGCAACCTCATCATCAACATCGGCGACATGCTGCAGGAAGCTTCCGGCGGGTACTTTCCCTCCACCACCCATCGCGTCGTCAACCCCGCTGGCGCCGATGCCTCACGCGCACGCATCAGCCTGCCGCTGTTTCTGCACCCGCGCCCCGAAGTCGTGCTGTCGGATCGGTATACCGCGGGCAGCTATCTTGCCGAGCGGCTCGAGGAACTGCAGCGTTCGGACAGGCGCGACACGAGCGACACGAGCGACACGAGCGACACGAGCGACACGAAGACAGACTAGCCTTTGGCAACCACGCACCGGCCTCATACCGGTCGTTCATCCATCTCCTGATTGCGCCGCTCGGCTTCGAGGCGCTCCAGCGATTCCGTGCCACGCAGGTGCTCGAGCGCGGATTCGGCGAAATCCCGCCCGACGCCGACGTAGCGATAGTAGGGGTGATAGCCGAGTTCCTCGATCGATGCGTTGTGATCGGGATAGCGGGTGGTGATGGCCATCTCACCCTCGTAGCCGAGATCCCTGGCAAGTTTTGCCACGAGCAGATTCTCGGCATGATTGCTGAGGCTGACGAGTATCATCTCGCAGTTGACGAGTCCGGTGCGCTCCCAGAAATCGCGGTCGGAAACATCACCATGCACCGCGTTCCAGCCGTTGGCAATCAGTGACTGTACGAGGTTGTTGTTTTCCTCGATACCCACGATGTTGTCGAAGCCCTCTTCCTTGAGCCTGTCGAAGGCCGCGCGGCCGATGCTGCCCATGCCGAATACCGCAATCGTGGCCCCGCCTATCGAGCCGATGTGTTCTTCCGGCAGCAGCTCGGACGACTCGTATGCACGCAGCTTGTCGGCATTCGCACGATAGAGTTCGTGAGCCTTCCGGTTGACCGGGATGGCGATGAAATAGGAGAGCGCCATGGCGAGTGCCAGGGTGGTGATCCATTCATCACCGATGAGGCCGGCGGAACCCGCGATCGAGGCAACGATCAGGCCGAACTCGCTGTAGTTGAAGAGACTCAGACTCGTCAGCCACGCCGTGCGGGCGCGCAGCCGGAAGCGCGTCAACAAGGCGAAGTAGATGATCGGCCGCAGCACGATCAGCACGGTCAGCACGGCTGCCACGACCAGCAGTTCCAGCTCGGGCAGCCCGTAGTAGCCGATCTGCAGAAAGAACCCGATCAGCAGCAGATTCTTCAGGCTGCTGAGTTGTACGTAGATCTCGTCGGCCTTGCTCTTCACCGATTGTGCGACCAGCATGCCGATCAGCAATGCACCGAGCCCGCCCTTGAGATCAACGGCTTCGAACAGCGCTGCACCATCGAAGGCGAACAGGATGCCGGCAAGCAGCAGCAGCTCACCGTGACCGACCATCGGCAGCACGCGCGCAATGAGCGGTTTCGCCAACGGCAGCAACAGCAGCAGCAACGCCCAGGGCGACGGCAGGTACCCCGACACGGCCACCAGATAGATGACGGCGAGAATGTCCTGCACCACGAGCACGCCGATGGCGATGGTGGCGTAGAAGGCCGCGCCCTCACCGCGCTCGTCGAAGAGCTTGATCGCCAGCACGGTGCTCGAGAACGACAACGCGAAGGCCAGCGTCCATGGGGCCGCATGGGAGTCGAAGGAGAGCGGTTCGTAAACCATGCCCACGACGTAGAGCACCGCGGTATTCAGCAGCACCGCGACCACCATGTGCAGAACGGCCGAGCCCCAGACGTAGCGTGGTGCAAGGTTCTTCGGGTTGAGCTTCAGACCGATCGTGAACAGGAGCAGGATGATGCCGAAGTCGGCCAGAGGTTGCAGCCCTTCCTTGCTGCCCCAGTCGAGCCAGTTGCCGACAAACCCCGCGAGCAGGTAGCCAAGCAGTGGCGGAAAGCCGATGCGGCGGAACAGGAATCCGGCCACGAAGGCCAGCAGGATGATGATCGGATCCATGAAGCTCTCTCGCTCTGGCTCACGGTTGTCGTCAGGTCACACCATACGCACTGGCGCATGCATGGCGAACCGGCGGAAACGGCTGGCCTGACCCACGCTAGAGCTTCGGCTGGTACTCACCACCGTGCGCTTCCGACCAGCCGATGGGGTCGGCAAGGAAAGCTTCGACGCCGGCATGCACGCTGTCATCGAAATGCCCGGCACGCCGGGATTCCGCAAGCACATCGTGCCAGGTGGCGAGGTAATGCAGCGTGATCCCGGCATCGCGAAGCGCCTGCTCGCTCTTCTCGAACACGCCATAGTTGAACACCACCCAGGTGTGCTCGACCACCGCACCGGCGTCGCGGAGCGCTTCGACGAAACCGATCTTGGAGCCCCCGTCGGTGCTGAGGTCTTCCACGAGCAGCACGCGCTGCCCCTCCTCGATTTCCCCTTCGATGCGTGCGCCACGACCGAAACCCTTCGGCTTCTTGCGCACGTACTGCATGGGCAGATCGAGCCGTTCGGCAATCCAGGCCGAAAACGGAATGCCCGCCGTCTCGCCACCCGCGACCGCATCGAAGGCTTCATAGCCTGCGCCACGCACCAGCGAGGTGGTGGCAAAGTCCATGAGCGTGCTGCGAATGCGCGGGAAGGAAATGAGCTTGCGGCAATCGATGTAGACCGGACTCGCAAGACCCGAAGTCAGCCTGTAGGGCTCGCTCGGGCGAAAATGCACCGCAGCGATTTCGAGCAGCATGCGCGAGGTCTCGCGTGCGATTTCTTCCTGACTGGCGAAGCTGGTTCTGAACATGGGGCCCTGGGTGTCCTCGGTTGATCGGTACTTGACTAGACCACGCGCCAGTGAATCGGTTGCGCCGGATCGAAGGGCACGATGCGTTCGTCACCCGCGCCCACCACCACCGGCTCGGGCAAGGGCAGCGGCGCGTCGCTGCGCTCGAGCGTCACCTGCCCTTCATTCAGCGGCAGACCGTAGAAACGTGCACCGTGTTCCGACACGAAAGCCTCGAGCCGATCCAGCACACCCGCTTCCTCGAACACGGTGGCAAGACAGGGCAAGGTCATTCCGGCATTGAAGACGCCGGCACAGCCGCAGGCGCTTTCCTTGTCGCCCTGTCGGTGCGGGGCGCTGTCGGTACCGAGGAAGAAACGCGGGTTGCCGGAAGTCGCCGCCGCCACCAGCGCTTCGCGATGGCGCTCGCGCTTGACGATGGGCAGGCAGTAGTAATGCGGGCGCACACCGCCGACAAGGAGGTGGTTGCGGTTGAGCATGAGATGGTGCGGCGTGAGCGTGCCTGCAATTTCGCCGCCCGCCTCGCGCACGTAGTCGGCACCGTGGCTCGTGGTGACGTGTTCGAGCACCACCCGCAGCCCCGGCACGCGCTCTCGCAAGGGATGCAGCACGCGCTCGATGAACACCTGCTCGCGGTCGAAGATGTCGACATCGTGGTGCGTGACTTCACCGTGAATGCACAGGATCACGCCGGCCTCGGCCATGGCCTCGAACACGGGCATGACCTTGTCGATGTCGGTCACGCCTGAATCGGAGTTCGTGGTGGCACCCGCCGGATACAGCTTCACCGCATGAATGATGCCCGCTGCATGCGCCTCGATGACCGCTTCCGGGCGAGTCCGATCGGTGAGGTAGAGCGTCATGAGCGGTTCGAACGCGGCTTCCGTTTCGTCGGCGCCATGCCCTCCGGGCGTGCGCCCGCCGTGGGTCAGCGCCTTGTCGTGCGCAGCGAGAATGCGCTCACGGTAGCTTGCTGCCATCGCACCATCGACAACCGGTGGCACGAGGTTCGGCATGATGATCGCGCGTGCGAAATCCCGCGCAGTGGCGCCGATCACGGCTTCGAGCACGTCGCCATCGCGGAGGTGGAGATGAAAGTCATCCGGGCGGCGAAGGGTCAGTCGTTGCATTGTCGCTCCTTCATGATGCGGTCGAATGCCATGAGGGTTTCTTCCGATACATGGTGTTCGAGACCTTCTGAATCGATGCGTGCCGTTGCTGCCGACACACCGATGGCGAGCAGAAAGCGATAGACGGCATCGTGACGATGGCGACTGGATTCGGCGAGTGCCTTGCCCTTGTCGGTCAGGAACACGGCGCGGTAGGGTTCGCTCGTCACGTAACCCTCACGCTGCAGTCGCGCCACGGTCTTGCTGGCGCTCGGTTGAGAGACGCCGAGGCGTTCGGCGATATCGACGAGCCGCGCCTCACCCTGATTTCTGATGAGGTCGTCGATGAGTTCGACGTAGTCCTCGGTCAGTTCCATCTGATGCGCCTGGCGCACCACGGCAAAGGCTTCCGCCTGAGTGCCGGGATCATCGAGGGGACGTTCGGCTGCGGCCGCTGCCTTGTTGCCACGCTGATGTCGCATGCCGGCAATTATGCCATGCGCCTGCGCTCTCATACGACGCTATCCGTTGCCCGACGCTGACCCTTCGCCACCACAGCTACTCCCCACCACCACAATTGCATTCTGCGACCACAGCTACTCTTTGCTACCATCGCCAAACGTTTTAGCCAGGCCTAACTTTTCATGTGCGGTGCATCTCTTGCCGTCGCGCATCACCCTCGCCCATCGGACAGCAGACCTATGTTCCATTCCTCAAACCGCGCCGCGTCCAGCCACGGCACGTCCCGTCAAACCACTTTCGGCCGCACCACGTCACGTCGCAGCATCCTGCTCGCGCCGCTTGTCGCCGCCGCCCTGCTGCTCACCTCCTGCGGCGGCGAGGCACCCCAGTCCGAGGGTGAAGCGGACGCCGACAAGGCCGCCGCGTCATCAGCGAAACCCGTCGCAGACACCGGCGCGGGTGAGCGCCTGCAGGTCGCCACCACCTTCACCGTTCTCGCCGACATGGCAAGCGAGGTGGCAGGCGATCATGCCGACGTGGTATCGGTCACCAAACCGGGTGCCGAGATCCACAACTACCAGCCCACGCCACAGGACATCGCCCGCACTCGCAATGCCGATCTCCTGCTCAGAAACGGATTGAATCTCGAACTCTGGTTCGAGAAGTTTCTCGCGCGCCTCGACGGCGTGCCGGAGGTGGTGCTCAGTGATGGTGTCGAGCCGATCAGCATCACCAGTGGCCCCTACGACGGCAAGCCGAATCCGCATGCCTGGATGAGCCCGGCGAGCGCCACGATCTATGTCGACAACATCGCCGAGGCGATGGCCGCAGCCGATGCCGACAACGCCGACTACTATCGTGCCAACGCCGAACGCTACAAGGGCGAAATCGAAGCCACACTCGGTCCCTTGCACGAAGAACTCGACAGCATTCCCGAAGACAAGCGCTGGCTGGTATCGAGTGAAGGGGCGTTCAGTTATCTCGCTCGCGATCTCGGCCTCAAGGAACTCTTTCTCTGGCCCATCAACGCCGATGCCCAGGGCACACCGCAACAGGTCAGGCATGTCATCGACACGGTGCGTGCGAATGACATTCCTGCCGTTTTCAGCGAAAGCACGGTGTCAGCCAAACCGGCCCAGCAGGTCGCACGAGAAACCGACGCGCTGTACGGCGGTGTTCTGTACGTCGATTCACTCAGCGAGGCTGATGGACCGGTACCCAGCTATCTCGACCTGCTGCGCGTGACCACCGAAACCATCGTTGCGGGTCTTACCCGCGGACTCGAACAACAACAACAGTCTGCGTCACAATGAATTCCGCCACATCGACAGCGCAGACCGCACCGAGGGTCGGTCTGCGTACAACGAACCCCGACGCCGTGCCCGGCATTTGCGCGGACGAGGTCAGTGTCATCTACCGGAACGGTCACATGGCGCTCGATCATGCCAGCTTCGCGATACCCAAAGGCAGCATTGCGGCGCTTGTCGGGATCAACGGCTCGGGCAAGTCCACGCTGTTCAAGGCCATCATGGGGCTCGTGCCCCTGGCCTCGGGCACGGTATCGATCCTCGGACAGGCCGGCGGCAAGGTCAAGCGCAACACCGTCGCCTACGTGCCGCAGAACGAGGAAGTCGACTGGAACTTTCCGGTGCTCGTCGAAGACGTGGTGATGATGGGTCGCTACGGTCACATGGGGCTTTTCAGACACCCCACGGCCATCGATCACGAAAAGGTCGAGCACGCACTCGAACGCGTCGGCATGAGCGACTACCGAAAACGCCAGATCGGCGAGCTTTCCGGTGGACAGAAAAAGCGTGTCTTTCTTGCCCGGGCGCTCGCTCAGGAAGGCGAGGTCATACTGCTCGACGAACCCTTCACCGGCGTCGATGTCACCACCGAAGATGCCATCATCGCGCTGCTCAGGGAACTCCGCGACGAAGGACGGGTGCTGCTGGTCTCCACCCACAACCTCGGCAGCGTGCCCCAGTTCTGCGATCAGGTTGCGCTGATCTACCGCCGCGTGCTCGACTACGGCCCCACCGAAACCGTGTTCACCCAGGCCAACCTGCAACAGGCCTTCGGCGGCACATTGCGCTTTCACGAACTCGGTGGCCCCGAACTGCACGAAGATGACGACCAGCGCCGGGTCACGGTCATCACCGATGATGAACGTCCCGTGGTGCTCTACGGTGAAGGCGAAGGCCGGGACGCACCATGATCGAGACGCTGCTCGAACCCTTCACCTACGACTACATGGTCAATGCCATCTGGTGCTCTGCACTGGTCGGGGCCATCTGCGCGTTCCTGAGCGCCTACCTCATGCTCAAGGGCTGGTCGCTGATCGGCGATGCACTCTCGCACTCGGTGGTGCCGGGCGTCGCCGGCGCCTACATGCTGGGCCTTCCCTATTCGGTAGGTGCCTTCATTTCAGGCGGGCTTGCCGCGGCCGCGATGCTGTTCATCTCCGACCGCTCGGCTCTCCGAACCGACGCCGTGATCGGCCTCATCTTCACGGGTTTCTTCGGTCTGGGCCTGTTCATGGTGTCGCTCTCTCTCACGTCCGTGAACATCCAGACGATCGTCTTCGGCAACATCCTTGCCATCACACCTTTCGACTCCACGCAACTCGCCATCATCGGCTGCGTCACGCTCGGTGCCTTGCTGGTGTTCTGGAAAGACCTCATGGTGGTGTTCTTCGACGAAATCCATGCGCATTCGATCGGTCTCCGTACCACTACCCTGAAGATACTCTTCTTCACACTGCTGAGCGCGTCGACGGTCGCTGCGCTGCAGACGGTCGGTGCCTTTCTCGTCATCGCCATGGTGGTGACACCCGGCGCCACGGCCTACCTCCTGAGCAACCGCTTCGATCGCGTACTGCAGATCAGCGTGGCGATCGGTGTCGTGTGCAGCGCGCTCGGGGCATGGGCAAGCTACTTCGTCGACGGTGCGACAGGTGCCATGATCGTGCTGCTGATGACGGCGGTGTTCGTGGCCGCCTTGCTGTTTGCGCCCGAACATGGCCTCATTGCCACACGACGACGCGCGGCGAAACGGCTGGCCGAACATGATCGCGACGCGCCGGACTACGCCTTGCCCGGAGGAGGAGTACACGCGTACGACACCCCCGGCAGCGAAACCGGTGACACGCCTGAAACGAGGCTGCCCTGATGCTCGAATTCTTCATGGAGCCGCTCACTCCTGACTACATGCGTCAGGCACTCCTGATCGGCCTGTTCGTGTCGGTGCCGGCCGCTGCGCTTTCCTGCCTGCTGGTGCTCAAGGGCTGGTCACTGATGGGTGACGCCGTGTCGCACGCCGTTCTTCCGGGCATCGTCATCGCCTGGATGCTCGGCCTGCCATTCAGCATCGGTGCCTTTGCCAGCGGCCTGCTCTGCGCCGTCGCCACGGGCTACCTCAGCGAAAACTCACGGCTCAAGGAAGACACCGTAATGGGTATCGTGTTCAGTTCGCTCTTCGCCCTCGGGGTGTTTCTCTTCACGCAGATCGAGACCGAACTGCACCTCGATCACGTGCTGTTCGGTGACATGCTCGGCGTATCCTGGCGGGACTGCCTGAACACGGCAGCGCTGACCCTGCCGGTACTCGTGATCACGCTGGTGCTGCGGCGCGACCTCATCCTCTACGTGTTCGACCCCCAGCATGCCGGAGTCGTCGGCCTGCCGACAACACGACTTCATTACCTTCTGCTCATGATGCTCTCGCTGCTGATCGTTTCGGCCATCAAGGCCACCGGCATCATTCTCGTCATCGCGGTGCTGATCGCCCCGGGTGCCATCGCGTTTCTCATCACCCATCGTATCGAACACATGCTGTGGGTGGCGATGCTGGTGGGCGCCCTCGCGACCACGCTCGGTGTGTTCCTCAGCTACTACATCGACAGCGCACCGGCACCCACCATCGTGGTGATCATGACCGGCGTCTTCCTGTTCGTGTTTCTGTTCTCGCCGCGCCACGGCATCCTCATGCCTTCCAGAGGCCGAGGCCGAATCAACCCCGCTTCCTGAGATAACCCCACATTTCATGTGTTTTAAACGCTAGTGGTTCGCATTATCATTGTCGGAGTCAGTCAACCCATCAACGCATTCCGACATCATGTTACGCAAACGCCTGTTCCAGCTCGTCTCGACCGCCGTCCTCGCCCTGAGCACCGTTGCTCCGGCTATCGCCGCCGAGGAAGTCAACGTCTACTCCTACCGTCAGCCCTTTCTGACCGAACCGATGTTCGATGCCTTCACCGAGGCCACCGGCATCAAGGTCAATACCGTGTTCGCCAAGAAGGGTCTGATCGAACGCCTCCAGAACGAGGGCAGCAACAGCCCCGCTGACCTTGTGCTCGTGACCAACGCAGGCAACCTCGCGCTCGGCAAGGAAACCGGCGTCAGTCAGGCGGTCGAGAGCGAGGTACTCACCGAGGCCATCCCCGACAACTACCGCGATCCCGAGAATTTCTGGTTCGGCCTCACCCGCCGTGGGCGCATCATCGTGACTTCGGCCGACCGCGTCGAAGAAGGTGCAATCAAGTCCTACGCCGACCTCGCGAAACCCGAATGGAAGGGTCGCATCTGCACGCGCAGCGGCAAGCACGACTACATGGTGGAACTCATTGCTTCGGTCATCGCCGCCGAAGGTGAAGAGGCCGCTCGCACCTGGCTCGAAGGTGTCCGGGACAACCTCGCAAGAAAGCCTCAGGGCAACGACCGCGCTCAGGTCAAGGCCGTCGCGGAAGGTGAATGCGACGTTGCCGTCATCAACACCTACTACATGGGTGTGATGCTCAGTGACCCCGAGCAGGCACCGGCCGCCGAAACCGTGAACATCGTCTTCCCCAATCAGGATGATCGTGGCACCCACATGAACATCAGCGGCATGTTCATGACCAAGGCGGCGCCGAACCGTGAAAACGCGCTGAAACTCATGGAATTCCTCGCCAGCGACGAAGCTCAGTCCATGTATGCCTCAGTCAACCACGAGTACCCGGTCAACCCCGGCGTGCCTGCCTCGGAGCTCGTTGCCTCCTGGGGCGAATTCAAGGCCGATACGCTGCCGCTCTCGGAAGTCGCCGCCAACCGCAAACGCGCCAGCAAACTCGTCGATGAGGTTGGCTACGACGACTAGGAATGTCGATTGCCATGCGCAGTCGATCGAACGAACGAGCCATCATCGGCCGCGTCGGCAACATCCACGCCGACGCGGTCGCTGCACCGACTATCCACCGGGCGCCCTCGCCCCTTGAACCGGGCGTCTCCGCCGATGAGCGGAAGGCCTGGCGACGAGCGGGCTTCTGGACCGCGGCGCCTACCCTTGTCGCGCTGATCGTCGGTCTGCCGATCCTTGCCGTATTCTGGCTGGCGCTGAACCCTTCCGACAACATCTGGCCGCACCTCGTCTCGACGGTGCTGGGGCACTACATCACCACCACGTTGCTGCTGATGCTGGGCGTCGCCATCGGCACGGTGGGCATTGGCGTGTCGACGGCATGGCTCGTCACCCACCACGAGTTTCCGGGGCGGCGGATCCTTTCCTGGGCGCTGCTGTTGCCCTTTGCCGTACCGGCCTACGTGATCGCCTATCTCTATACCGATTTCCTCGAGTTCGCAGGCCCTGTCCAGTCCACGCTGCGCGAGATCTTCGGCTGGCAACTGGCGCGCGATTACTGGTTTCCCGACATCCGCACCCTGCCGGGCGCGATCATCGTCATGACGCTCGTGATGTACCCCTACGTGTACATCCTTGCGCGTGCCGCCTTTCTCGAACAGAGCGCGTCGACGCTCGAAGCGGCGCAGGCACTCGGTGCGAGCCAGTGGCAGAGCTTCCTCCGCGTCGCCTTGCCGATGGCGCGCCCGAGCATTGCCATCGGCCTGGCCATGGTGATGATGGAAACGATCAACGACTTCGGCACCGTCGACTACTTTGCCGTACGCACCCTCTCACTCGGACTCTACGACACCTGGCTCGGCATGAACAACCTCGGCGGCGCGGCGCAGATCGCCTCGCTGATGCTGCTGATCGTGGCCCTCCTTGTCGGACTCGAACGGCTCGGTCGTCGTGGCCAGCGCCAGCATCAGGCAAGCGGCAGTCGCTTTCGTGCCTTCGAACGTCTGCCGCTCGCCGGCCGGGCTCGCCTCGGCGCGACGCTCTGGTGTGTCCTGCCGGTGCTGCTCGGCTTCGCCGTGCCGGCCTTCCTGCTGACACGGCTCTCGATCCAGTACTTTGCCGAATCCTGGACACCGGACTTTCGCGAAGCTGCGCTGCATTCGCTGTTGCTGGCGGCGATCACCGTGCTCTGCACACTCGTCATCGGTATCCTGCTCGCCTACAGTCGGCGCCTTGCCGGCAGCCGCTGGCTGGATGCGACCGTTGCCATCTCCTGCCTCGGCTATGCCGTTCCGGGCGCCGTGCTCGCCGTCGGCGTGATCATCCCCTTTGCTGCCGTCGACAACCGCCTCAGCGATCTGGCCGAACACTGGTTCGGCGTATCCACCGGCCTGCTGCTGAGCGGTACGGTGTTCGCGCTGGTATTCGCCTACACGGTGCGTTTTCTCACCGTTGCCCATGGTGCCGTCGACGCCAGCATGAAGAAGATCAGTCCGAACATGGACGACGCGGCCCGTTCGCTCGGCCACGACGCGGGCAGCATCCTGCGGCGCATTCACCTGCCGCTGGTGCAGGGTGGTGTACTGACCGCGGCAATCGTGGTGTTTGTCGACTGCATGAAGGAACTGCCGGCAACACTGCTGCTGCGCCCCTTCAATTTCGACACGCTTGCCACGCACGTCTACCAGTATGCGTCGGACGAACTGCTTGGTCAGGCGTCACTCGGTGCGCTGCTCATCGTTGCGGCGGGCCTTCTGCCCGTCATTCTCCTGAGCCTGAGCATCGATCGCTCTCGTGCACTGGCCAGAGAGTCGGTGAGCGACTCGGACAGAGACTCGACACCGCAGGCTTGCAGGTGCGCCCATGCCTGGCCAACGCACCTGCAACCATCAACCGGAAAACTGCACCGGAACCTCGGTAGATCGGAACCTCAGTAGATCGGAAAACGACCGGTCAGCGCGGTCACGGCTTCGAGCACCTCGGCTTCCACGGCCGCATTGCCCTCCTCGCCATTCGCCGCCAGCCCGTCGAGGACCTTCAGGATCAGTTGCCCGACGTCGACGAACTCCGCCGTGCCGAAGCCACGTGTGGTGGCCGCGGGCGAACCCAGACGAATGCCCGACGTCACGAAGGGCGACTCGGGATCCTTCGGAATCGCGTTCTTGTTGCAGGTAATGCCGGCGCGACCGAGCGCCGCTTCGGCCAGCTTGCCCGTGACCGACTTCGGCCGCAGGTCAACGAGCAGCACATGCGTGTCGGTGCCGCCCGAGACGAGATCGAGACCACCATCGGCAAGCGTCTTCGCCAGCGCCTGCGCGTTGTCGATGACGGCCTGTTGATAGTCCTTGAATCCGGGCTCGAGCGCTTCGCCGAAGGCAACGGCCTTGGCCGCGATCACGTGCATCAGCGGCCCGCCCTGAAGGCCCGGGAACACTGCAGAATTGAATTTCCTGCCGAGATCGTCGTTGCGCGAGAGGATCATGCCGCCGCGCGGGCCGCGCAGGGTCTTGTGGGTGGTGGTGGTGACGACATCGGCGTGGTCGAGCGGGTTCGGGTGCTTGCCCGCGGCAACGAGGCCGGCGAAGTGCGCCATGTCGACCATGAGCATCGCGCCGACTTCATCGGCCACGGCACGGAACTTCGCGAAGTCGATCTGGCGCGGGTAGGCCGATCCACCGGCAATGATGAGTTTCGGTCTTTCCGCGCGGGCACGCTCGGCCAGCGCCTCGTAGTCGATCTGATGCGTGCTGTCGTCGACACCGTAGGTCGCCGCCTTGAACCACTTGCCCGAAAGATTCACGGGCGAGCCGTGCGTGAGGTGTCCACCCGCGGACAGATCCATGCCCATGAAGGTATCGCCGGGTTGCAGCAGCGCCAGGAACACTGCCTGGTTGGCCTGTGCACCGGAATGCGGCTGCACGTTGACGTAACTCGCAGCGAAGAGCGCTTTCGCGCGCTCGATGGCCAGTTCCTCGGCCGTGTCGACGTGTTCGCAGCCACCGTAGTAGCGCTTGCCGGGATAACCCTCGGCATACTTGTTGGTCATCACCGAACCCTGTGCCTGCATGACGGCGCGCGAGACGATGTTCTCCGAGGCAATGAGTTCGATCTCGTGGCGCTGGCGGCCGAGTTCCTCGTTGATGGCCGCCTGGATGGCAGCGTCGCGGTCGGACAGATCGCCGGTGAAGAAAGCGTTGTTGGACATGGCGGGAATTCGCGGTGTGAGATGACGGAAATCTAGTGAATGAAATGACAGTGAACAACCAGGGGCATCGTGATGACGATGCCGATGACGTTCAGACGCGCTCGAACAGCAAGGCAATGCCCTGACCACCGCCGATGCACATCGTGACCAGCGCGTAGCGTCCGTCGATGCGCTCGAGTTCGTACAGCGCCTTGATGGCAATGATCGCCCCCGTCGCACCGATCGGATGGCCGAGGGAAATGCCCGAGCCGTTGGGGTTCACCTTGGCAGGATCGAGCCCCAGACCGCGGGCGACTGCCAGTGCCTGCGAGGCAAAGGCCTCGTTGGCTTCGATAACGTCGAGATCGTCAACCGACACACCCAGCTTGTCGAGCAGTTTCTCGGAAGCCGGCACCGGGCCGATACCCATGAGGTTCGGATCGACGCCAGCGTGCGCGTAGCCCGCGATGCGTGCCATCGGCGTCTTGCCGGCAGCCTTCGCCACGTCTTCCTCCATGAGCACCAGCGCCGCGGCACCATCGTTGATGCCGGAGGCATTTCCGGCCGTGACCGTGCCCCCTTCGCGCTTGAAGACAGGCTTGAGGCCCGCCATCTTCTCGAGGCTGGCATCGGCTCGTACGTGCTCGTCGGTGTCGAAACTGCGGGTTTCGCGCCGCGTGCTGACATCCACGGGCATGATCTGGTCACGGAAACGCCCCGCTTCGATCGCCGCCGCTGCGCGCCTGTGGCTCTCGACGGCCAGCGCATCCTGATCCTCGCGGCTGATGCCGTACTTCTCGGCCACGTTCTCGGCCGTGACGCCCATGTGAATGTTCGCGAAGGGATCGTGAAGTGCGCCGATCATCATGTCGCGCATGGTGGCATCGCCCATCTTGAGTCCGGTTCGGAACTGCTGCGTGGCGTGCGGTCCGCGGCTCATGACTTCGGCCCCGCCGGCTATCGCCACATCCGTGTCGCCGAGAAGGATGCTCTGGCTGGCCGAAATCACGGCTTGCAGCCCCGAGCCGCAAAGACGATTGAGCGTCAGCGCCGGTACATGATGCGGCAGTCCACCCTCGATGGCGGATACGCGAGAAAGATACATGTCACGTGGTTCGGTGTTGATGACATGACCGAACACCACATGCCCGACGCGGTCGGCGTCGATGCCGGCGCGCGACAGGGATTCGGTCACCATCGCCGCTCCGAGTTCGGTAGGCGCCTTCCCGGCAAGGCTGCCACCAAAGGTACCCACTGCGGTGCGAACACCGGAAACCACCACAACCGATCGCGACATGACACCAACTCCTTCAGGTTTGAACACTCGAGACACTATACCTGCAAGCGTGGCCAACTGCTCCGTCCCTGCATCAACTTCCTTCTTCGAAGGCCTCCAGCGTCATCTTCGCGCTGCAACCGCCGGTACCCATCGATGTGACGTAAGGCTTGTACCAGCCTTCGCGACCGTCCTCGGCCAGCGACCCGGTGTACACGTACACCGCCTTGCCGTTGCCGGGCAAGGTGCCTATCCTTCCAGTAGCCATCTTGCCGGGGCGTTCAAGGTGGAAGCGACCATCGCCGGCGACCGGCGTGTTGAATTCGTTACGACTGTCACGCCTGAGCCGGATACGGCCATCCTCGACGACAAAACGAACCTCGAAGGGCTCCCAGTCGCACTTCGTGTACCAGCTGCCGGAGAGTTCCACACGACTGGCCCGAGGTTCCGACACCCGGCCGACCCACAAGCCGTCGTATTGGCCTGTGGTATCGCGCTCGGACGGTTTGATGGCCGAACTGCCACAGGCGGCCACCAGGTGCATAAGGGTTGCCGAAGCCACAACAGCCAGCAAGGAATGCTCTGTACGAATCATGTTGAATACCCTCTTGCGTGCAAGGAAAGGAACACCTTTCATTCGAGATCATGTTCGCATACCCAAGGAGAGCAAACGTTGTCTCAGGCGCTATCCGAGCGTCCCCAGGGGAAAGCTCAACCCGATCAGCACCTCGGGTGACCGATTGCGGACCACAGGCGAACCGCCGTGCGCCCGTGCCACCAGCGCCACGATCTGCAGTCCGAGTCCGAGGTGCACTTCCTCGTTTTCATTGTCGTTCTCATCGGCAAGGTCTCGCCGCGATCCCGCACCCGTGTCGAACAGGTTTGCGATCTGCGCGTCGGGAATCGCTTCACCACGGTTGGCGACCAGCAATTCGATCAACCCATTCTCGCGCAAGGCAAGCTGAAGGGTGACACGACCATCCACCGAAAAATCGACGGCGTTGGCAAGCAACTTGTCCATCGCCTGACGCAGCAGCAGCGGCGCGAAGCGAATGCGCCTTGCCCGCAAGGGCTCGTCGATGACGACAACGATCTCGACATCGTCAGCGGCATGAAGTGCACGATGATCGGCAGCCACTTCCTGCAGCCAGTGATCGATGCGCAGGTTGTCGAATACCGCGCTCTGCATGCTCTGTTCAAGCCGCGTGGATTCGAGCAGCGACGTCACGGTGGCATCAAGCTGAGTCACGCCGCGTCGTGCCCTGTCCACGAGGGTTGCATGATCGTCGTCGCTGGACTCGATGTTGTCGAGCGACGAACGCACGATGGCGAGCGGCGTTCGCAGCTCGTGCGAGAGTGTTGCCGACTGCCTTTCAAGGTAACGGTTGTAGCCCGCGCTGCGGCCGAGCACCGATGCCAGACCGCGCGACAACTCGCCGATCTCGTCACGCGCATCACTTGGCTCGAAACTCACCACCCGTCCCTGGTCCGACACGGCTTCGTCGGCAGCCTTCGCGAGCCTGCGAATGCGTCGTGAAAGCACGGCTGCAAAACCGAGGAGGCCGAGCCCCACCAGCAGACTCACCAGCATCAACAGAAGGAAAAGCCTGGCAAGCTGACTTCCGGCATAGGCGGACGCGTGTTCCTCGTTGGCTTCGAAAAGCAGGTAACCATTGCCGCTCTTGCGCATCGAACCCAGCACGCGATCATTCTCGCGTGTGACATAGCGCCGGGTCTGTCCCGGTTCGAGCAGGCTCCTGTCCATGAGCAGCGTTGGTTCTGCCCGCCGTGATTCGGGCAGCAACGGCAGCTCGCCGGCGATGAAGGCCGCAAACAGTCGATACAGAATGGCATCGAGGAGTGACGACTCGGCATCGGCATCGCGTTCGTAGAGCCGATCGACATCGGCAAGCAGGTGGCCCTCGACATCGTAGTATCTGAGGCGCGTACCCGGTGTCGCCCACTTGTTCAGTTCATGCTCCATACGCGGCACGGTGGACTGCACACGCAACAGTGCCTCGTCGAAACCCGTCGTCGAGACTCGGATGCGCGCACCATCCGCACCGCGGTCAACATCATGATGCGACAGCGCCAGCGTGGCGCCGTTGGCCGGAGCCGGCAACGAGACCTCGAGCTGATATCCGTCGCCCGTATTGACCCAGGCTGCCTGCCAGTCATGAAGGCGCCTTGCCCGCCAGTCCCGGCCACGATCCATCACCGGAAAGGTGCCCGGCGCGATCGCCCTGAGCAGACCGTACTGCCATGCCGGCCTTGGCCTTGTCGAACCGGAACGCCTGGCGCGACGTATCTCGACCGCATCGCCATTGCTCAGCATTTCCTCGGGGTCGGGGCCTTCGTTCTCGCCGTAGTCGGTGCGAGGTCGTGGCGGTTTGTGAAACACGACATCTTCATCCTCAACCGTAATCAGCAGATAGAGCCTGTCGTCGTGTTTCGCGCTCTGCAGCCGCAGGTTTCCGTCACCAAGCCGGAGCGTTGGTGCGATGATCTCGCGCCAGTCATCGGCGTAGCCATCGACGGCGAGTGGATGATCGATCGCTTCGGCATAGAGAGTGGCTACGGCGTTCGACGCGTTCGGCGCGGGCAGCGCCTGCGGCGGGGATGGATCCGTTGGATTGCTGCCGTCACTGCCGTCACTGCCGTCCGTCAGGCTATCCGCATCTTCGGCCAGCAGCAATGCCAACCGATCCGCTTCGAGTTGCTGGTCGGCCACGCGCTGCTCCTTGAGGCCGAGGTAGAGCTGCCGCGTGCCCTGCCAACCGACCAGCGGTATGCTCAGGCTCAGAAGGGAAGCAACGACCAGTTGTCCACCGAGTTTCATGAATCACCGCCAACCACCCAGCGATAACCAACGCCGTAAACGGTACTGATGGCATCGAATTCGGGGTCGATGGTCGTGAAGGAGCGTCGCAGACGCTTGATGCGAGCAGTGATGGTCTGCTCGTCGACGGTCCGCCCGACGGCATCCATGAGCTGCTGACGCGACTTCACCTGACCGGGACGTTCGGCCAGTGCTCGCAGCATGGCAAATTCTCCGGGACCGAGATCGACGCGTTGCCCACGCCAGCTCACCGTGAGCGATGCCACATCCAGCACCAGCTCACCCACGCGAAGCTGCGCGGCGCTCGATGCGTCGTGCGGAACCTCACGGAGTGCCTCGACACGACGCAGCAAGGCGTTGATGCGGGCGAGAAGCTGCGGCAGGGAAATGGCCTTGGAGAGGTAATCGTCGGCACCGAGGCGCAACCCGGAAATCTCGTCGATCTCGGAATCCCGCGCCGTCAGGAACACGATCGGCAACGAGGCCGACATTGCGCGAAGACGCTGACAGAGCTGGAACCCCGCCTCACTGTCGTGGCCCAGTCCGATATCGATCAGGGCAAGATCGGGCAGTTGCCGCTCCGCCGCCGCGAGCGCAGGCTCGGCACTCATGCAGGATTGCACGCGATAACCCGCCCGTTCGAGTGCCATTTCGTAGTTGGCGAGGAGGTCGGCATCGTCCTCCACCAGCATGATGAGCCGGCTTGCAGGAGCTGCTGTCATGATTCGTCAGAATTGGTCTCGGCACCGTCCGAATTCATCGTAGCGGCGCCCTGGCAACCGGTTTCAATGTGCCTCGACACGATAACCGAGAAACGCACATGAAACTCGTCACAACACCGTTTTTCCGCATGGACTGCCTGACGCGGCTGACACCACCGTCATGGTCGGTACTGCCGCTTCAAAGGATCACCTTGTTCCGGCTTGCAGCTTCGCTCGGTCTGCTCGGCCTGCTGACACTTGCTCTTCCGGGCATGGTGCTTGCCCAGCAGGACGGAACGGACTCGCCCGATGGCGCCAGCGCCGAACTGCTCTTCAGCGATGGCGAGCAATGGTCGCCAGCGGTCATGCTTGACTCCCATTTCTCCCTCGACGTCGACGGGCTCATCGCCAGCCTGCGTCTGGTTCAGACCTTCAGAAACGCCGACCGGCACTGGCAGGAAGCGGTCTACCGCTTTCCGATGCACGAAGACAGCGCCGTCAGGCAGCTCACGATCCACATCGACGAGCGCGTCATCAAGGGCAAGGTCGTGGAAAAGCAGACTGCCCGTCGCGAATACGAAGCCGCGAAACGCGAAGGCAAGGTCGCGAGCATCGTCGAGCAGTCAAGGCCCAACCTCTTCACCGTGAAACTCGCCAACATCGCACCCAATGCAGCCATCCGCGTCGAACTGGATGTGCTGATGCCGATCGACATCGACGGCAATACCGCAAGCCTGACCCTACCCTCGACCATGACACCACGATACGTCAATGCCCTGGTGTCCGACCCGGGTGATGTGATTTCGAGCATCGCGACCAGCACCACTGCCAACACCCATGCCCTGCCCTTCGCCACGCTCGAGATGCGCATGAACCCCGCTGATGCGCTGGCCAGAGTGCGCAGTGACAGTCATGAGCTGCAACTGCTGCAGGATCGGGTTCTCGTGAATCGTACACCGATGGATCGTGACTTCCGGCTGAGCTGGCCCTGGAAGACCGTCGCGGCGGGCGCAGCGCTCCATCACGCACGAGAGTCCGACAGCACCGGGGACTACCTGCAACTGCTGATAACACCCGGCACCCGTGAATCGACGCCGCTGACGCACCAGCCTCGCGAACTCGTGCTGATCGCCGACAAGTCGGGTTCGATGGCTGGCGTGTCCATGATCGCGCTCAGGGAGTCGCTTTACCGTGCCATCGAAGCACTGACGCCCGAGGACCGTTTCAACATCATCGCCTTCGATGACCGAAGCCACCCCCTGTTCAGCTCTCCACGTCCCGTCGACGATGCCACACTCGGCGCAGCACGAAACTTCATCGGTTCCCTGGAGGCCGAGGGCGGCACCGAAATGCTGCAGGCACTGGAAATCGCCATGCAGGGGAACCCGCTGCCGACAGATGCCGATACCGATACCGAAACCGATACCGATACCGATACCGATACCGATACCGAAACCGAAACCGAAACCGGAACCGGAACCGATACCGGAACCGACGCCACACGATTGCGCCAGATCGTCTTCCTGACCGACGGCAGCGTCGGCTACGAAGACCAGATCATTCGTGCAATCGCGAAATCGATCGGCGATCAGCGGCTCTTTGCAGTCGGTATCGGATCTGCGCCGAACCGCTGGTTCATCGAACAGGCAGCACTCGTTGGCGGCGGCGCGGCCCTGTCGATTCGCGACGCCGCAGATGCACAGGACGCGCTGACACGACTGCTGGATACCCTGAGTCGCCCTGCCCTGACCGACATCGAGATCGAATGGACGGGGGCAGATGCCGAAATGCACCCGAATCGCATTCCGGACCTCT
The DNA here is from genome assembly GCA_002746645.1 of Gammaproteobacteria bacterium. GTDB lineage: Bacteria > Pseudomonadota > Gammaproteobacteria > Granulosicoccales > Granulosicoccaceae > Granulosicoccus. Next base: position 2,275 of record PDPU01000035.1, on the reverse strand, counting down.
ATGCCGACAACCCGATGCTGTTGCTCGCGAAACTCGACCCGTCCACCACCGGGCTGCGCATCAGCGGCAGCCTGCAAGGTGAGTCCTGGGAGAAGGAAGTCCGTTTCGACGCAACAGCGATGCCATCAGGTGACGACGACGTTTCGCCTTCGCTGGCGGATTCGAGCACGATTCCGAGCACGACTTCGAGCATGGCTTCGAGCAAAACTCCTGGTACGGCTCCTGGTGCGACTCCCGGCACAGCCTCGACTTCCGGTGCCCAGGCGGGTTCCGACACAACCATGATGTCGGCTACCGGCCTTCTCTGGAACCGCTTCGCGATGCGCACCCTGCTCAACGAGCAACGGCTGTCGAGTGATCCGGAGCTGCACAAGGAAGCCATCACCGAGATTGCATTGTCTGCTGGCCTCGTGAGTCCGTACACGAGCTACATCGCCGTCGAACAGCAACCGGTTCGTCCGGCCGATGCATCACTCGGCCAGAGCGAAGTCGTCAATCGCATGCCGGCCGGAAACCAGATGCAGAGCGTGATGCTGCCACAAGGCTCTGCCGGTAGCGACACACTGAAATGGCTTGCCCTGATCAGCGCAATCATCGGTTTTGCCCTTCTGTACATGAGCAGTCTGAGTGTCTACGCCCGCAACGAGAGGCCCACGGCGTGAAGCGTCCGGAATCGAGCCCGACAGGATCGGTCCCGACAGGAGCGCCATTGAAAGGAGCACCATTGACAGAGGCAACGCTGGCGTCAACGGCCCTGACAGGATCCAGATTGCTCGCCATTACATTGTTGCTGCTGGCGCTCGGCAGCGCCGGCAGCGCATTCTGGATCGACGCCAAGGCCGTTGTTGCGCAGCATCTCCTCGCCCTCGCCTGGCAACGCGGAGTACAGGACGGCGACGCCCCACCCCCCTGGCCCTGGGCCGATGTGCGACCGGTGGCACGCCTTGCCGGCGATGGACTCGATGATGCACTGATGATACTCAGCGATGCCTCGGGCGAAGCCATGGCCTTCGGTCCGGGGCTTGTTGCCGGCAACCCGCAAAGGCTCACATCGGAGACCATCGTGCTCGGCGGCCACCGCGATACGCACCTCGCCTTCGCCGAACACCTTGCCATTGACGATGTACTGGAAGTCGAAAACCTTTCCGGCAGGACGCAACGCTATCGCGTCGACGATCTGCAGGTGGTGGATTCACGCAGCAACACCGTCGCCGTCAGCCGCGATCGGCCCGGACTGGTACTGATTACCTGCTACCCCTTCAGCGCGGCGCAAACCGGCGGACCACTCCGGTATGTGGTGTCGGCCAGCGCCATGCCCGAGAGCGTGCAAACTGTTGCCCGATACGAAGGTGGAATGTGATGCTTGACGACCTCTCCGCGGTGGCTGTTCATGAAAAATCAACAATTTACAGCTGAAAACCTTTCCGCGGAAGGCCGGAACAGGGACGGATCAACGACCGGCGAGTGGAACCCTTTCCGCGGCGGGGCGTTTTCCACGGCGTGGGCGGGGCCTTTCCGGCACTGCGTCACAAAATCGGCATCCGCAAAGCAATTCATGAAGCATGCTTCCACTGTATAGCCGTCTTTATGAACAGTTCTGTATTAATGTACTCGCATGACGGAACGACCACCACCCTCCGACGACACGGCCACCATTCGCGAACTCGGTGACGCTCTCCGCAGCCACGCCAGCCGCATCAACCGCCACACTGCCCGCATGCTCGATGATGTCTCCCGCTTCGAGGCCATGCGCGGCTGGAAGCACTACGGGGCGCGCTCCTGCATCCAGTGGCTCTGCGCCCACTGCAACCTCGGTTTCAGTGCGGCAGGGGAGTACAAGCGCGTCGCCATCGCCCTGCGCCAGCTGCCGCTGATCAGGGCGTCCTTCGGCAAGGGCGAAATCAGCTATTCGAAAGTGCGTGCCCTCACCCGTGTCGCAACACCCGAGCACGAGGCCGATCTGCTCGAGTGGGCACTCGACACCCCGGCTCACGTGCTCGAGAAGGACATCAGCCGCATGCGCTTGCGCCACAGGCTCGACGCCGCAGGCCTTGCGGACAGGAGCGAGGCGGAACTCGCCCGATATCAGTTCGAACGCCGCTCGGTCACCTGGCACTGGCGCGAACACGATGGCTGCCTGCACCTCAAGGCCATCCTCCCACCCGAGGACGGCGCTCGGCTTCTCGACACGCTGCAACGGGAATCGGCACTCATGGAGGAAGCACAGCAGGAGCGCGCCCTCGGCGAGGAAGCCACGGCCCCCGGCATGGCCAGC
>PDPU01000016.1 GCA_002746645.1 Gammaproteobacteria bacterium | reverse complement strand
CGTCGAAGGCACGGCTGACGCCGATGGCGACGGCATCCCGAACTACCTTGACACCGATGCCGACGGTGATGGCATCCCCGATGCCGTCGAAGCCGGACCCAATGCTGCCGAACCGGTGGACACCGATGGTGACGGCGTGCCCGACTACCTCGACACGGATGCCGACGGTGATGGCATCCCCGATGCCGTCGAAGCCGGCCCGAATGCTGCCGAACCGGTGGACACCGACGGCAACGGCGTGCCCGACTACCTCGACACGGATGCCGATGGCGATGGCATTCCGGATACGGCCGAAGCCGGCAGCAACGGTGGCGAACCCGTCGACACCGACGGCAACGGTCTGCCCGACTTCATCGATACCGATGCCGACGGTGACGGCATTCCGGACAGTACCGAAGCCGGATCCGATCCGCTTGCTCCGGTCGACAGCGATGCCGATGGACTACCGGACTACCTTGACCTGGATTCCGACGGTGATGGTGCGCCTGATGTCGAGGAGACGGCAATCGACTCCGACAACGACGGTGTACCGGACTACCTCGACAACGATACCGACAACGACGGATTGTCGGACCAGATCGAAGGCACCGTTGATACGGACAGTGACGGCATTCCGAACTACCTCGATCTCGATTCCGACGGTGATGGTATCGACGATGCCATCGAAGCCGCGTTCGAAGGTGACATACCGGCCGACCATGACGGGGACCAGGTCTACGACTACCTCGACATCGATGCGGACAACGACGGCATCAGCGATGCGTCCGAAGGAGGCGGCGACATCGATGGCGACGGCATTCGGAACTTCCGGGATCTGGACACCGACAACGACGGGATCTTCGACATCATCGAAGTTCGCATCGGCATGGACACGGTGAACGAACTCGATACCGACCTCGACGGTGTCATCGATTTCAGCAACAGTTACGGCCCGAACGGCATGGCCGATGTGGTCGAAACGACACCGGAATCCGGTATCGAGAACTATGACTTCCCGGACATCGATGACGATGGCGTGATCGACTGGGCAGATCTCGACTCCGACAACGATGGCCTGCTCGACACGATCGAATCGGACCATGTCGACGTGAACCTCGATGGCATCATCGACACGGCCGGAACCGGCAGCGTCACCAATGATGACCTCTTCGGCGACGACCTTGTCGGTGATCTCTTCGGCGACGAAGCTGCCACGGCTGATTCCACGGTGAATGCCAGCGGGCTGGCCATGGGTGCAGGCAAGGTACCGCGCAATACCGACAGCGACGGCCTTGCGGATTTCCGTGACATCGACTCCGACAACGACGGCATCACGGACATCGTCGAGTCATACGGCAGACAGGCCGATCTTGACGGGGATGGCAGGATCGACGACTTCAGCGACGCTGATGGTGACGGTGTGGATGATCACTTCCTGCACAACCGACCTGTGGCAAGCGACACCGATGGTGACGGCATCCTCGACGCCCGTGAAGTCGATGCCGACGGCGATGGTGTTGCGGACATCATCGAAAACGGCGGTGACGACGACGACGGTGACGGCACGATCGACAACCTGATCGATGCCGATGGCGATGGCGCCAGTGATGTTCTGGCCGACTTGCCGCTGCTGCTCGTCGATACCGATGGCGACGGTGTACCGGACTTTCAGGACCTCGACTCGGACAACGACGGCCTGAGCGACTTCGAAGAAAGCGGTGCCACCGATGTCGATGGCGACGGCCAGGCCGATGCGCTGCAGCTCGGTATGGCCCTGCCCGATTTCGATGGCGACGGTGTACCGGACTACCAGCAGGTCGTGTCGGGCCAGATCCATACCGGCCTTGCAGGCAGCGGTTGCTCGGTGACGTCTCTGCCGGGTCAGTCTGCAGCGAGCACTCGCTCGGCCGATCCGTTGCTGCCCCTGCTGGCTCTGCTGGCGACCCTGGGTCTCGGGCGACGACGAAGCCAGCGAGACCGAGGCCACCACGTCGTGACCATCGACCGCTCCTGCCGGCACCACTGATACAGGAGGTTCCGATCACCAATCGGTGGCTGCTCGTGATCGCACCATCATGGCCCACAGCAGATACCAGCCGAACATCAGCAAGGCGAAGATCCACTCGATGCGGTTTTCAGCCGCATCGGGGTCTTCAAGCAGGGCCTTCAGAATGAGGTTCAGAGGACCAAGCAGCAACAGGGTGACGATGACAATCGTCATCCCTGTTGCTGCGCCCCGGTGAACGATCCGGCTTTCGCTCCTGTGTGCTTCGGTCACGAGGCTCGCGGGGGTTGCCGCGCCTGCGATACGTCGGTAGCCGATCGTCGCCATCAGTTGCGCCATGCCGACACCGCCGAAGAACACGTAGATACCGAGGCGACGCAGGAATTCGTACATTTCGCCTTTCGTGCCGAGATGGCACACGTACAGCACGAAGAAGATCGAACCGACGATACCGAGTGCTCGAACGATACGCCAGTACATCGAACGCGCATCCACCGTGGGTACCGGCAAGACGGCAAGGCGCCACCAGAAGAACAGCGACACGATGCTGATCGGCAGCATGACGATGCGGAAGAAGTGGATCACCGGCGTCGAGCGACAGGCGGCGCTGATCGAGAGACAGCCATCGGTGAAAGGGAAACAGCGTGGAGCAAGTTCGGCGCTCATGGACCACACCGTGCAGATGGCCACCGTGACCATCGGCCCAAGGCCCAGCAGCAGAGCGTGAGAAGCAGGTGATGGACGCGCGATCTGTGACCTCATACCGACCCATGCCATTGTAATCGAGTGGCATCCTGCATTTTTGTGATAGCGTCTTCTCATTCCTGCGAAATACCGGATGATGACTGATTCCATGAGCAATCGCGAACGACGCAATGACGGCCAGCGCAGCGCCGAGATACTCGAGCATCTCGTCGGTTTCGATACCGTCAGTGCGCACTCCAACCTGCCCATGGTCGACTACTGCGAACGCCTGCTTGCCGGGAGCGGCTTCCACGTCCAGCGCATCCCGGATGCTGCAGGTGAAAAGGCCGGACTCGTGGCACGCATCGGCCCGGAAGGCGCGGGCGTGGTGCTGTCGGCCCATACCGATGTGGTACCCGTGGCAGGACAGCACTGGACCCGAGACCCTTTCACCCTCACGCGTGATGCCGACCGGCTCTACGGTCGCGGCACCACCGACATGAAGGGATTCGTGGCAGCCGTGCTGTCGCTCGCCGAGCAGGCCGGAACACGACCATTGAAGGAACCCCTGACCATCGTGCTGTCCTATGACGAGGAAATCGGCTGCATCGGCATCGCCGACATGATCGATCGCGTGGCACCGCTGATCGGCACACCGCGTGCCTGCATCATCGGCGAGCCCACGAGCATGCAGGTTGCCACGGGCCACAAGGGCAAGGTGGCATTGAAGGCGGTGTTCGAGGGCGAGAACGGTCACTCGGCCATGGCGCCGAACTTCCTCAATGCCCTGCACCCGGCAGGCGACTTCATGACCGAGATTCGTGAACTGCAAGCCTGGTACGCCGCACACGGCGCGCGCGACGATGCCTATGGCATCCCCTGCACCACCCTGCACGTGGGTCGTCTCACGGGCGGCACCGCACTCAATATCGTGCCAGACCGCGCCGAGATGCTGTTCGAGTTCCGCAACCCCGCGGTGGACGATCCCGTCACCATTCGCCAACGCATCGACGAGGCACTCGATCGCGTCATGGCACGCTATCCCGGCGGGCGCGTGACCGTGAGCGAATACTTCGCCTACCCGGGCCTCGATACACCACTCGATCACGACGTGGTGGGCTGGGCCTGCGATCTCGCCGGGCAGGACACCACCAAGGTAGCCTTCGGCACCGAGGCGGGGTTCTTCGCGGCCCTTGGCGTACCCACGGTGGTCTGCGGCCCGGGTTCGATGGACGAGCAGGGGCACAAGCCGGACGAATACCTCAGCATCGATCAGCTCGCGGCCTGTGATGCGATGCTCGGGCGGGTACTGGATGACGTGTCGGCAAGCACGCCGGTCTGCGCCTGAAGCGTTTGCGCTAAGATGAAGGCGACGATCACCGTCTGACCCTGCTGCCGGAATGCACGTGCCGAAATCGATCTCGCAAACACTCACCTCCCTCTCGCTTGCCTCGCTGCTGTTCGTGGCGTCCTGTTCCGACGATGGAATTGCCACACCGGGTAGCGCCATCAACGAGGCGGCTGACGATGCCGTTGCGGATCTGTTCGTTCTCACCCTGTACGCCTTCTGGGCTCTCGTGCTGATCGAGCAGAACGATGGCGAGCGGCTCGAGGTCACTGACATCAACACCGAACGTTTTCGCTTTCGCATCAAGGAGCGCGACAACGATGCTTCACTGTTTCGTTTCGTCGGCAACTGGGACTGCAACACGTTTTCGGTGCCGGTCGTCTTCGACGGCAACACGGTGTATTTCGAACAGGGCACGTCCACGTCCGAGAACTGCGGCAACAGCTCCGACACCACCGACATCGCGGCGAACATCTTCCTGAGCGCAGGCTCGGCCAGGCTCGACTTCAATGACGATGAAGTGATCTTCGAAGCGGGCGACGGCACGCGACTGGTGTTCCGCAACACCGAGGAATAGCAAGGGCATCTCCCACGGCATCGCCCGCTGACCACACGCTGTCTGCGGCCTCGCACGGACAGTCCCGACGAAGCACACTCACCGCCAGCGGTTCAGTGCGCCTCTTCCCAGCTGTTGCCGATGCCTCGATCCACCACCAGCGGCACCTTGAGTTCCGCCGCCGCCGACATGCGCCTGCTCACCGCTTCGCCGATCACATCGAGTTCGCCCTGTCTGACCTCGAGCACGAGTTCGTCATGCACCTGCATGATGATGCGTGCATCGATCTGCTCCCTGTCGAGCCAGCCCTGTACATCGATCATGGCCTTCTTGATGATGTCGGCCGCCGTGCCCTGCATCGGCGCATTGATGGCCGTGCGCTCGGCGTAGTTCCTGAGCTGCGCATTCCTCGCGTTGATGTCGGGCAGGTAGAGGCGGCGTCCGAACACGGTTTCGACGTAACCCGTGGCCCTGGCGCTGGCACGCGTTTCATCCATGTAGTGCCTGACGCCCGGGTAGCGTGAGAAATACACGTCGATGTAGTCCTGTGCTTCGCCGCGCGAGATATTCAGCTGTCTGGCGAGACCGAAGGCCGACATGCCGTAGATCAGGCCGAAGTTGATGGCCTTGGCCGAGCGGCGCTGTTCGTCATCGACGAGGTCCAGCGGTACGCCGAACACTTCGGCAGCCGTGGCGCGGTGTACATCGAGGTCGTTGGCAAAGGCTCTCATGAGGCCCTCGTCGTCGGAAAGATGCGCCATGATGCGCAGTTCGATCTGCGAGTAGTCGGCGGCGAGCAGCCGATAACCTTCGGCGGCAACGAAGGCCTCGCGAATCCGCCGACCCTCCTCGGTGCGCACGGGAATGTTCTGCAGGTTCGGTTCGGTACTGGACAGACGACCTGTAGAAGCGATGGCCTGATTGTAGGAAGTATGCACGCGCCCCGTATCGGGGTCGATCTGCTCGGGCAGCCTGTCGATGTAGGTGGACTTCAGTTTGGTGAGGCCACGGTGCCTGAGGATCATGCGCGGCAGCGGATAGTCGAGCGCGAGCTGCTCGAGCACGTCCTCGGCCGTGGAAGGCTTGCCCTTCGGTGTCTTGCGAATGATCGGGAACTGCTTTTCTTCGAAGAAGACCTCGGCAATCTGTTTCGGAGACCCGAGATTGAAGGGGTGACCGGCATCCTCGTGAGCCGCCTGCTCGAGTTCCTCGATGATGCCGCCGATGGCCTCGCCCTGCGTTGCCAGCATCGCGGCATCGACACGCACACCGGTGCATTCGATACGCGAAAGCACGTGCAGGAGCGGCAACTCCACCTCTTCGTAGAGCGCCTTCAGTGGCGCGATGGCCGAGAGCTTCGGCCAGATCTCGTGATGCAGTCGCAGCGTGATGTCGGCATCCTCGGCAGCGTAGGGGCCCGCCTCTTCCACGGCGATCTCGTTCATGCGCCGCTGCTTGCTGCCCTTGCCCGCGATCTGTTCGTAGGTCACCGTGTGAAGGCCGAGATAACGGAGCGCCAGCGAATCCATGTCGTGACGCGTGGCGGTGCTGTCGAGCACGTAGGACTCGAGCATGGTGTCATGGGCAACGTTCTTCACCTCGATGCCGTAGCGCCTCAGCACGTTGATGTCGTACTTGATGTGCTGACCAACCAGCGTCTTCGTGTCGCATTCGAGCAGGGGTTTCAGGCGCGCAAGCACCGTATCGCGATCGAGCTGCTCGGGCGCCCCTTCGTAGTCATGACCGAGCGGGACATAGGCGGCCCGCCCCGGCGCGGTGGCGAAGGCCACGCCGACGAGCCCGGCCTGCATGTAGTCGAGGCTGTCGGTTTCGGTATCGAAGGCGAACAGCTCGGCCTGTTCGAGTTCGCCGAGCCAGGCCTCGAATTCGGCTTCGTCGGTGAGGATGGCGTACTGCCGCTCGACGGGATCGTCGCCGACGGCGGGCGCTTCGCCGGCACTGGCCGCACGCGCGGCCGCCGCCGCGGCCACGTTGCCACTCGCCCCCGAGGCGCCACGGCGTCCGCCGCTGCGCGAACCGCCACGCGAACCTCGCTCGGCCTCGGCAGGCCTGAACAGCGGCGAGAGCCCGTCGGCGAGTTCGCGGCTCCAGGTGCGGAATTCGAGTTCGCGGTAAAGCTTGCCCAGCCCCTCGATGTCCGGCTCCCCGAGCCTGAGGTCGGTTATGGCCACGGGTAGTTCCACATCGAGCTTGATCGTGGCAAGTGCCTTCGACATCGGCAACTGCGGCAGCGCCTCACGCAGACGCTCGCCGATCTTGCCCTTGATGTCGTCGGCACTGGCGATGAGATTGTCGAGCGTGTCGTGCGCGGCGAGCCACTTCGCCGCGGTTTTCGGTCCACAGCCCGGCACACCCGGGATGTTGTCCGAAGTGTCACCGACAAGCGTCAGGTAGTCGACGATCTGGCGCGGCTCGACCCCGAATTTCTCGCGCACGCCGGCTTCGTCCATGACGGTGTCGGTCATCGTGTTGACGAGCGTGACGCTGGGGTTCACGAGCTGCGCCATGTCCTTGTCACCGGTCGACACGAGTGTGTCCATGTCCGCCGCCGTCGCGGCCACGCAGAGCGTGCCGATCACGTCATCGGCCTCCACGCCCTCCACGACGAGGAGCGGCAGTCCCATCTTCTCGACCACGGCATGCAGAGGTTTGATCTGCGAGCGCAGCTCGTCGGGCATCTTCTCGCGATTGGCCTTGTATTCGCCGTAGATGTCATCGCGGAAGGTCCTGCCGCTGGCATCGAAGACCACCGCCATGAGTTCGGGACGATGATCGCCGATGAGCTTTCTGAGCATGTTGACCACACCGTATATCGCACCGGTAGCCTGTCCGGCTGCGTTGGTCAGCGGTGGCATGGCGTGGAAGGCCCGGTAGAGATAGGCCGAACCGTCGACGAGGATCAGGGGTTTGCTCATGCTGCTCGCGGTATCCGTGGAATGCACTCATTGTACGCGCGGGGCGCTGGCATGATCCGTGTAGACTCCTCGGGTGCAACGCTGCAGCCGTCCCGGCCTGCCCTGCCTTCCGCGCCGGCGACGCTGGCCATCGACCGACGAACAACCAACGAGTGAGCCAATGACCCAGCTGCCGACATACAACGAACTTCGCCGTGAGTCAAGTGACCGTGCGCTCGTGCGCGACTCCTGGAAGGTATTCCAGATCATGTCCGAGTTCGTCGAGGGCTTTCAGCAGATGGCCGACGTTTCGCCGTCGGTAAGCATCTTCGGCTCGGCGCGCTTCAAGCCCGACCACAAGTACTACAAGGTCAGCGAGGAACTCTCGCGCCTGCTCTCCGATTCGGGCTTTGCCGTGGTCAGCGGCGGCGGCCCCGGTGTCATGGAAGCTGCCAACAAGGGTGCCTTTGCCGGCAAGTCGGCAAGCGTCGGCCTCAACATCAGGTTGCCGCACGAGCAGTCGGGCAACCCGTTTCAGGACATCAGCATGTGCTTCAAGTACTTCTTCGCAAGGAAGGTGATGTTCGTGAAGTACGCCTCTGCCTACGTGGTCATGCCGGGTGGATTCGGCACGCTCGACGAACTCGCCGAGATCCTGACCCTCGTGCAGACCGGCAAGTCGAAACGCATCCCCATCATTCTGTTCGGCAGCGACTTCTGGGAAGGCCTGATCGACTGGTTCACGAACACCCTCGTCGAAGCCGGCACCATCAGCGCAGACGACATGGATCTCTTCCAGATCACCGACGATCCGCAGTTCGTCGTCGACACCATCTTCGACTTCTACGAAGGTGTGGACCTCGACCGCATGATCGAGGAAGCGCAACTGACGATGGATCTCTGACCCACGGATCACGGATCACGGATCACGAACGTCCGAGCATCGCACATCCGACCACCCGCTCTGTCCGCACCACCCGCTCTGTCCGCACCACCCGCTCTGTCCACACCACCCGCTCTGTCCACACCACCCGCCCTGTCCACACCACCCGCCCTGTCTGCAGACGGGCGAGCGTCGGCAGCGCCCCGCGGTGAATCAGTTTTCCGGCAGGAGGTCGGGCAGGAAGGTGGTGATGGCCGGGAAATTCCAGAGAATGATCAGCCCGACGATCTGGATGAGCACGAAGGGCCAGATGCCACGATAGATGTCGCCCGTCGTGACCTCGGGCGGTGCCACCCCGCGCAGGTAGAACAGCGCGAAGCCGAACGGTGGCGTGATGAAGCTTGTCTGCAGGTTCACCGCAATGAGAATGGTGATCCATTCCGGCGGCATGATCGTCGGGTCGGCCGCGTAGATGACCGGCCCCACAATCGGGATCACGATGAAGATGATCTCGATGAAGTCGAGCACGAAGCCGAGCACGAACAGCACACCCATGACCACCAGCAGGAGAACGCGTGGGTCTTCCACGGCACGCAGCGCTTCCTGGATGTAGTGCTCGCCACCGTAGCTGCGGATCGTGAGGCTCAGGAACAGCGATGCGATGAGGATCATGAACACCATGCTCGTGACCTTGGTGGTCTCGCGCACCACCGGAGCCAGCACCCGCTTTTCCAGCAGCACCCAGCAGGAAAACAGCAACCCGAACACGGCCACGTGATAGGCGACCATCGATACCCGGATGGCGATCAGGTCTTCGGTGCTGATGTCGCTGACCGACATCCTGAGATCGAAGTTGCCGCGCATCAGCAGCATGATCACGATGGCGAAGGCCGACCAGATGATGATGCGAGCGGCGCTGCGATTGCCTTCGGAAAGCCTGACTGCCGCGAGCATGATGGCGCCTGCGGCACCGAGCGCGGCGGCCGGTGTCGGGCTCGTGATGCCGCCGAGAATCGAACCCAGCACCGAGACGATGAGGATCACCGGCGGCGACACCACGCGCAGCACTTCGATTTCGGCGAGCCGTGACAGCGCGACGCGCAGTCCGTAGAGCATGATGAGCACCGGGATGCCGTAGGCCAGAAAGCGCTTGCCGGGGGCCGCGGCCGAATCGAGAACGGCCATGTCCACGAGCGCGTAGCAGAGCACGCCGACCAGACCCACGTACAGCGGAAAGGGCTCGGCCAGAGGGCGCAGCACGCGCGCCAGCAGCAACAGGGTCACGGCGCCGGTCACCACGAACATCGTGCCGTGCGACAGCGCACCGTCGTCCGGCAGACCGTTCTGCGCCGAGACGATGCCGAGGCGCGCCAGCAGGAACCAGAGCACCACGAGGCCGACGAACGGCCCGAAGGTGAACAGCAGGCGTTTCCCCTTGCTGTTGCCGTAGTGGGCGTCGAGATCATAGTGATCGCCACCGAGTTCCTGTCGCGGAATCGGCGGCGCGGCAGCGGGCCGCAGCAGGGCGTAGCCGAAGGCGTAGAGCGCGTACAGAAGCGCCAGCACCACGCCGGGAATGAAGGCCGCCTTGAACAGGGTGCCCGTGGACAGCACGGCAGGCTCACCGAGCATCTGGATGACGGTCGTGCCCATTTCACGAGCCCGGGTTTCCTGCCCGAGCGAGTACATGTCACCGACGATCGAACCGAGCAGCACGATGACGATCGATGGCGGGATGATCTGCCCGAGCGTGCCCGAGGTGGCAATGACCCCGGTGGCGAGTTCCTTCGAATAGCCGGCGCGCAGCATGGTGGGCAGGGCGATCAGCCCCATGGTGACCACGGTGGCTCCGACCACACCGGTGCTCGCCGCGAGCAGCGTGCCGACGAGCACGACGGCGATGGCGAGCCCACCCGAAAGCGAGCCGAAGGTGCGCGCCATGGTGGTCAGGAGGTCTTCGGCGATGCGCGAACGCTCGAGAGCGATACCCATGAGCACGAACAGCGGTACCGCAAGGAGAGTTTCGACATTGCCGCCGAAGGCGCGCGAGAACACCCCCTGCGACCAGGTCGAGAGCGTCGACAGCAGTGCACCGTCGATGCCGTCCGGCAACACCGGTACCTGGCTCTCCACGCCACGAAAGCTCTCGATGGTGTAGAGAAAACCGAGGTGGCTCAGAAGCGCAATGATCAGGAAACTGATGAGCGCCGAACCTGCAATGGCGAAGGCTACCGGGAAACCCGACAGAATGCCGAGGAACAGGCAGACAAAGGAGATGATCAACGACAGCTCGACGCCGTTCAATCCGAATAGCATGATCGTGCGTCCTCAGTCGTTGGCTTGTGAAGGGGGAGCGGTCATCGGCAGATGATCGGGCTGTTGCCGCTCGCGTGGCGTGGTGTCGGCAGACTCGCTCGGGCCCGCCGTCGTCATCGCGTCAGCCGGCAGGACCGCTGCCACGCCGGCAGCGTCCGGCGACGACACGGCATCGAAGGGGTCGACCGGATGCGATTCGACCTCCGCGTCGGGTTCGAGCAAGGCCCAGAGATTCCGGAGCAGAAACGCCACGGCCTGCAGGAAGAGCAGTGCCGCAAAGACGAGAATCATGGCCTTGAAGGCCCACACCCAGGTGAATTCGGCGGTACCCGAGGATTCCCACTTGAAACCACGCCAGCTCGCCTTGTCGGAAAAGATGTTCATCGGGCGTTGCGAGAACATCGAGTTGGTTGCCAGCGGCCAGGCAAACCACCAGAGCAGCATCGACAACGGCAGCATGAAGAGCAGCGAGCCGACGAGATCGACCCAGTGCTTCGTGCGCCGCCTGAGGTTGCCATAGACAAGGTCCACGCGGACATGGCCACCTTCGATGAAGGTATAGGCCGAGGCCAGGGCGATGAGGAGGGTGTTGTAGAACTTCAGCTGCCCGGAGAGCCACTGCAGCTCTTCGGCAGCGAGGTCCATGCCGAAGGGCGCGAAGTAGAGTTCGTTGCCACGAAACACCTGCCCGACCACGATGATCAGCACCTGTTGCAACATCAGCATCAGCACGAACCAGGACGCGGTCTGACCGACGCGGCGATTGAAGACCTCCAGCGTGAGCACCGTGCCCCTGAGGAAACGCCGGTTGAAGTAACCAGCGACGCACACGATGATGAGCAGGGCCAGCATCATGTAGAGAAAATCAACTGACTGACCCGCAAGCGTCAGCGCCGACATCCTTTCCTTCAGTTCGGGAAGCTGCAACCAGCGCCAGATGCTCCAGGGCAGCAGAACGAGATCAAGAACGCCATTCAGCAGTCCGACAAGGATCGAGATCAGGCTGGACAAGACATGCTCCTCTGGAATGGGACGCTCGTCGTCGGACGAGAAAGGCAAACGAACCGGTTGGCGGGAGCGTCCTGCTCCTCGATGAAGCGATCCACGACCCGGGCATGACGCCCGGGCCGACGGAACGGACTGGCACAGGGCCGATCGGCGCAGCGCCTTTCCGGCAACGTTGCCGGTGAATTACTGGGCGCCGAGAACGCGCGTGCGCTGCGCCGTGTAGGCACCGCTCGAGAGCGCGTCCCACTCGGCCGAAACGCGCATCGAATCCATCACCGACTGACGTACCTTGGCGAAGAATTCGTCGTCCATGTTCTCTTCCATGACCTCGTTCGAGGCCTTGCCGAAGGCATCCCAGACCGCATCGGGGAACTCGAGCATTTCGACGCCCTGTCCCTTGAGGCGCTCGAGCGCCGCGGAGTTGTTGGAGAGGAACTGGTGCAGGTTCCAGAAGTTGCTTTCCGACGCGGCGACCTCGATGACCTTCTGCTGCCAGGGTTGCAGCTTGTCGAAACGCTCGGCGTTGACGCCGAGTGTGAGTGCCGCACCCGGCTCGTGAAAACCGGCCGTGTAGTAGAGCTTGGTGATTTCCTGGAAACCCGCCTTCTCGTCGGCCCAGGGGCCGATCCACTCGGTACCGTCGATGGCACCGGACGCCAGCGCCTGATAGACCTCGGAACCGGGCAGGGTCTGTACCGATGCGCCGAGCTTGCCGAGGGCCTTGCCGCCGAGGCCCGGCATGCGGAACTTCAGGCCCTTGAAGTCCTTGGGGCTTTCGATCTTCTTGCGGAACCAGCCACCGGCCTGCGGGCCCGTATTGCCGGCGAGGAAGGGGCGGATGCCGAACTCTTCGCCGAGCTCGGTGTGCAGCTCGCGACCGCCCATGTGATACCACCAGTTGTTGATTTCGGTGGGCGTCATGCCGAAGGGCACGGCCGTGAAGAAGGCCCAGGTCGGGCTCTGCCCCACCCAGTAGTAGTCGGCCCCATGGTACATGTCGGCCTGGCCTGCGGTGACGGCATCGAACACCGGCTCGAGACCGGTGACGAGTTCGCCCTGCGCCTTGATTTCGACCTTCATGGTACCTTCGGACATCTCGTCGATGAGGTCGGCGGTGTGCTGGGCAGCGTCGAACACGCCCGCCAGACCGCGGCCCCAGGTCGTGACCATGGTGAACTTCTCGCGGTTCTGCGAAATCGCGGGGGCAGCAGTGATGAGCGTGGTGCCGGCAACCGCCGCAGCGGATGCGCCGGCGCCCTTCTTCAGAAAATCACGACGTGACATGTCAGGTCTGTTCCTCGATTGGTGGTGAGTTGTCGAAACGACGGGTGGTGAGCTGTCGAAACGATGCTGGCCTGTCGCATACCCGGTGCTCCTGCACCGTGGCATTGCCTGCATGGCAGACGACCGGAACCCGACAACTGTAGCCAATAGCCGCTTGCCAGTCCACCGACAATGCCGGGTAGCCACGGATTTCAGGATCGACGTCCGGCACGAACAAGGGCACTTTCAGAACTGTTTCTGCGGGGTGCGTCGCAATTCGATCTCGAATCGGCAACAAGGTGTCGACTTGTTGACGAATTGGTGGTTATCTTCGCTGGCAGTGGCTGACGCGCCTGAGCGCGCCGCCATCGAAACACGCTGTCGTGGTCATCTCGAATGAAGGCAACGAAGAGCGATCAGGAAAATCGCCCGGAACGCGGAACGGGAGATCAGCGAGGTACGTTTGTTCAATTAACAAGGGCGAACTGACCGATCTGTTGATCTTGTCATGCAGACGCGTCAGACCCGGGCAGAAAGTGCCGATTTGTACACACACGGAGATCGAGTCAGGGATGTTTCCACACATGACGACGCCATCGGGCAAGGAATTACATGGAAAAACGGGGGTTCTCGGGAACGGATCGCACGATTTCATCGTCTATCCTAGCCCGCGGACACTGCCAATCAGCCGCTGCATGCGTATCGACAACCTGCCTCGTGCATCGCGTACCGGGCACTCGCTGCAGCCAGCGTCATGATGACAACGACCAACAACAACGACCGGGTTGCGGTCCTGACGGGCGATCTGGTTCGCTCGTCGCGCCTCTCTCCGGAAGCCCTCGACGACGTGCGCCACGAGCTTCAGCGTGCCGTTGCCGACATTGCCGACTGGACGCCCGGCTTCGTGCCACACGAAGCCGACTTCTTCCGAGGCGATGCCTGGCAATTGCTGCTGCAGGAACCGACCCTGGCGCTGCGGGCTACCATCTTCCTGCGTGCGCGATTGATTGCCATCGGGCGAGATGCCCGCATCGGTATCGGCATCGGTGCGATGGATGCCGCATCGGCCAAACGCGTCTCGCTGGCCAGCGGCCCGGCCTTTCTGCGCTCGGGGCATGCCCTTGACCGCCTTGGCAGTGGACGCCTGATGCTCATCGTCGACAGCGACGAAAGGCCGGGCGCACAACCCGACTGGCCCAACGTCACGCTGGAACTCGTCGAAGCCCTGCTCATGCGGCTTACCCGCCGCCAGGCACAGCTGCTTGCGCTGGCCCTTCACCCACAGCGCCGCACTCACGAGATGATTGCACGCTTGCTCGAACCCACAGTGGAGCGCCAGGTGGTCAGCAAGACCTTGTCGCGTGCCGGTCACGGTGCCATCGAAACCGCCATCCTGGCCTTCGAACAGGCCTATCATTGACACCTCCGTGCCGTTCGGCATTGCGGTTCGGCATGTTTGATTGTATGCATTCGTAATTGCATACATATATGGGTTCAATTGATGGGCGACACGCTGCTGGCACTACTCTGTGCTCACCTGCTGGCGGATTTTCTGCTGCAGACGCGCACCATGATCAGGCGCAAACACGAGCTGTCGATGCTGCTCCTGCACGTGCTGATCGTGACCGGCCTGAGCGCATTGCTGCTGGGCAGTTCGAACCCGGTCGTGCTGCTGGCGATCTTCGCCAGTCACTTCCTGTTCGACTGGCTGAAGATCCGCTTCTGCGACAATTCCGCCCTCCCCTTCATTCTCGACCAGCTGGCGCACCTGTCGGTGATCGTGCTGATCGCGATCACCCTGCCGACAACCTTCGCCGAAGGTGCCTGGCCGACGTGGCTGCCGCCACCGCTGCTCGACGGGTATCTGCTTGCCCTGAGCCTCGTTGCCGGCACCGTGGCAACCGTCGTTGCCGGAGGCTTCCTGATCGAGAAACTCACCGCACCCCTGGCCCGGGAGATCATGACCAGCGCGCCGACCAGCGGCGACAAGGCTGTCGCCGGAACGCCCGATGACGGTCGCTCGGTACCGACCGACAACCCTCTCCCCGACGGACTCACTCACGGCGGCAAGGTCATTGGCTGGCTCGAACGCCTGCTGGTGCTGGTGCTGATTCTTGCCGACATGGCCAACGGCATCGGTTTCCTCGTGGTGGCCAAGTCGATCATGCGGTTCGGCGACATCCGCGACTCCGGACACCGGAAGCTCGCCGAATACATCATCATCGGTACCTTCGCAAGCTTCTGCTGGGCGCTGCTCGTGGCCCTGCCGACACGAGCCGCGATGCTCCACTATCTGCCCTGAGCACGTATCTGCCTCGAGCATGCATCTGCCCTGAGCACGCCGTTCGCAGCCGCTTCCCGGAAGTCATGCATTCCCGGCGGACTCTCGTTGCGACATTACGGAACGGCAGGTGACATCACAGTGCTGGGATAATATTCCCAACGAGTGTCCCCGAGCATTTATAATCATCGCATCGTCCCAACCGACGCACGGGCCCGTTCGCGTCCCAGTCCTGCATGCATCAGACCCTGCAAAAGGCCGTGACCAAAGCACTGTTGCCGCTCGTGCGGCTGCTGCTGCGTCACGGCGTGTCGCATGCCGAGTTCGCCAACTGGGTTCGCCAGGCCTACGTCGATCAGGCCCACGAGCACTTCGGCATCGACGGCAAGCCACCGTCGATTTCCCGTATCGCCATCGTCACCGGCATCAATCGCAAGGAAGTGAAGCGACTGCGTGAACTCCCCGAGGATATCGATACCGGTGTCAGCAAGCACAACCGTGCCGTGCGCGTGGTCACCGGCTGGCTGCAGGACCCGGCGTTTCTCGATGGAGACGGTGAACCACGCACACTCGAATACGGCGACCCGGATGACGGCTTCAATCAGTTGGTAAAAAGGCACGGTGGCGATGTACCGGCGCGTGCCATGCTTGACGAACTCGAACGCGTCGGCACGGTTACCGTAGAAGGCAACGTCGTGACGCTGTGTAACCGTGGCTATGTACCGGCGGAGAGCGAGGAAGCCATGCTCGACCTGTTTGCCACCAGCGCCGCCGACCTTCTCGACACGCTCGATCACAACCTCGCCTCACCGGGTGCGAGACTGCAGATGAGTGTTGCCTATGACAACGTTCCGAAGAGCGGGCGCGATCGCTTCCGCTTGTTGGCATCGAAGCGCGCCATGGAGTTCCTGCGCATGCTGGACGCCGAACTCTCATCACACGATCGTGACCGTCACCCGGAGCTGCAAATGCCCGGTCAGGGGCGTTACCGTAGCGGTATCGGCATCTACCTCATCGAGCAGGAACTGGAGCCGAAGGAGAACAACCGGGATGAATAGATACTTCGCTATCCTGCTCTGGCTGAGCACCCTGCCGTTGCTGAACGCATGCGACGGCGGCATCTTCGGCACCGGCACGGGCGATGACAGCGTCGAAGTGACCCCGCCGACCGACGCCGGCGGCGGCTCGGCCGAGAGCGAAATCGACAACGGCGCAAGCACGGATACCGGCAGTGAAACCGGCAGTGGCGGTGACAGCGACGCCGACGACGGTGCCGGTTCAGGTGCCGGTTCAGGTGCCGGTTCAGGTGCCGGTTCAGGTGCCGGTTCAGGTGCCGGTTCAGGTGCGGGTTCAGGTGCAGGCGCCGGTGCAGCTGCCGGGTCTGGTGCAGGTGCTTCGGCAGACGTCGCTCAGGACACCGACAGCAACATCACGGCACCATTGCCGAGCGCCATCTTCGCAAACTCGGCTGTGGTACTCGACCCCTCGACCGCAGCCCGGATCAGTGTCGTCAACACGCTGGATGTCGCCACCGAGTGGCGTATCGAAAGCTCCGACGAAGGTGTCGAGAACATACCCGTTGCGCCCGGTTCGCACCTCGGCGCCTTCACGGTCGGCAACGTCGAGTCACTCTCGCTGATCGACAGCGCCAACGACACCACACTGTTTCGGCTCGATCCGCTCACGCTTGGCGGGGGCACACTGAGCAGCTTCATCGCGCGTGCGAATCCCGCCAGCAGCACCGGTACCGAACTGCTCGCGCTGGGGTCCGTGGCATCCAGCGACAATACCGACCTCGCCATGCTGCGCGTGGTACAGACAAGCGTCGCCGATGGCGAAGACACCCCCGGCAGCCTGTCCTTCGTGCCCGCCAGCACCGCGAATCCGGCGAGCAGCACCGCCGAGATCGGTCCGCTCCGCTTCGAGCGGAGCACTGCGGTGAGCAGCTACCTACCCATCGATGCCGGGGCTTATGAGGTCAACGATTCCCTGGGCCAGCTCGAACCCGCCACCATCGACCTCGTCGGCGGTGCCAGCTACACGCTGCTTCTCGATCGAGCCGCAGGCACCGTCGAGCTCATCGACGAACTCGGAGAACTGCGCTGAGCATGCCCGCCAGCGCGCGTCATCTGCTGATCGTCGCCAACCAGCCTTCGCCGAATACCACGAAGCTCGCCGAGACCGCCGAAGCCGGTGCGCGGGCCGCGGCCGAATCGCTGCCGGTACTCCGTCGCGCACCGCTCGACGCGAGTGCCGATGATGTGCTCGGCGCAGCGGGCATCCTGATCGGCAGCACCGAGAATTTCGGGGCCATGGCGGGGCTCGTCAAGGACTTCTTCGAGCGCATCTACTACCCCTGTCTCGAGCACACCCAGGGGCTGCCGGCCGGGCTCTACGTTCGCGCCGGCAATGATGGCAACGGCACCCTGAAGGGCATCGACCGGATCATGACCGGCCTTCGCTGGCAGAACGTGCGGGAACCGCTGCTGCTCAGGGGTGACTGGAACGACGCCTTCGTCGACGAGGTTCACGAACTCGGGCAACTCATGGCAGCGGGGCTCGAAGCCGGGATCTTCTGACACTCGACGAAAGCGGCAGCGCCGCCTATGCTTGCGGCGATGTTCAAAACGCTTTACCAACTCATCGAAGCCTGGGGCCGGCATCGTCATGCCGAGTACTACCTCGCCGGCGTTTCCTTCACCGGCTCGTCCTTCTTTCCACTGCCCGTGGAAATGCTGCTGGCGCCGATCGTGTTCGCCAGACCGGAACATGCCATTCGCCTCGGGGTGCTTACCGCTCTGGCATCGATCCTCGGCAGCCTGCTCGGCTACGCGCTGGGCCTGTTTGCCATGGAGCTGATCATGCCCTGGATCGAAACGCTCGGCTACGCCGCTACCTTCGAGAAGGTGCTGCACTGGTTCGAACACTGGGGCTTCTGGGTGGTGTTCGTGGCAGGCTTCGGCCCCTTCCCCTACAAGCTGTTCACCATCGGCGCCGGCGCACTGGCCTATCCACTCGTGCCGTTCATGATCGCCGTCACGGTGTCGCGCCTCGCGCGCTTCGTGCTCATGTCGCTCCTGCTCGCGAAGCTTGGTCCGCTCATGGTGAAGGCAGCCAACCGCTACATGGAATGGATCGGCTGGGGCCTCGCCGCGGCCGTGGTCGGGGTGATGATCTGGAGTGGGTGAGTGGTTCGCCGAGAACACATACTCGGCGAGTCTCCCTCGCCGACCGCTCGTCTCGTCCACGCGGTACTTCTCGGTCACACGACCCAGTGCGTCGTAGCGGTACTGGATGCGCGTATTGCCGACGGCGTTCCCGAGGTCCCTCGGAATACGCTCGAGCAGACGTCCCTGCTCGTCGCACTCGAACCGGTAACCGGTGACGGGACAACTGCAGCACCCAGCCCCCGCCGTTTCGAGAAGACGTGGCGAGAATCCCTCATCCGGTTTGTCCCGGGTGAAGATGCGCTCTTCGCCGAGCGAATCACTCGGACACGCCCGGCGTTTTCGCCGATCAGTACCTTGGCATCAACGACACGGCGATGCCGGTG
>PDPU01000034.1 GCA_002746645.1 Gammaproteobacteria bacterium | reverse complement strand
TGGTTGTTGAGCCGCCGCCGCTTCTGACGCCAGGTGTCGTGCAGGGTGGCGTTCGAGAAGCTCCTGCCGCAGTCCCGGCAGAGAAAGCGCTGCACCCACTGGGCGTCGTCCTGACGGTAGAAGCGGCCATGCTTCATGGTGCAGATGGCCCCGCAGTGGGGGCAATCGGGGTTTGCCATCGATGCGTCCTTTCATCCGTGAAGGGAGATGCCACGGTAGCACACCTCGGTCACCCACAGCCAGAGTCATCAGTTAGAATTAGATGCAAGCACGCTGCAACTTGCCTCCGATCAAGCAGGAAGCACGCCCGTGCCGAACATGCCCCTCAGCGAGAGCCAAGCACCTTCAGACGCACCCCGTCTCCGCCGTCTGTTGTCGCCCCGAAGGCACGTGCACGCAGCGATTGCAGATCGACACCGCGACGCACGAGATCACGCGCCAGCACCATGACACGTTCACGCGAGAGCGCAAGAGGATCGGCGCTGTCCGCCGATGGCGCAGTGTAGGTCTGCAACTCGACGAGGAGATTCGGGTAACGCTTCAATCGCTCGGCCAGCATGTCGAGGGCCTGAGTGCTGTCGGGCGCAAGATCGCGGCTGCCATCCTGGAAGTAGATGCCACTGACCGGACCACTGAGCATCGCACAGCCGGAAGCGTCGGTGGGTTCGGCAGTGCTCGCCGGTGACTCGCAATTGCCGCTGGTGATCAGGGGCTCGATCAAGTCGGATCCGTCGTCGCCGACTTGCCCCTGTCCCTCGGCAAGTGCGCCCTCCGCGCGCTCGGCCACCGTGCCCTCGGCCACCGCGCCCTCGGCCGCGGCATTCGCAGCCGCTGAACCTGCAGCCGCTGAACCCGCCGTCACGGCACCCGCGGCGGCATCATTCTCGGTTGCCCCGCCATCGGCAAGCGTCGACTCGGTTGCGCTCATGTCGGCACCCGGCAAGGTACCCGGGGCACCCGGCATGGCATCGGGTGCGTTCGGATCGGCCGGTGGTTCTCCGCGGCGTGCGCGCTGCGGACGCGAGTCGCGAACCGGATGCCAGCGCAGTGAAACGAGACCACCGAGTGCATCTCCGTCATAGCTCGCGACCTCTCCACGCAACGCAAGCTGCGGGCCGAACATCCACTCGGCACCAGCGCCTGCCCAGAGTCCCGCGTTGTCGGCCTTGTCGAGCGGCAGTGCGGAATCGTTCTGCATGCCGTTGACACCGAGACGCGCGAACAGCGCGGCGCGTTCGTTGCCACGCCGATCGCGACCGAGCGGCTGACGGTAAAGACCGCCGAAGGAAACCGCCTGATAACTGACGGTATTGCCATCGCTCAGGGTGGCTTCGCCAAGATCGCTGTAGCCCAGTTCGAGCGCAAAGCGCCCGATGCGACGTCCTGCATAGACCGAGACAAGTGTGGACTGGTCATCATCCACACTCAGGCCAGCGGCACTGGTGTCGGGTGACAGCTCCGTCATTCCCGCCCCGGCGCCGATGTACCAGTCGCTGGCCGCTGCCATCGCCTGTCCGGATGCAGAGAGACCCAGCAGAGTGCCGAGCAAGGCTCCTCCCGAAACACGCAGAAATGCCCCACCTGCGACACGGAACCGTGTCTGCGCTGCAATCGAGGTGATGAATGCCATGGCCTTGCCTTTCCTGTTCATGTACATGAGATTAGCCTGGAGACGGAGCGTTTTCCGAGTGAGACACCGGGGCATGTCAGAGACACAGAGCATACGCCCGCACGGCGCTCGTGGACATCTCGACAGGCACGAATGCCTCCGTCATCACTGGCGAACCTCCACGAGAACCTGCAACGTAAATGACGCCCCCCGGCATGAGTTCGGCGATTTCGGCGATTTCGGCGATTTCGGCGATTTCGGCGATTTCGGCGATTTCGGCGATTTCGGCACTGATTGCGTCAGTGCTGCCGTCGGCGGGTTCGATCAACGCGCAAGGATCGTGACTGCAGGTTGCCGCATTGCCGGGCACGCCATCGCAACCGGCGTCTGTCACCATTTTCTTGACGATTTCGACGCGCGATCAACTCCCTGCAGCCCTGGCCAGCCCGGGCCTCATTCGCTCAACCATTGAAACCAGTCCTCATCGAACTTGTACTCCAGCCCAAACGAGGGTCCCTGTCGGTTGTAGCCTTCGGCATCCAGCGCCGAATCATCGAAGCCAAGGAAGTTGTAGGCCGCGAGAAGCCTGAGCCCCTTGAGCACGATCCAGCTCAGGCCGAAACCGAGCGAATGCGTGGCGCCACCGTCGTTGCTGACGCCGAGCCAGCCGGCACGAAGATCGAATTCGAAGCGTCGGCCGATGTCGCGGATCAGGCGCGTGTCGGCAAGCAGAAAGCGACTGCCGATATTGCCCTCCTTGCCATCGACGCTCGTGACGCGCCCACCCACACGGAAGGACAGACGTGTCTTCTCGTCGAACTGGCGGTTCTGGTGCGTCGAGATCAGGAAACTCGAGATGTCCTCGCCGCTGGCGGGGCCGCGTTCCTCGCCCCACTTGAGCATGTACAACCCGTGGTGGCGGTTGTCGGTCCTGGGCCGGTGCGCGAAGCCGA
Organism: Gammaproteobacteria bacterium; assembly: GCA_002746645.1. Classification (GTDB taxonomy): domain Bacteria; phylum Pseudomonadota; class Gammaproteobacteria; order Granulosicoccales; family Granulosicoccaceae; genus Granulosicoccus. The sequence continues at coordinate 76,861 of PDPU01000034.1, read as the reverse complement.
GCGTCATGAGGTGGCGTGAGGACTGCTCACCCACATTGGGGAGACGCAGCGTGAATTCCTCACGAAGCATCGAAACCCAGTCGATGGACAGCCGTTCGGCCCAACTCGCGCGCGCACCATGATAGTTCTCGCTGTCGGTCTGGCGAAATTCGAACTGCCCTGCGAGCCGTCGGTTCGGGTTCCGCTTGTCGACAAGACCGATCGAGGCAGCGACCGAATCCTGGCCTTCGCTCTCGCCGAGCACGTCAACGAATTCGAGATGGGCACTGAGGAAAAGATCAGAACGTATCTCGTAGCGCCCGCGCGCACCGCTTGCCGTCTCCATGTTGCGCCCGTTCAGATTCCCGCGCATGCGGTACTCGCTGTAGAGTTCGGTGTTAGGCAGAAGGTCACTCTTGAGGCCAAAGACAAGCTGCCGCTCGTCATCGCCACTCGCGAACAGTGACTCGCTGATGCCGTTCTGCTGCCGATATGACAGCTGCGCGTTGATGTTCTCGGAGATTTCGCTCGTGGCACGCACCTCATAGCGGAAGCGGCCGAATTCGCTCGGGTCGAACTCATAGTCGACACCGATGCGTCCTTGACGCCCACTCATCGTGAAATCTCGATCGATACCGACTCGAATCGCGTTGAAGCGCGTGGTTTCATCGCCGCGCGACTGCACTGCACGGCGCAAGCCGAGACCGAAGCGCCAGCGGTCACGACGGCGTTCGAGACGCGCGCCGACACTGACCTCTTCCGTGTCGTTGATCAGTGCGCGGGACTGCAACCACTCGGCATCGAGGCGCGTATCGTTGCCGAGAGGCTGACGATGGGTCAGACGCCATTCCTCGCGCCCGGCCTGGAGGCCACCATCGGCGTTGTCGAAACCCGTATCGCTTCGCGCCCACACCGCTTCCGTCTCGGCGCCATCGATGGGCGAAGCTTCACCAGCCGCACCGGGCAATTTCCAGCGGCGCAGGAGTTTCACGCGCTCGGCACGCGCTGACGAGCGGTTCACTTCATCGAACTCCTGCCAGGCAATCGAAGCACTGTATTCGAGTTCGCGACGCACTTCGCCATGCACATCGAGACCGGCAATGCTCTGGCCATCGATGGCACTCTCGTCACGTGTGAACGAGAAGCCGAGTTCCAGCGGATCGGCAATACGATACCGGCCGCGAAGACCATACACGGCGTGTTCGCCGAGGTTGCTGTCGCGCTGATAGCTGACCTGCACGAACACCGGGTTGAAGTCCTCGTCCCGCGACGGCACGGGATCGCGGAAGCTCAGAAGACCGCTGATCGGATCGAGCGTGTAGTCAACGTAGCGCGTCAGGGTCTTTTCGCTGACGAGAAACCCCGGGTTCGTGACATCACGGACGATCAGGCGTACGACTTCCGAATGCGGCACGATGGGCGCGCCATCGAGCGAGTAGAACATCGCCGTACCGTTGCCGCGGAAGGTTGCGAGCCCGCGTTCCTCTTCGACCTCGGCCGCAAAGGCCTGCAGACGATGGCGCCGGCCCTGCAGTACACCGTTGAAACCGGTCAGTGCCCGCTGCATGCGCGAGAGACTTGCGAAGTCATCTCCGACGTCGGTCAGGTAGTCGCCCCAGAGAATGCTGTTGCGATCCTTGTCGAGACGGAAATAGAGCTTGCTGCGGCTCTGCGCATCGAAACCACGCTGCGAGGTATCACCGAAGGTCGGGTAGAAGTCGTTCGGATTGACGTCACGAAGGAGTTCGGCATCATCGGGCTTGTCGCTGTCCCAGGCAAGCGTCATGTGCGCACCGCCCTTCACCGTACCCTTGAGAAAGAGCGATGCCCGTGCGTCGGTTTCGAAACCCTCGTCGATGCCATCGGGCAACCTGTTGCCGTCCGCACGCATGTCGCTTGCCTCGAGTTCGACCACACCGACAGCCACGAGAGGGCGTGCGGCGGCGACCTGCTGCACGCGCAGGCGTGCCTTCATGGCACCGCTCTCGGCACGCAAGGTCAGATACCCGAGATCGGCTCCCGAGCGCAGGAACACCCGTGCACGCCCCTGATCGACGCGAATCTGTGTTCCGGCTTTGCTCGCCTGCAGATCCTCCGCCTCGATGCTGCCGGCATCGACACCGAGCGAAACGAAATACACGCCACTCGCAGGATAGCCGTTGGCATCGCGAATCAGTACGTCGACGGCGAGACGGCTCTGTCCATCATCTGCGGGGAGCGTCGCCGACCGTGTCTGCAATACAAGCTCGGCCCCTGCTGACGGACGCTTGAAGTCGCCACTGACGAGCTGGCGCGGGTTGCCGAAGGCATCCATCGTGCGCACCACCACCGAGTTCTCACCGGGCTTCAGATCGACACCATGCCAGGTCACGATCTCGGCCTGTTCACGACGGTTCTGGATGCGTTCGCCGATCTGCGACGCTGGCACCGGCTTTCCGTTGACAACGAGCACGGGATCGAGATCGGACGGAATCACGGCAACGAAGCGGCCATCGGTGCTGTACTTGTTGTCAGGCCAGAGCCAGGTGCCTGCCTGCGCCTGCTCGCGCGTGATGCCAGCGGAAAGTGCACTCGGATCCAGCGAAACATCACGCGCAGCTGCGCTGCTGCCCGCACCCTCCTCTGCCGCTGCAGGCGCGTGTGCTTCATCACTGACCGCGCCAGCAACATCACCGGCTTCGGCATCACCGGCTTCGGCATCACCGGCTTCGGCATCACCGGCTTCGGCATCACCGGCTTTGGCATCACCGGCTTTGGCATCATCGGTCTTGCCATTCTCCTCGGCACTACGCGCCGATACCTTGTGTACCCAACCGAAGTGTCCGTGCGAAAGATCCCCCTGGGCATCGGCGCGCACGGCGTCAGCAGGCAGCGGTGAACGCGCATCAGGGTCGAACAGTACGGCATCCTCGAGCAACCAGTCGCCACGAATCGCGCGGTTTCTCGCGCGCAGCTGCCTGATGTAGGCTTCGCGATCGATGCTCGGGCAGCCCGCGGCAAAATCGGCACGGTGCATCTCGCCAGGAGCAAGATCCGCGTAACGGCTCTCGGCATCCGCAGCGTGAGCGTTGTCGATGGGTTTGAGCCGGGTACCCTTCGGCAGGCTTTCCGGATCGATCCTGAGCACGTGCAGCCCGGTACGCAGGCCGAACAGACTGTATTGTCCATCTGCGTCGGTAATCACGTAACTGCCGTCATCGAGAAACAACCTGACACCGGCGATCGGCCACTCGGCGTCGTTCTGCAGCAGGTTGCAGTCGCCATCGACATAGACCTTGCCGAAGAGAATGCCGTCGCCGGAGAACACTTCAGGCCGCTCGACATTGACCAGTGCCACGCTTGATTCGCTGCTGATGACGCGGCCACTCGGTGATGTGGCTCGTGCAATCGCCACGTTGGCGTGTTCACCATCGCTCACGTCGGCCCGCGCCACGAGTTCGTAGGCAAGCGTCAGCGACTCACCCGCAGCCATGTCGGGCAGGTGGTATTCAAGTTTGTCGCGACTGCCGCGCCGCGCCACGATGCGAGGATCCTCGATGCGCTCACCATCGAGACGACTCGAGTTCATGCGGTAGTCGAAGCCAGCCGGTGGTGTGTCGACAAGCGTCACATCACGCAATGCCTCGTCGCTACCATTCTCGAGAACGAGTTCGTAACCGACCTCACCACCGGGTTCCACATCGGCCCGCAGCTGCTGCTTGTCGAGCAACAACACGCCCGGCAGATTGACAGGATCAAGCGGAATGTCGATGACCGGCGCAAACCGCGTATCGACGGCCGTGAACACACCCTCGATGCCGAATCGCGTGCTGTCGATACCGTAGGACGCCGCCGACACCTGCCAGTCGTCGAAGTCCGCGGGCACGGTCGCCGAAGGGAACACGTAGTCGGAGGGTGGCCTGACCACAAGATGCCATTCAATGGGGCCATCCACCTGCCGCACATCGTCGGCGGGAAGTCCATCAGCGTCATTGCCATTCGTCATGATGGCTGGCTCGAACTCGAGTCTCGGCACCGGGTAGCGCCCTTCGCGGTCACTCGTGAACACGAGTGGCTCACCGGTCACGGCATCGGCACCGATGCCTTCATCTGTATGAAATTCCACCACAGCACCGGCTACGGGTCTTTTCGACACGCTGTCGAATACCCGGCCCACGGGTGACACCATGATCGCATCGAAAAACTCGGCAGGGTTGCCTGCCCCCGGCACGCCGATGCTGAGCTCGGCACCGGGGTCAACGACAAGCCCGCAGGGCTCTGACGACGATTCATCCGGTGGCGTGGTGTTCACGGCCGGCGACGACTCACAGCGCTCGGTGCCTGACAGGTCAGGCGTCCCGTAGCCCAGCGCGATCGGAGCGAGACTCTGGTATCGCTCACTGCCCGCCTCGGTCTCCCGCAGCCACAGCGACACCGAACCATCGGCACCGCCCTCTAGCCGCACGCGCACATGCGCAACACCATTGTCATCAAGGTAACGTTCCGATGCCGCCACCACGCCGTCGAGTTCGATCCACAGGCCCTCACGGAGCGCGTTGTCAGCGCCCGGCAACATGGCAAGTCCGTCCGTGTCGACGAAGTCTTCATCAACCCCCCAGCGCGGTGTCTTTCCAGTCTGTTGCAGCAGAGGCGAGGCCATGAGGAAACGGATGGCCGCGGGCCTTGCATGCGCCGGTGGCGAGGCCGCAACGGTGAACCAGGAACGGTTCGACTCCACCTCGACGACCTCACCCGCCAGCGATTCGAGATACCGCACCTGAGCCCGGTTCTCGATGATCTCGCCTTCCACGGTGGCCGCCCGGGCAGGAGCAAGGGCGAGGACGGTCAGGCAGATGCCCAGCACTGTCCGCAACACGCTGCCTCTCGTTGTGAGTCGCCCGTTCATGCTCGATGCGAGAGCGCAGGCTGCACGCCTGCGCTACCTGCTCAGTCGACCCTTACCCGAAAACGCGCGGTGGCATGTTCACCCGGAACGAGTTCGCCACCCCGGTCTGCAGGGTGGACGGCAGCCGGCGCGATGTTGTTGCCGACGAAAAAGAGCACGTTCCCGGAGACGATCTCGCCGGCATCATCACCCGCCGCGTCGGTGACCGAAGCCGGCGTACAGTCGAGGCTCGCGCAGTACTCGAGCGAGCCGACTTCGTAGGTGCTGTACGAAGTCACTGAATCACTGATGATCACGTTCCAGGCGCTCGAAGAACCCCGGTTCTCGGCCACCACCTGCCAGATCGCGCATTCACCGGGCGCAATCCCATCGGCAGGATTCGTCTGGAAGGTCGACTCGGGCGTGCCGTCGCAATCCGCATCGCGTGCCACCGTCTTCACGAGACGCACCGGGCCATTGACGACCGTAGTCTGATCGGTGGTGCTGGCGCCGGTGTCCGCGTTATCGGTGTTTTCGGCGCTGATGGTCGGTACGAGCGCAGCGTTGGTGGTTACCGTGATCCGCGATTCGTTGGTGGAATCGAGGGCATCGCGGCCACCTTCTGGCGAGAGATCGATGACGCTGCCGACAACGGGATTGCCGGTGCCTTCTCCGGCCCGGGCGTTCAGGGTAATGCCGATGGTCTGCCCGGGGGTCGCCGTTGCCGGCACCTGCGCGGCCACCACGAGATTGACGATCTCGTCGGCCGCAAGCGTCAGCGATGAAACCTCCGGTTCACCCGCATCGGGTTCAGCCGAGCCGTTGGTGTCACGGTAGATGGCAAGACTGTCGGCATCGAGCGTGTCGCCACCGCTGATGCCATCGACCACCGAGAGCGTGAAGTCGTCGCTGCCATTGCCCGAGTTCGTCAGCACGTACGACAGGTAGACGGTCTGGCCGGGTGCGGCATTCCGATCGACATCGACGCCGATCGTGGCCGAGTACACCTGTGCAACCGTGACGATGGCCTCGTTCGACTGGGCACTGTAGGTAATTCCGTTGATGTCCTCGTAGGTAACGGTTGCCAGGTTCCTGATCTGGGTGCCGGCTGCGGTGGCTGCGAACACGCTCTGAGCGGCAAGCAACACGCTGACGGTGGCAAGCGCGAGTGCACAGACTCGCGCCACCAGAGCGAAACGAAAACCCTGCGGCAAACGGCGGCTCTTCATTGGTTGCTGCGCATCGCGTTTACTGATGAACATCTCCCTTGACCTCCCTGGAAAACGCAGCACTTACTCGACCACGACGCGATAACTGAACGACTGACTGCCACCATTCGACGCCAGTGCCTCATCAGGCAGCCAGCGCACGTGCGTGTACTGCCTGGGCGGAATCACGACCTCCTTCTGGGTCCCATCGGACTGCGTCTCGATACGCATGACGGGCTCGAGTTCGAAGGTTTCGCCGCCGTCGATGCTGACTTCGAAGGTCGCGTCGACACTGGCAAGGGGCGAGTCGGGGACGAAGAAGGTGTTTTCGGGGATAGGGTCGACAACCTGAACGCCGCCAACCGATGTCTCACCGTTGTTGGTGAAGACGATGCGGAATTCCATGGTGTCGCCCGGGTCAGTGGTGGACGCCTCGACCATCTTTTCCTTGCCCGCGGCATCGGTGTTGACGATGAAGGCCTTGACTTCGCCGGTGACGTCGCTGGCGAAGGCGCAGGTCATGGCGCTTGATGCCGCGACCAGCAACGCGATCGAGGTGGATTTCCTGGCGGCGTACATGGCTGTTTCCTGACGTGAATGCCGTCTGCGATGTGACGCATTCGGGCAAAGCAGGCAACGAGCCAGGATTGGGTGCGGTACTCGGAATCGAGAACCAATTCACGCAATTTCGCTGGAGTTTTACGATCGCAGCAGCTTCAGTGCCTCCTCGACCACCGGAGCAAATGGCCACCTCCGGCATGCCGGAATGCATTTTGTTGCAGCTCTCTGAACCCGGCTGAAGCGTCTCGGACAACACGATACGGTGAGTTTTCACCGGAGAACCTGCACCGCTGGCGAGTGGAGAGATAACGTTTCAGGTACGCATTGATGGAGATCAGTGAGATGCTGGCTGATATGATCTCCTTATCCAGTCATCTAGAGAATGCAGGCGTGAGCGACCTCCTCATCAAACCCCTCGCCGATACCGGCCACGTACACGACATCAGCGTTGAGCGCGCCCGTACCACCCTCTCGCCCGACTGGGCCTATGTCGGCTTCGGCCTGCACCGCCTTTCCGCAGGCGAGTCCGCGGCTGCAGATACCGGCGATCGCGAAGCGATTCTCGTGCTCGTCGAGGGCAAGGCCGACATCAGCGCCGCTGGAGAATCCTTCGGCGAACTCGGTGAGCGCATGAACGTGTTCGAAGCAACGCCACCCGTAAGCGTTTACGTGCCGAACGACAGCGTCTGGGAAGCCACGGCCACCACAGACTGCACGCTTGCCGTGTGCAGCGCACCGGGCAAGGGCGGTCATCGTGCCAGAGTGTTGCCGACGCCCGAGAAGGTCACGCGCGGCAAGGGTACCAATACGCGCTACATCTACCCCATTGCCATGGAAGAAAACGACGTTGCCGACAGTCTGCTCGTGACCGAGGTGTTCACCCCCGAAGGCCACTGGTCGTCCTACCCGCCGCATCGGCACGACGAAGACAATTTCCCCGACATGACCTACCTCGAGGAAACCTACTACCACCGCTTGAACCCCTCACAGGGCTACGGGCATCAGCGCGTGTTTACCGACGACGGCAGCATCGACGAGACACTGTCCGTCGAAAATCATGATGTGGTGCTGGTACCGAGGGGGTATCACCCCTGCGCAGCGCCTCACGGGTATCAGATGTACTACCTGAACGTGATGGCGGGCCCTCTGCGGAAGTGGCGCTTTGCCAATCATCCGGATCACGACTGGATTGCCCAGCGTGATGCGTGAGGAGGTGCACTGCGTCAAGCAGGCACAAAGACAGGGCGACTATTCACGCTGTCAGCTAGCCACCTCGCATTCCTGAAGCTGCGGTTATTGCCGCCGACCCAGCCAGCCCAGCTGCCTTGGCTTCGTCTTCCCGCTTGAAACGACGGAAAGCTCCGATCAAGAGCCCCAACGTTATCGTGGTGATTGATAACACCGGGGAGACAATCATTGCTACCAGGAGACTGGTAACCCCAGATAGGTCCTGATTCCTCAGAGTCATCCAATGCAGAGAACAGGCCAGCATTACTGCCATGAAAACAAGTGTAAGGCACGCTACACCCACTGCAGCCCAACGAATAATTCGTCGCTGATCACGATCCAGCCTTTCCAGCCGTATTGCCTCGTTTTCCTTGTCAAGCGCACTTGCTTCAATTTGCGCTGACAGGCTGCGTGACTCGACTACTTTTTCTGCATTCTCAGGAAGAATATCAGTCATCACCATTTTTCCTGATACCCGCTTCCGCCCTCTTCCTTAAATTGATGTAGTAGCGCTTTATCAACTCATCTGGAATTTCACCGTAATACCCGGCAACCATGGTTGCCGTTTCCCATGGCCCCTCTCGCTCATGGGTGATCTCCGACAACCGCATGGCTGGCAGGTGTCCATAGATTTTCCAGACTTCTTCCAGTAGACGCTCGTCATCACCGGAAAACTTGTCAACATCATAGGAACGAATCGGCCTGAGGCTATACAAACCAGTAGGACGAAACGCATTGTAGACGTCAGGAATGACAGGACCATATTTCCACGCTTCGATCCTGTTCCGAACCAGTTGCGTCCCACTGCTTTCCAGATGCCATCCGTGTGCGATGTACACCAGTTTGAGAACCGACATCAAGGACAATTCCCTGCCATCCCTCTCGGCTCTTTCGAGAAACCAGTTCGCGACCTGTCTTGCATCGTACGCCATGTTCTATGTCACCACCAGAACTACTTTGTTACCACTCAAGCGCACAACAGACCTGCTGTGCACTCCGATCCTCTGAATCGATCCTTGCACAGTACGAAACCCACAGAATCAGACTTCCAATACAGGCATATTACCTGTATGAAGCATCGTGGATCTACTGTACGAGGCTTTCCAGCGTGGCATCTTGCGGCATGCAGACTCTCGAAACATGACGCGTTGCACAGATCGAAGGACGTTATCCACCACCGTGTTCGGAGCGTCTGACCAGGATCTTTGGAGTGGCAAACCGCGAAACGCACATGAACAAAGGCTTCAGCCGGTTTCCGCACAGGCGCAGTGCGGGCAACATCATGCAATTCGCGTCATTCGCAGCACAAGAAGGAGGATGGTGGGGCGTGTAGGATTCGAACCTACGACCACCTGATTAAAAGTCAGATGCTCTACCAACTGAGCTAACGCCCCAAGGATATCGCTGCAGCTGCGACCAGCCCATGATCATACCATAGGTTCCTCGACTGTGGAGCGTTTGTCAGCTCACACTCAGGGCCACCTCATCCAGATCACCGCCGCGAGAGTCGTTTGCAGGCCGGAGTCAGAGCGTCAGACGGTGGATCGCTGCGGCGAAAACGGTTCACGTGAACCGTCAAAGGCCGGTTTCCGTGATGCCGGTCACGCTTCCTCGCCGAAAAACGGTTCACGTGAACCGGAAAACGCTGGTTCCTGTGAACACGGTCACACTGCCGAAGCCTGTCATGAAACCCCTCACGAAGCCCGGCTCTCGCCCGGCGTCTCCGTCGCTCGCGAGACGGCACGCCGTATCCGCTGCGATGCGCACTCATTGCTGCGAGTTCCCGGGCTGTGCTGCGATCAGGGCAAGGAGCAAGACAACGTGCTCGCCAGCCACACCCAGCCAGAGCTACAGGCCGTCGCGATCCATCTCCTGCAGTCGTTTCCTTGCCAGCACCGAAGGTGGGCGGCCGGTATGCACGTCGCGCACCCGCTCGAGCACCTTGCGCGCCTGATCGTAGCGCTGTTGCTCGTAGAGCGAGAAGCCGATCTTCAGTTCTGCATCAGGCACCTTGACGCTGCTCGGGAATCGCTCGAGCACCGTCTCGAAGCGATCGATTGCCGCATCGAAATCCTGTTCCGCATACAAGGCCTCACCCTCCCAGTACCAGGCGTTGCCGGTATAGGGTCCGGCGGGATACTGCTCGATGAACGTATGGAATGCATCGATGGCGGGCTTGGTCTGACCGCGAGCGAGTGTCTGATAGGCCGCGTTGTAGGCATCGGCTTCCTCGCGCGTAGCGCTCTTTCTGAGTACGAAGCCGCCTGCGCCATCGGCCTGACCGGCCTCTGCTCCCGCGACGATCTTGACGCCACCACCCGCATCATCGCCGGATCCGCCGTTCTGGCTGCTTGATTGATCATCGCCAGCCGCGTCACGGCCCTGCCCCGCTCCGTCGCCATCCGTTTCGTCCATGATGTCGGTCCGGAGGTTGCCGTTCTCGTCGAGAAGGCTTGCAGGATTGCGCTGCTCGAGTTCGGTCAGGCGATCTTCGAGGTCGCGAATGATCAACTCGCTGCGTTCACGCGCCGTCTCGGCCTCGTTGCCGACGCGCTCGAGTTCACCGCGCAGCTGCCGGATTTCGAGCTGCAGAGCATCAATCTGCTGCATTTGCTGCAACATCGACTGATCGAGCACGTTCTCGACGCGAATCAGTCGCTCGTTGAGCGTGCGCACGTTGACACGCTCCTGTGCGGATAGCGTGAGCGGTGCCATCAGCGCGAGCACGAGGCTGCCCGCCAGCGCGCTCGCCCCATTGACGCGAAGGTGCCTGTGTTCAATTCCCCTGATCATGCAGTCATGCTCTCCCGGTAGTCGAATCCGCTCGACCAGCCACACACTCAGCTCGGTGGCGTGGTTTCGTAGATGATGTTGACGCGACGGTTCTTCTCCCAGGCGTCGGGAGTATGTCCATCGACGGCGGGCAGTTCTTCACCGTAGCTCACGGTGCGGATCTGTGCCGAACTCACACCTTGTAGCTGCAGCATGCGCTGGATGGTTCTGGCACGGCGTTCGCCAAGGGCGATGTTGTACTCGCGTGTGCCGCGCTCGTCGGTATGGCCTTCGAGGCGCACGCGTGCGTCGCTGTTCTGGGCGAGGAAGCGCCCATGCTCGGTAACGATGCCGAGAAACTCGGGCTTGAGTTCCGACCTGTCGTAATCGAAGTAGATGACGCGCTCGCTCGGTGCGCGCCCGGCCAGTGAGTCCGGATCCAGTGGGCGGCCATCCTGCACACCGTCGATGGTGACCATGGTCGGCTGGGCGTTTTCGTCAACGGGCAGCATCTCGTTGCCACGCTGGTCACCGCTCGAACCACAGGCCGCAAGCAGCAGGGTGCTGATGGCAAGGGTGCCGCCAAAGAGAGCGCCGCACGCACGTTTCGGCAGCAGGGACGCGGCCGCGCTTCGGGTCGCTTGGTTTTCTCGGCTGTACATTCTGTTCTCCGGATGGGTCACGGCGCCGCAGGCGCCCAGGCGGGTTCTCTGACCGAACCATCGACCGACAGGCTCTGCGTCACGCTGCCGTCGATGGCCACGGCACCGAGGGTGCCTCGCCCGTCTCGTTCAGTAGCATAGAGGATCATCTGACCGTTCGGCGAGAAGCTCGGTGATTCGTCGAGCGTGCCGTCGGTGAGAGTCTGGAAAAAACCCGACTGCAGGTCGATCAGCGCGATGCGAAAGCCGCGGCCATCGTTATGCACGAAAGCGATCGAACGACCATCGGGCGACACTGCGGCGTCGGCATTGTAGCTTCCTTCGAAGGTCAGGCGCCGCTCGCGGCCACCGGCCACCGCCATGCGATACAGCTGCGGCCCACCACTTCGATCCGAGGTGAACACGATGTTGTCATCGTCGAGCCAGACAGGTTCGGTGTCGATGGCTTCGTTGCGTGTCACGCGACGGAGGTTACCGCTCGGCAAGTCGTAGATGTAGATTTCGGGGTTGCCTTCGAATGACAGCGACATCGCAAGGCGCTTGCCGTCCGGCGACCAGCTCGGCGCACTGTTGATGCCCTCGCGGGAAACGATCTTCTCGCGCTCGCTGGTCAGACGGTTCTGGATGAAGATGGCTGCGCGCGTGCGATTCTCGAACGACACATAGGCGACACGCACGCCATCGGGCGCCCAGGCCGGCGACATGATCGGGCGTGGCGACGTGAGGATGGGCTGCTCGTTGAAGCCATCGGCATCGGCAAGTTCCAACCGATAGGTACGATTGCCGACCGAACCGTCCGAGCGCACATAGGCAATCTGGCTGTTGAAGGAACCCGGCGTACCGGTGATTTCCTCGTACACCTTGTCGGCGATTTCGTGTGCGGCGCTGCGAAGGCTCTGATCGGTCACCTGGAACTCGAAGCCGGTCATGAGGCGCTCGAGCACCACGTTGTAGAGGCGGAACTCGACCACGTATCCCTTCTTGCCTTCGCGGCGTGTCTTGCCGACGAGAAGGTAGTCGGTATTGGACAACCGCCAGTTCTGAAAACGCGGCCGATCATCGCTCGTCGGTGTCGCCACGAGGTCGGCGCGATTGAGTGGCGCGAAATGCCCGCTGCTCTGCAGGTCGCTCGCCACGACGGCAGCAGTGTCCAGCGGCGGCTCACCCGAGCCCTCCCATCCGAAAGGCACGATGGCGATCGGTACGGCCGTGTTGCTGCCGCGCGTGACTTCGATCTCGATGACGGCGCGCGCATCACGCAATGGCACCAGAAGCAGGAGCAGAAAGGCAGCCACGGCCACGGCTCCGACCACGAACCGTTGTGTCTCTCGCGCCGGAATGACAGATTGAGCGAAATTTCTCATGGTTTCCGAACTCGTGTATTCCCCGAACCAGAACGTCCGACAGTTTTTCCGTGAACGCTCGCGGACAGACAGGCGCGCTCACCAGCTTTCCCATGATCCGGACGATCAGGGAGGCGTAAATTTAATCAGTATTTCGCGTTCGAACAGTTCCTCGCGTGGTGCCGTGGGCAGTGGCGACGCGCGCACCACGGCGGTTTCCACCGAACGCCGGAAACCCGCTGTTTCGGGGTTACAGCTCTTGACCTCGGCCTGTAACACACGCCCGTCACGCGACTGACTGACCAATACGAGGCAGTTCGCACCCTTGCCGACTCCGCCGGTAACCGTCCAGTTCTTCTCGATCTTTTTCTGGATGCTGCTGTGATAGGCACCCTTGAGCCGATCAAGTTCCCGCTGTTCGGACCGCGCGCGGCGTTCGTTCTCGGCGCGCCGCGCCGCGATGCGTTCCTGCTCGGCCTTTCTCGCAGCGGCGGCCTCCGCTGCCCTGCGCTCCTCCTCGGCCTTGCGGGCCGCTTCTTCCGCCTGACGCTTCTCTTCGGCAATGCGTTCTTCCTCCGCCTTGCGCGCTGCCTCCTCGGCCTGACGCTTCTCTTCGGCAATGCGTTCTTCCTCCGCCTTGCGCGCTGCCTCCTCGGCCTGACGCTTTTCTTCGGCAATGCGTTCCTCCTCCGCCTTGCGTGCTGCCTCCTCGGCCTGGCGCTTTTCTTCGGCCTTGCGGACCTCGGCTTCAATGCGCTGACGCTCGGTCTCGGCTGCTTTCCTTTCGGCAAGCGCCCGCTGCCGCTCTTCTTCGGCGCGACGTGCTTCTTCCTCGACGCGTTGCTTCTCTTCCTCGGCACGCCGTCGCTCCTCGGCCGCGCGTTCAGCCTCGTCCTGCAAGCGGCGCGTCTCCTCTGCAACCTGCCGCTGCTCTTCGGTCACCCGATCGCGTTCGGCCTCGAGCGCGGCAAGCGTTTCTTCGAGTTGTGCCTGCTCTTCGGTCGCCTGACGCTCCTTCTCGTTTTCAAGTTCGCGCAGACGCTCCATTTCGGCTTCGATGTCGGCCTCGCTGACCGTAACAGCCTGAATCGGCGCCGCCTGCGACTCGCTACCGATGACATCGGGACTGCCGCCGAAACGAACCGCCAACGCACCGATCAGCACGACGTGCAGCAGCACCGAGCCGATGAGGGCGAGCGGGTAGCGTTGCAGCATTGCCCACATGGTTCTATTGCACCGGTTCGGACATGAGGCCGATCTCGCGCGCACCCGCGATCTGCAGCGTGGCCATGGCCTGCATGACCTGGCCATAGTTCACCGAGGTGTCGCCCGCAACCAGTACCCGTCGTTCGGGGCTGATGCGCATGACGGCGCTCGCCAGCCGTTGTACCTCGAGTGGATCAAGCGGAGATTCCGGGTCTTCGCCGACGTTCAGGAACCAGTCGCCCGCGGCATCGACCGAGAGAATCAGCGGTTCTTCCGATTCACCGTCGTTCACGATGGGCTCCGCCTCGGCGTCGGGCAGGTCAACGTCCACACCGGTGCGCAGCAGCGGCGCCGTGATCATGAAGATGACGAGCAGCACGAGCATCACGTCGATATAGGGCACGACATTGATTTCCGCCACCTGCCGACGTGGCCGGCGCGCACGGCGAATGGGGGCCATGCTTCTCATGCGGTCTCGAGCTTCGGCTTGCGGATCGCCTGTCGCTGCAGCACCGTGGCGAACTCTTCGGCGAAATTCTCGTAACGCCCTACCAGCCGATCCACATCGGTAGCGAAGCGGTTGTAGAAGATGACCGCGGGAATCGCGGCAAAGAGACCGATGGCCGTGGCAATGAGCGCTTCGGCGATACCGGGCGCAACCATCGCCAGCGTCGCCTGCTGCACGTTGCCGAGTGCCGTGAAGGAATGCATGATGCCCCAGACCGTACCGAAGAGGCCGACGTAGGGGCTGATCGAACCGACCGTGGCAAGGAATGACAGATGTTGTTCAAGCCGGTCGGTTTCGCGCGAGAGCGAGATACGCATCGCACGTGAAGCGCCATCCATGACGATTTCGTCGCTCGGCGTCTTGCGGCGCAGGCGTCCGAACTCGGAAAAGCCCGCCTCGAAGATCCGCTCCATGCCCTCGAGCGTGCCGCGGCGCATGGTCAATTGTGAATAGGTGCCGGCGATGTCGGAGGAACCCCAGAAGTCACTCTCGAAGTCATCGGCCTCATGCCGCGCATTGTACAGCTGCCGCGACTTCCCGAGAATCAAGGCCCAGGAGAGTATCGAGGCCAGCATCAGGATCAGCATCACCCCCTGCACCACGGGGCTTGCTCCCATGACGAGATGCATGAAGGACAGGTCAGTCTCCACTTGCAATGGCCTCCAGAATCGTTGACGGAATGGCAGCGGGTTTCAGCGTGCCGGGATCGACACAGGCGAGTTCGACCGAACCGCTCACCAGGAGTTCGTCACCCCGTCGCACCTGCTGTTCGAGTTCGAGGCTGACGCGACGGTCCCTGACGAGGGTTGCCGTCACCGCCAGAAGATCGTTGTAGCGGGCAGGCAGACGATACCGCAGTGCTACCGAATGCACCACGAACATGCGTTTGCGCTCGTACTGCCAGGCGACGAGATCGACACCCGCCTCGCGCAGCCAGTCGGTACGGGCACGCTCCATGTAACGAAGATAGTTGGCGTAGTAGACAATGCCACCTGCGTCGGTGTCTTCGATGTAGACGCGAACCGGAATGGTGAATGTTCTGCTCAAGATACCGACGAGTCCAAGTATTGCAGACGCACTGGAAAAATGACAGACACGGCTAGCGAAACAGATCCTGCGTGCCGGGCGCACCGCTCGGCGCGTTCGTTGCCGTATCCGCCGCAGGCTCGAGCCCGAAATGCCGATAGCCAAGCGCCGTTACCTGCCGACCTCGCGGCGTACGCATGAGCAGACCTTCCTGGATGAGATAGGGCTCGACCACCTCTTCGAGCGTGCCCGCTTCTTCGGAAATCGCCGCGCCGAGATTGTCGATGCCGACGGGGCCACCGCTGAACTTCTCGATGATGGTGCGCAGAAGCCGCCTGTCCATCGCATCCAGCCCGAGGGTATCGACGTTCAGCATGTCGAGTGCTTCGGCGGCGAGTGCGCCGCCGATACGGCCGTCACCACGTACGTCGGCGTAGTCCCGCACGCGACGCAGCAGGCGGTTGGCAATGCGTGGCGTGCCGCGTGAGCGGCGTGCAATCTCGCGGGCACCCGCCTCGTCGATCGTCACCGAGAGTTTCGCCGCCGAGCGCGCTACGATACGCGCAAGATCCGCCACCTGATAGAAGTCGAGCCGCTGCACGATACCGAAGCGATCGCGGAGCGGCGCCGAGAGGAGCCCCGCGCGCGTGGTCGCACCGACCAGGGTGAACGGCGGCAGATCGATCTGGATCGAGCGGGCACTGACGCCCTCGCCGGTCATGATGTCGATCTGGAAATCTTCCATGGCCGGATAAAGCACTTCCTCGACCATCGTGCTCATGCGGTGAATCTCGTCGATGAACAGGACTTCGTTGGCTTCGAGACTCGTGAGTATGGCGGCGAGATCGCCCGGGCGCTCGAGCACCGGCCCCGAGGTCTGCACGATGCGCACGTCCATCTCGTTGGCGACGATGTTGGCGAGTGTGGTCTTGCCGAGTCCGGGCGGGCCGTAGACCAGCACATGATCGAGCGCTTCACCACGACGACGCGCCGCTTCGATGAACAGCGACATCTGCTCGGCCACCGTCGGCTGACCGTGATAGTCGGCCAGGCGGCGCGGGCGCATGGCCCGCTCCTGTGCGTCTTCGACGCGGGCTTCGCTCGAAAGTATCGGATTGCTGTCCACGCCTGGGCTGTCTGCAGTGCTCGGTAAACCGTTGTGCGACCATTGTGCCCGAGGCAGTGACGAAAATTCGTGAAATGCCTATTTGCGCACGACCGCGCGAAGTGCCGCACGAATCATTTCCTCGACGCTCTGGCCTTCTGCGGCCACCTTGTCGAGGAGACGCCTGATCTCGGTGGCCTTGTACCCGAGCGCGAGCAGCGCTTCCTCGGCCTGATCGCGTACCGAATCGGCCGCCCTGGCGTCGAGGGCGCCTGTCGCCGAATCGCTGTCCGGCAGTGCGGCGGGCATGTCGACACGATCCTGGAGTTCGACAAGCAGGCGTTCGGCGGTTTTCCTGCCGATGCCCGGAATGCGCACGAGCGCTGCCGAGTCCTTGTCGTGTACCGCACGCACGAGTTCGTCCACGCTAAGACCGGAAAGGATCGACAGCGCAACCTTGGCCCCGACGCCGTTGACCTTCAGCAGCGCGCGGAACATCGCGCGTTCACGCTCGTGGCCGAAACCATAGAGCAGTTGCGCATCCTCACGCACCACCAGATGGGTAACCAGCGTCACCGCCTCGCCCGTCGCCGGCAGCTCGTAGAAGGTCGACATCGGTACATCGACCTCATAGCCGACGCCGTTGACGTCGAGCAGCAGCGCCGGCGGGTTCTTTTCCAGAAGGGTGCCTCGTAGCCTGCCGATCATCGTTTCGTTTTCCTGATGGTGAAATCACCGACGCAGCCCGCGGCCACTTCCGCGACCACCGCGCCGACGCCCCACCCTGGCCCCGCTCCCGGCTGCGGCAGCAAGGCGATTGGCCGTGCGTGAATGGGCATGACAGAGTGCGACAGCGAGTCCGTCGGCGGCATCGCTCTGCAGGGGTTCGGCAATGGCGAGGTGCGAGCAGATCATGCGCTGCACCTGCGACTTGGCGGCACCGCCGGTTCCCGTGACCACCTGCTTGACCTGCCTTGCGGCGTATTCGCTGACGGGTATGTCGCGCGCCACGACCGCCGTGATCACCGCTCCTCGTGCCTGCCCGAGCTTCAGCGCCGACATGGCGTTGTTGCTGATGAACACTTCTTCCACCGCGACTTCGGCCGGCTGCCATTCGTCGAGGAGCGCGGCGAGGCGGCGGTGTACATCCCCGAGACGCTCGACGAAGCTGCCACCCGCCAGCCGCAGGTGGCCGTTGGCGAGGTGGAAGCTCCGGATGCCATCGGTCTCGATCACGCCATAGCCCGTCACCACCGACCCGGGGTCGATGCCCATGACCCTGATCAGTGGCCGGTCGCTGTTGTCGTGACGATTCGTGTTCACATCAGCGCCCGTGCAAGGTTCAGGGTTGCCATGGCCACGCTGCCGCAACTCTCTAGGCAGGCTCAGCCTGCCGCCTCGTAGGCGTCGGGCGGAATGTCGGCGTTGCTGAAGACGTTCTGCACGTCATCGAGATCCTCGAGCGCATCGAGCAGTTTCAGGAGCTTTTGTCCCGACTCGACATCGAGTTCGACATCGGTGCTCGCACGTTCGGTCACTTCCGAATGCTCGGGCGCGAGACCGGCTGCGGTCATGGCTTCCTTGACGTCAACGAAATGCTCTTCGCTCGTGATCACTTCGATCGAACCGTCCTCGCTCGTGACCACGTCATCAGCGCCGGCTTCGAGCGCAGCTTCCATGACGGCATCTTCGTCGCTCCCTGCCGGATAGGCAAGGATGCCGAGCTTGTTGAAGAGGTAGGACACCGAACCCTGCGTACCGAGACTGCCACCGTGCTTGCTGAAGGCGTGCTTGACTTCGGAGACGGTACGGTTGCGGTTGTCGGTCATGGTGTCGACCATGATGGCAACGCCCTGGATACCGTAACCCTCGTAGCGGTTTTCCTCGTAGGCAACGTTCTCGAGTTCGCCGGCGCCCTTCCTGATTGCGCGGTCGATGGTATCGCGCGTCATGTTGGCACCGAGCGCCTTGTCGACCGCGAGGCGAAGCCGCGGATTGGCGCTGATGTCGGAGCCACCCATTTTCGCCGCGACGTTGATCTCGCGTATGAGCTTCGTGAACAGCTTGCCGCGCTTGGCGTCCTGCGCGTTCTTCCTGTGCTGGATATTGGCCCATTTACTGTGACCGGCCATGTACCTGTTCCTCTACCCCGATGGGGTATCTGTCTGTGAATCGATTGTAGTTGGCTTGTCCGCCACAGCGCCAGCGCCAGCGGCATCGGCAGGCCCGTGGCGGAAACGCCCGACCAGCAGGAATTCCGCCACCTGCTCGGCACAGCGGCGCGAGAACACGAGATTGCTGTGCGAGTACGGTAGCCGAATGCGATCGCTGACGTTGTCGAGCTCGGTTTCCTGCTCGCGCACCACCCCGTCGCTGTCTTCCCCGACGGGATAGAGCAGCGAACTGATGCCGAAACTGCCGCTGCCGGTAATGATGCCGAGCGGCCACGGACCCTTGTAGCGTGGCGCACCACCCAGCAGCCCGCGTTCGATACTGCGGCCGAGCAGCGGTCGGAGCAGGCGGTTGGCGTGCATCCGTTCGGCCACGAAGCTGCCCTTCACGGGCGAGCCCAGAAACACGATGCGCCCGATCGGCATCTCGGGGTGCTGTTCGAGCAGGTGCAGTACGACGATACCGCCGAGGCTGTGTGCAACGAGGTTCACGCGGCGTGCGCCCGAGCGCTGGATGGTTCGATACAGCGCCGCGGCGTTCTGCTCGGGCGAGCGATTCAGGAAATCGTAGCTCAGTGGCCGCGTGTTCAGGCCGCGCGCGCCGAGAACCCGCGACAGCAGACCAAGCAGCGAACCGTGCTGCCAGATGCCGTGCACGAGAAACGTGACTTCAGGCCCGCGCCGGCCACGTCGCTCGATGCCACCCGGCGCCTTCGAGGGCGCGCCACGGACCGTGGCTCTGCGATCGTGCACCCGCATGAATCAAGTGCTGGCGCCTGACGCCGTGTCGTCGGCAACCGCATTGTCGGTTCCCGCATTGTCGGAATCGGCCGCATGATCGCTCCTCGCAGCATCGGTACCGCCCTGCGCGGCATCACCGCCTGTGGGCTTCGGGTTGCGCAGCTTCAGATGCAGTTCGCGAAGCTGTGCAGGCGACACCGCACTCGGCGCAAGCGTCAGGAGACAACTCGCACTCTGCGTCTTCGGGAAGGCCATGACGTCGCGGATGCTGTCGGCGCCGGCCATGAGCATGACGAGCCGGTCAAGACCGAAGGCAATGCCCCCATGCGGTGGCGCGCCGTACTTCAGCGCATCGAGCAGGAAGCCGAACTTGTCGCGTGCTTCCTCGTCGCCGATGCCGAGCACGTCGAGCGCCTTCTGCTGCAACTCGCTCGAGTGGATACGGATCGACCCACCTCCGATCTCGGAGCCGTTCAGCACCATGTCGTAGGCGCGCGAGAGAATCCCTGCGGGGTTGTCATCGAGTTGCTTCTGCCAGTCCTCGATCGACTCGACACGTGGCGCGGTAAAGGGGTGATGCAGTGACTGCCAGCGCTTCTCGCGCGCATCGAACTCGAACATCGGGAAGTCGACCACCCAGAGCGGGCGCCAGCCGGCTTCGACGAGGCCGCGGTCGTGACCGAGTTGCTCGCGCAGCGCACCGAGTGCCGCTTCGACCACGTTCGCCTTGTCGGCGCCGAAGAAGATGAGGTCGCCGTCCTTCGCGCCCGTGCGCTCGATGATGGTGGCAAGCACCGCTTCGGGAAAGAACTTGACGATCGGCGACTGCAGGCCTTCGGCACCCTTCGCAATCTCGTTGCACTTGATGTAGGCAAGGCCTCTGGCGCCGTAACGACCAACGTATTCGGTATAACCGTCGATTTCCTTGCGCGTGAGGGTGTTGCCAGCGGGCAGACACAGTGCGGCGACACGGCCTTCGGGATCCTTCGCCGGTGCCGAGAACACCTTGAAGTCGATGTCTTCGCAGAGATCCGACACCTCGGTAAGCTTGAGTGGAATGCGCAGGTCGGGCTTGTCGGAGCCGTAATCGCGCAGGGCATCAGCGTAGCTCATGCGCGGAAAGGGATCATCGAGCGCAACGTCGAGCACGTCCTCGAAGAGCCCGCGCATCATCGACTCCATCGTACTCATGACGAGTTCCTCGTCGACGAAGGACATCTCGATGTCGAGCTGGGTGAATTCGGGCTGCCGGTCGGCGCGGAGGTCTTCGTCGCGGAAGCACCGCGCCACCTGGTAGTAGCGATCGATGCCTCCCATCATCAGCAGCTGCTTGAAGAGCTGTGGCGACTGCGGCAGCGCAAAGAAATCGCCCTCGTGCGTGCGGCTCGGCACGAGGTAGTCACGCGCCCCTTCGGGCGTGGCCCGCGTGAGCATCGGAGTATCGACCTCGATGAAGCCATCAGCCTCGAGATGACGGCGAAGATCCTGCACCACGCGCGCGCGCAGCCGCAGCCGCTCCTGCATTTCAGGACGACGCATGTCAACGTAACGGTAACGGAGTCGCGCCTCCTCCGAAACGTTCTGGTCATCGAGCTGAAAGGGCGGCGTTGCCGCACGGTTGAGGATCTCGAGTTCGTGCCCGAGCACCTCGACCTCGCCCGTGGGCATGTCGGGGTTGACGGTGCCCTCGGGACGATCGCGCACGATGCCCTTGATGCGCAGCACGAACTCGTTCCTGACCTCTTCGGCCAGAGCGAAGGTGGCGGCGCGGTCAGGATCGAATACCACCTGCACGAGGCCGGTATGGTCGCGAAGGTCGATGAAGATCACGCCGCCGTGGTCGCGCCGACGGTGTACCCAGCCGCAGAAACTGACCTTGTCGCCAAGATTGTCACGGCTGACGCCGCCACAGGCATGAGAACGCATGCTTTCCCCTGAAGAATGGATGATCCGCCCCAGAGGCATCCGGAGCAATTCACGAAATAAACATCTTATTGTAGTGAGTTCCCGCTAGGATTGCCGCTTTGCCCCGCACTGGAGACCCTCCCCCGTGAAGCGCCATGACGTGTACGGCCTCGGCAACGCTCTGGTCGACCTCGAGATCGACATTCCGCACGAGAAACTCACCGAACTCGGTGTCGACAAGTCCCACATGACACTGATCGAGGAAGACCGCCATCATGAACTCCTCGACGCGTTGACCGAATTCGAGGCGCAACCCTGCGGCGGGGGGTCGGCTGCCAACACCATGACCGCCATCGCCCAGCTCGGTAGCCGGGCCTTCTATTCCTGCAAGGTTGCCGATGACGCCACCGGGCAGTTCTTCGTCGACGACATGAAGCACAACGGCGTCACCTCGAACCTCGAGCGCCACAACCTCCCTCCGGGCATCACGGGAAAGTGCATCGTGCTGATCACCCCCGACGCCGAGCGCAGCATGAGTACCTTCCTCGGCATCACGCGCGAATTCAGCGTGGCCGAACTCGATGAAGACGCGCTGCGGCATTCCGCCCGCGTGTACATCGAGGGCTACCTCGTGCCGGAGCCCCACGCCCGCGCCGCCGCGGTGCATGCCCGCAGGATCGCGGAAGAAGCCGGTGTGCTGACCTCGCTGACGCTCTCCGACCTCAACATGGTGAGTTTCTTTCGCGACGGACTGCTCGAGATCATCGGCGACGGGCTCGACCTCATCTTCGCGAATCAGGAAGAAGCCCTCGGCATGTTCGACACGACCTCGCTCGAGGATGCCATGGCGGGCATGAAGGGCATTGCACGGCAATGGGTCATCACGCGTGGCGAACACGGAGCGGTGGTGTTCGACGGCAACAACCTCACTGACATTCCGGCCAGAAGGGTCACGCCGATCGACCTCAACGGCGCCGGCGACATCTACGCCGGCAGTTTTCTCTACGGCCTCTCGGTCGGCATGCCTTTCACGCGCTGTGCAGAACTGGCCGGGCAGGTGGCGACCACACTGGTTCAGCGCCACGGTGCGCGGCTGCCGAAACACGACATGCAGGCACTGCTGAAATCCTTCGGCTGAAGACGAACGCACATCACGCCATCCGCCATCCGCCATCCGCCATATGCCATATGCCATATGCCAATCTGGCACAGGCGCTAGGCGCAACCGGCAAATGTTGATAGGCTTCGATCCATGCCACCTGCGGGTGGCCAACAACTCGTCACCACGGCCCACATCCACCGACGATGGCGTCCGGACGAGGTAAGGAGAAGACGCGGCATGACCCCGAAAAAAGCGGCTGGTAACGAACGTTCCGAAACCCTCGACCACGAGGCACTTCTCGCCGGTATCCGGAAAGCCATCCCGGAGGACCTGTCCGAGCCGGAGCGTGCTCAGGCACGGGAGCTCATTCGCCTCTATTACAAGGATGCCCCCGCCCGCGAACTCGCCGTGGTTGCCAGCGAAGATCTTGCCGGGGCCGTGCTCTCGCACTGGGATCTTGCGCGCAGGCGCGATCCTGATACTCCCGCGATCCGCGCCATCAACCCCGACTTCGAACACCACGGCTGGCAGACACCGAACACGGTGGTCGAAATCGTTACCCGTGACCAACCCTGGCTCGTTTCCTCGATCCGCTCGGCGATCGAACAGGCCGGGCAGACCATACAGCTCGTGGTGCATCCGATCGTGTCGGTGCAACGCGACGACACCGGCAGGCTCACGTCGCTCCGCGAACCGGTCAAGGGCGACTACGCCGATGGCGAGTTCGACCGCGAATCCTTCATCCACATCGAAGTTTCTCGCGTCGACGACAAACAGCGCGAACGCATGGCCATCCTGGTCAGGGAAGTGTTCGGCATGCTCGATGTCATCCGCCGCGACCGCCCCGAAATGCACCGGCGTCTCGAGACACAGGCGACGCACCTTGGCAATGCCGAACAGAGCGCCTTCGTGAAATGGCTCGACGAGCGCCAGTTCGCAACCCTCGGCGCCGGCCGCATCTCGGTCACGAACGGCAGCGAAATCAGCGATGCACTCGGCATTCTCGACAGTTCGCTCGGCGAACTGGCCTGGTCTGTCAGCGACCTCCTGCCCGAGGACGCGATTCGCCTCTTCGACGGCGATGACGAACTCGTGGTTCTCAAGGCCGGTCGCGTCTCGCCCGTGATTCGTGACGAATTCGCCGACCTCGTGCTCGTGCCCGAACGCGACGGTGCCGGCAACATCGTGGCGCTCGACTGCACCGTGGGGCTCTTCATCGCCGGGCTCCAGAACGAAGCGGTGAACTCGATACCCTGGCTCAGTGGCCGCGTGCAGCGCGTGCTCGACGCTTCCGGTCTGAACCCCGAATCGCACCGCGGCAAGAACCTCGCCTCGACATTTCGCTTGCTGCCACGCGAGATGCTCATGCAGGCGAGTGCTGCCGAACTCCTCAGGATGGGTACCGGCATCGTCGGGCTCCTGCGACGTCAGCAGGTACGCCTCTTCCACACCAGCGACCGCTTCGGGCGCTTCTGCCACTGCCTTGTCTACATCCCGCGCGACGCCTACAGCCGGACGCTGCGGCTGCGCATCGAGCGCATCCTGCTCGAACACATCGACGGCGGGCGTGCGAGTTATGACATCCGCTTTTCCTCCGATTCGAAACTCGCGCGGCTGCACTTCGTGGTGCAGAAGAACCCGCCACTCGATCGCGACATCGACTGGGAGGCAATCGAGCGCCGCATCAAGCAGGTTGCCGTCACCTGGAACTCGGAACTGCATACCTCGCTGCGCAGCCAGCACGACGAAGGCTCGGCCACGATGCTGCAGAGCCGCTACCGCAAGGCCTTCCCCGCCTCCTACCGCGAGCGTCACTCGGCACGCGAAGCCGCGGCCGACATCGACTTCATCGAAACCCATCTCGTCGACGACACGCCGGTGATGGGCGGCTATCGCCAGACAGTGGGAGAATCGGGCAAGACAAGCTTCCGCCTCTATTCCCGAGGGCACTCGGTGCCGCTCTCCGACGTCATTCCCATGATCGAGAACATGGGGCTGCGCGTCGAGTCCGAACACCCGCACCTGGTGCGGAGAAACGGCGACAACGATGTCTGGATGCACGAGTTCACGGTCGCCCATGCCGATGGTGATGACGGCAAGGCCTGTGACGAGCACACCGCCGAACGCATCCAGGATGCCTTCGGGCACATCTGGCGTGGCGAAGTCGAGGACGACGGCTTCAATGCGCTCATGAACGCGGCGAACCTCGACTGGCGTCAGATCGTGATTCTGCGTGCCATGTGCAAGTACCTGCTGCAGGTAGGCGTGCCCTTCTCGCAGAGCTACATGATCGATACGCTGGTGTCCAACGCCGGCATCGCCAGGCACCTCTCGCGTCTGTTCGACGTGCGCTTCAACCCGGCCTTCACGGGGGACAGGGAAGCGTCCACCGAAGCCACGCTCGACGCGATTCGCGTCGCGCTCGACGATGTCGCAAGCCTCGACGAGGACCGT
This sequence comes from Gammaproteobacteria bacterium, assembly GCA_002746645.1. Classification (GTDB taxonomy): domain Bacteria; phylum Pseudomonadota; class Gammaproteobacteria; order Granulosicoccales; family Granulosicoccaceae; genus Granulosicoccus. The sequence goes on along the minus strand of PDPU01000034.1, from coordinate 52,027 downwards.
ATCCTCAAGAGCTACCGAGACCTCATCCTCGCCATCCTCAGAACCAACGCCTGGCGCAGGAACGACGACGGCTCGCTCAGGGAATTCGTCTCCTTCAAGTTCGATTCCCGCAAGGTACCGGATCTGCCGCTCCCCCACCCGATGTTCGAGATCTTCGTCTACTCCTCGCGCGTCGAAGGCATCCACCTCCGCGGTGGCAAGGTTGCACGTGGCGGGCTCCGCTGGTCGGATCGGCGCGAGGATTTCCGCACCGAGATACTCGGTCTCATGAAGGCGCAGATGGTCAAGAACTCGGTCATCGTGCCGGTCGGATCGAAGGGCGGCTTCTACGTGAAGGCAAAGCTGCCGGCCGAACGTGAAGCGATGATGGCCGTCGTCGTCGACTGCTACAGAACCTTCCTCTCGGGGCTTCTCGACGTCACCGACAACCTCGTCGACAACCGGGTGGTACCGCCGCCCGACGTCGTACGCCATGACGAGGACGACCCCTACCTCGTGGTCGCGGCCGACAAGGGCACCGCGACCTTCTCCGACTTCGCCAACGAGGTCGCCATCAGCTATGGCTTCTGGCTCGGCGACGCCTTCGCTTCGGGGGGCTCTGCCGGCTACGATCACAAGGGCATGGGCATCACCGCCCGAGGTGCCTGGGAATCGGTCAAGCGCCACTTCCGGAACCTCGGCGTCAATACCCAGCAGGACGAATTCACCGTGGTCGGCATCGGCGACATGGGTGGCGACGTGTTCGGCAACGGCATGCTTCTTTCCGAGAAGATCCGCCTCGTCGCAGCCTTCAACCATCTGCACATCTTCATCGACCCGACGCCCGATGCGGCGAGCACCTACGCCGAACGCAAGCGTCTCTTCGAAACACCGCGCACCACCTGGGAAGACTTCGACGCCTCACTGATTTCCCCGGGTGGAGGCGTGTACCGGCGCACGGAGAAGAGCATCACGATCTCGCCCGAAGCGCAGACGGCACTCGGCATCGAAAATGCAACCATGACCCCGACCGAGCTCATTTCGAACATCCTCAAGGCGCCCGTCGACCTGCTCTGGAACGGTGGCATCGGCACCTATGTGAAAGGCAGCACCGAAACCCATGCCGACGCGGCAGACCGCGCCAACGACGGCCTCCGCATCAACGGCCGCGATCTGCGCGTCAAGGTCATGGGCGAAGGCGGCAACCTCGGTTTCACCCAACTCGGGCGCATCGAGTTCGCCGAGAAAGGCGGCTGCATCTATACCGATGCGATCGACAACTCCGCAGGCGTCGACTGTTCCGACCACGAGGTCAACATCAAGATTCTCGCGAACGCCGTCGTTGCCAGTGACGACATGACCATGAAACAGCGCGACCAGTTGCTCGAGTCGATGACCGATGACGTCTCGCGCCTCGTCCTGAACGACAACTACCTGCAGACACAGTGCATCGACATCACGCATGAAGACGGCGTCGACGCGCTGACCGAACAGTCGCGCTTCATGCAGCACCTCGAGAGCATCGGCCGCCTGAACCGCGAGATCGAATACCTCCCGAACCCCGAAGAACTCGCCGAGCGGCTGGCCGGCCGAACCGGGCTCGTGAAACCCGAAATCGCGGTGCTCGTCTCCTACGCCAAGATGGGCATGTACGACGATCTCCTTGCCGCCGGCATCGCCGAGGATCCGGCGCTCGTGGAAGTCCTGCACGACTACTTCCCCGACGCTCTCAGCGACAATTACGGCGAGCAGGTACTCGCCCATCGCCTGCGGCCGGAAATCATCACCACCGTGGTCACCAACGAGTTCGTCAATCGCCTCGGGCCCACCTTCGGCTTCCGCATGGAACAGGAACTCGGCGCAGCACCGGCGGCGACAGCCAGGGCCATGATCGCGACACGGGCAATCTTCGACCTGCCCGGTATCTGGAGCGCGATCGAAGCGCTCGACAACCAGGTGCCGTCGAGTGAGCAGTACCGCATGCAGATTCTCGTGCGCGGCCTTGCCGAGAGAAGCACGCACTGGCTCCTGCGCTCGAACTGGATCGACAGGGATATCGGCAGCATCGTCGAGCACTTCCAGCCGGGCATCGAGGAACTCGTGGCCGCGATTCCCGATTGCCTCTCGGGCAAGGAAGAGAGCACGCTCAACGCGCGTATCGCGCACTTCGTCGAAGTCGGCGTGCCCGACGACACCGCCCTCGTCGTCTCGCGCGTGATCCCGCTCTCCTCGTCGTTCGACATCATCGAGATCGCGCGAAGCCTCGATCAACCCGTGGCCGATGCGGCGGCGGTGTACTTCGAACTGGGGCACCGGCTCGACATGCACTGGCTGCGCGAGGAAATCGGCAATGTCGTGGTCAGTTCGCACTGGCACAAGCTCGCCACCTCCGAACTCCGAAGCGACCTCCACTTCCAGCAGCGGCAGCTCACGGCCGAGATCCTCGGCCAGACAAGCGGCAGTCAATCCGCCGACGCGCGCGTGGAGCAATGGCTTTCCGACAACGCGGGAGCGGTGGCAAAGTACACGGCACTGATGACGGAGCTGAAAGCCGCAAGTTCGGTGGATTTCGCCATGCTTTCCCTTGCCGTCAACGAAGTGCACAAGCTGCAACGGGCTTCACAGGCGGCAGTGGTCTGAATCACACTCGGTGCACGTCGGCTGGCAGTAAGCCTGAAGTCGCGTAAACTGGCCGTTCCCGTAGTTTTCAGAGGACGGCCAGCTTGACCATCGACACTCTGGTTCTGATGCTGCTGATCGGCATCGTCATCGGCGGTATCGGCGCGGTGCTGCTGCGCGGCGGCATCGGCATCTTCATCACCAACACACTCCTTGGCGTCATCGGCGCCGCCATCGGCGGCATGCTGCCGCTGTTCGTCGGCGATGCCCTGGTGCTCGACACCTCGAACCAGAGCTGGCTCCTGCGTGCCATCATCGGCGCCTTCGCGCTGGTGCTGGTGGCGAGCCTCTTTCGCTCGGCACGCCCGCGACGTCTCCGCTGAGCCACCCACCCGACAGCTTCCGCTGCGGGCCAGTCACGGTGCCGACCGAACGAACAACTGCCACCACCGAGTAACGACCGACGAGTAGCACCCGACCATGAGAAACCGCGAATTCGACACCATCCGCTTCGACGTCGACAATGGCGTTGCCCGGCTGGTACTGAACCGGCCGGACAAGCTCAACGCCTTCACCGAGACCATGCACGCGGAACTCCGCGATGCGATGCAGGAGGTGCAGACCTCGGACGTCATCCGCTGCCTCGTCATCAGCGGCGAAGGACGTGCCTTCTCGGCCGGTCAGGATCTCGCCGATCTCGATCTCTCGAATCTCGCCGATGTGGTCGGACGCAACTACAACCCGCTCATGCGGACCATCACCACCTTGCAGATTCCGGTCATTGCCGCCGTCAACGGCGTGGCCGCGGGTGCCGGTGCCAACCTTGCCCTCGGCTGCGACATCTGCATCGCGGCACGCTCGGCACGCTTCATCCAGTCCTTCGAGCAACTCGGACTCGTACCCGACAACGGCGGCACCTGGCACCTGCCGAAGCTCATCGGCCTCGCTCGCGCCACGGCCATCTGCCTGACGGGCGAACCCGTCGATGCGGAAACCGCCGAGCGCTGGGGCATGATCTACCGTGTGGTCGATGATGACGCGCTCGGTGAAACCGTCGGCAAACTCGCTCATCGCCTGGCAAGCGGCGCAACCCTCGGCCACGCCTTCACCAAACAGCTTCTCCGACAGTCGTTGACGAACACACTCGATCAGCAGCTTGATCTCGAATGCGACTTCCAGCAGGCGGCAAGTCAGACGGCCGATTTTCGTGAAGGCGTCGAGGCTTTCCTGAACAAGCGCAAGCCCGATTTCAAGGGCAGATAACGCTGCATCCGTCGCAGAAACAGCGGCATGGCAAGGTCATGTCGCAGTCGAATCAGGTTGAGTCGCATCTGAGGCGTCTACAACCTGTCGGAACAGGTGCCGTGCCGCTAACATGCGGCAGCCTTCTTGCAATGTCGCCACAAGAAGTCGCCACATGAACATAGGGAGATCCTGATGTCTGACGATTACGATGACGAGGAAGACATCGTCCTCTCCGAACTGAACGATGAAGAACTCGTCGAGCAGATGCACGACGATCTCTACAACGGGCTCAACGAGGAAATCGAGGAAGGTACCAACATCCTGCTCGAGCGCAACTGGAGCGCTTCGCGCGTGCTGAACGACGCCCTCGTCGAGGGCATGCGCATCGTCGGCATCGACTTCCGCGACGGCATTCTGTTCGTGCCCGAGGTACTCATGGCAGCCAACGCCATGAAGGCCGGCATGAGCATCCTCCGCCCGCTTCTCGCCGAAACCGGCGCCGAGACCATCGGCAAGGTCGTCATCGGTACGGTCAAGGGCGACATCCACGACATCGGCAAGAACCTCGTCGGCATGATGCTCGAAGGCGCCGGCTTCGAGGTCATCGACATTGGCATCAACAATCCGGTCGAGGACTACATCGCCGCCCTCGAGGAACACAAGCCCGATATTCTCGGCATGTCGGCCCTGCTGACCACCACCATGCCCTACATGAAGGTGGTCATCGACACGCTGGCCGAACAGGGCATGCGCGAAGACTACATCGTGCTCGTCGGTGGGGCACCGCTGAACGAGGAGTTCGGTGTCGCCGTTGGCGCCGACGCCTACTGCCGTGACGCCGCTGTTGCGGTCGAGACCGCCAAGGCGCTGATCGCCGAGCGGCGCGTCAGCTAGGAGAACGAGGTGGCGAGGTCATTCGAAACACCGGCCGCAGCCAACCTCGCCCCCGACGCTGCGCTCGAGTTCGATACCGTACACGAGTTCGATACCGTACCCAGGCCCGACACTGCGTCCGGGTTCGAAGCTGCCGAGGATGAAAGCGCAGCAATGGCCACTGCGGTTGCGACAGCACATCCACGCAATCTGATCATCGCCTGCGGTGCGATCGCCGCGGAGCTTGTCGCGGTGGTGAACCGGAACGGACTCGATGCCGTGCGCATCCAGTGCCTGCCGGCCGAATGGCACAACCGACCCGAGCGCATCACTCCGGGCATCCGCAAGCTGCTCGAGGAGCATCACGAGTACTGCGATCACATCTTCATTGCCTACGGCGACTGTGGCACCGGCGGTCTGCTGGATGCTCTGCTCGAGGAATACCCGGGTGTGGAGCGGTTGCCGGGCGATCACTGCTACAGCTTCTTCGCCGGCAGCGACGTGTTCGAGACACTGTCGGAGGAAGAACTCGCCAGCTTCTACCTCACCGATTATCTTGCGCGCAATTTCGAGCGGCTGATCATCAAGGGCTTCGGGCTGGACCGGCATCCGGAACTCATGGACATGATGTTCGGCAACTACAAGCGCATGGTCTACCTCGCGCAGACCGAGCCACCGGCACGACTCGCCGAAGCCGAAGCCGCGGCAGTTGCCCTGAACCTGCCACTCGTTGTCGTCAACACCGGTCTCGCGCCGTTCACCAACGTGATCCCCATACGGAACCTTGCACATGGCTGAACTCATCGTCATCTACTGGCGCGACATCCCTTCACAGGTGATGGCCAGGGCCGGGCGCAAGAAGGCTCGCACCATGCTGCCGCCCCGTTTCATGGAAGGTATCGACCGCGCTGCCATGCGCGCCGGCAAGGGCTCGAGCGATGCCTACATGGAAGACTGGCACCGCGAGCGCGAAACCACCGACGCCGACGATCTTCAGGCTGCCGTCGAACGGCGTGCCGCCGAACTTGCCGACCAGTTCAACGAGGAATACCTCGAAAGGCTCGTCAAGGCCAAAGGCCTTGTCGCCAACCTCAAGACGGACTGACGCCGATGTACTTCCTGCGACGCTGGGCAGTGCACCATGCCGGCTTCTTCGAAAAGGTCTGGAAAGTGACCGAGTCGACGATCATTCGCCTCGCGCCGATCGCCGACAGGATCGGCCACGACCGCCTCGAGAAACCTGTCGCAGCGTTCGAAAAGGTCACCAAGGGCCTGCTGTTCGACTGTCATATGTGTGGCCAGTGCGTACTCTCGAGCACCGGCATGTCCTGCCCGATGAACTGCCCCAAGACCATCCGCAACGGCCCCTGTGGCGGCGTGCGTCCCGATGGCTACTGCGAAGTGAAGCCAGCGATGCGCTGCGTCTGGGTCGAAGGCTGGAAGGGCGCGCAGAAAATGCAGGGCGGTGAACAGATCGCCACGGTGCAGTTCGCGGTCGACTACCAACTCAAGGGCAAGTCGTCCTGGTTCCGCCACCTCCGCAAGGCACAGGCCGAGCAGGCGGCGGCGCATGAGGCCGAAGCCGCGGCGGCAGCGTCAGGAGCGGCCGTGGAACCGCGCAGCGCCGACACTCGAGCCTACGCCACGCACAGCGGCGCCGGCATTGCACTCGGCACCGCCATCGCGCAACCGACCGATGAGAACGCCCAGAAGATCGCGCTCGACAGTGCCAGCAAGGAGAGCGCATCATGAATGAACTCGACAACGGCCTCATGCGGTACGACGATGAGCCGGTACCGGGTTACCCCCTGCCGATTCGACCGGGTCACAGCTCACCCGGCCGCTTCGAGCGCGTGCTTCGCGATGGTCACTTTGCCGTTACCACCGAAATCGCTCCGCCCGACAGCGCCGACCCGAACCAGGTGTACGAACGTGCGGCCGTCTTCGACGGTCATGTCGATGCCATCAACGCGACCGACGGCTCGGGCGCACACTGCCACATGAGCAGCGTGGCGGTATGCGCGCTCCTGTCGCGCATCGGCTACTCACTGATCCAGCAAGTGTCCTGCCGCGACAGGAACCGCATCGCCATTCAGGGCGACGTACTCGGCGGTGCAGCCATGGGCGTCTGCAATCTGCTTGCGCTCTCGGGTGACGGCGTACAGACGGGTGACCACCCGGAAGCCAAACCCGTGTTCGACCTCGACTGCATGTCGCTGCTCGAAATCGTCAGCACCATGCGCGACAAGCAGACCTTTCAGAGCGGTCGCAAGCTCGACTCACCGCCACGCATGTTCCTCGGCGCCGCGGCGAACCCCTTCGTCGACCCGCTCGACTGGCGCCCGATCCGTCTTGCCAAGAAGATTGCCGCGGGAGCGCAGTTCGTGCAGACCCAGTACTGCTTCGACATCACCCGTCTCGACGCCTACATGCAGCGCGTGCGCGACATGGGACTCGACAGGAAGGTGTTCATTCTCGTCGGCGTCGGCACGCTGGCCTCGGCAAAGACCGCCGACTGGATGCGCCGGAACGTGCCCGGCGTGCACATTCCGGACGAGATCATCAAGCGCCTTGCCGGTGCCGAGAACCAGAAGGCCGAAGGTGTGCGGATCTGCATCGACATGATCAACCAGGTCAGGGAAATCGAAGGCGTCGACGGCGTGCACATCATGGCCTACCGCCAGGAGCACAGCGTGCCCGAGATCGTCGAGCGCACCGGCATCCTCGGTGATCGCCAAGCCTGGCACCCGAGGCAGTACGAGGGCGATCGGAACGTACAGCAACATCTCGATCGCATACAGTAGCCCCACAACACACAACACAACCCCGGCCCCAAGGAGCATCCCGCCATGACCCAGACCATCGTCAGTTCGGCAACCAGGGAACACATCATCGGCCCCGACCAGCCCTTCACCATCATCGGAGAGCGCATCAATCCCACTGGCCGCAAGGTACTGGCCGAAGAAATGAAGGCGGGCGATTTCAGCCGCGTCGAAGCCGACGCACGCGAACAGGTGGCAGCCGGCGCGCAGATGCTGGACGTGAACGCAGGCATCCCGCTCGCCGACGAACCTGCCCTTCTCGCTCAGGCCATCCAGCTGGTGCAGTCCATCACCGATGTGCCGATATCGATCGATTCCTCGATCATCGACGCCCTCGAAGCCGGCCTTGCCGTCTACGAGGGCAAGGCGCTCGTGAACTCGGTCACCGGCGAAGACGAAGTGCTCGAGCGCGTGCTGCCGCTCGTTGCCAGACACGGCGCTGCGGTAGTTGCGATCTCGAACGACGAGACCGGCATCTCCGAAGACCCGAACGTGCGTTTCGATGTGGCGAAAAAGATCATCGAACGCGCCGCCGACCACGGCATTCCGGCCGCCGATGTCGTCATCGACCCGCTCGTCATGCCGGTCGGCGCGATGCGCTACGCCGGGCGTCAGGTGTTCGACATCCTGCATCGTATCCGCAGTGAACTCGGCTGCAACACCACCTGTGGTGCCTCCAACGTCAGCTTCGGCCTGCCCGAGCGGAACGGCATCAACGGCGCCTTTCTCTCGATGGCGATCAGTCACGGCATGACCACGGCCATCACCAACCCCTGCCACGAAGAAGTCATGCGCTCGATCAAGGCCGCCGACGTACTGATGGGCAACGACCCCGATTGCCTCAACTGGATCCGCAAGTACCGCGTACCGGCCGAGGGCGAAAGTGCAGGTGGCGCACGTGGCGGACATCGCCGCCGACGACGTCCTGCTTCCTGAAACGTCGATGATCACTCCCGATCAATGACGCAGTTCACGGGACAATCGGCAAGACGACAACCATGATCGAAGGCAAGGATCCCCTTGTGGTATTCACCCCGAGTGGCAAGCGTGGGCGCTTCTCGCGCGGCACATCGATTCTCGATGCCGCCCGCGAACTCGGTGTCGACATCGACTCGGTCTGCGGGGGCCGTGGCCTCTGCGGTCGTTGCCAGGTGCTCTGCCCCGAGGGTGACTTCTCCAAGCACGGCATCACGTCCAGGGCCGAGCACATCGGCCCCGGCACGAACATGGAAGCGCGCTACCAGCGCATCAACGGCGAGTTCGCGGAAGGGCGACGCCTTGGCTGCCAGGCTACGATCGAGGGCGACCTTGTCATCGACGTACCGCCCGACAGCCAGGTGCATCGCCAGGTGGTCAGAAAACGGGCCGATCTTCTGGATATCCCCCTCGACCCCGCAATCCGTCTGTACGTGGTCGAGGTACAGGAGCCCGACATGCACGACCCCTCGGGTGATCTGCGCCGCCTCAAGCAGGCACTCGCGGCCGAGTGGCAGCTCGAAAACCTGCGGATTCCGCTCAGCGTGCTCACGCAATTGCAGGCCGTTCTCCGCAAGGGCGACTGGCAGGTGACGGTCGCGGTCCACAAGGATCATGAAATCCTTGCAGTATGGCCGGGCTTTCGTGAAGCCATCTACGGCCTCGCCATCGATGTCGGCTCGACCACCATCGCGGGCCACCTCACCAACCTCGTCAGCGGCGAGGTACTTGCCAGCAGCGGTGCAATGAACCCGCAGATCCGCTTCGGTGAGGATCTCATGAGCCGCGTATCCTACGTGATGATGAATCCCGGTGGCGAGAAGGCACTGACGAGTGCCGTCAGGGATGCCATCAACACGCTCATCGATGAGGTGGCGAAGGAAGGCGACATCGACAGACAGGACATCCTCGAGTTCACTTTCGTCGCAAACCCCGTAATGCATCACCTCCTGCTCGGCCTCAACCCGGTCGAACTCGGCGGTGCTCCCTTCGCGCTCGCCACCGACGAGGCGAGCACCGAGCACGGGCGCGATCTCGACCTCGACGCCGCCCCCGAGGCGCGCTGCTACATCCTGCCCTGCGTGGCCGGACACGTCGGTGCCGACACCGCCGGTGTGGTGCTCTCCGAGCAGCCGTATCGGCAGAACGACAACCTGCTGCTCGTCGATGTCGGTACCAACGCCGAAATCGTGCTCGGCAATCGCAGGCGACTCCTCGCCTGCTCGAGCCCCACGGGCCCCGCCTTCGAGGGTGCGCAGATCAGTGGCGGCCAGCGTGCGGCACCCGGTGCCATCGAACGCGTGCGCATCGACCCCGAAACACTCGAGCCCCGCTTCAGCGTGATCGGCTCGGAGCTCTGGTCCGACGAGCCCGGCTTCGACGAGGTGGTGAAGTCCCCCGGGGTTACCGGCATCTGCGGCTCGGGCATCATCGAGGTGGTGGCGGAAATGTTTCTTGCCGGCGTCATCGACGCCGACGGCGTGGTCAACGGCGAACTCGCCACGAAGAGCCCGCGCATTCAGGAGGACGGTCGAACCTTTGCCTACCTTCTCCACGAAGGCGACGTGACCGTGCGCATCACCCAGAACGACGTGCGCCAGATCCAGCTCGCGAAAGCCGCCCTCTACGCCGGCGTGCGCCTGCTGATGGATCGCCTCGGTATCGACCAGGTCGACGGCATCCGCCTCGCCGGTGCCTTCGGCAGCCACATCGACGTGAAGTACGCGATGGTGCTCGGTCTGATCCCCGACTGCAAGCTCGACAAGGTGCGTTCAGCCGGCAATGCCGCCGGCAGTGGTGCCCGCATTGCGCTGCTCAACCAGCAGGCACGGTCCGAAATCGAGCAGGTGGTGCGCGACATCGAGAAGGTCGAGACCGCCGTCGAACCCGACTTCCAGCAGCATTTCGTCGAAGCCATGGCCTTTCCGCACAAGCGCCTTCCCTTCCCCGAACTGGCCAGGGTGGTGAAGCTGCCGGCAGTGAAGGCGAAGGCGGAGGCACGCGCGGGGGGGCGGAGGCGGCGCCGGCGGAAGCGGGATTGAGCGTGTGTTTCTTCTCCGATGACGGCTGAGCACCCAGCCCGCCTCGACTACCGCCCGGTAGGCCACCCGGGAGGCCAGGCCGCCCCGTCGTCGCAGTCGGACAGGTTCGCTGCCCGTCCCACCCTGCTCTTCTGCGGCGGTTTCCACTCGAACATGCGTGGCAACAAGGCCGAGTTCCTCGACCGCTACTGCCGGGAACAGGGGCTCGCCTTCACGCGCTTCGACTACCGCGGTCACGGTGAAACACCGGGTGAGACGGCAGCATTCGGTATCGCAGACTGGCTCGACGACACCCTCGAAGTCCTCGATTCACTGCCTGACGAAGTGCTGCTGATCGGCTCGTCGCTGGGCGCATGGCTCGCCTGCCTGGCTGCCGCCGAACGCCCCGACAAGATCGTTGGCCTGTTGCTGCTCGCCGCGGCAGCGGATTTCACCGAAGAACTGCTCTGGCCCACGCTGGATGCAGCACAGCGTGCCGCGATCGACGCCGGCAGAACGGTCCGGGTCGCCAATGCCTACGATGATGACGGCTGGTATCTGAAGCAGAGACTCTTCGACAGTGGCCGCAAGCTTCGCGTACTCGGCAAGCACGCTGCGCGGCTCGAGCGTATTCGCTGCCCGGTTCGGCTCGTGCACGGTACGGCGGATACCGACGTCCCCTGGTCGCTGTCGGCAAGGCTTCTCGATGCCATGCCCCACGACGACGTGCGGCTGTTGCTGGTCAAGGGTGGTGATCATCGGCTCAGCGATACTGCTTCACTGGGCATCATCGGCAACGAAATCCGCGGAATTCTCGCCGCACTCTCCGGCGAGCCCGAAGAACGGAACCGCTCCTGATCTGCCTCGAAATACCCCCTGACCGGCCGAATGCTGCTACCACGCGGTTCACCGTCAAGGTTCACGGCACAGTTCAGGGCCACAGTTCACGGCACAGTTCAGGACACGCTTCACGGCTCGGTGTGCCGATCCATTTCCCGCCCGGTTCACCGCTCGATCGTATAGATCAGATCCGCACTGCTGCCACTGCCGTTCTCGGCCTCGAAGGCCAGCTTCTCGGAAATGCTGTAGCGCAGGTTGAAGGTATTGATCGCGTCAAACAGCCCGATGCCATAGCTGACATACAGATCCGGAGTGAGGTACTTCCCGAGCGTCACGCTGAGGCCCGAGGAATCGAGTGGCTGCCCGCGCAGGATGAAGGAAAGGATGCTGGCATCGGGCATGGGCGGATCGGAATAGAGTTCGAGCCGCGGCGACTGTGCGGTGCCCTGAATCCTTGCACCGGCGGTCACATCGTATTCCGTGACCTTGCGTGCCACCTGCATGTCGAGTTTCGGGTTGTCCACGGGTCCACCGCTGAAAAGCACCTTGCCACGTTCCATGTTCAGTTTCTGTCCATAGACCATGAAGTCGCCATTGACGACGTTGATGGTGCCCGTGCCACGCGGCGGGGTGCCGGGTGTCTGCTTGACTCTGAGCCCGCCTTCAAGGCGTCCGCGGAAGTCGCCGGCCTCTACCTCGACGCTGTCACCGAGGTTGACCTGCACGTTCACGGCGACCTGGCTGGCTGCCGAGGCGGATTCCGTTGCGGCAGGTTCGGGGTCATCGGTGACGAAGACCACATCCGATGAAGTGCCGACGGTCTTGATGCCCTCGTTGCCACCGTTGGCATTGATGTAGGCGCGCGGGATGGTCACGCTGCCCTTGACGCTCATGTCGGTGTCGTCCATGTTGACCGCGAGTTCGGGGGTGATGACCGCCTTGATGAGACCTGAGTTGGCGACCTCGTAGTTCTCGCCTTCGATGGTGATCTCGATGGCTCGCGTTGCGGGCTTGACGGTGCCGTTGACGGCAAGCTCCCCCCCACCTGAACGTGACTGGCCATCGATCTCGAGCACACCGCCCGGACGCCCCTTCACGACAAGGTCGGTATCTTCGATCACCATCGCGGTTGCGGGAATCTCGGCGCCGAAGCCCCGCAGCGCGACTTCGCCTTCGATTGCCGGGGCCGACACGGTGCCACCGAGCGCGAGATCACCGACCAGCGTGCCGACCACTTCCTGCATCTGCGGTGCAAAGGCGCTGATCAGGGACAGGTCCGTGAAATCGAGATCCAGCCTGCCGTCGAGGCCACCGACACCTGCCGGGTCTGCCACCGTTGCCTGAAGATCGAGATTGCCGAAGTCGGTGAAGGCGCTGGCCAACGCGAGCGTTGCATTGTCGCCGAGCCAGGCCACGTCGATGGTGGTTTCCTCGAGACCGATTTCGACCGGCGTGCCGGCCGAGTCGACTTCAAGCTTGCCCGGTTGCAGCACGAACTGCCCGTCCACGCGCATGTCGCCGTTGGCGCCGAGCGACGCATCGGCTTCGCCATCGAGCTTCGTCTCGATGATGAAGCCTTCGGGAAGGTACTGCGCCGCCAGCGCCGGCGAGAACTCGCTGATGCTCACCTTGCCCGTCGACTCGCCCGCGGCCAGCCAGTTGCCGGTGATGCAGAGGCTGCCGAGCCTGTCGCGATTGTCGAGGCACAGATCCGCGACATCGGCTTGCGCGGCGCTGGCCGCGATGGCCACGGGTGCACGCAAGGCCCAGTCGCCCACCTCGGTGTTGTCGAGTTGCAGTGTCGACAGGGTACCCTGCCAGGTCTCGCTCGCATAACCACCTTCGAGCGTCGTGGCGATATCGCCCATGTCACTCGCGGCTGTGAGCGTCACGCGGTGATCGGCCTCCGAGCCTTCACCGGCAAGAGCGACCTCGTGGATGGTCTGACCACCGGCGCTGATGCCCGAAGCATTCAGCGACAGTGTGGAACGCACGTCGGGACCGAGACCACCATCGATCGCGAAATCCAGTGCCGCCACTCGGTTTTCGGCTTGAACCACGTTTTCGGCACGCCCGTTTGCCTTCACCTGCGGCGCCTCACGCGTGCCGGACAAGGTGCCCTCGAGTGCGATGTCGCCGCCGAGTTCCGGCAGCAGCGTACCGAGGTCGGGACTGGCCAGGTCGAAGTTCAATGCGATCTTCTCATCGACCTTTCCGCTCGCCGTCAGTCGAGACGGCCCGTGCGAGAGATCGAGCTCATCGATGACGAGCGTCTCCCCCGCCACCCGGATCCTGCCATTGCCGGCGAGCGGCTGTCCGCGAAAGTCTCCTGCGAGGCGGAGAATATCGGCCGTGAGCTCGGGGCCGGACTCGAGCAACTCGCCGCTGCTAGTTACATCGAGATCGATGGCGCCCGGTAATTCCGGCCACTGCTCACCGGGGTTCACGCCCGCCGTGGTCAGCCGCAGATCCCAGGTCGGAGCATCGGCCCAGGCGGCCGTTCCGCTGCCCGTGATCGTGCCTGCAAGCGTCTCGCCCTCGAGCGTGAAGGCATCGAGCACGGTACTCGAACCCTCGAGCGAGACCTGCCAGGCGCCGGGCGGAATCGCTTCGCCATCGACATCGGCATTGACGGTAGCCGTAAAGTGCTCGGCCGAGCCTTCCGCCACGAAGCGGCCTGCGGCACTTTGGTATGCCGATTCACCCACGAGCGGCCAGCCGAGGTCGTGCCATTCTCCCTCGATCTCGCCGGCAAGCGTCTCGAGATCGACCCGACCCTGTGCGCTCAGCTCTCTGCCGCCTTCCCCGTCACTCTCCCCGCCGTTCCGGGGAAAGCGCGCCGCAAGCGAGCGGATATCGAGTTGCTCGGTGGAGCCTGCAACGTCGGCATCGATCGTCACCGGGCCGGTATCGGTGGTCGCCGACGCGAGTGTTGCCTGTGCCTCGAAGGCATCAAGTGTACCGCGCGATTGCAGGCGGAGCCGGGGCGCCTCGGTGACGCGATCCGCCACGCCTTCATCGACAGGCAGGGCCGCGACATCCGGCACGCACGCCATCACCGAGGCATCCCAGCCGGGTTCACTCATGACATCGCTGACAGTGGCCAGGATCTCGGCTTCGACGAGCCCTTGCACCTGATGTTCGATCTGCAGACTGGCAAGATCGCCCGTCACGGTGCCCTCGCCCGAAAATGGCCCGACATCGGCAATGTCGGTCTGCCAGTCGAGCGCGAGATTCATGGGATAGTCGCCGCTGGTCTTCACGTCACCCGCGATGCGAAGACTGCCCTCGGGTGCATCGACCTCGAGCGACGACAACTGTACATCCGATCCATCCACCGTACCGGCAAGCGCCACGCGGTCGATCTCGATCGGTGTGTCCTGCCCGGCGGGATACACCGCGATGTTGCTCAGAGCGACGTCCTGCAGATCGATCGACACCGGCAAGTCGATCTCCGGCAGACCTTCGCCGGCAGGCGCTTCCTCGGCCGGTGCCGGCGCGGGTTCGGGCAATCGCAGTTCGACCCCGTCGATGTGCAACTGCGCGAGTTCGAGTCTGCGCCCGACAAGCGCACTCGGCGTCCAGTCCAGTGCCAGCGAATCCACCCTTGCCGACAGGCCATCCTCCTGCGCATAGCGGAAACCATCGATCTGCAGCGGCCCCGTGAGTCTGCCATCCGCGGCGTCCCATTCGAGTGTGCCGGGCGCGAAGCGCTGCCCGAGCGCCAGTGCCTGGCGCGTTCCCGACTCGGTACCGAGCAACCAGGCGAGCGCGCCGACCAGCACGACAAGGAACAGCAGCAGGACGATGCCGAGAATGCGGAGAACTCGCTTCATCACAGGTCTGCCCCGATGGTGAGATGCCCGCGGAGCTTCCGCCCGGGTGAACCGTCAATGGCATGCCCGAGATCGAGCCGCACGGGGCCGATCGGCGAGCGCCAGTGAAAACCGACGCCGACACCGGCTTGATAATCGGGACTGTCGGTAAAGGCATCGCCCGCGTCGATGAAGGTGGCAAGGCTCCAGGTCTCGGTCAGTGGCATCTCGAGTTCGAGGCTCGTTTCGAGCAGGTGCTTGCCACCAACCACATCGTTACCGAGGCGTGGTCCGATGACGTTGTAGCCATAGCCCCGCACCGACTTGTCGCCGCCGGCGAGGAAGCGCAGGGACATCGGCAGCTTGTCGAAGTCCGATACCGAGGTGGTGCCGGCAGCACCGCGCGCAATGAGGCGCAACGAATCGGAAAACGAGTAGATGCCCTTGACCCGGATCAGCGGCTGAATGAAGTCGGTGTCGGAAAGAAGCCCCTCGGCGGCGCCGCGAACGGAAAGCTGCAACCGTGTGCCGAAGTCGGGCATGATGCGTTCGTCCATGCCGGCAGGGTCGGTGCGAGTCCAGTCGATGCTCGGCAACAGCAGCCGGCTCGTGTCATCGCCCGATTCCAGCACGAATTGCTCGACCAGGTAATCGAGCGCGTAGGTCTTGATCCAGAGTCCGTCACGATGGCGAAAGAAGCCGCCGATACTCGCCTTGGTGAGGTCGGTGGTATCGGTGTCTTCATCGTAGACCAGGCCGCGCAAGCCCCAGGTATCGGTGCGCGGGTCGCTGGCCGGAATCAGGTATTCGCCAGCGACGGCGTTGATGTATTGCGAGACCATCATCTCGCCCGTGAGCTGGTGCCCGGCCTGGTTGATGCGCCGGCGGACGAGTCCGGCCTTGACGCGGGCACCGGTGTCGGTACCGTAGCCCACGCCCAGGGTGTAACGCATCGGATTCCGTGCCGTCAGACTCACTTCAACCGGAATGACCCGGTTCTCGTCGGCGTTTTCGGGCGAGACATCCAGCACGACTTCCCGGAAGTACTCCGTGTTGGCAAGATCGCCCTGCAACTGCTGCAGGTCATCGGCAAGGTAAGGCTGGCCGGGGTCGATCTCGGAATAACGCTCGAGCATCTTCTCGTCGAGCCAGGGCGTGTCCTGCTCGAAGCTGACTTCGCCGAGAGCGTAGCGCCTGCCGCTGTCGAGAAACAGCCGAATGGTCGACGTGTAGCGCTCGAGATTGATGCGTATCGCACTCTCCCTGAGTTTCGCGTCGAAATAACCCCGACTCGATGCAAGCACCTCGAGACGCTGCTTGAGCATTTCGTAATCCTGATGCAGGAGGGGCACGCCGGGTTTCAACGGGGATTCGGCGATGGCTTGCAAGAAGGCCTTGTCGGTTTCGGCTTCGCCGCTGATGCGGATGTCGACTTCGGTGAGCTTGAGCTGTTCACCGGGAACAATCGTATAGGACGCCTGCCAGACGCCATTCACTTCTTCGAGCGTCTCGCTGATGTCGGGTTTGTAGTAGCCGTAGGGCGCGAGTGCCTTGCGAATGGCATCGTCCGCCTGCGAATGGAGGAAGCGGACACGCCCGGCACTTTTCGCCCGCTTGCCATCAAGACCGTACAGCGGCAGGAAACCTTGCACGTTGGTCAGGAGTTCGCCTTCGACGCCGCTGATGGTGACGGAGACCTCGGGGCCATCGTTTTCGGTATCGGCGGAATCCTGCGATCGTGCCGACAGCACGGGCGAATACAGCAGAACCGATGCGCACAGCGCTGCCGTCAGCAGCACGACAAGGCGACTGTTGAGCACGACATCGTGCGAGGTCAGGGAATTGGGGCAGCGGCTTCGTCGCACACCTGTCCTTCTGATCGGAGATCCGGGCCAATACCGATGATAGCCAACTTGACCCCCGGATACTGCAACTTGCTGCAATCAACGCGATCCGAGAATCTCCGGCGTCACTGTCGGCGTCTTGCCATCCGACTCGAAAAAAGGCGAGTGACGATGCTTGCCAAGCAGCTTGCCCTTGATGATGAATGGCAGTACGACCATCATGTCCCTGAACGCAATCTTGCTGGAGATGGGGAAAGGTGCTTCCCCTTTTGCATCACGACCGTAGATACGACACCTAACGTCGCCGAGACCATCAAGGGCATCGGCCCGAACATTGGTGTAGGCCTTCGCCGGAATACCCGCCCAGGGAAAACCGGGCTGCGTATTGAATACCGGTGAACGGCAACAGGCGGCAGCCCAACGGAACAAACCGTTCTCGTTGAGTTGATAACACCGCAGATGTTCCCTGCCCTGCTCGATCTCGATATCGGAAGGATAAACAGGTACCACCTCGGTGCCACCCCAGGCATCGAGCAATTCGCCTCGGCCAAGCCGCTCGACATAATCCTGACAATCTGAACAGTAACAAACCAGTCGCCCGGGCGTTGACCCGGGAAACGCGGTCAGTCTCGCGATGAAAGCGCCACAATCACACGATATGTTCATCCCCGTCACCATCGATCAGGACACACATGCATGGTACCAAATGGCGCCGCAAGACCTGTGCTCAGGGCAGTTCGTGCATGCTGAAACGCATGGTGGCATCACCGCCCATCGGTTGCGAAAGACGCCACTCGCTGTGGCTGGCCCGATTGACTGAAACCGAATGGAAAACCGCAATGCCCTCGCAGCGATCACCTGCGACGCTGAACGGCGTCGCGTTGGTCACATCCCCCGCCGGTGTCAGGCCCGCAGCAGCCACCAGCGACGATTGCAGCGCCGGCCAGGTTGCCATATCCACAATACCCGTTACCGGCAGATCGTTCGCCTCCTGAAACGCTTCCACAGCCACCTCCGTCTGCGATCCGAAGTTGCCATCGGCAAACATGTCCACATCTTCGAAGCCGACATCGAAGCCGAGGCACCACAGAACACGTTCCACGCCCAGCACATAGCCATTTCGTCCGGGGGTAAACCGTGAAAGTTCACAGTACCCCTGCCAGGTGTATGCGGAGCCATCCGCAGTCCTGCCGTCGAGACCATGGCAGGTCGCCTGCTCGAGCGTCAGCCCTGATTCGTCATCAAGTCCGTCGCCGGAGAGATCGACGAAGGGATCATTGCTGTCGTTGACGGTGTCGCCATCGGCATCGGGATCCTCATCGTCCGGAATGCCATCGCCGTCACTGTCGGAGCCGAATGGATTCTCCGGATTGGGCAGTTCGGACGGATCCAGCGGATCGTTCGGATCCAGCGGATCGCTGCCGGCAAGGAACTCCAGAACATTGTAGAAACCATCCTGATCGCTGTCGGGCCCGGCGGTATAGCGCCCGGCGTCGACCACGAAGCTGCCGCTGTCGGCGGCTACCGCATCACTTCGGAACTCCGCGAGAACGGCTGCCGCCTGACCTCGCGGATGGAACTGCGCATCCACGGTAATCTCCGAACCCTCGTTGACATCGACGTCGCCGAACCAGCTCGTCCCCTCGCGAGTCATTCCTACCGGTGTTCCACCAACACGCACCACGAGTTCGAGCATCGCGAGTTGTTCGTCGCTTGCCAGGGTAAGCGCAAGCGGCAGGTCGAACTGCAACTGCAGGTTCGTCTTCGCTGGTCTGTTGCCCGGCTCGGCAGCGTTCAGGGGATCGGTACCGTCTCTGCGCTCTTCGTAGTTCGAGTAACCGTCACCATCGTTGTCGAAGCTGTCCGCGCTGGTATCGAACTGCCAACGCTGCACCTCGACTTTCCAGGAGCGGGCATCGGCAGGGATCTGCACCGGCACTTCGGTACTCGCCAGGGGCAGCGACTGACCGGCGTAGGATTCATTCCACAGCAGTGTCAGCCGGTAAACGAGACCCGGCACGAGGTTCAGCGTGATGTTGTAGTTGTCGTTGCTTCTGGTGGCGGTACCGACCTCGCTGCCATTGATACTCACGACGAGCGACAGCGCATCGCGTTTGATCTCGCGCGCTTGCCGAAAGATCGCGGGCTCCGTGATCGTCATCGACGGGTTGTCTGCCTCACCCTGCAACGTCGAATGATCGTCACCACAGGCGGCAAGGAACGGCAAGCCGACAAAGGCGGCCACAAGGGAATATCTGGCACGCATCATCATTTAGAAACTGTCCATGAAATCATCACCCAGCATCTTCGTATGCATCCTGACATAATACAAGCGAGACTGCGTAAACCCGATGTGTTGATTGGAACTACTTCACGAAAAACGTCGTCTTGCCGCGTCAGAATCCACGAGACAGCCAGTAACATCCGTCAAATCTGTGCGTTAACCTCGACATACGGCCACGGCCGCCAACCACCTCACGGAGAATGTTCCATGATCACGCCTCACCCGATCACTTCTGCCGCTCGCGGCAGCGCCCTTTTTCTTGCCACCACGCTGGCGGGTCTTGCTGGCGTGGCGCAGGCTCAGGACAACTCACTCGCCAGTGATGCCGCAAGCGACAGCGTCATCACGACCGAACAGAAGCTTTCCGACGAAGCGGCGGCAGAGCCGCGCCGGGCTCCGGATGGCTATCGAAAAGGTGCCGAACGCCGTGGAGTGTATTTCTTCGGCAACCTCGGAATTGCAGCCGGAGGCGATCGCCTCGCCACCGTCCAGGTCAACGAAATTCTCGGCGACGAAACGGACGAAGTGAGCATTCGTGCCGGTGACGGTGTCCATCTGCTTCTCGGCGCCGGCATGTTCGTGCCGCGCATCCCGCTCTCGTTCCAGTTCGGCCTCGGTGTCCACTACAATGGCATCAGCTCCTTCGACGATTCGGCGGGCTTCGGTTATGCTCCGCTCGAAGCCGGTGCCTTCTATCACCTCGGTCGCCACCGACTTGGCGGCGGTCTCATGCTGGCACTCTCGCCCGAGCTCGACCTCACCGACACCAACGACGGTCGAGTCGATTACGAAGAAGCCTTCGGCGCCTGGTTTCAGTACGAGTTCATGTGGAACTTCATGAGCGTCGGGCTTCGTCTTACTGCTCTCGAGTTCGAACCCGAGAGCGTCAGCGGCTTCACCGATCTCGAAGTCGACGACCTGCCCGACCCCGATGGCAGTTTCGCGGCGCTGACCCTGTCCTTTCCTTTCTGAATCGCCGCAAGGTAGACGCTGACGGGTGGCGAGTCCGTCGAGGTGGCTGATCTTCCGAACGACCAGCACAAACACTTGACCTCCCACCCGTATTCTGGATTACACTCTTTCCAGACAGTCACGCCACGTATTCCAGCGTGTCGCATTTCAAAGAAGAGCATTCCACACACATGAACCGAAAGCACACCGCACCGACCCAACTCAGAATGAACCGCCGCCGCTTTCTTGCAGGTTCTGCCGCAGTCGGTCTGAGCTTTCACATTCCGAAGGAGCTTCTCGCCGCGAACGGCAAGGTGAACTTCTACAACTGGGACACCTACATCGGCGAAACCACGATCGAAGACTTCGAAGACGCCACCGGTATCGAAGTGCAGTACGACCTCTTTGCCGACAACGATGAGCTCTTCGCGAAACTCCGCGGTGGCAATCCAGGCTACGACGTCATCGTGCCGACCAACGACTACGTCGAGCGCATGGTCGTGGCCGAGATGCTGATGCCGCTTGATCACTCGAAGATTCCCAACATCGTGAACCTCGAAGAGCAGTTCCTCGATACCGAATTCGACCCGGGCCGCAAATACAGCCTGCCCTACATGTGGGGCACCATCGGCATCGGCTACCGCAAATCGGCCGTGGAAACACCTCCGACGAGCTGGAACGACATCCTTGCCTCCGACCAGTACGCCGGCCGTATCGCACTGTTGAGTGAGCCTTCCACCGTCATGGGCATGGCCCTGAAGGCCATGGGCAAGTCACTGAACGACTGGTCGCCCGAGAACATCGCCGCCGCCGAAAAGATGCTCATCGACCAGAAGCCCAACATCGTCGCCTTCGCACCCGACAACGGTCAGGATCTGCTGCTTGCCGGCGAAGTGGACTTCGCCATGGAGTGGAACGGTGACATCCTTCAGGTCATGACCGAAGACGACGACATCGGTTATGTCGTACCCGAGGAAGGCGCCCTTCTGTGGGAAGACTGCCTGTGCATTCCGAAGGACGCACCCAATGTCGACAGTGCCTACGCCCTGATCGATTTCCTGCTGAGTGCCGAGGCCGGTGCCGGCATTGCCGACTATGTCTCCTACGCCACGCCCAACAAGGCCGCGAAGGAACTCATGAGCGCCGAGTATCTTGAAAACCCGGCGGTGTTTCCCTCCGAAGAGGCGCTGTCGAAATGCGAGCCCATGACCTATCCCGGCCAGAAAGTCTCACGTCAGATCGACGAAGCCTGGACGCGCATCAAGGCAGGCTGACAGCGCTTGCGACGCTAACCTTCAACAAGAGAGTCGAGCACAGGGCAAGTGGCACGTACCAGCGACACAAACAGCGCCTTTCTGGCTTTCGGCCTGCCCAGTTTCATCTGGCTGGCGCTGTTCTTCGTCGCTCCGCTCGGCATTATCTTTCTCTACAGCTTCGGCGAGAACATCTCGCTGACACAGATCGAGACCACCTGGACCCTCGAGAACTACCGCCGCATTCTCGACCCGCAGATTCTCGAACTCCTGTGGCGATCGCTCTGGCTCGCGTTGATCTCGACGATCATCTGCCTCGTCGTCGGCCTGCCGATGGCGATGCTGATCGCGACTGCATCACCGACAGCAAAGCCCTGGCTGCTGCTTGTCATCATGCTGCCGTTCTGGACGAATCTCCTGATTCGTACCTATGCGCTGCTGAACATCCTCGGCACGCGCGGGCGTCTCAATCAGCTTCTCGGCTGGCTGCACGAGCAGACGAACGCCCTCTTCCAGCTTGTCGGTTTCGCCGAAGCACCGTTCATTGGCGCGAACTTCAAGCCACTGACCTTTCTCGGCACACCGGGAGGCGTCGTCTTCGGCATCGTGTACGTCTCGTTGCCATTTGCCATCCTGCCGATCTACTCCACGCTCGAGCGCATGGACCGAAGCCTCCTCGAGGCGAGCATGGATCTTGGCGCGAACCAATGGCAGACGATACGACGGGTGCTCATCCCGCTCGCCATGCCCGGCATCCTCACTGCCGCCGTCATCACCTTCATTCCCGCCATCGGGCAGTTCCTGACGCCCGACCTTCTCGGCCGCGGCCAGGTGGACATGATCGCGAACGTCATCGAGCGACAGTTCAAGAAAGCCAATGACTGGCCCTTTGGCTCGGCCATATCACTGACGCTTCTCTACGCCACCTTCATCCTCCTCGCCCTCCGCGCCTTCGGCGATGCGGCGCGCTCGAAGAATCGCAGGGACTGACATCATGGCGCTGCTTCGACGTACCCGGAAAGATCCCTTCGACTACAGCGGCAAGTTCGGTTATCGCCTGCTGTTTCTGATCGGCTGCATCTTTCTCTACGCACCGATCATCGTGTTGATCGTCTTCTCCTTCAATGACTCGCGCCGCGGCGGCAACGTGATCTGGAAAGGCTTCACCACCAGGTATTACACCAAGGCCTTCGAGAACGATGAACTGCGTGAAGCCTTCTTCAATACCCTGACCATCGCAGCGATTTCCACCGTGGTCAGCGTGTTTCTCGGCGCGCTCACGGCCATCACGCTGTGGCGCTTCCGCTTTCGTCTCAAACCGATCTACGAAGGGCTCGTCTCGCTGCCCATCGTGATACCCGAAATCTGCATGGGTGTGTCGCTCGCGATGTTCTTCTCGCAGATGGGCTGGATGAGCCTGGGCGACATGTCCTGGCCGCTCAACCTCACCAACATCATCATCGCGCACATCACCTTCTGCTTTCCCTTCGCCGCAATGGTGATACGAACGCGCCTGCAGAGCTTCAACCGCGAAACCGAAGAGGCCGCACGTGATCTTGGCGCGAGTGAGTGGCGGGTGTTCAAGGACATCCTGCTGCCGCACATGAAACCCGGACTCGTCGCCGGTGCACTTCTCTCCTTCACGCTCTCTCTCGATGATTTCGTGATCACCTTCTTCACTTCGGGGCCGAACACGATTACCTTCCCGGTCAAGATCTACTCGATGGTGCGTTTTTCGGTCACCCCCGAAATCAATGCCGCCTCGACGGTACTGATCATCATGACACTCGTGCTCACCTGGATCGCACTGCGCACCCAACGCGTCAGCGACATCACCTGAACAGAGTCCGAGGGCAGGAACGCAACATCATGACCGACGCCAAGGCACGCCAACCGATCGTCTCGATTCGCTCGCTGAACAAGCATTACGGGGTGGTGCATGCACTCAAGGACATCGACCTCGACATCGCGTCAGGGGAGATCTTCGCCATACTCGGGCCATCGGGTTGTGGCAAGTCCACGCTCCTGCGGGTGATTTCAGGCTTCGAAGCGCCAAGCGATGGCCAGCTCGACCTCGACGGCAAGGACATGATTCGCGTGCCGCCGAACAAGCGCCCGATCAACATGGTGTTCCAGTCCTACGCGGTGTTCCCGCACATGAGCGTCAAGGACAACGTCGGCTACGGGCTCAGGATGGACAAGGTGCCCTCCGGCGAGCGTGATCGGCGCGTGGCCGAGGTGCTCGAACAGGTGCACCTGACGAACTTTGCCGAACGCATGCCCGACCAGCTTTCCGGTGGACAGCGCCAGCGTGTCGCGCTTGCCCGTGCGCTCGTCAAACGTCCGCGCGTTCTGCTTCTCGACGAACCCCTCTCGGCGCTCGATGCCAAGCTGCGCGACGCCATGCGCCTTGAACTCGTGCGTCTTCAGGAAGAGGTCGGCATCACCTTCATCATCGTCACCCACGACCAGTCCGAAGCACTCGCCATGGCCGACCGCATCGCGATCCTCGCCGACGGAGCGCTCCGCCAGGTGGCCAGCCCCGCGGAACTCTACGAAAGACCTGTCGACGCCTTCGTGGCCGACTTCATCGGCAACATGAACGCCTTCAATGTCGAGGAAATCCTGCCCAGGGAAGGTGGTCACGAGGTACGCACACGCAAATTCGGCGAACGTCACCTCATGAGGCAACTGCACACCGACCTTCGCACAGGCACACAGACAGGCGAGCAGCGCGCCATTGCCGCCGTACGCCCCGAAGATGTGAACATCACGCTCGGCGACGCTCCTGCCGAACACATCTCGGTACCGGGGCATCTGGGTGACATCGGTTATCAGGGCCAGCATTCGATCGTCGAGGTTCGCCTTGACAACGACGATTCCCTGACCGCCATCATCGACAGCGGCACCGCACGCGAGCTCGCCGGCGTTGCCATCAACACCCCCTTGACGGCACACTGGCCGCAGAGCGACATGCTGCTGCTGCCGGCGAATGCTGCCACAAGTGCCGATGGTTCTCTGTAAGAGTGCATCTCCGACAAGAGTGCAGCATGACTCTCGGCAGGTATGATGAGTGACGGATCACCTGCGCCTGACACTACCCGATACCAACCCCTGAAAACATCAAACCATGAGCAAATCAGACACCCCGAGCGCCATCGATGTCTACGTGGTGGACTGGCATGGCGCCCTGCGCGGAAAACGCCTGCCCGTAGAGCATCAGAAGAAGATTCTCGCCGGCGAGACACGTCTGCCCATCTCCACACTGACGCAGGACATCTGGAGCGACGATCAGGATGCCATCACCGGCCTCGGTGTTTCCTCGGGCGATCCTGACGGACTCTGCATACCCGTCAGCGACACCTTGTTACCGCAAGCCTGGCACCCTGACCGCTTGCAGGCTCTGTGCATGATGCATGACATCAATGGCGAGCCCAGCGAATACGATCCACGCGCCGCGGCTGTACGAGAACTTGCCCGTTTCGAGGCTCAGGGGCTCCATCCCGTCGTCGCCATGGAACTCGAGTTCTACCTTCTTGACGGTTCGACACGCGAAACCGGTGTGCCGAAGGTTCCCGACATGCTGCGTATTGCCGGCAAGCAGCGCGACATGCAACTCTACGATCCGCGCACCATGGATCGTGTCGAGCCGCTGTTCGAATGCATCTACCAGTTCGCCGAAGCCATGCAGATTCCTGCCGAGGCGATGCTCGCGGAAATCGGCCCCGGCCAGTTCGAACTCAACCTCAACCATCGAAGCAACGCGCTGCAAGCCGCCGACGATGCGATTCTTCTCCGCCAGATCATCGATCATGCTGCACAGCGCTTCGGACTGCTCGCCACCTTCATGGCCAAGCCCTATACCAACCATGACGGCTCGGGCCAGCACGTGCACGTGAGTGTGGTCGACGCGGACGGCAACAACATCTTCGACCAGAACGAAGACCGCCTGCTGCACGCGCTTGCCGGCTGCCTCGACACGCTCGAAGAGATGCAGCTTCTGCTCGCCCCCAACCGCAATTCCTATCGACGCCTGCTTCCCGACGGCTTCGCCCCGAACCGTCTCGACTGGGGCTATGACCATCGTGGTGTGGCACTACGCCTGCCTGCAACATCGGGCCCTGCGGCACGGCTCGAACACCGGGTGGCTGGCGCCGACGCCAATCCCTACCTCGTGCTCGCCGCCATCCTCGCCGGCATGCGTCACGGCCTCGACAATGCGCGTCCACCCGCCAATCCACCACTGCTTGCAGGCGAAACCCCGACCGCGAAACGCCTGACGCACGACTGGCTGGCCGCCTGTGATCGCGCTGAAGCTTCGGACGTGCTCGGCGAACTGCTCGGCGAAGGTTTCAGGAAACGCTTTGTCGACATCAAGCGCCACGAAGCGCTGCGATTCCTGCGCGAAGTTTCTCCGCTGGACTGGAGCACCTATCTGCCGCGTATCTGAATGGCGCCGAATTCATGCCGGCCGAGCGCATCGACAACTACTACAGCGCAAGCTGCAACCGTGACGAGCGTTATCCCACGCTCGAGGAATCCGTCGCCACCGATGTACTGATCATCGGTGGCGGCATGACCGGCGTGGCGACAGCCGTCGAACTTGCCGAGCGTGGCAGCGAAGTGGTGCTTCTCGAGGCCAACCGCATCGGCTGGGGCGCAACAGGCCGCAACGGCGGTCAGGTCACGGGCAGCCTCTCGGGTGATGCCGCGATGCTCAGGCAGCTCACCCGGCGTCATGGCCGTGAACACGCCGAAGACACGCTGCGGTGGCTTCGCTGGCACGGCCACGAGATCATCGAAAGGCGGGTTGCCCGCTACGGCATCGACTGCGATCTCACGCACGGCCACCTGTTCACGGCCTGGAACGCAGCACATGTGCCGGAACTCGAGGCTACGCTCGACGAAGCGCGTGCTGCGGGACTCGCCGATGAGGTGACATGGCTCGATCGCGATCAGGTGCACGAGCAACTCGCCACACCACTGTATGCCGGTGCCATTCTGAATCGCCGCAATTTCCATCTGCACTCGCTGAATCTGTGCCTCGGGGAAGCGGCAGCGGCAGCCTCGCTCGGTGTACGCATCCACGAGCAGACCGAGGTGATGTCGATCGAGTCGACGGCCTCGCGCCTTGAACCACCCGGACATCGAGCACCGACTCGCCCGGCCTTGCGCACGTTGTCCGTCTCATCGTCAAGACAGGCACCGACATCGGCGGCACACGGAAACGAAATCGAGCGCACGGCGAGCGCGCCAGTCATTGCCCGCACGTCACACGGTGAAGTGCGTGCCGAACGCCTCGTACTTGCCGGCAACGCCTATCACCGACTGTTGCCACGTCAGCTCTCGGGGTTCGTGTTTCCGGCCGTGCTGGGCAACCTCGTCACCGAGCCACTTGGCGAAGACCGCGCGCGACAACTCATTCGCGACAACGTGGCCGTCTACGACAGCCGCATGGTGCTCGACTACTATCGCCTGACGGCCGACCACCGGCTCATGTTCGGTGGCGGCACCAACTACACCGGGCGCGAGATTCCGGATGTGGCGACGAACCTCCGGCCCGCACTCGAACGGGTGTTTCCGAGCCTTGCCGGCATCGCCGTTGACTACGCCTGGACCGGCAAGGCCGCCATCGTGCCGAACCGCATCCCGATCATCGGACAGCTACCCGGCAACATCCTCTTCGCCCAGGGGTACTCGGGACATGGCATGGCAAGCTCGCACATCCTTGCCGAGGTACTCGCCGATCATCTTCACGGCGAAAGCCAGCGTTTCGAGACACTGAGTCGCCTGCGGCACCTGCGGCTGCCGATCGGAGAAACCCTGGGTGGTGCCGCGATGGCGCTCGCCATGGCGTTTCATCGGCTTCGGGAAAAATGATCGCACCGCCCCACGGCCACCGAAAATCCGACCCCCGTCAAGACTTCATGAAGCGCTTCCCATTATGATGCGCGCATGACAGTCATGACCTTCGAACACACAGAGCGCCGCGACACAGGCGACCGGCGGCGCTACTCCCTGCAGACGCTGGCGGGAACGGTCACGCTCCGCCGGCGTGTGCAGGGGCGTCGCCTTGAAGACCGCCACTTCCCCATCATCGATCACTTCGACTTCGGCGTGATCGCGATGGCACTCCTGCTCGTCCTTCTGTCGATTACCGACTCGGTTATGACGCTGACTCTCATTGCCAACGGTGGTCGTGAGATCAATCCCTTCATGGATCTCATGCTGCAGCAAAGCGTCTGGCTGTTCGCCGGTGTGAAAATGTTCCTCACCGCCGTTCCCGCCGTGCTGCTCGTGGCCACGGGAAACCTCAAGCTGTTCGGACGCTGGCGCGCGCGTTCGCTACTGGCCGCGCTCGTGGGGATGTATGCGGGCTTGATCCTGTATGAACTTCTGCTGGTATCGGCAATACCACCGACCGCGAGCATGCAACGATAGCAGGCAGGCAATCGATCTGTTCGACGTCATGCACCGGTAACGGGATGCCTACCCGGTCCCGGGGCCTGCATACCCCATCCTCGTGCGTGACCCATCGGCTTGCGTGACCTGTCGTTTCATGTCATGCAACGCACACAGCCGACTGCTCGTTCAGCCTACATGGCCCGACGGCTTGTGCAACCCGTCGGTTTCGGCAGACCCGCGTAGCGACTGGCCTGTCTTGCAGGCCCCCGCGGAAACAGCTCGTAGAGATACCTGCTGTTGCCCTTTTCCTTGCCGAAGCGCTTGCCCATCTGCTTGGTGAGGATGCGCATGGCAGGCGCAATCTCGTAGTTGTCGTGGTATTCCTGCAGAAAGCCGATGACTTCCCAGTGCGCCTCCGTCAGTGTGATGCCATCTGCCGCGGCCAGTTCCTCGGCCAGTTCGCGGCACCAGTCTTCGCGGTGGCGAAGGTAGCCTTCGCGATCCGTCTCGAGCGAATCGATCAACGCGCTCACGCTGCGCCCTCGCCTGAATTGCGCTCGCCACCCTCGTCGATTGCCGCCTCCGGCTTGTCGCTGCCCACTTCGTCACTCCCGTCACTCCCGTCACTCCCGGCATCCCCGGCATCCCCGGCATCCCCGGCATCCCCGGCATCCCCGGCAACGATCCCCATTTCGTGCAAACCCGCACCTTCGCGCAACGACGACACCGCGTTGGCATGCCCGTCAAATCCCTCGAGCTTTGCGAAGCGATGTGCGTGGGGGGCGAGTTCGGCATAGCCCGCTGCCGTGACGTGCCCCACCGAGGCACTTTTCAGGAAGTTGTG
Organism: Gammaproteobacteria bacterium; assembly: GCA_002746645.1. Taxonomy (GTDB): domain Bacteria; phylum Pseudomonadota; class Gammaproteobacteria; order Granulosicoccales; family Granulosicoccaceae; genus Granulosicoccus. The sequence goes on along the minus strand of PDPU01000034.1, from coordinate 23,257 downwards.
CACGCCGAGCGGCGAGTGCGTGCGCGCCGCGCCCGAGGTCGGCAACACGCAGTTCGGACCCATGAGATAGTTCGCGAGTGTGCCGGGTGCGTGCTCGCCGAGCAGGATCTCGGCCGCCTCGGTGATGTGAGCGAGGTGTTCGAAGGGCGTTTTCGACAGCACCTGACAGTGTTCGGGCGCGTAATCGTTGATGAAACGGTAGGCGTCTTCGGCGTCGGCGGCAAGCACGATGCCTCCGCGCGGGCCTGAAAGCACCGTCGCCGAATAGCCGGCCAGCGTATCGCTCTGATGATTCCAGTAGCCCGGAATCCCGGCGCGTACCGCCTCGGCAAGACCACGATCCCAGGTGACCAGAAACGCACTGCCGTCGGGGCCGTGCTCGGACTCGATGCACATGTCGAGCGCGGCGATGGCAGGGTCGGCCGTAGGGTCCGCAAGGATGATGGTTTCAGTCGGGCCTGCCGGCAACCCACCGTCGATACGATTGGCGAGCACGCGCTTTGCGGCCATGAGCCAGGGACTGCCGGGCCCCTCGATGCGATCACACTTCGGAATGCTGGCGGTACCGTAGGCAGCCGCCGCCACGGCCGAGGCACCACCCGCCTTGAACACCGCCTCGACACCGGCAAGACGCGCGGCAACGAGCGTGGCAGGCTCCACCGAACCATCGGGCATCGCCGGCGTCAGGATGATCGGCAAACGAACACCGGCAACCGCCGCCGGAATCGCGGTCATGAGCGTCACCACCGGAAAGGAACCCTTGCCACGTGGCGAATAGCAGGCCACGGCGTTGATCGGCGTGAAACGCTCACCGACGAGCACACCGGGGCGAATCTCCTTCATCCAGAACTCACCCGGCATCTGTGCCTCGTGGTAACGCCGGATATTGTCGGCCGCGTAGCTCATGGTGTCGATGTCGGCACTGTCGAGTTCGTCGAAGGCGCGATCGAACTCCTGTCTGCCGACGGCGATGGCGTCGGCGTCAAGTCCTTCTGCACCATCGAAGCGGGCGGCATGACGCGCAAGTGCAGCATCGCCTTCAGCAGCGACTTCGTCGATCAGCGGCCGCACCTTCTCGATGAATGGCTCGAGTTCGTCTTCGACACGCAACAGCAGACGAGTACGTTCATCGGGTGAAAGTGTCGCGAGTTCGTGCAGGGAAATGTCGGGGTAATCACGCGAATTCATGCTGAAAGTATACCGCCGCAACCATCGCTCGCCGTTGCTGCCCTCTCGGCATATAATGGCGTGGCGGGTCGCCCGAATCGCCTGTCGGGAGGGCTCGAAGAAAAAACGCCACAACCACTGAGTTCCAACTATTCACCATGCCTGTCGAACACACCACCAGCTACTACGCAGCCAGCGCCAACCCGACTCCCGAGCGCCCTCACCTCGATGGCGACCTTGACTGTGACGTCTGCATCGTCGGCGCGGGATTCAGTGGCCTCTCGGCTGCGCTTCACCTGCAGGATGCCGGGCGCGAGGTGACCATGCTCGAAGGCGCCAAGGTCGGCTGGGGGGCATCGGGGCGCAACGGCGGGCAGATCGTCAACGGCCTCAATGCAAGCCTCGACACCATCGAACGCCGCTACGGACACGACACGGCGGACTTCGTCGGCTCGCTCGTCACCGAAGGCAACGCCATCATCCGCCATTTCATCAGCGAGCACAGCATCGAATGCGACCTCAAGGAAAAGAACGTCTACGTCGGTTTCCACGCTCGACACCTGCGTGAGTTCAAGGAAAAACAGGCGCTGTGGCGAAAGCACGGCATGGACGACCATGAACTGCTCGATCGCGACGCCTTGCAGCAATACGTCGTGTCGGACGTCTACGCCGGCGGCATGGTCGATCACAGCGGCGGTCACATCCATCCGCTGAACCTCGCCCTCGGAGAAGCGGCGGCCGTCGAAAAGCGCGGCGGCAGGATCCACGAGCAGACACACGTCAACCGCATCGCCCAGGATCAGACGCAGCCGGAAGTCTTCACCGACACGGGCCGCGTACGCTGCAACACACTCATTCTCACCGGCAATGCCTACCTCGGCAAGGCGGTGCCCGAACTCGAACCGAGAGTCATGCCCGTTTCCACTCAGGTTCTGGCGACGGAGCCGCTGGGTGAAGAACGTGCCCATGCGCTGCTGCCGACCGACGCCTGTGTCGAGGACGTACGCTACATTCTCGACTACTACCGCCTCTCGGCCGACAAGCGCCTGCTCTTCGGTGGTGGCACCGTCTACGGCGGCGTCGACCCGAAGGACATCGTTGCCAAACTCCGCCCCAACATGGAAAAGGTGTTTCCGAGCCTGCGCGGCGTCGGCATCGACTACGCCTGGAGCGGCAACTTCGCCCTCTCCTTCTCGCGAGTGCCGCAACTCGGCAAACTGTCGGCGAACTGCTGGCATGCCATGGGCTACAGTGGCCACGGCGTGACTGGCTCTCACCTCTACGGCAGACTCCTTGCGGAAGGCATCAACGGCAACGACGAGCGCTTCGCACGCTTTGCCGCTCTCCCCTGGTACCCGTTCCCGGGTGGTCAGCGCTTCCGTGCGCCCTATTCCACGGTCGGCTCCTGGTGGTACTTGCTGCGCGATCGGCTTGGCTTCTAGGTTGAACAATAGACCTGCTGACAGGGTCGAACGACATGCCAACAGAGACTCCACCCCCATCCATTCGGGATCCATCGACATCATGACGACAAGTCGCAAACGCCTCGGTATCCTTCAGGCCGGTCATTCGCCCGACGAAATGCGCGGCGACTACCCCGACTACAACCAGCTCTTCGAACTGCTGTTCGGCGAAGAAGCCTTCGACTACTGCCACTACCCCGTGGTCGACGGTGTATTTCCGGACAGCGCCACCGAGTGCGACGCCTGGCTCATCACGGGTTCGCGCTACGGAGCCTACGAAGATCACGACTGGATACCCCCGCTCGAGAACCTCGTCCGCGAGATTCACGACAAGCGCATCCGGCTCGTCGGCATCTGCTTCGGCCACCAGATCATCGCCCAGGCACTCGGTGGCAAGGTGGAAAAGTTCTCCGGTGGCTGGTCGGTCGGCCAGCGGGAATACCGGCTTGATCCCAGGGTGTTCGGAAGCAGCGAACCCCTGTCGATCATGGCCTACCATCAGGATCAGGTGGTGGAGTTGCCCGAAGGTGCCGAAGTGATCGGCAACAGCGATTTCTGTCGCTACGCCGCTCTCGCCTACGGTGACGACATTCTCACCATCCAGCCACACCCCGAGTTCGACGGACGCTTCATGGCCGGACTCCTGAAATACCGCGGCATGAATCTTCCCGATGACATCCGTGAGCGGGCCGAGAATCGGCTTGAGATACCGCTCGATAGTGAGTCAGTGGCCGAAACCTTCAAGGCATATCTGCAGGGCGGGCACTCGGCAGCAACGGAAACGCCACAAGATGCTGATGAGCGCGCCACAGATGGGCGTCATGGCTGACACCAACACGAAAACAGGCAACTGGCAGAATCGTCTGCCAGAGGCCGCCCTCCAGTGGCTTGACGGGCGCCTCGTCGGGGAAGTCGAATGCATCGCCGGCGACATGGCAGGTCTTGCCCGCGGCAAGGCCATGCCCGCGCGCAAGTTCGCGCGTGAAGACCGTCTCTACATGCCGCCCACGATGTTCTACCAGACCATCACCGGCGACTACGTCTACCTCGACGAAATACCCGATCAGTGGAACGAGATCGATCTCGTGCTGACACCCGACTTTCACTCGGCCACCGCCGTACCCTGGTCGTCCGACATCGCGCTGCAGATCATTCACGACGTCAGCACCAAGGAGGGCGAGCTTCTGCGCTATGCGCCGCGAAACGTATTGAAACGAGTGCTGGCCCGTTACGCCGAACACGGCTGGCAACCGATCGTCGCCCCTGAACTCGAGTTCTACCTGACCAAACCGAACATCGATCCCGACTACCCGATCGAGCCACCGATCGGTCGTACCGGCCGCCAGGGGGTCGCGCGTCAACCCTACAGCATGAGTGCGGTGGACGAGTATGGCCCCGTGATCGATCTCATCTACGACTACGCCGAAGCGCAGGGTTTCGAGATCGACACGATCATTCAGGAAGGCGGCGCAGGGCAGATCGAGATCAACCTCCAGCACGGTGATCCCGTGACCCTTGCCGACCAGGTGTTCTACTACAAGCGTCTGATTCGGGAAGCTGCACTCAAGAACGACTGTTTCGCCACCTTCATGGCCAAGCCGATGGAAGACCAGCCCGGCAGCGCCATGCACATCCATCAGAGCGTCATCGACATCGCCACGGGCAGAAACATCTTCAACGACGACAAGGACCAGCCCACCGATCACTTCAACCACTACCTCGGCGGCCTCCAGACCTACGCCCCGGCAGTCGTGTGCATCTTCGCTCCCTACGTCAACTCCTACCGCCGCTACCGCCGCAACGAGTCCGCACCGATCAATCTCGAATGGTCACAGGACAACCGCACGGTCGGGCTCCGCGTGCCGACATCGAGCCCCGAAGGGCGGCGCATCGAGAACCGTGTGGTCGGCATGGACACCAACCCCTACCTTGCAATTGCCGCCAGCCTTGCCTGCGGGCTTCTCGGTCTCGAGGAAAGACTTGCTCCACGCCCCGCGTTCGAAGGCGATGCCTACGCGTTGCCGCAGAGCCTGCCACGCGACATCCTCGTTGCCGTCGAGGACTTCCGTCAGAGCGAACCCGTCAACGCCGTTCTCGGCGAGGAGTTCGGACTCATCTACCGTGCCATCAAGGAATCGGAGGCAGCCGCCTTTCTCGAAGTCATCAGTCCCTGGGAACGCGAGCATCTGCTGCTGAACGTCTGACAAGCCCGGCCCGGCCTTGTCGCACAAACAAACCCGACATTCATACCTGTGATCGCAAAATCCGACTTCTTCATCCTGCTGCTGTCAATCGGCGTCCTCGGCGTCGGCATCTGGCACTGGCAGCAGAATCTTGCCGCACACAACGCAAGTCGGGAGCGCGAGAACACCCCGAGCGCAGGCGCTGGCAACAACGTACAACAACGCGGGAGCATGCCACCAAGTGCCGTCAAGGCCCCCCCGACGGCGTCGGGCACAGGCTCGTCATCGACCCTGCCCGCGAACCAGACCGCCAACCAGGCTGCGAACGAACCAGCGTCCGCGCCTGCCAGTTCGACCGCGACCGACAATGGCATGAGCACCACCGAACTCCAGCCGACTTCTTCCGACTCTTCGGCCACGAGCGGTGAATCACCCGGCACCACGGATACGGAAGCCGGCCTCGACACGACCACCACCGAATTCGGCTACCACACCGTCGAGCCCGGCGACTATCTCCTCCTCATCGCCGATCGCTACAACACCACGGTCAAAGAGCTCCAGACCCTGAACAACCTCGAAAGCACCGTCATCAAGGTCGGACAGCAGATTCGCTACCCCTTGTGAACGCTGACCCCGTCCATGAACCTGGCTGCGGCCCCTTCAGTGGCAAGGGGCCGCTGTTCGCCAACAGGACAGTCGCGATTACCGGCGCCGGCTGCGGCATCGGCCGTGCAGTTGCACTGGCCTTTCATGACGAAGGCGCGCGCGTGATCGCCCATCTCGGACGTGACGCCAGTCATGGCGAAGGCATGCCCGATGACATCACGTGTGTACATGGCGATCTCACCGATACCACCGAGCAGGAGCGCCTCATCGGTACGGTGAGCGACGCAACCGAGCATCTCGATGTTCTCGTCAACAATGCCGGGACCATGTTCGGACGCTTCCCTGCCGACACCCTCACCGACGCCGATTACCAGCGTATCGTCGAACTCAACCAGCACGCCGTGGTGCGCATCACCCGTGGGCTGATACCGGCAATGAAAGCTGCCTCGACAACGAACGGCAGCGGCGCCATCGTCAATACCGTATCGATTTCGGCAAGCACCGGTGGCAGTCCGGGTTCGTCGATCTACTCGGCCACCAAGGCCTTCGTGGCCACCTATTCCAGAGGCCTTGCGCGCGAACTCGCCCCCTTCGGTATCCGCGTGAATACCGTATCGCCCGGTGTCATCGACACCGGTTTCCACCAGCGTTATTCCAGTGCCGAGAAGCTCGAGAACACGCGCCGACAGATTCCCCTTGCACGCCTGGGCACGGCAGCAGACTGTGCACCCGCGTATCTCTTTCTTGCTTCGGAACATCTGGCCGGCTACATCACCGGTCAGGTCATCGAAATCAACGGCGGCCTGCGCTGAAAGACGCCCGGCCGTGCGCTCTTCCCGCACGGCCCCACTCCCGCCCGCACGCCTGTTTCACACACCTGCCCGTTTTTCCGCACGGTCTCTTTCCCGCACAACCCCTCCGCGAGACTGTCTCGTCTCCCACACCTGCTCCGCCAGCGACGCGTGAGCACCTTTGCGATGGCGGCAATCCGGCAACACACACCGGCTCACGGGTCCACGGGCACCACTCGCCGATAGAACACAAGCCCCGCAACCGCCGTGGCATAGCAGGCGCTGATGGTCACGAACAGCCAGACATCGCCTGCCGGCAGGATCGCGGCCAGAAACAGACTCACGAGCACGCCGATGCCGGTCTGGATACTGCCGGCCAGGCCCGAAGCAGAGGCCGCGAGATCGGGTCGAACGCCGATTGCGCCGGAAATGAGATTCGGTAGTTGCAAGCCGTTGCTGAACGCCACGAGCATCATCGGCAGGAACAACGCCGGCGCTGCGCTCGCGCCCGAAAACAACCAGAACAGAACCACGGCCAGCGAGAACGGCAACAGGCCGAGGTGAATCATGCGTCGCCCGCCGAGGTGTTCGGAGAGGTGACCAGCGACGAAGTTGCCGCTCATGTATCCGAGCGCAATCAGGAAGAACCAGCGTCCGTAACTGCCAGCCGACATGCCACGGCTTTCCATGGCCACGAAAGGCGCGCCCGAGAGAAAAGCGTAGTAGACGCCGACCGAACCTGCCAGAACGATCACGTGGGCAATATAGGCGGGCTCGGTGATCAGTTGCAGCATCGGATGACGCCAGCGCGTGGCTACGGTTGCTGCCCTGTGTTCCGACGCCTCAAGCGATTCCTTACCGAGCGAAGTCTGTCCGGGCAGGGTCATCTGACCCGATTGCAGCGACACGTCGTCACCGCTGTGCACACGCAAGGTTTCCTCCTGAAAGTACCAGGTGGCAACCAGCAACAGCATCCCGAAACCGGTAAAACCCCAGTACATCATGTGCCAGCCGAGATTGTCGGTGATCCAGCCACCGAGCGCGGGACCGAAGAGCGGTGCCGCCATCATGGCCGTGGTCATGTAGGCAATGACGCTCGCGGCACGATCACGCGTGTAGAGATCGCGCACGATGGTGCGCGGCAGGAACACGCAGACGGCGCCACCGAAACCCTGCAGGAAGCGCGCGAGCATGAGCGCCTCGATGCTCGGTGCCAGCGCACAGGCCACGCTGCCGACAATGAAGAGCGCAAGCCCACCAAGCATGATCGGTCGGCGGCCGTAGCGATCGGCAGCGGGCCCGAGCACGAGCTGAGAAACGAGATTGGCGACGAGAAACAGCGTCAGCAGATACTGCACATCGGCAAAGCTCGCCTCGTATTCATCCATCACCGCGCCGGTTGCCGGCAACACCCCGTTGAGCGCGAGTGGCCCGATGGCAGAAATCGCGATCAGCAGGAGGAACAAGGTGCGCTTCATGGGCGCCTGTCAGGTCGATCGCCGGGCGACTGCGCAGCAACATCATCCGCCGTCGAGCGCGCGGCGATGGCCTCGGCATGCCCGAGCAGTGCCTGCGCCTCGACAAGATGCAGTCGCTCCACCATGCGTCCGTCGATCTGCAACACGCCGGCCTCGCGGTTTTCGGGCGCGGCGAAGGCGGCCACGATGGCGCGCGCACTCTCTACGGCAGCGGCATCCGGCGTCCAGGTGGCATTGGCGGCAGCAATCTGCGACGGATGAATGAGCGTCTTGCCGTCCATGCCCATCGCCCGCGCTTCGGCGCATTCGGCCGCAAGGCCATCGAGATCACGGAAGTCGTTGTAGACCGCATCGACCAGCGCGAGCCCGTGCGTCCGCGCCGCCGCCACGAGCTGCATCAGCCATGGCAGCAGGTAGCGCCGATCGTCGCTTGCCGGCATGCGCGCCGCGAGCCGCAGGTCGTTGCTGCCGACAACGAGTGTGGTCAACGCCGGCACCGTTGCCACGGCAGCAGCGATGGCATCGGCGGCAAGCACGGCGCGTGGCGTTTCCATCATCGCCCAGATGGCGATCGTGGCATCGCCGAGCTGCGCGGCCAGGGTTTCGAGCGTGGCCGCCGATTCCACTTTCGGCAACAGCACGGCATCGGGTTTCGCGGCCTTCACCATGGTGAGGTCGTCGTCGTGCCAGGGAGTATCCGGCGCATTGATGCGCACCACGCGCAGGCGGTGTCCGAAGTCCACGCTGCCGATCGCCTCGGCGGCCGCAGCCCTTGCCGCCGGCTTTTCGGCAGGCCCCACGGCGTCCTCGAGATCGAGAATGATGGCATCGGCCGGCAGCGTCGGGGCCCTGGCCAGCGCGCGGGCGTTGCTTGCGGGCAGATAGAGAACGGATCGGAGTAGCTGGCTCATGAGATGCTCGTGCAGACGATGGATGTCACGTTACCATTGAGGCTACCCGAAAGAACCCTCATCATCGTCCATGCACATCCTCCTCATCGGCAACGGTGGCCGCGAACACGCCATCGCCTGGAAACTTGCGCAGTCGCCGCGCGTGAACCGTATCAGTGTGGCGCCGGGAAACCCCGGAACCGCGGCCGAACCAGGCGTCGAGAACCTTGCCATCGATGTGCTCGATACCGCGGCGCTGATCGACTTCGCACACCGCGAGAAGGTCGACCTGACCATCGCCGGCCCCGAAGCACCGCTCGTCGCCGGTGTTGCCGATGCCTTCCACGAGGCGGGGCTGCGCTTCTTCGGCCCCATGGCCGCTGCTGCACGGCTCGAGGGCAGCAAGAGCTACGCACGCGCATTCATGCAGCAGCACGGCATCCCGTCGCCCGGCCACGCCGTCTTCGATGACGTCGACGCCGCGCGCAGGTACATCGAGGCCGAAGGTGCACCGATCGTCATCAAGGCCGACGGGCTCGCCGCCGGCAAGGGTGTCGTGGTGGCGCATTCCGTCGCCGAGGCCATTGCCGCTGCCGAAGACATGCTCGGCAGGAGCCGCTTCGGCGAGGCCGGCGCGCGCATCGTGGTCGAAGGCTTTCTGGCCGGCGAGGAAGCCTCCTTCATCGCCGTGGTGTCGGGTCGCGACTGCATTGCACTTGCCTCGAGCCAGGACCACAAGGCCCGCGACGAAGGCGACCGTGGACCGAACACGGGCGGCATGGGCGCCTATTCTCCGGCTCCGGTGGTCACCGACGCGGTTGCCGAGAAGGTCATGACACGCATCATCCAGCCGACGGCTGATGCCCTCGCCGACAACGGCACGCCCTTTGTCGGCTTTCTCTACGCCGGACTCATGATCGATGCCGCCGGCGACCCCACCGTGGTCGAATTCAACGTGCGCCTCGGCGACCCCGAAACCCAGCCACTCATGATGCGCCTCGACAGTGACCTGCTGCCACTGATCGAAGCAGCAGTGGATGGAAAACTCGCCGGCACTGCACTCGACTGGAAGGACGGCTCTGCCATCGGTATCGTCGTGGCGGCCGAAAGCTACCCCGCCGCGGGCAGCAAGGGTGCTGCGATCAGTGGCATCGACGAAGCCGAAGCCCTGGCGTGCAAGGTGTTTCATGCGGGTACCGCCGACGCCGGCGGCGAACTCGTGACCAACGGCGGGCGTGTGGTATGCGTGACCAGCCACGCCGGAAACCTCGCCGAGGCGCAGGCGAAGGCCCTGAAGGGCGCCGAGCGGATCCGTTTCGACGGCGCTCGCTTCCGTCGCGATATCGGCCATCACGGCCTCGCACGATAACGCCTCGAGCGACGGCGCTTCTTCTCACCGGGTCAGCGCTTCCTCCTGTCGGACCAACGCTTCCTCCTGTCAGACCAGCGCTTCGTCCTGTCGGGTCAGCGTTTCATCGTGTCGAAGAAGTCATTGTTGGTCTTCGTCTGCGAGAGACGACCGAGGAGGAATTCCATTGCCTCGATTTCGTCCATGGAGTGAATGAACTTCCGCAGTATCCAGGTCTTCTGCAGTTCTTCCTGATCCATCATGAGTTCTTCGCGGCGTGTGCCCGAACGGTTGATGTTGATGGCCGGGAACACGCGCTTCTCGGCGATGCGGCGATCGAGATGCAGTTCCATGTTGCCCGTGCCCTTGAATTCCTCGTAGATGACTTCGTCCATCTTCGAGCCGGTGTCGACCAGGGCGGTGGCGATGATGGTGAGACTACCGCCCTCCTCGACGTTGCGTGCCGCGCCGAAGAAACGCTTCGGACGATGCAGGGCGTTGGCATCGACACCACCGGTAAGCACCTTGCCCGATGAGGGCACCACGGTGTTGTAGGCACGCGCGAGACGCGTGATGGAATCGAGCAGGATGACCACATCCATCTTGTGCTCGACAAGACGCTTGGCCTTTTCGATGACCATCTCGGCCACCTGTACATGACGGCTCGCGGGCTCGTCGAAGGTACTGGAAATCACTTCACCCTGCACCATGCGCTGCATCTCGGTGACTTCCTCGGGACGTTCGTCGATCAACAGCACGATGAGGTAGCAGTCGGGGTTGTTGGCCGCGACACTCTGGGCGATGTTCTGCAGGATGAGCGTCTTGCCCGCCTTCGGCGGCGAGACGATGAGTCCTCGCTGGCCCTTGCCGATGGGCGAGGCGAAATCGATGATGCGTGCGGTGATGTCTTCGGTACTGCCGTTACCGCGCTCCATGGTCAGGCGCTCGTTAGAGTGCAGCGGCGTGAGGTTCTCGAACAGCACCTTGTTGCGCGACTGCTCGGGCGGCGCGAAGTTGATTTCATCGACCTTGAGCAGGGCAAAGTAGCGCTCACCCTCTTTCGGCGGACGAATCTTGCCAAAGATGGTATCGCCGGTGCGGAGCGCGAAGCGGCGGATCTGGCTTGGTGACACGTAGATGTCGTCGGGGCCGGCGAGATAGGAGCTGTCACCCGAACGCAGGAAACCATAGCCGTCCTGCAGGATCTCGAGCACACCACCGGCGAAGATGTCTTCACCGTTGCGCGAATGCGCTTTCAGGATGGAGAAGATCATGTCCTGCTTGCGCTGGCGCGCGATGTTCTCGATACCGATCGACTGCGCGAGTTCGATGAGTTCGGCAGGGTTCTTCTTCTTGAGGTCTGTGAGGTTCATGTCCGTGTGAAGATGTCGGCAGTATTGCCGCGGGGATCGTGGGTCAATTGAGAAAGGTGGCAACGGAGAAGCCTGCGCTGACGACGCAATGCGCCTCAGGGCACGGCACGAGGCCGGATTCAGGATGGTGTCCTGCCTGTCCCGTGCCTCGGAAGGAGACCCGAGGTCAGGATAAGGTCAGGGAAGGGACTTTGGAGAGCATTGGCGAACCCGGCTGGGCGAGGTTGCCGAAGAAGAGAATATCAAGCTAGCACGTTGTGCGGCCGGCGTCCAGCATTGTTTGCGAGACGCAGTTCGCGCCGGAGCGGTTCGTGCCGGAGCAACACAACCACGACGGTGGATCAGAACACAGCGGATCAGTGCACAAGGGAACGTCCAGCAAGAACGCCGCCAATCGAAGCGGGCAGGATCGCCCGCACCGACAGGGTTGTTCGGCACGCTGTCGACACCGCGTTCACGTCACCTCAGGCGTGAGCGTCCAGGAACTCGGTAAGCTGAGACTTGCTGACACCGCCAACCTTGGTGCCTTCGACGATACCCCCCTTGAACAGCATCAGCGTCGGGATCGACCGAATGCCGTATTTCGGCGGCGTGGCCGAGTTCTCGTCGACGTTCATCTTGACGATCCTGACCTTGCCGACGTATTCCGGCGCGACTTCCTCGAGCACCGGCTGGATGGCCTTGCAGGGCCCGCACCACTCAGCCCAGTAGTCCACAAGAACCGGTACTTCGGACTTGAGTACCTCGTTCTCGAAGTCGGCGTCGCTAATCGCGGTAATATGTTCACTCATGAATGCACCTCCACATATCGTGCATGGCTGGAAAAATGGTTACTTGCCGGAGCAGTTGCAGTCGCCAGGATGGGCGCACACGGAACTGCGAACGATGCTTCAACTCTATCAGATACCGGCCCGTCTGACAATGCTGCACCGAACGAATCCGCCGCGGGCAACTCATCGCCCGCGAACGCGTCTGCGGATGCTGCGTCGAGCCAACACCGCTTCGATGAATTCGGCCTGCCCGAGCCGCTGCTGAAGGCCACTGATGCACTCGGTTTCGAGCTTGCCACCGACGTCCAGACACTGACGCTGCCACACATTCTCGCCGGCCGCGACGTTGCTGCTCAGGCCCAGACCGGCACCGGCAAGACTGCCGCCTTTCTGCTCGGCGGCCTTGCCCGACTGCTTGCCGATGATGGGGACGCGCGCGAGCCGAATCAACCCGGCATGCTCGTCATCGCGCCGACGCGCGAGCTTGCCATCCAGATCCAGCGCGACGCCGAAGCGCTTGCCGCCTACCTCCCCGACTTCCGCTCCATGGTGGTCTACGGCGGCGTCGACTACGACAAGCAGCGGCGCGAACTCGGCCAGGGGGTCGATCTCCTGATCGGCACCCCGGGACGACTCATCGACTACTACAAGCAGAAGGTCTTCAATCTCCGGAAACTCTCCATCGTGGTACTCGACGAGGCCGACCGGATGTTCGACCTCGGCTTCATCGCCGATATCCGCTACCTTCTCCGGCGCATGCCCGAACCGGCCAGACGGCAGAGCATGCTGTTTTCGGCCACGCTTTCGCATCGCGTCATGGAGCTTGCCTACGAGCACATGAACAGCCCCGAAACGCTCAAGGTCGCGAGTGAACATGTCACCGCCGAAGGTGTCGAGCAGAGCCTCTACCAACCGGCAAGCGACGAGAAGATTCCGCTGCTCCTTGGCCTCGTGCAGAAACTCCGACCCGAACGTGCCATCGTCTTCGTCAACACACGCCGCGCCGCCGAACAGGTTAACGCCTACCTCGCCGGCAACGACATCAGTTGCGGCACCCTCTCGGGGGACGTGCGCCAGAAGAAGCGCCAGCGCATCCTCGCCGACTTCACCGAGGGGAAGCTGCCCATTCTGATCGCCACCGATGTCGCGGCTCGCGGACTGCACATCGACAACGTCAGTCACGTATTCAACTACGATCTGCCGCAGAACGCCGAAGACTACGTACACCGTATCGGCCGTACCGCCCGTGCCGGCAGCCGCGGGGTTGCTGTGAGCTTTGCCTGCGAAAACTACGCCTTCTCACTGCCCGAGATCGAAGACTACATCGGCGAACGCATCCCTCTCGGCAACATCACCGACGAGCTTCTCGTCGAGGCCAGACCACCGAAACGCATCCCGAAAAAACCCCGCCCCGAACGCAGCGGCAGGCGTGGCGGAGCGCGTGGCGGGTCGCGTGGCGGAGCGCGTAGCAGCGGCAGGCACGGCGATCGCTCCCGCGGTTCGCGTTCCGGCTCGGGTTCGCGCTCTAGTTCGCGTTCCGGCTCACGCTCGGGTTCACGCACCAGCGATCGACCGAACAACGAAAGTGGCAGCGAAGCTTCCTCGGCAACCAGAACGTCACCGGACGCACAGGCTTCCACAGGTGCGGATGGCCGGGTTTCCGCAGGCACCGATGGCAAGGCGCCGAGGAAACGGCGCCGACGCGGTGGACGACGTCGCCGTGGCGGTCGCAAGGCAGCAGGCGGCGAGAGCGGCGGCAGGAACCCTGACAACAACATTGACGACAGGGCGTCAGACCCTGATTCAGGCGAGTGACGAACCATCGAGACCGGTAACGGATTTCCAGCATCGAAGCATGATGGCTTCCTGTCATGCACATGAATCTGCACCAGGCGCGCTGCAATTTCACCCCGGCCAACGACTCGGATGCTACCTTCATCTTCTGACTGATTCTTCCCGTAAGACATGACAGGCAACCGTTGCCATTGAATCGGGCTGCACTGCCCGGCCTTCATGCCATCATTGCCGTCGACCCTGCAGGATCACAATGCCATGCAAGTAAAAACCAAGGTTCAACGTCTCATCGCCGGTAACGGCCTCGCGTTGTGTCTCGCAGTTCCCGGTGCCGCTCTCGCCACCGACCTCTCCGAGATCTACGAGCTTTCGCGTGAATACGACACCGTCATTGCGACGGCCCGCCATCAGCTCGAAGCGGCCGAGCAGCAGCTGCCGATTGCTCGTTCGGCCAGGCGTCCACAAATCGAACTCGGTGGGGGTGCTTCACTCAACCGTCTCGATGCCTTGACCGTGGACGACTACAACGAGAACACGCTGTCGCTTTCGGCCAGCCAGTCGCTCTACAACGGCGCCACGAACAAGCTCGTCGATCAAGCCGAGGTGCGCGTCGAACAGGCAAAGGCACAATACGCGGCCCAGGAGCAAAACCTGATCCTGCGTGCGGCAGAGGCCTACTTCAACGTGCTGAGTGCCGAAGCCGAACTGGAGTTTCGCGAATCGGAACTCGAAGCCATCCGCCGTCAGCGTGTGCAGGCCGAGCGGCGCTTCGACGTAGGCCTTGTGCCGGTAACCGACGTGCGCGCTGCGCAGGCCCAGTACGACCTTGCCGTGGCGCAGCGCGTGGTGGCCGAAAACGCCGTGCAGTCGGCGCGTGAGGCTCTGCGTGTCATCAGTGGCGTCGACAGCGCCACGAACCTTGCCCGCCTCGCTGGCGATCTTCCGCTGAACCGTCCCGAACCCGAAGACGTGGAACAGTGGGTCGAGGTTGCCCTCAATCGCAACCTCGATGTCGTGGTCGCCGAGCTCGCACTCAAGGACGCGGAACTGCAGACCGACTACGAACGCGCCACCGGAAGACCGACACTCGCCGCCATTGCCTCAGGCGGTCTCATCGATACCGATCAGGAAGGCCGGGTCGACGCCGAACAGGGCAGTATCGGACTGAAGCTCGACATGCCGCTCTACACCGGTGGCCGCATCAAGGCGCAGATCGCCAACGCCCGCGCTCAGGCACTCGCGTCCGAAGAGAGCCTCGGCACCCAGATTCTTGCCACGACTCAGGAAACCCGCAACGCCTATCGCGGCGTGCTCGCCTCGATCAGTCAGGTGGAAGCGCTCCGCCAGGCGCTGCGTTCGACGCGCAAGTCCTACGAGGCCATCGATGCAGGCTACCGTGCCGGTACACGCACCTCGGTTGAGGTGCTCGAAGCCTTGCGTGACACCTATCAGGCAAAGTCGAACTATTCCTCGGCACGCTACAACTACATCCTGAACTCGCTGAACCTCAAGGCGTCATCGGGCACCCTGACGGAAAAGGATCTCTACCATTTCAACGGCTTTCTCGTCGAGGACAAGGACAAGGACAAGGACAAGGACAAGGACAAGGACAAGGATGATGGTAACGAAGAGAACTGAGTCGGCCTGAGGCAGCGTCATGGCCGGCGAGACGAACGGCGCTGGCTTCCGCTGGCAGGACTGGACGGCACCACGCTGGTGGCCGACCTGGCTGGCACTCGGCTTTCTCTGGTTGGTCACACGCCTGCCCTTCGATGTCGCGCTTGCCATCGGTCGCGGCATCGGTCATCTGGCAGGGCAAGTGCTCCGATCACGCCGCCGGGTCGCACTCGTCAATCTGCGCATCGCCTTCCCTGACAGGAGTGATACCGAGCACCGACGCATGGCACTCGAAAGCTTCGAGCATGTCGGCATGGCCACGGTGGAGATGGGCTGGTGTTTCTTTCGCGACGTCGCCGATGCCGGCACAACCTTGATCGTGGATCGCGAAGAGCCCGGCGACGCCGCGGCACGCGCCACCGCTGTCGAAAACAGCAACGCGCGCTTCGTCATCGAAAACACGGAGCCGATTGACATTCTGCATGCCGCGGGTGAAGCGATGATCTTCCTGCAGCCTCACTTCACCTTGATCGAACTCTGCGCACATGCTGCCGCCATCAACTGGCCGGTAAACGCCGTCTACGACCCACCCAAGAACCCGATGTTCGCCGCTTTTCTCGTGCAGCAGCGCGAACGCGTCCTGCATCGCATCATCGACAATCGGCATGTCCGCGATGTCGTGCGCATACTCCGGAATGGCGGCATTCTCTGGTTCTCACCCGATCAGAGCGTGAGTCCGAGTCACGGCGGTGTGCCGCTTCGCTACTTCGGCCAGCCAGCGCTGACCACGACCGGCACCGCCCGCATGCTGAAGATGAGTGGTGCGAAGCTGATCCCTTTCCAACCGATTCGAGAGCGCCATGGCAGACGCTACCGCTACCGTTTTCGCTTCCTGCCGGCCGTGAACATCGACACCGGCGATATCAATGCGGCGACTCAGCACATCAACGACCTCCTCGAAGCCATGGTCAGGGATCAGCCCGAGCAGTATCTCTGGGGGCACAAACGCTTCAAGCAACCCGGTCCCGACTACCCGGATCCCTACAAACCGGAGCCGAGGGGTGAATGAAGGCCTCGCGCCCGCCAGTTCTCTACCGCTTGCTCCTCCGCGCGCTGTCACCACTGCTGTTCGTGCAGCTCGTCAGGCATGCCCTCGGAGACGGCGGCTGGCGCTATTTCCGGGAGCGCCTTGGCATGGCCACGGCCGACATGTCCACGACCAAGACTCCGGTGGACATACACACGCATCGCGATCCGGCCGGCAAGGCGACGGAAACCCTCTGGATTCATGCCGCTTCGGTTGGTGAGGTGATCACCGCAGCACCGCTCGTCGAGGCGCTGATGGATCGTCTTCCCGACTGGCGCGTGCTCATCAGCACCAATACCCCGACCGGCGCCGCTACCGTGGCAGGACGTTTCGACGGACGGGTCGAACATGCATACCTGCCGATCGACTTCCCCGGTGCCTGTCGCCGCTTTCTGAAACGCGTATCGCCGACCCGCGCTCTCGTGGTGGAGACCGAAATCTGGCCCTGGCTGTATGCGCTTGCACACGAACGTGGCATTCCGATCTCGATCATCAATGCAAGGCTGTCTCCAAAAACCAGGCCTCGCGCTGGCTCCTGGATTGCCCGCGGCTACCAGCGTGCACTGGCCGGCGTCGGCATTCTCGCGCGGAGCGACGCCGACGCCGAACGCTTCCGGCACCTTGGAGCCGAACCCGAGCGCGTGACGGTGGTCGGCAACCTCAAGTTCGCCGGCATGCCGATCGCATTCGCCACCAACAACGCTCCGTCACCTGTCCCCCGCCCCTACGTGCTTGCTGCCTCGACCCACAAGGGCGAAGAGCTTGCCATCACACGTGCCTGGCTGACACAACTCGACGAAAAGACATCAGGTACCAACGGCGACGCAAGCATCACGGCGAGCAACCCACTGCTGGTGTTCGTCCCACGCTACCCGGAGCGTGGCTCGGAAATCCAGCACGCACTGGCCACGCTTGGTGTCAAGGCCGGGAGACGGAGCCTCGATCCCGGAATCCAGAGCGACGAGCGAGTTCACATCGCCGACACCCTCGGTGAACTGCCACTCTGGTACCGCCATGCCGCCGCGAGCTTCGTCGGCGGCAGTCTCATGAAACGCGGTGGTCAGAACATGATCGAGCCACTGGTGGCAGGCTCGCCCACTGTGGTAGGACCGATCACGTACAACTTCGACGACATCATGGCCTTGCTCGAGGCCGAGAACGCGATCACCGTGGCTGCTGACGCCACGGCAGTGGCGGGCTTTCTCGCGGCAGGTCGGGGACAGCGCGAAGCACACCCGGCGCACGCCTCGCAGCAGGCCGGCTTTGCTCGCGTGCGTCGGCACATCGGGGAAGTGCTGCCACGCTACCTGGAAATCCTGCTGACTGACGACTGATTACCTTGACGGTGGGTGAAGAAACCGGCATCGGTGTACTCAGCGTCTCGCGGGTTCATCAACACAGGCCCAACCCCGTCGCAGCCACGCCACAACGCGTTCACCCACGTCATCGGACAAGTCCGTCGCTCCCAGCACCTTCCTGACCGAGCGCTCGAGACGCGCAAGATTGCGCGCAGCCCAGGCGGGTGCCTTGTCCGGCCAGTCCTCGATATCGGTGCTGCCTCGCAGGCTGCCGCGGTCGAAGTCGATCAGAGCGATGGACGGAATGTCATGACCGAGTCCATCCGGAAGCCTCGTATCGGGATCGAGCATGATGTTGTGGGTGTTGAGGTCGGCGTGACAGACGCCGTGGCGGTGAAAACGCGCCACCAGACGACCGACACCCTGCCACAAGGCCTTGTCGTCGAGACAGTCGTGTACCTCACTCTGCGATGACCGGACCAGGCCCCTCTGCGACGAGGCGAGCATGTATTCGGCCAGCGTCGCACCGGGCAGGCGCCGAGTGATCAGCGAGGCCTCGTTGAAGCATCCGTATCGCCGCACTTCGGTGGCCACTGCCGTCGACACCGGCAGGCCCAGCGCCTCGAGCACGAGCAGCAGACCGAACTCGCGAAAGGCACGCGAGCGTTCCAGTCCCGTGTGAACGTAGCGACGTCCAACAAGGTACCGCACCATGCCACCGCGGCGGTAGTTCCGGAGCACCAGCGGGCCATCGGCAGATGCGATGAAGAAGGCGCTGCCACGACCGGCAGTGGCCTTGCCGGTGAGTGTGCTGCCGGCTACCAGGTGTCCACTGTCGAAGAGCGACGGTTCGAACCAGGCAAGCGCGTCAGTGCGGCAACGCCAATGGCGCTGGCCGTCATGAAAGGTCTCGTAGGTAATGGCCTTTGCTGTCGTCAAGCGCCTGCTGCTGCCCGTTCAATTGGCATTCAAGTGTCTGCCGGCCGGTCCGACGGAAGTGGTGCACTCACTTGCGCGACTGGCTCCTGAACGCACCATGGCAGACCAAGCAGTGTCTGCCGGAGTTCGAGCACCGGTGCGATGATGTCCGAGAGCGCCGCATCGGGTACCAGATCGGTATCACCACCCTCGAGCACCTGCCGATGCTGCATCGCACGCAGTGCAAGGTAGGCTTCGAGCAGCGCCCGTGCATCGCTTTGCGGGAGCACGCCAAGCTTCGAGGCAGTCTCGAGGATGCGTACGTTGTCGCTCCACTCGACGAGCGCCGGTGTGGCATGCGCGTGTGCGAGCACGAGAAACTGCACCATGAACTCGATGTCGGCAATACCGCCCGCGTCCTGCTTGATGTCCATGGTGTTGCCTGCGGCCTTGCCCACGGCCTTGCCCGCGGCGTTATCCGAGCCGAGGTGCTGCCGCATCTTCTCGCGCATCTCGGCCACCTCGCGCCGCAGCACCTCGATATCGCGCCGGCGCTCGAGCACTTCGGCACGCACGGTGCAA
This sequence comes from Gammaproteobacteria bacterium, assembly GCA_002746645.1. Lineage (GTDB taxonomy): Bacteria > Pseudomonadota > Gammaproteobacteria > Granulosicoccales > Granulosicoccaceae > Granulosicoccus. Next base: position 3,892 of record PDPU01000034.1, on the reverse strand, counting down.
AAGCGCTCGGCAAGGGCATCGCTGCCGCGCACCATGCGCGTGCGCACGAGCGCCTGGTGCTCCCAGGTCCAGGCCTCCTTCCGCTGATAACGGGCGAAACTGTCGATGCCCGTGACGAGAAGCCCGGCGCTGCCGTTGGGGCGAAGTCGCAGGTCGATTTCGTAGAGAATGCCCGCCGGCGTTGGCGTGGTCATGAAATGCACGAACTTCTGCGCGAGCCTGGCATAGTACACACCGTTGTCGATGACGCTCTCGCCATCGGTCTGGCTTGCCTCTGCGGTGCTGTCGTGCACGAACACGAGATCGAGATCGGAACCGAATCCGAGTTCGAGGCCACCGAGCTTGCCGTAGGCCAGCACCGCCACTTCGGGATGGACGCGCTCGCCGTTCCGTTCACAGACAGGTCGACCATGCCGCGCCGCCAGTGGTGCTTCGACAAGATCGAGCACCACGTCGATCATGGCCTCGGCCAGCCAGCTCAACTGGTCGCTGACCTTCATGAGCGGCAGTGTCCCTTCGAGTTCGGCAACGGCAATGCGCAGTTCGCGCCCCTGTCGAAACTGCCGCAGCCCATCCATCTGTTCGCCAAGGTCCAGCTCGGCCACACGCTCGGTCTCGGCCCTTGCCTCGGCGAGAATCTCGCCCGGGTTGTCGGGCAGTTGCATGGCGCCGCTCGCGATCAGCTCGTCGAGCACGATCGGGTGTGCCACGAGGCGGTCGGCCAGCCACTGGCTCTGCGACAGGAGCCTCACCACGCGCTCGAGCACCAGTGGTCGATCAGCCAGCACCTGAAGGTAACCGCTGCGTCCGGCAACGGCTCGCACGAGCGCCATGATGCGCCTGAAGGTATCGCCTGGCGCCGCATGCTCGAGTGCAGACACCATCAGCGCCGGCATCACTCCGTCGATGCGCTGCTGAGCGCGTGCCGTCAGACGCTGGTAGTAACCACTCCGGAACAGACTGTCGAGGACAGCGACGGCAGACTCGTCCAGTGCGATCCCGTAGTCATCCAGTGCCGCCGCTCGCGTCTCGCTGGTCGCATCGACAGCCGTGATGCGCCCCCAGGCGAGTCGCGCGCGCGACAACACCTCACCGGCGCTCGTCACGCCACCTGCCTCGCCACTCGCCACACCGGTCAGCGAGCCGGTCGTCTCGTCACCCGCCACGCCGCTCGCCTTGTCTCCTGCAACACCGCTTGCCTCGCCGGCATCCGCCGGCGTGCTCTCGTCCTTCCAGACGAACACATCGGCAAACACCCGGCTGACCACCGCCCGATGAGTATCGAGCCTGTCACGAAATGCAGCCCAGTCGGTCTCACCGAGAAGACACAACAAGCGCTGCCGGTCGGTTGCATCGGCCGGAAGCACGTGTGTCTGCTGGTCGCGCATCATCTGCAGCCCGTTCTCGACCCGCCGCAGATGGTTGTAGGCCGCAATGAGCGCCGTCGTCTCGTCCTGGCTGAGAACACCACGCTCGGCGAGCAGTGTCAGCACCTGCCTGATCGGGCGCACACGCAGCGCCTTGTCGCGCCCGCCGCGCACCAACTGAAAGGACTGACCGATGAACTCGACTTCGCGAATGCCGCCTGCACCGAGCTTGACGTCGAGATTCCGTCCACGCCGCTCGACCGCGGTGGCGATCTGTCCCTTGAGGTTGCGAATCGCCTCGAAAGCGCCGTAGTCGAGGTAGCGCCGGAACACGAAAGGCTGGATCAGTTCATCGAGCTCGGCCACCTGCCCGGCGATACCCGTGATTGCCCGCGCCTTGATCATGGCATAGCGTTCCCAGTCGCGCGCCTGAGTGAAGTAGTAGTTCTCGAGTCCGTCGAAATTCATCACCGGCGGCCCACTCGCGCCGAAGGGCCTGAGTCGCGTATCGACACGGAACACGAAACCGTCCTCGGTGGTGGCACCGAGAAGCTTGTTCATGCGCTGCGACACACGCTGGAAGAATTCACTGTTGCTGATCGGCTTCCGGCCGTCACTCTCGCCGCTCTCGGCGTAGACGGCAATGAGGTCGATGTCGGACGAGACGTTGAGTTCGCGCCCACCGAGCTTGCCCATGCCGAGCACGATGAGACGCTGCAACTCACCCTCCCTCGAGCGCGGCTCGCCATGCCGGCGCACGAGGGCCCGGTGTGACCAGCTCTCGGCACGGGCAATGCTCGCGTCGGCGAGCACGGTGAGTTGCTCCAGCGTTTCATCCAGCGCCGCGAGTCCGGCAATGTCGCGCCAGAGAATCGCCAGCATTTCGCGATGACGCAGCCGCCGCAGCACCTTCATCTGCGGCGCTTCCAGACTGCGTCCGTCACGCGCCTCGAGTTCGTCCGCGAGCGCATCCGGAGCAACGCCGAGCGCGTCGGCAAGCATGATGTCAAGGTCGGCTTCGAGCACGGCCGCATCGGGTGCCCGGTAAGCCGAGCCGACCTCGAAGGCCCCGGCCTCGAGCTGTCTGCGGACGTTGTCCGGGTAACGCCGGACCACATCGGCGAGATAGTGGCTCATGGCGAACAGGGACGGCATGGCCTCGTGCAGCACAGGGTGAGCGGCCAGGACGTCGCCAAGTGCTTCCCGCGCGGCATCGACACGCGCGGCGATGCTCTCGTCGACAAGCGCCTCGGCACACGGTAACGGAAAGGTTCGCGGATGCGGTGCATTCATGGCGCCAGCATAGCCCAAGGCAGCGTCACAGACGGTAGAATTCAGCCATGGATTCGACTTCCCAACCCCTGCTGGAACTGCGCGGTCTGTCGGTGGATCTCGGCGGACAACGCATCGTGCACGAGGTATCGGTACTGCTTGCGGCAGGAGAGATCGGCTGCTTTCTCGGCCCAAGTGGTTGTGGCAAGACCACGCTCCTGCGTGCCATCGGCGGCTTCGTCGCGCCCTCGACGGGAGAGATTCTCCTTGCGGGCAAGCGCATCGCCAACCCCGAGAGCCAGCTCCCGCCGCGCGAACGCCGCGTCGGCATGGTATTTCAGGATCTCGCCCTGTTTCCGCACATGACGGTGGCCAGGAACGTTGCCTTCGGCCTCGAAGACACGAACCGACGCGATGCGCAGGCACGGGTACAGGAACTCCTCGAACTCATTGGCATGCAGCAGTACGCCGACAGTTATCCGCACGAGCTGTCAGGGGGGCAGCAACAGCGCGTGGCGCTGATTCGCGGCATGGCACCACGCCCGCCGATCCTGCTGCTCGACGAGCCCTTTTCGAGTCAGGACACCGAACGCCGTGTGCAGCTGGCCCACGAGGTGCGCAACCTCCTCAATCGCGATGGCATCACGGCCATCCTCGTCACCCACGATCAGAACGAGGCCTTTGCCATTGCCGACCGCATCGGCGTCATCGGGGACGGGCGCCTCCGACAGTGGGATGATGCCTACCACCTCTACCACGAGCCGGCCGATCGCTTCGTGGCCGATTTCATCGGCGAGGGTGTGTTCCTGCACGGCAAGACGCTCGAGAACAATGTCATCCAGACCGAACTCGGCACGATCCAGGGCGAGTTGCCGACCACGCTGCCCGAGGGGCTGCCGATCGAATTGCTGGTGCGTCCCGACGACGTGATCCACGATGACCTGAGTCCGCACCGCACCACGGTCGTCGCACGCGATTTCCGCGGGGCCGACTACCTCTATACCCTGGATCTTCCCGGCGACACGCGTCTGCTGTGTCTTGCATCCTCACACCACGACCATGCCGTGGGCAATGACTTCGGCATCAGACTGCAACTCGACCACCTCGTGCTGTTCGAACGCGAGCAGGAAGCGCTTCAGACACCACCCTGAACACATTTCCTTACACACAAGTACCGATCATGGCCGATTGTCACGGAACGACTACGCTCATCGGAGTTCCACACCGATGATGAGCAATGAGCTGGGCAAGCA
>PDPU01000020.1 GCA_002746645.1 Gammaproteobacteria bacterium | reverse complement strand
GCACGGGGCACGATCCGCTCTTCGGGATCAATCACACGCTGGCGATGCTGCGTGACAACATCAAGCGGCTGAGCCGCAAGACCTGGTGCGTGACGCGCAGACCCGACGTGCTCGACGACATTCTGGCGATCTACACGTGCTTCCACAACGAGCGACTGACCGCCCGGCCCGCGAAACGCTGAGCGTGCCGGAGCCGGATGCTTCACCCACAGCCAAGGTCATCAGTTAGCTGCCTGTGCTAGCCTCGATCCATGCACAGCATCACCGACAAGGCAGAACAGGCACTCGCTCGCGCCGAGGCGCTGGGTGAAGAAAGGCACCGCATCTTCATCGAACTCGATGCGGCACGCATTCTCGAACGGGCGCGGGCACTCGATGCTCTCGACGCCGACGAGGCCAGGGCGTTGCCGCTGTTCGGCAGGCTCATCTCGCTGAAGGATCTCGTCGATGAGGCCGGTCAGCGCACCACGGCCGGCTCGCAGATTCTGCAGAAGCGGGAGCCGGCAAGTGCCAATGCCGCCGTGGTCGATCGCCTGCTTGCCGCCGGTGCGGTGCCCTTCGGTCGTACCAACATGACCGAGTTCGCCTACTCGGGCGTGGGGCTCAACCCCCATCACGGCACACCCGGTGCGATTCATGACCGGGCAGTGATTCCGGGCGGGTCTTCTTCGGGCGCCGCGATGTCGGTGGCCAGGGGCATCTGCGATGCTGCCATCTGTACCGACACCGGTGGCTCGGCGCGGATTCCGGCGGCCATCAACGGCCTCTACGGCATCAAGCCGACGGCCGCAAGTGTCTCGCTGGCGGGCGTGCATCCACTGTCGACGCGGTTCGACAGCGTGGGACTACTCGCCGGCAGCCTCGAGCTTGCCATGGATGTGCTGAACGCGATTCGCAACGAACCCCTGCCCTCGATCACAACGGCAGACACTCCGGCTGCTCCATTGCGCTTCGCCATGGCACCGCGACAGATGCTGAGCGATCTGGCCGCGGATGTGGCAGCCGATTTCGACCGGACTCTGGAAGTCATCCTGGCGGCCGGCCACGCCGTACGGGAAATCGATCTGCCCGAGGTGGCCGACGCGGTCGAAGGCATGAAGATGCTGGTATCGGCCGAAGCGCGCGCCTTCTACGCGAGCGACATGGACGAGATCGACACGCGCAGCGATCCGAACGTGGTGGCGCGGCTGCACCTCGCTGATGACGAAACGCCCGAATCGCTGGCGAAGGCTGCCGCGATGCGGGAGAAGGCCATCGAGGCTGCGGGATCGGCGCTGGCCGCATACGATGCACTGCTGTCGCCGACGATTCCTTTCGCACCACCGCGGATCACGGAAGTCGAAAACGACTTCACTACCTGGAACGGCCGCATGCTGAGCCTTTGCAGCCTGATCAACCTGTTTGACGGATGCGGGGTGTCGTTGCCCTTACGCCGCGGCAGCGAAACCCAGGCCGCAACGAACCCGGAGTCAAGCCCCGCAACGCGCCAGGCCTGGTTCGGTGCGGTGATGCTCGCCGGCCCTCAGGGCAGGGACGAGCGCCTGCTGCGCGCTGCGAGACGGATCGACCGGCTGATTGCCACGAAGCACTTCAGCTGATCACCCAACTCAACCAGCCTGCCAGAAACCCGTTGACATAGAACCGTCGTTCAAGCCGGGTCTCCGCGCCACGCTTCCGTACCACGGTATGCACCTCGTGCAACAGCGAGGTATCGACCGCCGCCCCACGAGTGCGAAAGGCCCCGACGTACAGCCAGGTATCACCACCGCCGGCTGGCTGATGCCAGGTGCCGCTCGCAGGCAGCCAGAAGTCGGCAAGGCGCACGCTGTCCTCACCGTCTTCGAGAGCTGAAAGCCGCTGCTCACCGCGCGAGTTCACGGCAAGGCGACGAAGCTGCTCGAGTTCGAAACGCTCGCGCCGCTGTTCCCTGTCACCCGCGCCACACAGGACGCGCTCGCCGTGTCCCGCAGGATGATCGTGAGAAAAGACCGCGTCCAGCGTTGTTTCGGGATTGCCGGCATCAACACCGGTACCGGCACCGGTATCGGCACCCACCTCATCGAACAATGACGCGACATAGTCGTCACCGCGTTCCTTCGCGAGCAGCGACTGACTACCACACACCAGCGTGACCGCCCCTGCAAGCCGATTCACTTCCGCCGGCGACAGCGCCACGGGAAACCCGTTGTCCGGCAGGATTTCGGCTCGTGCCTCGTCGGACAGCAATGCAGCGCAGAGCGCGAACAGAAAGGTCGCGACGATGAAAGATCCGGTGAAAGGTCTGGCAGGAAACGTCATGGCCATTGCCGAGGGTGTTGAACACGCTTCAGCATACCGAGCCCTGCCCGTCCGAACCGCTCAGTGCGTCACGTTACCGTCGCGCCATGGATCATCGAGATGCCGTAGAGACTCAGTTGGCGTCCTGTCGCCGAATCGGACCCCCTGAACGCAAAAAACCTCCGTGGCAGAACCGACGGAGGCCTTGCAGGAAATCCATGACGCGTCGGACAGACCCGTCTGAAGAACAATGGTGCCGACGCCCGGACTCGAACCGGGATGGCTCTCGCCACTACCCCCTCAAGATAGCGTGTCTACCAATTTCACCACGTCGGCAGGAGTTCGTGATCGTGGCGTTTCCCGGTGGCTGACCAGCGACGATCACATTTTTGCAACTATAGCGTAATTCGTTCAGGCAAGGGTGAAATCACCACGACAATTACCGGCCATCCGGCGTCACAGAAGCTGGTCGCAGACTTCAGCAGACCTCAGTGAAAGCCTCCGGGCTTGCGATGGCTTGTCATGATGCCATCCCATCCGGAACTCCGTCATTGCGGTGCCTGCGGAAGCTCGGCATCGCCCGCTGCGTCGCCTGCGGCATCACCTGTTGCTTCCTTCTTCACTGCCGATGCTGCTCCATCGGCCGCCTCATTGACGGCATCAGCAGCACTGTCGACAGAATCCGCCGCCTTGCCGGCAGCATCTTCAACGGCCGACGCTGCATCCCTGGCCGCACCCTCGGCAGCAGCCGCTGCTTCATCGGCGGTACCTTCAACGGCCGACGCTGCTTCTCCTGCAGCATCTTCCACGGCAGATGATGCGTCACTCCCGGCTTCCTCGACAGCCGTCTCTGCATCGTCGGCAGACTCTGCATCATCGCCTGTCTCTGCATCATCGGCTGCAGGTGCAAGCCCACCCGGTACGTCACCCTCTTCGTCAGCCACGCCACCGGGAAGATCCGACGATGGTTCCTCGACTTCCGCAGGTGCGTCGGCATCGGCGCCGATGGTGGTTACCGTATTGAGTCCACGGTCGCGATGCGCGGCAAGATAGAAGAGCGTGAGGCTGGTGGCGAAGAAGAGCGCTGCCGCGATGGTGGTGGCGCGCGTCAGAAATGACGCCGAACCCCGTGCACCGAACACCGTGGCAGACGCCCCGCTGCCGAAGGCAGCACCGGCATCGGCGCCCTTGCCGTGCTGTATGAGCACGAGGCCGATGAGGCCAACGGCCAGAAGGACATGGATGACAAGAACAAGGGATTGCATGGGCGATTGCCTGTGAAACTGAAGCCGCAGCGTCGTGCCGCGCTATCGAGTGGATTGAATTCGTTGTGACTGACTGGCCGAGCTGACCGCGAATGCGCCTCAGGCCGCCCGGCATATGGCGAGAAAGCTCTCCGCATCGAGAGAAGCGCCACCGATGAGCCCTCCATCGATGTGTTCACGCGCAAAGAGTTCCTTCGCGTTGTCCGGCTTGACGCTGCCACCGTAGAGAATCGGCAGGGACTCCGCCGCTGCCTTGCTTCTTGCGGCAATGGTGTCGCGAATCATGCGGTGCACGTCTTCGGCCTGATCGGGCGAGGCGGTATGGCCGGTGCCGATGGCCCAGACCGGCTCGTAGGCGAGAACGAGATCGGCAAGGTTGGCCTGGTCGGCCGACACGAGCGCAAGAAAGGCATCGAGTTGCGCCTTGATGACGGCGTCGACGCGGCCTGCCTCGCGCTCTGCAAGCGTTTCACCGACACAGAGAATCGGTACAAGACCCGCCTTCTGTACCGCCGCGGCACGCCCGGCCACCTGTTCGCTCGTTTCGCCGAACACCGAACGGCGCTCGGAGTGACCGACGATGACATGACTGACACCGTACTCGGCGAGCATTCCGGCAGCAACTTCGCCCGTGAAGGCACCCGAGGCCGCACTGGCGGCGTTCTGGGCACCAAGTTTCAATGCGGTGCCGTCGATGGCTGCAGCCACGTCGGGAATGTGCAGCACCACGGGGCAAATCAGCACATCGCCGTTGATCGAAGCACCGTTACCTACGCCCGACGCCACCGCGCGTGCAAGCTCGACCGACGATTCACGCGAACCGTTCAGTTTCCAGTTGCCGGCAATGAGGGAGCGACGTTGAGTCACGGAGAGACCTCGGGTCAGGAAAACTCCTGATTATAGCGCAATGTGTCCTCAACGATCCTCTTCCGCCAGATTCAACAGCGATACCCCGCTCTCCCCGAGTTTCACCCTGGCAAAAGGCCCACCATGGCGCGTGTTGCCGGGGTCCTGCGGATCCAGGGGGCCGTCCTCGGCATAGATGGCTTCGGCAAACTGTTCGGCATTGTCTTTCGGCCGATAACCGAGATGCCGGGCACCCGTGTTGTCGACCGGTGCACGATCATTGTTCGACACGCCGTAGACCACCGAAAACCCGGTGATCGGCGTCGATACGGCACGGTCGACGAGCTGGATGAGATCATCGTAGCTGAGCCAGCTACCCACCGCACGGCTGTTGGTGACCTGGGCGCAGGAGAGGATGCGCATGCACACTGCCTCGAGCCCGCGCTTGTCCCAGTAGAGGCTCGCGATGTCTTCGGCAAAGCACTTGGCCAGCCCGTAGAAGGTGTCGGGCCGGTGCGGCGCATCGATACCGATGCACTCCGTCTTGCGGTGCATGCCGACGGCGTGAATCGAGGAGGCGTAGACGACACGGCGAAGCCCGTTCCGGTACGCCGCTTCCCAGACGTTGTAGGCGCCGATGAAGTTCGGGCCGAGCAGCGTCTCGAACGGCGCTTCATCGCAGATGGCACCGAAGTGCACCACCATCTCGGCACCTTCGAGCAGCGCAACCATGGCGTCGAGGTCGGCAAGGTCGGCCTTCACGTAGGTTTCGTTGGACGCAAGCCCGTCGATGCCGTCGGCGATGTCACTCGATACGAGTTCTTCGCACATGGCGGCAAGCGGCGCGCGCAGCACCGTGCCAAGGCGCCCCGCAGCGCCGGTCAGCACCAGTTTCTTCTTCATGGGGTTTCTCCGGTTTCAGATCACTGCCTTCTCGATTATCGGCCGATTCGCGACGATACGCTCGTAGTGGAAGGGTGAAAGATCGAGCGTGCGGTATTCGCCGTGGCTCAGCCATTCGGCCGTGCCACGTCCCATCGCCGGTGACTGCTGCAGCCCGTGGCCCGAAAAGCCATTCAGGAAGATGAAGTTCCCGAGTTCATGATGCGGCCCCATGATGGCGTTGTGGTCAAAGGTGTTCATGGCGTAGTGGCCGGCCCACTCCGCCTGCACCCGAACGGCGTCGAACTGCGGGATGCGGTTTGCCAGCACCGGCCACACATGGTCTTCCCAGAGCGAGAGATCCATCGTGAAGTCATCGAACTCGACGGCCGGGTCGACATCGCCGTGCCCGCCGCACTGGTAGGTGCCACTGCCGTTCTCCCTGACGTGAATGCCCGAGGGGTCGATGGTCAGCGGAAGCTCGCGATCGAGCGGCCGTTCGGCCCGGAAGATCCAGGAGTAGCGTTTCCGTGGTTCCACCGGTACTTCGATACCCGCCATCGCCGCCGTGCGCGCCGCGCGTGGACCGGACGCGTTGACGACGTATCCGCAGCTGATTTCCGCGCCATCCGCGAGGGTCACGCTTGTAATTCCCTTGCCGTCGCTGCGGCGCTTCATGCCCACCACCTCGTTCTCGATCCACTCGACACCGCGCTCCGCCGACTGGCGTCGCCACCAGTCATTGACGGCCGCGGCATCCCAGTAGCCTTCGTCGACGAGGTTGATCGATCCGAGCATGATGTCGTCGACGTTGTAGAAGGGATAGGCCGCCGAGATCTCCTCGGGTTCCATGAGCCGAGTGGCGGCTCCGGCCGCATGCTGCACCTTGATGTTCTCACGCAGCACGGCGGCAAAGCCGTCATTGTCGGCGAGGTACATGTAGCCGAAGGAGCGGATCGACAGCTCCGGCACACGCTCATCACCCCCCATGTAGCTTCTGAGGTTCCTGACGAAATCCGCCGCGAACTGGCTGATGCGCACGTTGAGTTCGGTCGAGAACTGCTGGCGCATGCAACTGGTGGTGTGCGTGGTGGAACAGTTTCCGAAATCGAGATCGCGCTCGACCACGAGCACGCGTCCGTTGAAGTCGGCGTTGTCGGAGAGGAACCAGGCCGTGGCGGCACCCATGATGGCACCGCCGATGATCACGACATCGTAACTCCGGTGTTCGGGTTCCTTGCTGCGTACCGTCATCCCGCCGCCCTGTGTTCGTTGTCGTGCCGATCCGCTCGCCTCGTCTGCCTGTCGACGGCATCGCCCGGCCTGTTCGGCCTCAGTCGACCTCACCCCGCGCGAGCGCCGCCTCCAGCGCGGCAATCTCGTCCGCGTCGAGCCCGTAGACGTCCTCCGCCACGCGCGCCGTGATGTAGCCACGCGCAAGATCACGCAGCACCGCCTCGCGCTCGCGTTCGCTCGCTTCACCATACCCGCCCCCGCCCGGAAAGGCCATCTCCACACGCCGCCCGTGCGGTACGAACTGCTTGCCCTTGACGCGCATCGGCGTGCCGTCGTCCTGTGCGATCAGCGTGGGCGCACCGGCACCGCCACCACGGCGCCCGCGAGCGGGATACTGCGCGCGGTCGAACATGGCCTGGATGTCGAACTCGTGTCCGTCCACGGCACCGACCGTCATGAACTGCCCGAGCCCACCACGGCGGCGCCCGACACCGCCGGAATCGGGGCGCAGTTCCTTGCGCCAGATGATCACGGGTCCGGCATGTTCGGTGGCTTCGACGGGCATCGTCATGACGCCGGAGGGAAAGGCCGTGGCGTTGAGTCCATCGACCTCGGGTCGCGCACCCGAGCCACCCGAATTGAAGGTCAGCACTTCGGCGCGATGCGCTGCGGCCGGAACCGGCGCATCGCTCCGTGGCCGCAGGCTCAGCTGGAAGTTGCAGAGGCAACCGGCACCTTCGGCCGGCACGAGTTCAGGCACGATCCGGTCGAAGGCGTTGTAGACGGCATCGGGCACGAAATGCCCGACGATGTGCCGGAGCGCCACGGGCGCCGGATGCACGGCATTGACGATGGTGTTTGCGGGCGCGACGACCTCGAAGGGTTCGAGCGAGGCGTGGTTGTTGGGAATTTCCGGGGCGATCGCACATTTCAGCGCATAGCAGGCATAGGCCTTGGTATACACGAGCGGGCAGTTGATGCCCTTGTGGTCCACGCCGGAGGTGCCGGCAAAATCGGAAACGATGCGATCGGCCTCGACCCTGACCGTGACCTTGAGCGTGATCGGCGTGTCGAAACCATCGACCGTCATCTCGCCCGTCGCGCTTCTGCGCGGCAATGCGGCGATGCGCTCGAGCGTGGCCCGCCGTGAATTGCCGAAGATGAATTCGGCGAGGTCTTCGAGATCATCGAGTGCGAATTCGTCCATCATCTCGACCAGTCGCCGATGCCCGATCTCGTTGCAGTTGGCAAGCGCATACATGTCGCCGATGAGCTGATCGGGCTCGCGCACGTTGGCGCGCACGATGCGCGTCAGAGTCTCGTCCACCTCGCCCTTCTCGGCGAACTTCATGATCGGCAGGTACAGCCCCTCTTCGTGGATGCTCTCACCGTCGGCACCGAAGCCGCGTCCGCCGATATCGACCACGTGCGCGGTGCAGGCGAAGAAACCGACCAGGCGACCCTTGTGGAACGACGGCCGCACCATGGTGATGTCGTGCAGGTGACCGGTGCCGAGCCAGGGGTCGTTGGTCAGGTACACGTCACCCTCGAACATCATCTGCCGGCCGATGGCGTCGATGAAATGAGCCACGGCGTCGGCCATGGCATTGACGTGCCCCGGCGTACCGGTGACGGCCTGTGCAAGCATGCGCCCCGCTGGATCATAGACACCCGCGGAGAGATCCCCGGCTTCACGCACCGAGGTCGAGAAGGCGGTCCGCACGAGCGCCTGCGCCTGTTCCTCGACCACCGAGACGAGGCGGTTCCACATGACCTGACAGGCCACGTCGTGCAACTTGTTCATGCGTCGGCCTCCCGATCAACACGCCGAATATCGATACAGCCATCGGTCTGGCGAACCGCACGGCGGCTCGATGGCACGATGACCGTGGTTTCCGCTTCGACGATCGCGGCAGGACCGGCGACAGGCACACCACTGTCCAGCGCGTCCCGCGCCACCACGGCAGCCTCGGTTTCCCTGCCCTCGGCCGGATCGAAGAGCCTGCGTGTGGTGTCGACCGCATGGGGCCGTCCGCCAGCGGCGACACCCACCCGCGAAACGGCTTCGGCGGGCGTGGTCGCGTTTACCGACCACACGGTAATCTCCACATCGAGTCCGGCCACGGGCCGGCCGAAAAGACGCGTGTAGTCTTCCTCGAAACGTGCCATGTACACCTCGGCAACGGGATTCATCGCCTGCTGTTCATCGAGCGGCACCGGAATCTCCCAGCCCTGTCCGGCATAGCGCATGTAGACCTTGAATTCTGCAAGGATGTCACTTTCGGCATCGCAGCTGCGCACGAAGCCGGTGGCTTCCTCACGAAGTTCCGCGAGCAGGCGGCGAATACGCACTGCATCGAAATCGGCCATGCGCATGTACACCGAACGATTGGCCTCGAAGCTGAAGGGCGCCCGCAGGAAACCGATGGCGCTGCCCACACCGGCACCCGGTGGCACGAGCAGCCTGTCGATACCGAGCTTTTCGCACAGCCGACCGGCATGCAGCGGCGCGGCGCCACCGAAGGCGATCATGGTGTAGTCGGACAGGTCCTCGCCGTTCTCGACCGCATGCACGCGTGCGGCGTTGGCCATGTTCTCGTCGACGACTTCGGCAATGCCCCAGGCCGCTTCGGTGGCAGACATGCCAAGCGTGTCCCCGATGCCCTGCAGCAGCGCCGTCTTCGACCGCTCGCCGTCGAGCCGGATCGAGCCACCCGCGAAGTTCTCGGGGTCGAGCTTGCCGAGCACGAGATCGGCATCGGTCACGGCCGGTCGCTCGCCGCCCCGCCCGTAGCAGGCCGGGCCCGGTTCGCTGCCGGCGCTCTCGGGCCCCACACGAATCTGCCTGAGCGCATCGACTTCGGCAAGGCTGCCACCGCCGGCACCGATCTCCACCATGTCGATGACCGGAATCGAGATGGGCATGCCGGAACCCTTCCTGAAGCGATAGGTGCGCGCCACCTCGAACACGCGCGCAGTCTTCGGTGTCTGCTCGCGGATCAGACAGATCTTCGCCGTGGTGCCACCCATGTCGAAGGACAGCACCTTGTCGAGTCCGTGCGCGGCGGCGATGTTGGCCGCGAACACGGCACCGCCCGCGGGTCCCGATTCGACGAGCCGCACTGGAAAACGCGCCGCGTTCTCGATCGAGATGATGCCGCCGCCCGAATGCATCAGGAAGATGCGGCAGGCGACACCCTCGTCGGCGAGTCGCTGCTCGAGCCGGCCGAGATAGGAGGCCATCAGCGGCTTGATGTAGGCATTCGCCACCACCGTGTTGAAGCGCTCGTACTCACGCATCTGCGGCGAGACCTCCGCGGAAATCGACACCGAGAGTTCAGGCAGTGTCGCGGCCAGCACCTCGCGCACCATCGCCTCGTGCGCGGGGTTGAGATACGAGTGCAGAAAGCCGACTGCCACGCTCTCGTAGCCGCCTGCGGCGATGCGCTCGGCGAGGGCCACCACGTCGGCACGCTGCAGTGGTATCAGCACTTCGCCCCTCGCACCCACCCGTTCCCGCAGGGTAAAGCGGCGCTGCCTCGGCAGCAGTGGCTCGGGCAACACGAGGTTCAGGTCGTACTGCTCGAAACGGCTCTCGGTGCGCATCTCGATGACGTCGCGAAAGCCCTCGGTGGTGATCAGTGCCGTCTTCGCCCCGCGCCGCTCGATCAGGGCGTTGGTCGCAAGCGTGGTGCCGTGGATGATCTGATCGAGTTCGCCGGGCGTGATGCCGGCCTCGTCGCAGACCGTGCGCATGCCCTCGACAATCGCGTTCTCGGGTGCGGCGTAGGTCGTGAGCACCTTGGTGGAAAAACGCTCCACGCCATGCTCACCGGGCCGCTCCAGCACCACGTCGGTGAAGGTGCCGCCGATGTCGACGCCGAGGCGGGTTGCGGTTGCTGTCATCTGGTTCCCTGGAGTTGTCACGGCAGCTCGAACACAGCGCCGGATTCCCATGATCGTGCGACAGGCAGGATTCGTCAATCGCTGGTGATTCTCACCATGCGCCGATCTCACTCAAGCTGATTGACAACCGGTCGCTTCTCCTTATAATTTGCAGAAAAGTAAGGGATTTGCGCATGGCTGACGCCGCCGTAACCAGCAAGGGCCAGATAACCATACCTGCCGACATTCGTCGTCAGATGAATCTGGAACCACATGATCGTGTCGAATTCACGGTACTGCCGAACGGCACTACCGTCATGCGCGCGAAGAAACGATCGATCATGGATCTTGCCGACTCCATCAAGCCGCGATCCGGACGTTCGATACCTGTCAACCAGCTTGGATTCGACTGATCTCACCAGACCGGGATCGAAATGGCTTCCATTGACACCAACGTACTGGTACGTTTTCTGATCAATGATGACCCCGAACAGTTCGACATGGCGCGAAACGTCATTGATGCTGCGCGAAAATCGTCAGGGCTGTTCATTTGCACGAGTGTGATACTGGAGCTTGAGTGGGTACTTCGGTCTCGCTATGCGCTGTCGAAGCAGGAGTTCATACAGGTCATCATCCAGCTCCTGGAAACTCGGGAATTGCTCTTCGAAAGCGAAGCCATACTCGAGCGTGCGCTCAGTCTCTACCAGGAATCCAATATCGATTTCGCAGACTGCATTCATGTCGCCGTCGCGATGACACACGATCAAACCCCCATGTACACGTTTGATCGCAAGGCCTCGAGGACGAACGGTTTTTCGCTACCGGATGTGCAACAGGAGTAGCACCGAGCGACACATCAGACCATCACGCCCTCAGGCCAGCGACTCCCGCACCACGTCCGCCACATCCTCGCAGATCGACTGCACCTGCTTGCCATCGCGCCCTTCGACCATGACGCGTACCAGTGGCTCGGTGCCCGAGGGGCGGAGCAGCACACGGCCGCTGCCGGCGAGCGCGGATTCGGCCTCCTTCACGGCTGCCTGAATACGCTCGTTGCTGTCGAGGTCGGGCTTGTCGTTGATCGGCACGTTGATGAGCACCTGCGGGTAGAGCTGCATGCCGCTGCGCAGTTCGGCAAGACTCCTGCCGCTCTCGCGCATCACCGCCAGCACCGCGAGGGCGGCAACGATGGCATCCCCGGTAGTGACCTTGTCGAGGCAGATGACGTGACCGGAGTTCTCGCCACCGAGTTCCCAGCCGCGCTCCTTCAGAAGCTCCATGACGAAGCGGTCGCCAACACTGGCGCGGGCGAAGTCGATGCCCTTTTCGGCCAACGCATGCTCGAGCGCGAGATTGGTCATGAGGGTACCGGCGACACCGCCCCGCATGGTGCCCGCCGCGTGACGGGCCATGGCAATGATGTAGAGGATTTCGTCGCCGTCGAGGATCTCGCCACGATGATCGACCATGATCAACCGGTCGCCGTCACCGTCGAGTGCGATACCGACATCAGCGCGCTCGAGCAGCACGTGCGAGCGAAGTTCGGCGGGTGCCGTTGCACCGCAGTCGAGGTTGATGTTGACGCCGTTGGGCGCGTTGCCGATGGCAACGACATCTGCGCCGAGTTCCTCGAACACTTGGCGGGCGATGTGATAGGCCGCACCATTGGCGGTATCGACCACGATCTTCAGGCCGCTGAGACGACGACCCGAGAGGAAGGTGCTCTTGCAGAATTCGATGTAGCGGCCCGCGGCATCGTCGATGCGACGAGCGCGGCCGAGGTCGGCCGAATCCACCGTTTCCATGTCGCTGTGCATCATTGCCTCGATCTCGAGTTCGAGAGCGTCGGGGAGCTTGGTGCCCTCGGCCGAGAAGAATTTCAGGCCATTGTCGTAATAGGGGTTGTGCGAGGCGCTCAGGACAATGCCTGCTGCCGCGCGAAAGGTTCGCGTGAGGTAGGCCACGGCCGGCGTCGGCATCGGGCCGAGCATGCGGCTGTTGATACCGGCAGCGGCAAGGCCTGCTTCGAGCGCCGCTTCGAACATGTAGCCCGAGATGCGCGTGTCCTTGCCGATCAGTACGAGACTTCTGCCGTTGCCGCTGACGTTCTGCTTCGCCAGCACCTTGCCGGCGGCCCAGCCGAGTTTCAGCACCACCTCTGCCGTCATCGGCGACTGGCCGACGCGGCCGCGAATGCCATCGGTTCCGAAATATTCTCTGCTCATGGTCTTGCGTCATGTTGCGGGCAAAACGCGGCGCGCCTCGCCCTACCGTGTTGACTGTTCCTGACTGGCCTGCAAGCGCGCTATCGTGCGGCAGATGCCTGCACTGACGCCTCTTCCACGGCCAGCCACACCTTCAGCGCGTCCACCGTCTCGCGCACATCGTGCACGCGAATCATCACGGCGCCACCGGCCACGCAGCGCATCGCCGCGGTGACCGAAGCCACGGTGCGATCAGCGGTGTCGTCGCCGAGAATGGCTGCGAACATGCGTTTGCGTGACAGCCCGGTCAGAAGATGCCCTGCCTCGGCAATGACCGGCAGGTTCGCGAGCAATCGAAGATTGTGCTCGAGGGTCTTGCCGAAGCCGAAGCCCGGATCGAGAAGGATAGCCGAAGCGGGAATACCGTGACGTTCACAAGCCTCACGACGCTCGACGAGAAAGGCAGCCACTTCGGCGACGACATCACGATAGTGCGGATCGAGCTGCATGCTGCGCGGCTCACCCTGCATGTGCATGAGACAGACGGCAAGCCCGGTATCCGCGGCCGCCTCGAGCGCACCGGGTTCACGCAGGGCGCGCACGTCGTTGATGAGATCCGCGCCCGCCGCAGCGGCTTCGCGCATCAGCTCCGGCTTGCTGGTATCGATGGAGATCGCGATGTCGCTCTCGGCACGCAGCGCCTCGATCACGGGAATGGTGCGGCGACGCTCTTCCTCGAGAGACACCTCGGCGGCCCCCGGCCGGGTGGACTCACCGCCGATGTCGATGATGTCGGCACCCTCGGCGATCATGTGTCGAGCATGCGCGAGCGCAGCATCGAGCCCCTCGTGTTCACCACCATCGGAAAACGAATCCGGGGTGACGTTCAGGATCCCCATGACCCACGGCCGCTTCAGGTAAAGCGGCCGCGTCGAGGGAATCGTCAGAGGAAAGGCCGAAGATGCAACAGGCATGTCGGCAGACGAACGATCAGCGTTCAGTGGAGACTTGGCGACGGGTTGGCACCCCCGGCTTCCTCGTCGTCATCGTCGTCACCGCCGTCCGCGACAGGATCGGTGTCGGCGTCGACGACTGGCTCGGCCTTGCCGCTTGGCTGTCCGTCGCCACCTTGCGGATCGTCGCCGCTCCAGTCGGCCGGTGGGCCCACTTCCTCTCGGTTCATGAGACGCTTGACCTGGTCGGCGTCGATGGTTTCATACTTCATGAGCGCGTCGGACATGGCGTGCAGGATGTCGAGATTCTCCGTGAGGATGGTTTTCGCACGCTCGTAGTTGCGGTCGATGATGTCGCGGATCTCGGTGTCGATGCGTCTGACGATATCGTCCGACATCGGCTTCTGCTTGGTCGAGGAGCGGCCGAGGAACACCTCGCCCTCCTCTTCCGAGTAGGCGAGCGGACCCATTTCGTCGGAAAGCCCCCACTTGGTGACCATGTTGCGCGCGATTTCGGTGGCACGCTCGATGTCGTTCGAGGCACCGGTGGTGACGTTCTCGGCACCGAAGATGATTTCCTCGGCGATGCGGCCACCGTAGAGCGTCGACACACGGCTTTCGAGTTCGAGCCTCGACTGGCTGTAGCGATCCTCCTCGGGCAGATACATCGTGACGCCGAGCGCGCGACCGCGCGGAATGATCGTTACCTTGTAAACGGGATCGTGCTGCGGCACGAGGTAGCCGACGATGGCGTGTCCTGCCTCGTGATAGGCCGTGAGCTTCTTTTCCTGCTCGGTCATGGCCATCGAACGTCGTTCGGCACCCATCATGATCTTGTCTTTCGCGCGCTCGAAGTCGCTCATGTCCACCTGGCGCTCGTTGGCACGTGCGGCAAAGAGCGCGGCCTCGTTGACGAGGTTGGCAAGATCGGCGCCCGAGAAGCCCGGGGTGCCGCGCGCGATGAGATCGGGGCGCACGTCGTCGGCAAGCGGTACCTTCGCCATGTGTACCTTCAGGATCTGCTCACGACCACGCACGTCGGGCAGCGGCACCACCACCTGGCGGTCGAAGCGGCCGGGGCGCAGCAGCGCCGGGTCGAGCACGTCCGGGCGGTTGGTGGCCGCGATGACGATGACGCCCTCGTTGCCCTCGAAACCGTCCATTTCGACGAGTAGCTGGTTCAGGGTCTGTTCGCGCTCGTCGTGACCGCCGCCAAGGCCTGCGCCACGGTGACGACCGACAGCGTCGATTTCGTCGATGAAGATGATGCAGGGTGAGTGCTTCTTGGCCTGCTCGAACATGTCGCGCACGCGGCTTGCACCGACGCCCACGAACATCTCGACGAAGTCGGAACCGGAAATGGTGAAGAACGGTACCTTGGCTTCGCCGGCGATGGCCTTGGCGAGCAGGGTCTTGCCGGTACCGGGCGAACCCACCATGAGCACGCCACGCGGAATCTTGCCGCCGAGCTTCTGGAACTTTCCCGGGTCCCTGAGGAACTCGACGAGTTCCGATACTTCTTCCTTGGCTTCCTCGACACCGGCCACGTCGGCAAAGGTGACCTTGACCTGGTCTTCCGAGAGCAGGCGTGCCTTGCTCTTGCCGAAGGACATCGCGCCACGTCCGGCACCACCGCCCTGCATCTGGCGCATGAAGAACAGCCACAGGCCGATCAGCAGGATGAAGGGGAACCAGCTGATGAGGATGTTGAGAAGGAGGCTCGGGTTCTCGGGCGGCACACGCTCGAACTGCACGCCGTGCTTCTCGAGTTCACCGATCAAGGCCGTGTTGTCGGTTTCCGCGTTGTAGGTGGTGAACACGGCCCCGCCCGCGCGGGTGCCACGGATTTCCACCTCGTCGACGAAGGCGACGCGATCGACCGAGCCCGCCTTGACCTCTTCGAGGAAGTCCGAGTACGGAATGGTGTTGCCCGCTACGCGCTGATCGCCGAGGTTGTTGAAGACCGTCATCAGAATGACGGCGATCACGACCCACAGCAGGACGGTTTTTACAATATCGTTCAAGCTCTTGATCCTCTGTCATCCGCTCGTTTTCGACCGAGCGAAACCACTTCGCGGAGTGAAGGGCAGGATTTACGCCATGTCACAACACTCTGCTGCGGCGCAGGAGACAAACTCCCACACTCGATGATAGCACCGGGCGCCTGCCAGCACAGCAAAGCTGTGCGCAACAACACTTGCGCAGCAGAACCGGCGCAGCAGAACCGGCGCAGCAACGCTGGCATGGCAGTCACTCGCCGGCGTTACGCGGCCTTGCGGCAACCACGTAGACCTCACGACTTCTGGCTCGCGACGCATCCGGTTTCCTCACCTTGACGGTAACGAACGTCTGTCTGAGACCGCGCATCCAGTCATCGAAGCCTTCACCCTGGAATACCTTGACCACGAACATGCCGTCGGGCTTCAGGTACTCCAGCGCCGCCTCGGTCGCGAGTTCCACCAGTGCCATCGCGCGCGCCTGATCGCTCGCTGCCACTCCACTGATATTGGGTGCCATATCGGAAAGGACAAGATCAGCCCGGCCAGGCATGGCCGCATGAATCGCATCCGCAGTTGATTGCTCAGTGAAATCTCCCTGAATGAAGCTGACGTCGGCAAGGGCATCCATCGGCAGGATGTCGCTGGCGACGATACAGCCCTTGTCGCCAAGCTTCTCGGAAAGATACTGCGTCCACCCACCGGGCGCGGCACCGAGTTCGAGCACCGTGAGGCCCGGTTCGAGCAGTCGATCGCGCGCGTCGAGTTCCATGAGCTTGTACACCGCACGCGAGCGATAGCCTTCGGCGCGCGCCCGCTTCACGTGGGCATCACCGAGATGCTCGGCCATCCAGCGGCGGCTGTTCTTGCGCCTTGCAGCACACATCGTGAATCGGGATTCCGGCAATCAGGGGATCAGACAGGTATCGGAAGACGATCAGAACACGAATCGACAGGAATCGCAAAGACCCTGGTCGGAACAAGGAGAATGCCAGCGCAAGGTACGCCGACACGGGTAGACTCCGGCGCATGAATGACAAGACACCGCAGAAACCCGACTACGAGTCGCGAAAACCCCTTGGCAAACAGCAGAAGAAATACCTGAAGGGTCTGGCCCACACGCTCGACCCGGTGGTGCGCATCGGCCAGAAAGGCCTTACCGAGGCCGTGCTTGCCGAACTCGAGATCGCGCTCGATCATCACGAACTCGTCAAGATCAATCTCGCCGGCGCGCGCGAGGAGCGTGCCAGGCAGCTCGACGCACTGTGCAAGGCAACACTCGCCGAGCCCGTGCAGCAGATCGGACACACTGCCACGGTATACCGGCCCAACCCGCAGCACCCGCGCATTCAGTTCGAATCATGACAATTCACACAGGCCTGATGGCCCGCGTGTCATCCCCCACCACCCCCTGCCGCAACGCGGAATCGTCGCGCAATTGAAGTGGCGCCGGCTGCGGAAGCGCCCTGCAGCCGAGAACAAACGTAAAAAAAAAGTGGCCGTGACCTCTGGCAAATTTCGCTGGCATCGGTACGATAAGGGCTGCGTATCCTGCAAACGCTCCGGAACCCATGGCCCGCAACCACAATTTCCACTACGATGATCAGGGAATTCCCCGCGCCGGAGGACCCGCCAACGAGAAGCCGCTGATGCAGTTTCTCGAGTCCGACATCCAAGGCAGTGATTCCCTCTGTCGGGCCCTCATGGACGACATCGAAGCCATCGGAGACGGCTCCGATGACGAACGCGAGTTCATCGGCAATGTCCACAGTGCCACCATGAGCACCGCGGGCGTCATCATCGAACGCCTTGCCGACGATGCCGTACCCGATGAACAGTACCCCTACAAACTGCCACTCAAGCAGTTTCGTGAAGTGGTGGAGGACTGGGAAGTGTTCATCATGGACGACCAGTTCGACGACATCACGCTCGACGACGAATTCAGCGACGACGACTACGCCTGAACCTGCCGTTCAAACCCTTCAACGGCGCGCCACAACGTTCGCATCACACCAGCACAGGGAAAACACAATGGCCAATCTGCTCGACCTCATTCAGGGTAACGAAGAACATGGCGCATTCGATCAACTGCAACGCGAATTCAACCTCTCCGCAGAGGAAACGAAAAGCGCGGTCAACGAACTCGTACCGGCGCTGAGGCGCGGGCTGCAGAAGAACACCGAGAGCTCGCCTGGCATGGATGAGCTCCTCGAAGCGCTCAGAACCGGCGATCATGGTCGCTACATCGGTGACCCGAGCACACTCGGACGACCCGAAACCATCAAGGACGGCAACGACATTCTCGGTCACATATTCGGCAGCAAGGAGGTCAGCCGTGAAGTGGCTTCGCGCGCTGCACAGAAGTCCGGCATCAGTTCATCCATTCTCGGAAAGATGCTTCCCGTGGTGGCCTCGATCGTCATGGGCACACTCAGCAAGCAGGTCCTTGGTGGCGGGCGGAGCGCCTCACGCACCGATTCGGGCGGTATCCTCGGCTCCCTTCTCGACGGTGACCGCGACGGTTCGATCTGGGACGACGTGCTCGGCATGGCGGCACGAAGCCTGTTGCGCTGAGCTGAGGCAGGCAGGATCGGAGTGAATCGAGCGACTTGAAACACACCTGAAACGACACCATCTCGACAGGGGAACACCGAGATCGGCATGGAAAGCCGACCGTGTGCGTTCTATAAAAGTGGTTCTCTCAGCAGGTTTCATCATCATGACCCGCAACGAAAAGCTCGAAAACATCACTCGCATCCTGCACCAGCTGCTACGGGCCCTGCCCGCCATTCGCGAACAGGGAAGTCGCGAAATGCTCGAGAAGCAGCTGCGGCTGATCGCCTATTTCCAGGCGCGCTACGACGAACTCGTCGGCGCGCAGACTCCCCAGCCCGCCTGACCATTCGACAGGCCCGAAACAACACGAGATTCATGAGCCAGCAGGTCGCCATTCTCGGCGCATCGGGGTATACCGGTGCCGAACTCGTTCGCCTGATTGCGACACACCCGAACATCGAGATTGCCGCACTGTCGGCCAATGCCAAGGCCGGTCTCGACATGCGCGAGGTGTTTCCGCATCTCCGTCACCTCGATCTGCCGCGACTGGAACGCATCGAGGACCTGGACGTCAGCGCGCTCGATCTCGTCTTCTGCGCACTGCCGCACGCCACCAGTCAGGCCGTCATCAGCAAGTTGCCCGAGAGTGTCAAGGTGGTGGATCTCTCGGCCGACTTTCGCCTGCGTGACCCGGCAAGCTACGAGAAGTGGTATGGCCAGCCGCATGCGGCAACGACACTGCAACAGCAGGCGGTGTACGGCCTCACCGAGTTCTATCGCGAGGATATCCGCAAGGCGCGGCTGGTTGCCGGTACCGGCTGCAACGCCGCCACCGCACAGTACGCACTGCGCCCGCTGATCGAGAAGGAACTGATCGATCTCGATCATATCGTCATCGATCTCAAGGCCGCAGTCAGTGGTGCCGGTCGTTCCGCAAAGGAGGCCTTCCTGCACGCCGAGCTTTCCGAGGGCGCACACGCCTACGCGGCCGGTGGCACCCATCGTCATCTCGGTGAATTCGACCAGGAATTCTCGGCCATCGCCGGACGCAAGGTCGAGGTGATCTTCACCCCGCACCTGATTCCGGCCAACCGCGGCATTCTGGCCTCCATTCACGTCGTCGGCAACGCCAGCGACATTCATGCAGCCCTCGCCGCTCGCTATGCCGAGGAACCCTTCATCGAGGTGCTGCCGCTCGGTGAACTGCCGTCGATACGCCACGTTCGCGGCAGCAACTTCTGTCACATCGGTGTGGTGGCCGATCGTCGCGAACACCGCACGCTTGTCGTCGCCGCGCTCGACAACCTGACCAAGGGCTCATCCGGCCAGGCACTCCAGAACGCCAACCTCATGCTCGGCCTGCCCGAAACAACGGGGCTCATGCTCGCACCGGTATTCCCCTGAGGCTCGACCACCACCCCTGCTAGACTTCTGACCTCCGACGCACCCACGACTACCGGAGCAACTCATGTCTTCCAGCCTGCTGGCCCTGCTCGACGACATCACCATGGTGCTCGACGACGTCGCGGCCATGACGAAACTCGCTGCGAAGAAAACCGCCGGCGTGCTCGGCGATGATCTCGCACTCAACGCCGAGCAGGTCACCGGCGTCCGCGCCGAACGGGAAATACCCGTCATCTGGGCCGTGGCCAAGGGCTCCTTCGTCAACAAGCTCATCATCGTGCCCGTGGCGCTGGCCATCAGCGCAATTGCACCGTTTCTGATCACGCCACTGCTGCTGATCGGCGGCCTGTTTCTCTGCTACGAAGGCGTGCACAAGGTGCTGCACAAGTTCCTGCATCCCGAGGAAGCCGAACAGGAGAAGGCGGAAATCCACAGCGCCCTCATCGACGAGAACACCGACATGGTCGCGTTCGAGAAGGAGAAGATCAAGGGAGCAATCCGCACCGACTTCATTCTTTCGGCCGAAATCATCGTCATCGCCCTCGGTACCGTGGCCGAGTCCGACTTCACGGTACGGCTTACGGTACTGGCCGTGATCTCGCTGCTCATGATCGCCTTCGTCTACGGCCTGGTGGCGGGTATCGTCAAGCTCGACGACCTGGGTCGCCATCTTTCCGCACCGGACAGGAGCGGCAATCCACCTTCGAGGTTTGCAGAACGCCTCGGCGAGGGGCTACTGTGGTTTTCACCGATACTCATGAAGACGCTGTCGGTGGTGGGTACCGCGGCGATGTTCCTTGTCGGCGGCGGTATCGTCGTGCACGCCTTTCACTGGATTGCCGAGCATGTCGAACACGCGGCCGCGACGGTCGGTCATCTACCGGCGCTGCAGACCGTCGGATTCCTCGGTACCGCGGCCGAAGTGATCACGGGATCGCTTCTGAACGGCCTCGTCGGCTTCGTGGCCGGCGGCGTTGTCTTCGCCGTGATCAGCCTGATCCGAAAGCTGCGCGGAAGCGATGATTCACACGGCCACGGCAACGCCGCTGGGTCGGCCGGGCATTGAGCAAGGCGTTCTCACCCATGTCCTTATACACAAATCACGTGCTGTCTTCGAGGCGACGCATGAATTTCATGCCGGCGGCGCATGATGCCACCTGTTTCATCCCCTTCCAGATG
>PDPU01000033.1 GCA_002746645.1 Gammaproteobacteria bacterium | reverse complement strand
GTCTGATCGAGAATTTCTTCGCCAAGCTGAAACAGTACCGAGCGATAGCCACTCGCTACGACAAGACGGCACGAAACTTCCTCGGGGCTGTACATTTAATCGCCAGCATGGCCTGGCTTAATTGTTGACACGCCCTAGCCGTTCAGGCTGTTGAAACACCTTCAAGAGCCGGCTCTTGTGATACCAGTGAAGCTTCTTTTGGAGGTACCACCCCACATCGCTCACAGCATGGACGCTTGAGCTGATATCAAGCCGTTCGACCGGGGCAACTCGGCAAGGGATCCAGGCGTTAGCGGCGATGAGGCGGCCTTGCGAGGTTTCCGCGCCACGCCGTCAAAAACGGTTCACGTGAACCGTAAAAGACCGGTTTCTGTGATGCCATTCACGCTTTTGAGCCGAAAACGATTCACGTGAATCGGAAAGTGCCTGTTTCTGCGAACACGGTCACACTGCCGAAACCTGGCTTAGACCCCGGTGTCGGCGTCTCCGTCGCTCGCGAGACTGCGTGCCGCTGAAGATCGGCCGCAAGTCACCCACCCACCCTCACTCATCAGTGCTGTGATCGTGATTCGTGCGCTTTGCGACTCAGGTCGGAAACTCGACCTTGGGTTACCACGAGCACAACAATCTCCATGAAATCAATCGCTTGGCGAAGCGTCGTGGAAACCGGCATCGTCCTGAGTGGCACTCCCAATGAAATCAAGAAGTTACGGCGTTTTCAGGAGAGGAATTAAGGCTGAAATCGGGTTTCTGCGAGGTGTCGGCGCCGAGTTGCCAAAACCGGTGTGCAAGTTGTTGAAACTGTAGTAGTATTCGTGGGGTACCTTTTGGAGGTACTAGCCGTTCAGGCTGTTGAAACTAACTGAAACCAATCGGGCTGTCGGTAACTTTTGCACTTTTGGAGGTACTAGCCGTTCAGGCTGTTGAAACCGTGATGCCGATCACATAAAATGCTATTGCGAACAATCTTTTGGAGGTACTAGCCGTTCAGGCTGTTGAAACACCTTCAAGAGCTGGCCCTTGTGATACCAGTGAAGCTTCTTTTGGAGGTACCACCCCACATCGCTCACAGCATGGACGCTTGAGCTGATATCAAGCTGTTCGATCGGGGCAACTCGGCAAGGGATGAGGCGTCTGCGGTGATGAGGCGGCCTTGTGAGGTTTCCGGGCCGTGCCGTCAAAAACGGTTCACGTAAACCGTAAAAGGCCGGTTTCTGTGATGCCGATCACGCTTTTGAGCCGAAAACGATTCACGTGAATCGAAAAGTGCCGGTTTCTGCGAACACGGTCACACTGCCGCAGCCTGGCTCAGGCCTTCAAGGTCATCAACACCGGACCATCGTCTCCAGCCACCAGACACACGGCATGATCATCGTGCCAGTCGCCGACCACGAGGCGTTGCCGTGGGCACGGTGTGCCATCGATCAGCACCTCGAGGTCATGACGGGCAGGACGATGCGTATGGCCATGAACCATGATCGCGATGTCGGGATGGGCGCGGAAGCGTTCGGCAACGGCCGTGTCGTTGACGTCCATGATGGCCGACGCTTTCTCACGCCCCGCACTCCGGCTCTCGTGCCGCAGTTGCCGCGCAATGGCAGTGCGTTCTTCGGCGGAGCGGGCGAGAAAGTCGGATTGCCAGTCGCGTGAACGAAGGCGCTGCCGCAGCTGCTGGTAGTCGTGATCGTCGGTGCACAGTGTGTCGCCGTGCAGCAGCAGCACCGATGTGTGGCCGAGGGTGGCCACCGTTTCGTCATCACGGATGAGCGTGGCGCCGGCCGCTGCCGCAAAGGCGTCGCCGATCAGGAAATCCCGGTTGCCGTGCATCAGTGACACGCGGCAACCATGCTCGGCAAGCGCCCGCAGAGCATCCGTCAGCTCCGCGTGTTCGTCGAGTGCGGCATCGTCTCCGATCCACGCCTCGAAGAGGTCGCCGAGTATCCAGAGGTCTGCGAGTTCATGCAGCGCGAGCGCTTCTCGCAGCATCGCCAGCGCGAACCGGTAGGAAGGGGCGGCGACCGCATCGAGGTGCAGATCGGCCATCACGAGGCCCTTCGCATCGGCAGGCAGGATCGCGCCCGAAGACAGGGTTGTACCCGGAGAAGCGAAGTTCGTGCTTGTGCTCACCGTGAACCGGGACGCAGCATGGTGGTGTGATGGCCGAAGACGGGCGAAGCCTTATTCGGTTTCGGTGATCACGGTGATCGATTCGATCAGCACCGGCTCGCGCGGTACGTCGCCGTGCGGGCCGTGATTGCCGGTTGCCACCGCGGCGATGGCGTCGACGGTGTCCATGCCGTCGGTGGTTTCGCCGAACACGCAGTAGCCGTAGCCGGCCTGTGACTCGTCACGAAAGTTCAGGAAGTCGTTGTCGTTGAGGTTGATGAAGAACTGGCTGCTGGCCGAATGGGGGTCGGGCGTGCGCGCCATGGCGATGGTGCCGCGGGTGTTCTGAAGCCCGTTGGCCGCTTCGTTGCGGATGTTCTCGTGTGTCGGTTTCTGCTGCATCTCTGCCGTGAAACCACCACCCTGGATCATGAAGCCCGGAATCACACGATGGAAGATCGTGCCATCATAGTGGCCCTCGTCGGCGTAGCGCTTGAAGTTGGCGCAGGTTTCCGGCGCCTTGTCGGCGTCGAGGGTCAGGGTGATTTCGCCGTGGGAGGTGACAATACGTGCTTGCATGCGGTGGTTGCTCGTCGATTCGGTTGCCTGAGGGTCACGTATTGTAGCGCGCAGGTTCAGCCCGTCACTGCATTGCTCGTCAGGGTGATGGCGCCTTGCTCGTTCGCAGCGGCTTCCGGAGTGTCTTCGTCGCTTGCCGGTTCGGTTTCATCCTCGGACTCTTCTTCGTTCTGACCGGAGATGTCGTCGGCACCTGTGGCGGCATCGGTCGCGTCCGCTTCGGCGGTGTCGGCATCGAGGAGCGTCGCCGATGTGATCACGACCTGGGTCTTCGGCACGTCACGGCCGAACGGGCCACCGCGTCCGGTAGGCATCTGGCTGATGCGTTCGACCACTTCCTGGCCTTCGATGACCTGCCCGAAGACGGCATAGCCCCAGCCACGATCGTTGGTGCCGGTGTGGTCGAGCCTCGTATTGTCGGCGACGTTGATGAAGAACTGCGAATTTGCCGAGTGCGGGGCGTTGGTGCGCGCCATGGCCACACTGTAGTGCCGGTTGCTGAGTCCGTTCCAGGCTTCGTTGCTGATCGGTGCACGGGTGCGTTTCCGCTCGTAGTCGACCGTGAAGCCGCCGCCCTGGATCATGAAACCTTCGATGACGCGATGAAAGATCGTGTCGTCGTAGAAACCGTCGCTCACGTAGGTCAGAAAGTTCTTGACCGTTTCCGGAGCACGCTCGGGGTCGAGTTCGAGCAGGATGTTGCCTTCACTGGTGGTCAGCATGACCCGCGGACGATCCTCGGCAGCGCTTGCCTGGCCCGGCAAGGTCAGGCTCAGGACCGCGGTCAGCGAGAGTGCGATGATTGCCAGTGCCTTCGCCGAGAGGGCGCGAGGTGGCGGTATGGTCCTGCCGTTGGCAAGCCGAAAGAACAGGTTGCCGCGCGCGTGAGCAGCGAACACGTTGACGGGGGACAGTCGATGCATCGAGCGTCTCGGGATTGCTGGTTGATTTGTCACGAATTCTAGCGAGACAGACAGCAGAGTTCATCTCGGTAACCATAGAGTAATCTGCTAGGCTTGCCGAATCCTGCTGTTTTTCGCGCGTACGCCCCGAATGCTCACACTCTACAACTCGCTTTCGCGCCGGAAGGAGGCGTTCCGTCCGCGCGTCGAGGGCAAGGTCGGCATGTATGTCTGTGGTATCACGGTGTACGACGACTGTCACGTCGGGCACGGCCGGTCGATGCTGGTCTACGACATTCTGTACCGGCACCTGCTGGCGCTCGGTTACGAGGTCAGCTACGTCCGGAACATCACCGATGTGGACGACAAGATCATTCGTCGCGCGCTCGAGAACGGCGAAGCGCCCGAAGCGCTCGCCGAACGTTACATCAAGGCCATGCACGACGACGAAGCTGCCCTTGGCGTGCTGTCACCGAGCGAAGAGCCACGTGCAACGGCCGCCATCGAGTCCATGCACGCGCTGATCGACACGCTCATCGCGTCGGGTCACGCCTATGCGGTCGAGGGCTCCGATGTCTTCTACGCGGTGCGCGCGTTTCCCGACTACGGCAAGCTTTCGGGCAGAAAACCCGATGAGCTGCGTGCCGGCGAGCGCGTTGCCGTCGACGAAGACAAGCGCGATCCGCTGGATTTCGTGCTCTGGAAGGCGGCGAAGGAGGGTGAACCTGCCTGGCCGTCTCCCTGGGGGCCGGGGCGTCCGGGCTGGCATATCGAGTGCTCGGCCATGGCGAAGGACACACTCGGCGACCAGTTCGACATTCACGGCGGCGGGCTCGACCTCAAGTTTCCGCATCACGAGAACGAGATCGCGCAGAGCGAGGCCGCGAACGGCGTGCCGCTGGCGAACTACTGGGTACACAGCGGCCTCATCACCGTCGGCGACGACAAGATGTCGAAGTCGCTCGGCAATTTCCTGACCATCGGTCAGGCACTCGAAGACTGGAGCGGCGAAGAACTGCGCCTGTTCATGGTGTCGAGTCACTACCGCAGTCCGCTCGCGTTTCACGACGAGGCCCTGCAGGCCGCGCGCACCGTGCTGCGGCGTTTCTACACGGCGCTCAGGGGGCGTGAGGGTGGTGCACCGCTGATCGAAGACACCGTGGCGAGATTCGACCTTGCCATGAACGATGACCTCAACACACCCGAGGCGATGGCGGTGCTGCACGAACTCGCTGCCGACATCAATCGTGAAAGCGACATCGCCAGCGAACACTCCCGGCAGCTGGTCAGTACCTTGCTGGCGCTTGGGGACAGACTGGGCTTGTTGCAGAACGATCCCGAGGCGGTGCTGAAGGGCGAGGGTGGCGCAGGCGCGCTGTCGGACGGCGAGATCGAATCACTGATTGCCGAGCGTGCCGAGGCCCGCAGCAACAAGGACTGGGCCGCGAGCGACCGGATCCGCGACCAGCTGGCCGAGGCTGGCGTGGTGCTCGAGGACAAGGGTAGCGAGACACTCTGGCGACGAGGTTGATGGCATGAACAGGCCCGATTCATCGCGACGCGGCACCGGCAGTGCGGCAAGGCCCGGCGACGAGCCGACGCCGTCACCCGCACCGCCCGGTGCCGTACCGCCGGGTACCGAAGAGCCACGCAGCTTCGGCGACTGGCTGCGCGAAGCGCAGGCGCAGGCGCAGGCGCAGGCGGCGTCGAGTGCAGACGACGCGCCGTCGGAGGGTGCGTCCGTGAGCGACGCTCATCAAGGCACGGGTGCTTCTGCCGCCGCGGCGAACAGGACGACGGGCAAGGGTGAACGCAAGGTTGGTCCCGGGGGTGGTCGCAAGGGCCCGCGCAAGCCGAGTCGTGCCAGACAGAAGCGGCTCTCGCGGGAGCGTGCGGTGCAGGCGCTCTACCAGTGGGATCTCAGTGCCGGTCAGGCTTCGTCGATTCGTCAGGAAATTCTCGACACGCAGGAGTTCTCCAAAGCCGATGTCGGCTTCTTCGAGCTGCTCTTCAACGGCGTCAGTCACGATCCCGACAGCGTGGATGCCGAACTGCAGCGCGCGCTCGATCGCCCCATTGCCGAACTCGATCCGATCGAGCGTGCCGTATTGCGGCTCGCTGCGTATGAACTCGCAACTCAGCTCGACACGCCGGCGCGCGTCATCATCAACGAAGGTGTCGAGATCACACGACGATTCGGTGCCGACAACGGTCACCGCTACGTCAATGGCGTGCTCGACAAGCTGGCAAGATACCTCCGTCCGCTGGAGATGAAGCCGCGGTGAGCGCCGGACACGACGATGCGGGCAGTACCTTGCGCGTTCCGAATCGTCGCGATCTTGTTGCCAGCCCGGCCAGTTTCATCGCCTTCGGCGCCGGCCTCGGGCTGGCGCCGGTGGCACCGGGTACCTTCGGTACGCTCCTCGGCATCCCGTTGCTGTTCCTGATGCCGTCCGCATTGCCGGCCTACCTCGTGGTCACGCTGCTGCTGTTTCTGCTGGGCGTCTGGTGTTGCGGACAGGCTTCACGGTCCCTGGGTGTGCACGACCACGGCAGCATCGTCTGGGACGAGGTGGTTGGCTACCTCGTCACCATGGCGGCCGTTCCGCGAAGCTGGCCCTGGGTCATCGCGGGCTTCCTCGTGTTCCGCCTTTTCGATGTCCTGAAACCGCCTCCCATCAGAACCGTCGATGCGAAGGTCCACGGGGGGTTCGGCATCATGCTCGATGATCTCATCGCGGCACTCATGAGCCTGGTGCTGATGCAGCTGCTCGTGTGGCTGTGGCGATGAGCGTGCTCATGCCGCGGTACCGCACAGGCGCCAGGCGCTAGACGGTGACGCCCGCATCCCGCAGCGCAGCTGCCGTGGCGATCAGTGGCAGTCCGATCAGCGCGCTCGGATCGTCACTGGTCACGGCGCGCATCAGGGCAATTCCTCGTGATTCGATCCTGAAGCTGCCGGCGCAGTCGTAGGGTTTGTCGTACCGGAGGTAGGCGTCGATGGCTGCGTCGCTCAGTTCGCGCACGGCGACGCGGGTGGGCACGGTGGCTTCGAACAGAAACTCGGGTGATCGTCGCCGCACGCAGAGCGCACTGTGGAAGACGAGTTCCCGGTTACTCATCGCCCTCAGTTGCTGGCTCGCGGCCGCGTGTGATCCCGGTTTGCCGATGGCCACGCCGTCGAGTTCGGCCACCTGATCGGCACCGATGATGATGGCATCGGGAGCGCGCTCCGCTACGCGTGCCGCCCCGCGCTCCGCTGCGCGCGCCGCTACGCGCTCCGCTACGGTTTCGGCCTTCAGGCGCGCAAGGCGCCGGGCTGTCCTTGCCGGTGGTTCGGCGATCAGGGGAGACTCGTCGATATCTGCCGCTTCGCAGTCGAAGGCGATACCGAGTGACGCAAGCTGCTGCGCCCGGTACGGTGATGAGGAGGCAAGGATGACGTTCACGATCTGATGACTCCGGTCGAAAAAAAATGCCTGCACCGCTACGGTGGAATGTATAATCGGCGGGTTATGGTCAAGCAACTACCCGTTCGCTTCAATCCCGACCAGCTGGCGGCCGACAACAGCCGCTTCGAGGCCGAGATTCCGTTCGAACGGTTCGCGCGGCTCAAGGCTCTGCTGGCGGCATCACCCACCGGTGAAGTCGATGGCGTGGTGCGAGCCAGTGCCATGTTCTCCCACCGGAAGGATAACGTCGCGGTGAGCGGACGCCTGACAACCGAGTTCCCGCTCGTCTGTCAGCGCTGTCTCGAGCCGATGGTGTTGCCGGTCGATGTGTCTTACGAGCTCATCTTCGTTGCCGACGAGGCGGCGGCCGAGGCCTTGCCCGAGCCGCTCGATCCCGTCGTGCTCGACGAGCACGGACACATCAGCCAGGTCGATCTTTTCGAGGATGAACTGATGCTCGCGGTGCCGGATTACCCGCGCCACGGCGAGGGCGAGAATTGCGTCGATCCTGAACAGAGTTTCGGTGCGGTGGATGCCGCGGTCGAGCATGAGCAGGAAGGGCGGCAACGACCGTTCGAAGTGCTCAGGGATCTTGACCTAAACTAGTACAATCAGCTGTTTCAAGCATCATCCGCTTTCAGGAAAGTCCGTTTCATGGCCGTTCAACAGAATCGCAAGACACCCTCACGTCGTGGCATGCGCCGCTCGCACGACAGCCTCCGGAAGCCCACGCTCTCGACCGATCCCACGACCGGCGAGGTCCACCGCCGTCATCATGTCACGGCCGATGGGTTCTATCGTGGCAAGCAGGTGGTCGAGATCATCGACGACGACGACTTCGACGACGAAGACGACGACTGAACGCCATCCGTGCGTCATTTCGAGATCCGTTGGCGCCGCCCCGAGCAACCATGTCTGAGCGATGAGCACAATCGTTGCCATTGACGTGATGAGTGGCGACGGCGGCATGAGCGTGGCCATTGCGGCAGCGGTTGACGTGCTTGCTGCTCGCCCTGACGCTGACGCGCTGTCGCTGGTGCTGGTGGGCGATGCCGAAGCCATCGAGGCGGAACTTGCGCGCATGAGCTCGGACAAGCGTCTTGCAGGCATCCGCGACAGATTGTCCATCGTGCATGCCGACGAGGTGGTCACGATGGAGGATTCGGCACGTGTGGCGCTGAAGGACAAGAAACGTTCGTCGATGCGCATGGCCATCAACCTCGTCAAGGACGGGCAGGCGGTCGCCTGTGTCAGCGCCGGCAACACCGGTGCGCTCATGGCCATCGGCAAGTTCGTGCTGAAGACCGTCAAGGGCATTGAACGCCCGGCCATTGCCACCTCGATGCCGTCCACCGGTTCGCCGAGGCTGATGCTCGATCTCGGTGCCAATGTCGACAGTTCATCGAACCAGCTCCATCAGTTCGCGCAGATGGGCTCGATCCTTGCGCGAGCGCTCGGTTATGCCAGGTCGCCACGAGTGGGGCTGCTGAACATCGGCTCCGAAGCACTGAAGGGCAATGATCAGGTACGCCAGGCAGCGCCGCTGCTCGAGCAGTGTTCCGAAATCAACTACATCGGATTCGTCGAGGGCGACGACATCTATACAGGTGAGGTGGACGTGGTGGTCTGTGACGGCTTCGCAGGGAATGTGGCACTGAAGGCCAGCGAAGGCCTTGCGAACATGATCGGGCAGCTTCTGCGGGAGGAGTTCATGCGCACACCGCTCACGAAGCTCATCGGTCTGATTGCGAGACCCGTGCTGAAGTCACTGCGCGCGCGCATCGACCCGCGGCAGTACAACGGCGCAAGCCTTGTCGGGCTTCGCGGCATCGTGGTCAAGAGCCATGGCGGTGCCGATGCCTTCGCCTTTGCCCATGCCATCGACATTGCCGTCCGCAGTGCGCAGCTCGACGTGCCGAAGCTGATCGCGCAACAGCTCGAGCAGCAGGCCGCCGCATGAACGAGGCAGCACGCATGGAAGCGCCGACCGGCGCCTCAGGACTGCACCGCTCACGCATCATCGGCACCGGCAGCTACCTGCCCGAGCGTGTCCTCACCAATCACGAGCTCGAATCGATGGTGGACACCACCGATGCCTGGATTCGGGGGCGTACCGGCATCGCCGAGCGGCGCATCGCCGCCGCCGACGAATTCACGCTCGATCTCGCCGAGGCGGCTGCGTTTCAGGCCATGGCGGCCGCCGGCATTGCGGGTGGGGAACTCGATCTCATCGTGGTCGCAACCACCACGCCCGATCGCGTCTTTCCGAGCACGGCCTGCCTGTTGCAGAGCCGCCTGCGCGCCAATGGCTGTGCAGCCTTCGACATCCAGGCGGTCTGTACCGGATTCGTCTACGCGCTCTCGGTGGCCGATCAGTACATTCGTACCGGCATGGCGAATCGCGCTCTCGTGGTCGGGGCCGAAACCTTCTCGCGCATCATCGACTGGACAGATCGTAATACCTGCGTGCTGTTCGGCGACGGTGCCGGTGCCGTGGTGCTCGAAGCCACCGATACGCCCGGCATTCTCTCGACCCACATTCACGCCGATGGCGACCACGCCGAGTTGCTGCACGTGCCTGCCGGGGTGTCGAACAACCTCGCTGCGGTCACCGAGGGGCGCGCTTTCGTGGAGATGTCGGGCAGCGAAGTGTTCCGCGTGGCGGTGCGCACGCTGGGCCGGATCGTCGACGAAACCCTCGGCGCCAATGGCGTGGAGAGAGCCGACATCGACTGGCTGGTGCCGCATCAGGCCAATCTCCGGATCATCGCCGCAACTGCGAAACAGTTGGCGTTACCGATGGACAAGGTGGTGCAGACGGTCGCCGAGCATGGCAATACCTCGGCCGCTTCGATACCCTTGGCGCTGGACACGGCGGTCCGCGACGGGCGCATCCAGCCGGGTGATCTTCTGCTGCTCGAAGGGTTCGGTGGTGGCTTCACCTGGGGGTCGGCACTGATCCGGTGGTAGGCGTCCGGACACGACCGACGCGGGGCCGCAGGGCACCGAAAGATCACGCCACCGTGATCGCGGCAAGGCATGCACCGGAGCGCATGTCCGTATTGACTTCAAGGACTGGGAACGATGAATCAGACAGCGGCGGAACCGGGCATGCGTGTGCTCGTGGTGGACGATCACGCACTGGTCAGAACGGGCATGCGGCGGGTGCTCGAAGACAATCCCGCGGTGGCGCACATCGAGGAAGCGGCCTCGGGCGAGGAGGCGATCGAGAGAGTTGCCAGCGACGACTTCGGCATCGTGCTCATGGACATCAATCTTCCCGGCATGAGCGGGCTCGAAACCAGCGAGCGGCTGCTGCGGCGCGACCCCGACCTGCGCATCATCATCGTCACGGGGCGTATCGAAGGCGGCTCGGTGCGGCACCTTCTCAACGTGGGCGTGCGGGCCTACATCACCAAGGACAGCAACGCCAGCGAGATCGGCAAGGCGATCGGCAAGGTGCTGGCGGGGGATCAGTACCTCTCGCCCGATGTGGCACAGCAGATCGCCATCGACTCGCTCAGCGGCAACGAAGGCGAAAACCCCTTCGATCGACTGACCACGCGCGAGCGGCAGATCGTCGAGCACCTTCTGCAGGGCGAGCGCAACCGCCAGATTTCCGAGGCGCTGCACATCAGCGAGAAGACCGTGAGCACGCATCGCACGCGCGCCTTCGACAAGCTCGGTGTCAGCAATGCCGCCGAGCTCGTGCGCCTTGCGCTGCGGCATGATGTCTGGCACATCGACTGACAGGGAAAGACGGCGCACCGGAGAGGGCGATGACGGGCGCGACCGTGACGACAGGTCCTCGCCGTTCGATGCGCAGGCGTTCCTCAGGACCGTCACCTCGCGCCCCGGCGTGTACCGCATGTTCGACGCCACGGGCACGATCATCTACGTCGGCAAGGCCGCCAACCTCAGAAACCGCCTGACGAGTTATTTCCGGAAGTCGCTCGACAACCGCAAGACCGAAGCGCTCGTCGCCCAGATCGCCGCGATCCAGACGACGGTCACGGGCAGCGCCACCGAAGCGCTGATCCTCGAACAGAACCTCATCAAGGAGCATCGTCCACGTTACAACGTGGTGCTGCGTGACGACAAGAGCTACCCCTGCATCTTCATTTCCACGCGCGACGAATACCCGCGCGTGACCTACCAGAGAGGCGCACGCAAGGCGAAGGGCAAGTACATCGGTCCCTACCCGAGTGCCGCGGCGGTGAAGCGTTCGCTGCGCCTCGTGCAGAAGCTCTTCAAGGTACGCCAGTGCGAGGACAGCTATTTCCGGAATCGCTCGAGGCCCTGTCTCCAGTATCAGATCCAGCGCTGCACGGCGCCCTGTGTCGGGCTGATCTCGCCCGAGGACTACCGGCGCGATGTCGACAACACCGTGCGCGTGCTCGACGGGCAGTCGCGCGAGGTCGTGGCCGAACTCGCCGAGCGCATGGATGCTGCCAGCGAGGCGCTGGAATTCGAGACAGCGGCGCGTCTGCGCGACCAGATTGCCGACCTGCAGGCTCTCGGTGACCTCAACCCGATGCTGTCCGAGAGCAGCAACGCCGACTATGTGGCCGCGGCCTCTGGCGGCGGGCAGAGCTGCGTGCAGGTGTTCTTCATCCGCAACGGTCTGAATCTCGGCAACCGTGCCTTCTATCCGACGACGCCGTCGGGCAGCACGAGTGCCGAGATTCTCGAAGCCTTTCTTGCGCAGTACTACCTCGAACACGATCTGCCGCGCGAGATCATCGTCGCCGAGGCGATTGCCGAGCCGGCACTGCTCGAGGACGTGTTCAGCGAACGGCTCGGCGCGCGCGTGTCGATCGTGCACAGGGTGCGCGCCGAGCGCGCGCGGCTGCAGCAGCTTGCGCAGGAAAACGCCGACATTGCCCTCGCCACGCGTCTGGCGTCGCGGCAGGGGCAGGCGGCAAGGCTCGATGCGCTGCGTGAACTCGCCGAACTCGCCGAACTGCCGTCGCGCATGGAATGCTTCGACATCTCGCACACCATGGGTGAAGCGACCGTCGCGTCCTGTGTCGTGTTCAACGCCGAGGGGCCGCTGAAGAGCGACTATCGACGCTTCAACATCGAGAACATCACGCCGGGAGACGACTACGCCGCCATGCACCAGGCGCTGCTGCGCCGCTATACCAGGCTCGTCAAGGAGCAACGTGAGTTGCCCGATATCCTCTTCATCGACGGTGGCAAGGGGCAGGTGGCGATGGCGCGCGAGGTACTCGCCGAACTGCAGATCGACGGCATCCAGCTCATCGGGGTGTCCAAGGGGCCGGATCGGCGCCCGGGTGACGAAACCCTGTTGCTGGTGCGTGACGCGGCAGAGGAGAGCGCTGCGGGTGATCGTGTCCTGCAACTCGGCAGCGATTCACCGGCCTTGCTCCTCGTCCAGCAGATTCGTGACGAGGCGCACCGCTTCGCCATTACCGGTCACCGCGGCCGGCGCGCCCGGGCGCGGCAACGTTCGGTGCTCGAGGACATCCCCGGACTCGGGCCGAAACGTCGCAAGGCACTGCTCCTGCATTTCGGCGGCATTCAGGGGGTTCGACGCGCCTCGGTGCAGGATATTGCGAATGTTCCCGGCATCAGCGAGGCGCTAGCTGGCAGAATACACGCGGAACTGCATCCCTGAACGAGACCTGGACTCCACCCGATCATGCGCAACCGGCTGCCCACCATCCTGACACTTCTGCGCATCGTGCTGCTGCCCGTGATCGTGCTGGTGTTCTACATCGATGCACCGTGGGCGCGACCGTTGAGTTGCCTGATCTTCATCGTTGCGGGCATCACCGACTGGGCCGACGGTTATCTTGCCAGGCGATGGGGTGTGGAAAGCCGCTTCGGTGCCTTTCTCGATCCTGTGGCAGACAAGCTCATGGTGGCAACGGCGCTGATCCTCATCGTCGAATTCGATGATTCATCCTGGCTGACGATTCCTGCCATCGTCATCATCGGCCGCGAGATCACGATCAGCGCGCTGCGTGAGTGGATGGCGGAGATGGGGCAGCGTGGCAAGGTCGCCGTCGGCTGGCTCGGCAAGGTCAAGACCACGATGCAGATCGTCGCGCTGTCGCTGCTGCTCTATCTGCACGATGTTTTCGGCCTGCCAACCTATCAGATCGGTGTCGTTGCACTGCAGATTGCGACCGTACTGACGATCTGGTCGATGCTCGGCTACATGCGCGCGGCGTTTGCCGGGGAACCGGCGACGGATCACGTACAATAGCGGCCTGCGTGTCTTCGGTCGGCGACTGCCCGGGTGGCGAAACTGGTAGACGCAAGAGACTTAAAATCTCTCGGAGCTTGCTCCGTGCCGGTTCGATTCCGGCTCCGGGCACCACGGTCCATGCACTCGCGGTCTGTGCACAAGAGTTTTTTCTGGAAGGTGCTTGACAGTCAGGTTCGTGCGCCCCAGAATATGCGGATCGCTTGCGGGAATAGCTCAGTTGGTAGAGCGCAACCTTGCCAAGGTTGAGGTCGCCGGTTCGAACCCGGTTTCCCGCTCCAGGCGATCCCCATGCAGGCTGCCGTTACATGATCTCTTCGATCAGTTATCGAAAGGCACGAGCCCTGTCTGGCAATGCCCTCGGCTGAGTGGCAGAGTGGCTATGCACCGGATTGCAAATCCGTTTACCTCGGTTCGACTCCGGGCTCAGCCTCCATTCCTTCTCACGCGATTGCCGCTCCCCGTGGGCGCCGGGCCGTCGAGTTGCGGGCCGGTTCAATGTCCCGCGGATGTTTCCACCGTCTGTTCTCCTGACCGTTTCCGCGGTGGTAGAGTGGTCAGACAGTTCGTGGCCCGGATGGCCAAGGCCCTTTCCGAAGACCCCTACGTCCGAGATCTCCAGTGACATGAGCAACCAACGCATTCGAGAATTGCTGACCGAACTCCGCGGCGAACTTGCCGATACCGATGTGGATACCGAAACGGTGGCTGCACTCGGTCGGCTCGAAGATGATATCGCGCGCCGCCTGTCACTCGAGTCGGACGCGAGTGGTGATTCGCTGCCGAGCATCGATTCCTCCGGCGAGGGCGTCGCCATTCCCATCGTTGACGACGATGCACCCGAACCCGATCAGGCTGACCTGCTCGAGCGTGCCAAGGAACTCGAAGTGCAGTTCGCGACACGTCATCCGCTGGCCGAACGCACCATGCAGGAAGTCGTTGCCATGCTCGGACGCATGGGGATCTGAGCCACCGTCCGAGCGTTGTCCGCCTTCAGGTCGCTGAGGTGTCCTGTTTCAGGTCGCCAAGCACCTGCGCAATGGCCGAAGACAATTGATCGGCCGTCACTGGATAGCCGAGGCGCCAGGCGGCCTCGCCATGAATCCACGCCGCGGCCGCTGCGGCGTCGAGCGCCGGCATGTCACGCGCCAGCAGACTCGCCGCGAGGCCTGCGAGTACATCGCCGGCACCGGCGGTCGCGAGCCAGGGCGGAGCGTGGGTACTGATCACGACCTGCCCGTCGGGGGCCGCGATCACGGTGTCGCTGCCCTTGAGCAGCACGTGGCAGCTGGCCATCTCGGCAGCCGCTCTGCAGCGGTGCAGGCGCGAGCCTTCGAGTTCGCCGAAGATGCGCGCGAATTCGCCGTCATGCGGTGTCATGAGCACCGTGGCCTGGCTGTTTTTCACGGCGGTGTGCAAGGTCGCCGGGTCGCTTGCGAACACCGTCAGGGCGTCGGCGTCGAGCACGATGGCGCGGTCACGCGCCGCGTTGTCGAGTGACTGCAGTACCGCTTCGCGGGTGTGATCATCGAGGCCGTTACCGGGGCCGATGACCAGCGCCCGGATGCGCTCATCGTCGTTCAATGCCATCCAGTCACTGCTGTTCTCGGCAATCGAGAACATCAGCGCGCCCGCCGCGGCAGCCTGCGCGAGAATGCTCTCGCGAGGTGCGGCGAGTGTTGCAAGGCCCGCACCCGCCGTCAGCGCGGTCACGGCGGCAAGCCGCCCGGCGCCGGACTTCTCGAGCGGGCCACCGCGTACGGCGACGTGTCCGCGGTCGAACTTGTTGCCGTCCGGTGCCGGCAGCGGCAGACGGCTCTGCCAGAGCGCGCTGGTGTTGTGAACGATGTTGACGTCGATGTCTTCGAGCACGCGCGCGGGGATGCCGATGTCGATCAGGTGAACCTCGCCACAGTACGAACGCACGGGGCTGAGCAGATGCGCAGGCTTGAGGCGGAAGAAGGTGACCGTGTGCGCCGCTTCGATCGCGCAGCCGCGAACGGTATTGCTGTTGCCGTCGATGCCGCTCGGCAGGTCGATGGCGAGCGCGATGGCGCTGCTCTGATTGACCGCATGCACGAGCTCGGCGACGATGCCGTCGAGATCGCGGGCCAGCCCTGCACCGAAGAGTCCGTCGATGACGACATCGGCCGCCGCGATGCTGGCGGCGACGGCTGCGGGCAGCGTGTCGCCGAAGTCGAGTTCATGCCGCTCCGGAAGGGTCAGGGCCTCGCTCAGCGCCCGGCTCGCGTCCTGGCTGGATATGCGATCGGCGGCAAGGGTGACCAGCGTTGGCCTGAAACCGGCATCGGCCAGATAGCGGGCTGCAAGCATCGCGTCACCGCCGTTGTTGCCGGGGCCGGCGAGCACCACCACCTTCGCATCGGTGCCGACGTTTTCGCTGGTCGTGCGGGCGACGCCGTGTGCCGCATTCTGCATCAGGGTGTAGCTGTCGATGCCCGAGGCAATGGCGAGCGCATCTGCGCGTTGCATCTGTTCAGCGCTGAGAAGTTCATGCATCGACGATCTACCTCTGTTGTCGAATGGGATTTGCGAGCGTGTGGTATCCGTTTGCTGCGGTGTGGCCCGATGGCGCCAGCGGTTCGGCGGCATTCAGCGCCGCCTGAGAAACTGCATCGCGAACACCAACAGGAAGCCGAGCGAGGTCACCGCGCTGGCCACGTAGGTGAGGGCCGCGGCCTTGAGCATCGAGGCCGCGCCTTCGCGATCCTGCGCGTTGACGAGTTTCAGCCGCTCGAGTTCGGCCATGGCGCGTCTGCTGGCGTCGAACTCGATCGGCAGCGTGAGCAGCTGGATGAACACGCCCGAGAACAGCAATGCCACGCCGATGTTCAGCAGATTCGGCAGGCCGAGGAAACCACCGCCAAGCGCCATCATCATGCCCATCTGATTGCCCGTTGCCGCGATCGGCATGAGCACCGCCTTCGCCTTCAGGGGGGCGTAGCCCTGGCCATCCTGAATCGCATGGCCGACCTCGTGCGCGGCCACGGCAAGGGCGGCAATGCTGCGAGCGGGGCCGATGGTGTCCGAGAGGCGGATGCGCTTCTGCGAGGGAATGTAGTGGTCGGTCAGTTGTCCGGGAGACTCGTCGAGCATCACGTGTCGCAGCCCGTTCCGATCGAGGATGTAGCGGGCCACCTCGAAACCCGTGGCACCGATGCCGTTCGGTTCCGAGCCCCAGCGCCGGTAACGGTTGAGCATCCAGGAGCGCACCACCCAGACAAGACCAAAGGAAAGGATGCCGACGATCAGGAACACGGGGACTCCGCAGGCGCTGGCCGCAGTTGGCCGGGAACGTCATGTTATCAGCCTTGAACACCCATCAGTCCTGACCATGGTGGCGCTGTTTCTGCCGCGGCAAGGGGTTCAATCCCGCACCGACCGGCTGGCGTGCGCCGTGGCTCTGTCGTCCCTGAGCATTCCGGCCACGAGAAAGGCCGTCAGTACACCCGCCAGCACACCGAACAGATGCCCGTCCCAGGATACGCCGCGTTGTGTCGGCAATACGCCGCGAAAGAGTGTTGTGGCGTAGAGGAAGCCGATCACGAGCGAGATCATGACCGACTGTGGGCGTTTTTCGAAGACGCCGGCGAAGATGTGAAAGGCGATCAGCCCGAAAACGAGTCCGCTGGCGCCGATGTGCAGGGCCGTGCGGCCGAAGAACCACAGGCCGATGCCGCCGAGAACCGTGATCATGACGGTGATCGCTGCGCTGTTGGCGCGGGAGCCGGCAAGGAGCAGCAGGCAGACCAGCAGCGGAACGGTATTGCCGATCAGGTGTGCGACATTGCCATGGAGAAAGGGCATGGCGACAATGCCGACGAGTCCGCGGGCGGTGCGCGGAATCAGGCCGAATTGCTCGAGCGGGAGGAATCTGTCGAGCACGAACACCGCCCAGATGACGGCGACGAAGGTGAGGATGCGGCTGAAATCGCGTTGGACGGAATGGCTGTTCCTTGGATCGACCAGCGCGCTCATGGGTTGCGGCCGCTCGCGTCACGCGCTACCGACCGGCCGTGGGCTTCCGGCCCGGCATGGCTTGCGAACCACTCACGAAACCCCATCATGAGGAACCATGCCGCAGTTCCGAGTATC
This sequence comes from Gammaproteobacteria bacterium, assembly GCA_002746645.1. Lineage (GTDB taxonomy): Bacteria > Pseudomonadota > Gammaproteobacteria > Granulosicoccales > Granulosicoccaceae > Granulosicoccus. Next base: position 57,360 of record PDPU01000033.1, on the reverse strand, counting down.
AATAGAGTCAACAGCCACATGTTCTTTTCCCGGGTCGTGGACGGTTTGGCATCAGTGCCTCGCGGCGGGGCTGCTAGAATCTCGCGGTTACCTGTGTCGGAACGTTCGGCCTTGAACTCAACGCTGTTGTCGAAGGCTGTCCCGTTGTCATTCTGGCGTGGCGCCGTGTCCGTCATTCTAACGTGGCTGCCTGTCCACCGCATTCATTCTCGAACCTGGAGTCTCGTATACCCATCGTGAATACGACCGAATCCCTGCAGAAGCGTCTCGACAGTCTCAAGAGTCATCTCGAGCGCGAGAATCCCATCCTCATCGATGCCATCGACGGCTATCGTGCCCTCGATGGCGTGGCCCACCGGACGGGTCTCCTCGACGAGAGCGAATCGCACGCCACCCAGATCTCCTGGTGGCCACTGGTATCGATCCTCGGTGTATTCTCGGCCGGCAAGAGTTCCTTCATCAACAGTTACCTCGACAAGCCCCTGCAGAAGACGGGCAACCAGGCCGTCGACGACAAGTTCACGGTGATCTGCTACGGCGAGGAGAACGCCGGGCGCACGCTGCCGGGGCTCGCGCTCGATGCCGACATGCGCTTTCCCTTCTACCGCATCTCGGACGAGATCGAGAAGGTCACCGAAGGGGAAGGGCGGCGCATCGACTCCTACCTGCAACTCAAGGTCACCGATTCCGAGGTCGTGCGCGGCAAGATCCTGATCGACTCCCCCGGTTTCGACGCCGACCAGCAGCGGACCTCCACGCTCAAGCTCACCAATCACATCATGGACATCTCGGACCTGGTGCTGGTGTTCTTCGATGCACGTCACCCCGAGCCCGGCTCGATGCAGGACACGCTCACGCACCTCGTCGAGCAGACGATCTCGCGGAACGACAGCAACAAGTTCGTCTTCATCCTGAATCAGATCGATACCGCCGCACGCGAGGACAATACCGAGGAAATCGTCGGTGCCTGGCAGCGGGCGCTGTCGCAGAAGGGCCTGACTGCCGGACGCTTCTACACCATCTACAACAAGGCCGTGGCGCCCACCATCGAGGATGAAGGCAAGCGCCGCCGCTTCGAGGAGAAGCGCGATCACGACATGGCCGAAATCGAGGACCGCATTCGCCAGGTCGAGGTCGAGCGGGCCTATCGCATCGTCGGGCAGATGGAAAAACGTGCCTATCACCTTCGCGATACGGCCATGCCCGCACTCGCCGAGTACAAGCGTCGCTGGGCGCAGCGCATCGTCCGCACCGATCTCGTGCTGCTGGCCATTCTCGCCGTGCTCGTGCTCGGCGTTGCCATCGCGACGGGTGCGATCGGTTCACTCGGCAGTCTTCTGCTGAGTATCGTGGCAGACCCTGTCGCCATGGGCGGTACGATTCTCGGGCTGGCCGCGGTGCTTCTGGGTGGACACTTTCTCGTCAAGAACCTTGTCGGCAAACTCATGCTGCACGGTATCCGCAAAGGTGACGATGCCTCACTTGCCAGAGCCTTCGCGATGAACACGCGCTGGTTCCGCAGCATCTTCAACCGTCAACCCGTCGGCTGGAACAACCGCGCGAAGAAGCAGATCAATGGCGTGATCGAAGGTGCATCCCGCTTCGTGCAATCACTCAACGATCAGTTCACCAATCCTTCGGGGCAGGTGCGCGAGGCTGATCAGACAGGTCGGAAAACCACCTGATCAGGCGGATCGGAAAACCGCCTGATCAGGAAACACGCGCATACGCAGCTGAAGTCCTGGTAGCCCGGATAACCCGGATACGGATGGATCGTTCAGCTGTCGCTGCTTGTCGACTCTGCCTTTTCCGTCGACGCCACCGGCGGCGGAGCAGCAGTGTGCTGTTTGACATCCGCCACTTTCTTCGAGGCGAAGGACATACCACCGTTGTCGCCTTGTGAAGCAGGCTTCGTGGCTTCCGCCGGGGACGCCTTTGATCCGGACGCCGCTGCCGGTTTGGCATCCGTGGCGGACTTGCTCTTCGCGGCAGGCTTGTGCTCCGCAGTCGCAGTGGGCTTGCTTTCCGCGGCGGGCTTGCTTTCCGCGGTAGACCCGACATCTGCCGCGGGTCTGGTCGATGCGCTTGCACTGTCTCCGGCACCGCCGTTGCCACCTTTTTCTTCACTGGCCGCCCGCACGGCCTGTTTGCTGGCGACCCGTTCACGGCGACGACTTCCGCCGTGACGACGACGCTTTTGCTCGGTCGAGACGTCGTCGTCCGCGCCATTGCTGTTGGTTTCCGCGGCCGAAGCGCCTCTGGCATCGGCCGTGGCATCCGCCGGGGCACCCGCCGGGGCGCCCGTGACGGCAGCACTCACGGCTGCAACTGCCGTTGCCGCGGCAGGCGGATTTGCCGATGTCGTTGCGCTGGTTGTGGTTGCAGTGTCGTCAGCCGGCTTGTCGCCGTTGTTGCTGTTGCTTTTGTTGTTGCCGCTGTTGTTGCCGCTGTTGTTGCCGTTTGCGTCGGCAGCAGTCGCCACCGTGTTCGCGTGGTTGTCGCCGTTCCTGCTGCTCTCGCCGTTCTCGCGGCGGTTGCGTCCACCGCGGTTGCCGCGGCGACGGCCACCACGACGCCCACGGCTGCGGCCACCGGACTTGCCACCATCGTTGCCGTCGAGTTCGTTGTCGGGACCGCGCGCTGCAACCTGATCGTCATCGCCACGCGTGACCTCCTGTTCGGTCTTCGCGCCGCGGCGGCGCTTGCCATGGTCATTGGCGGCCGATCCTTCGCCACGCGCATCGCCACGCGCGTCGCCACGCGCGTCGCCACGCGCATCGCCGTTGCGGCCACGTGCTTCGCCACTCCTGCCGCGCGCTTCACCGTTGCGGCCGCGCGCTTCGGCGTTCCTTCCACCGCGCCTGCGACCGCGTCCGTCACCATCTTCATGGTGTTCCCGGTCCTTGCGCGAACCTTCGGCGCGTGTACCGCGCCCCTTGCCATCCCTGTTCTCGTGCTTGCCGCGAGACTGCGCGTTGCGGCCGCCGCGGCGCTGGCGTGATTCGCCATTGGTCTTCCTGCGGTTCGAGCCTTCGCCTGGTGCGCGACGCTTCGGCTCGCCACGGTTCCTGTCCGTATCGGCTGTCTTCGCCGAGCCGCTGCCCTCGTCGTTGGCGGCGCCGAAGAAGGCCGATACCTTGCTGATGAGTCCACGGATGCCGTGGCTGTCATTGGTTGTCTGCGTGGCGGTGAGTTCTTCCTTCGCTGCGAGCAGCCGCGTCGGCAGCGGGGCGGGGGCCGAGGGGGTGATGGTGCTGACCGCAGCACGCTCGGCAGGCCGCGTTTCCTTCTCTTCACCGAAGGTCGGGCGCTCGTCATGGTCGACCGCGAGTTCGTAGCTCTTGTGGTTCTTCGAGCCGTGTTCGTCATCGTTCGCGCGCACACGCTCGATGGTGTAGTTCGGCGTGTCGAGCGAAGGGTTGGCGACGATCAGGAGGCTTACATGGTTTCTCGCCTCGATCTCGTTGATGTTGCCGCGTTTCTCGTTCAGCAGATAGGTGGCAACGTCCACGGGCACATCGGCGAACACCTGTGCGGTGTTGTCCTTCATGGCCTCTTCCTCGACGAGACGGAGGATGGAAAGGGCGGTGGATTCGACGCCGCGAATGGTGCCGTAGCCCTGGCAGCGCGGACAGACGTTTTCGGAGGACTCGCCGAGCGACGGGCGCAGGCGCTGCCGCGACATTTCGAGCAGGCCGAAGCGCGAGATGCGGCCCACCTGCACGCGGGCGCGGTCCTGCTTGAGCGATTCACGCAGGCGGTTTTCCACCGCGCGCTGGTTCTTCGACGCCATCATGTCGATGAAGTCGATGACCACGAGCCCGCCAAGGTCGCGGATGCGGAGCTGCCGAGCGATTTCCTCGGCGGCTTCGAGGTTGGTGTTGGTGGCGGTTTCCTCGATGTCACCGCCGCGGGTGGCCCGCGCCGAGTTGATGTCGATCGAGGTCAGCGCCTCGGTGTGGTCGATGACGATGGAGCCTCCCGAGGGCAGGCGCACTTCGCGCTGGAAGGCCGATTCGATCTGCGACTCGACCTGATAACGGTTGAACAGGGGAATGTCATCGTCGTAGTGCCGGAGTCGCTTCGCGTTCTGCGGCATGTAGGTGCTGATGAAATCGGCTGCCTGCTGGTGAGTGGCGGCTTCGTCAACCACGATTTCGCCGATGTCGCCCTTGAAGTAGTCCCTGAGGCAGCGAACGATGATGTTGCTTTCCTGGTAGATCAGAAAGGGCGCCTTTCGACCTTCGGCGGCCTCCTGGATGGCTTTCCAGATGTCGGCCTGGTAGTCGAGATCCCACTGCAGTTCGTCGACGTTGCGGCCGATGCCGGCGGTGCGCACGATGGTGCCCATGCCGTCGGGTACCGTGACCTTCGCCATTGCAGCCTTCAGTTCCGAGCGCTCTGCACCCTCGATGCGGCGCGAGACGCCACCCGCCCTGGCATTGTTGGGCATGAGCACGAGAAAGCGCCCGGCGAGACTGATGTAGGTGGTGAGGGCAGCGCCCTTGTTCGCGCGTTCTTCCTTCTCGACCTGGACGATGATTTCCTGGCCTTCCTTCAGGCATTCCTTGATCGTGGCCTTGCTGCCATCTTCCTTGCGGCCGTCATTGGCAAGGTATTCCGTCGAGATTTCCTTGAAGGGCAGGAAACCGTGACGATCGGCGCCGTAGTCGACGAAGGCGGCTTCGAGGCTCGGCTCGATGCGGGTGATCTTCGCCTTGTAGATGTTGGATTTACGCTGTTCCCGGTTCTTGTGTTCGATATCGAGGTCGACAAGTTTCTGGCCGTCGACGATGGCCACGCGCAACTCTTCGGAGTGAGTTGCATTGATCAGCATGCGTTTCATGAGATGACTGGTCCGTATCGGACCCGGCCCCGAACGGGCAGGGATGCCGCGCCGCCGACAGCTCGACCTTCGGGTGCAGGCACCGGAAAGGGGTCAGGAGCATGTTGGTCGGAAATGCGCTTGGCATCGACTGTTGTTCTCGGAATTGTTGTTCTTGCCGGATGCCCTCTCGGGGAGGCCACCGGTTCCGTTGCCCGCTCGTGCGGATCCGACTCTAGGTAATGATTCGGATGAATGTGGCGCCGACCGGCAGGGCCGGTGCGGCCAGACCCCGGCGAGCGAGATGTCCGGTCTCGTTTCGTTCAGGGTAGTTGGTGAACTTTCTGATGCGCTGGATCGGCCGTACGCCGACGAGCCGCCCAACTTGAACAGCGGGGCTCGACGGTGGCTGGAGGTGCCCCCGAAGCGTTCGGAATCGCGTCTGGCACTCCGTGGCTGGTAACGCAGATCGAAGGCAGCTCCTTGCCTTGCGACATCCCACTATAGCAGTGTCGCTGTCAATCGGCAATCGACGTTTTCCGTGTCATTTCGTTGACCCCTGCTGCTGCGGCTCGAATCGAGCAATGGCATTTCCTGCGCCATGGGCATCCGTGGTCCGCGACAGTGCGCTATCGTTCGATGCCTATCACAGGGGCGATGATGAAGGTGCCGGAACATGACAGGGGTGCGTCTGCTCGAGGTCTCGCGTAACGAGGACGGTCAGCGCCTCGACAACTACCTGCTCAGGCACTGCCCCGGGGTGCCGAAGAGCCACATCTACCGCATCATCCGCAAGGGTGAGGTGCGTGTGGACGGAAAACGGGCAAAGGCCATGCGCAGACTCGTGGCCGGAGAGCAGGTGCGCATCCCGCCGCTCAGGATGAAGTCGACCGACAAGGTGCGGGTGCCGGATGACTACGCGGCGCGCGCCGCCGCCGCAGTGGTGTTCGAGAGTGCCGACATGCTGGCACTCGCCAAGCCTGCCGGTGTGGCCGTGCATGCCGGCAGCGGCATCCCCGTGGGACTGATCGATGCACTCCGGCAGGCGCGGGATGAGCCTGGCCTCGAACTCGTGCACCGGCTCGATCGCGCCACCAGCGGGCTTCTGCTGGTGGCGAGAAACGGCCTCGTCAATCGCGAACTGCAGGCGCTCTTTCGTGAACGACGGGTGGAAAAGCGCTATCTTGCCCTCGTCGCCGGGCAATGGCCGGCAACGCTTGCCGATATCGATGCGCCGCTGTCGAAGAATGTCGCGCACGCGGGCGAGCGGCGGGTCATGGTCGATCCCGAGGGTCAGCCGGCGCAGACGGCATTCACGATCGTCGCGCGCCTCGCCGGCGCGACCTTGCTGGATGTGACCCTGCATACGGGCCGTACCCACCAGATTCGCGTGCACGCAAGGCACGCCGGACATCCGGTGATCGGAGACGAACGTTACGGCGACAATCGAATCAATCGAGCGTTTCGGGAACAGGGCCTCGGCAGACTCTTCCTGCACAGCCGTCTGCTCGCCTTCGAGTGGCGCGGCGAGCGTCTGACCCTCGATGTGCCGGTGGACGAGGCCTGGCAGGCGGCCATCGACGGTCTCGACAGCTAGCTGATGACCCTGGCTGTGGGTAATGTGAATCACCTTGCAACGAAAGTGGCTGTCGACTCTACAATGGCGCCATTGTCGACCATCCACCCATGCTCCCGATCGTGAAAGTGTCCCAATCCACCTGCCTTGCCTTTCTGCTCTGGCTGATCGTCGCACCTGCGTTCGGCGTCACGCTGCCGGATGGCTTCGTCGATGAAGGCGTCGTGAGCGATCTTCCCGGCCAGCCCACGAGTTTCGTGGCGCGGCCCGACGGTGGTTTCTACGTGGCCGAGAAATCCGGTCTCGTGCATGCCGTCGAGAACGGCGTGCCGCTGGCGACGCCCTTCATCGATCTGTCCGACGAGGTGAACGACCGTGTCGATCGCGGACTGCTCGGCATCGAGCTGCATCCGAATTTTCCGGATCTGCCCTGGGTCTATCTGATCTACACGTTTGATCCGCCGGAACTCATGGCGCAGAACCTCACGGGGCCCGGCGCCGCCGACGGCAACGGCAATCGGGTGGCGCGCCTCGTGCGCGTGCGCGCCGACAGTGCAACGGAGTACCGCACTGCGGTACCGGGCAGTCTCGAGATCATTCTCGGGGCGAACAGTCGTTACGACACGATCGGCGATGCCACCGGCGTGCACGATACGGCCACGCCGTCCTGCCTCGACGAGGCCGGCAATCCGCTGGTCGACTGCCTCGGGGTCGACGAGGATTCCCACACCATCGGCAAGATGCGCTTCGCCGACGATGGTGCGCTCGTGGTGACGCACGGTGACGGTGCGAGCTATCGTGAAGTGTCGGCGCTGGCGCTCGAAGCGCTTTCGCTCGACAGCCTGCGCGGAAAGATTCTGCGCATCGACGCCGACACGGGCGAGGGCCTCGCCGACAATCCCTTCTACGACGGCAACCCTGCGAGCAACCGCTCGCGCGTGCTCGCCTACGGGCTTCGGAATCCCTACAGTCTGGCGCTGCAGCCCGGTACCGGTGTGCCGGTGGTCGGTGACGTCGGCTGGGAGCGATGGGAGGAAGTCAATGCCGGAGCCGGGCGGAACTTCGGCTGGCCCTGCTACAGCGGCATTGCCGGCGAAAGTCTGCGCGAAGTGGACTACGCCACGCTCGATGCCTGTCAGGCGATGTACGATGCGCGCGAGGCGGTCACGGCACCGGTTTTCAGCTGGCACCGCGGTGAATCGGGCGCGGTCATCGTCGGCGATTTCGAGCGTGGCGACGTGTTTCCCGCATCACTGCGCGGACAACTCTTCTTCGCCGATTTCATCCAGGGCTGGATCCATCACGGCGAGCTGGCGCTGGCTGACGAGGTGCCGGGGTCGATGCTGGCCGGCGACGAGATCGCGCTGGAGGATGTCGCGGGTCGCAACGGTGAACCCTTCGCCAGCGACATGCCGCCGATCAGCGAGATGCGCTTCGCCGACGATGGTGCGCTCTACTACGCGAGCATCACCACGGGCGAGATTCGGCGTATTCGCTACCTCGGGGAATCCGCGGGCACCACCGGCGAACCAGGCGAATCCGGCTCGGGAGAGGGCTCGACGGGCAGCGAATCCGGGACCGGCGCCGAGACAGGTAACGGCACCGAGACGGGCGGTGGTACTGAAACGGGCGGCAGCAGCGAAACAGGCAACGGCAGTGAAAGTGGCGACACCGGCTCTGGCGGTGCGGTCGTTGTCGGCGAAGGAACAGGGGCGATGGGCCCGTGGGCGCTGCTGATGGTGCTGCTGGTACTGCGGTCAAGGACGATTCGCCGATGCCGGTGCGCGTGAGGCGGGAATGCAGGCTGGCCTTGCTGTTGCTCGCACTGCTGCTCGGTGGTTGTGGTGACGGTACCGTGGTGCTCGGCGAACAGCCGGGCAACGGTGACGGTTCCGGTACCAACGATGGTTCGGACGACGAGATCGACACCGGCTCTGGCACCGATCCGGATCCCGGCGCGAACATCGATCCGAACGTTGCGGCGCAACTGGCGCTGGCGCGGGAACTGCCGGCTCACGATCGCGGTTTCCGGCACAGCTTGTTCGCCGGCAGTGGCCAGTGTCAGAGCTGCCACGCCGATCTCGAAGATGGCAGTGGCGAGGCGCTGGACTTCCTCGCCGGCTGGCGGAGCAGCCTCATGGCGAACGCGACGCGCGATCCGTATTTTCTGGCCAAGCTTGCCAGCGAGATCGATCTGAACCCGGGCGCTGCCGACGCCATCAGCGACAACTGCACGCGCTGCCATGCGCCGATGGCCAACGAGGCCTTGCGCCAGCGCGGTGCGAGCGTGAGCTTCACCGGAAGCCACGATGTGCTCGATGCAGCCGCGCCCGAACATGATCTCGCCATGGAAGGGGTAGGGTGCACCCTGTGCCACCAGATTGCCGCCGATGACGATTTCGGTCTCGACACGGGCGACAGTGGCCGTTTCACGATAGCGGCGAACATCGATGACGAGGCTCCACGGGTGGCCTACGGCCGGCGTGAGTCACCGAACGGTGTGTTGATGCAGAGCCTGTCCGGTTTCCTGCCCGTGGCGTCGGCGCACATCGGTGAATCGGCCTCCTGTGCGAGTTGCCACGATCTCAAGGTGGCGGCCGAGCCGGGCGCCGGTCTCGACGACGGTCATGCCTTTCTCGAACAGGGCACCTTCAAGGAGTGGCGTCAGAGTGCCTTCGCCGGAGCCGCCGGAGCCGCCGGAGCCGCCGGAGCCGCCGGAGCCGCCGGAGCCGCCGGATTTGGCGGAACTGGCGACGCAGCGCCTGGCACCGAGGCGAACACCGAGACGGGCGCTGTGGCGGGCGCCACCTGCCAGCAGTGTCACATGCCGGCAAGCTCGAGTGCAGGTTTGCTGGCCAGCCGCGGCGGTGGCGTCGAGCGAGAGGCCATCGCGCGGCATCAGTTTCTCGGTGCCAATACCGTGATGCAGCAACTCCTGCTCGACAATGCTGCCGAACTCGGCAGCGACGTGCCATCGACCGAGATGCAGGAGGCCATCGCGCGCAACCGCCGCTTTCTCGCAGACAATGCGAGTCTTGCACTTACGGCCGAGGTCGTGGATGGTCTCGTCGAGGCAGAGGTGCGTGTCGCCCACACGGCCGGGCACAAGTTTCCGACGGGTTTCATCTCGCGGCGCCTGGTGCTTGCGATCGAGCTGGTCGACGCCAACGGCGAGGTGGTGTTCGCATCGGGTCGCATCGGTGACGACGGACGCATCGCCGGTATCGATCCCGTGGCCGCGAACGGTATGGCAAACCGTTTCGAGCCTCACCACGAGATCATCGATTCACCTGCTCAGGCACAGATCTACGAGGCGATTTCGGTCGATGCCGCGGGCCGCGTGACGACATCGCTGAACGCTGCGCGTCGCTTCGTCAAGGACAATCGCCTGCTGCCTTCGGGCTTCGACAAGGCCAATGCCGGCGCAGGTACCGAAGTGGTCGGCGGCGCGGCCTTCGACGGCGACTTCCTGGCCGCCACCGATACCGTCCGCTACCGCATGCCGGCCCGTGGGCAGGCGCCCTGGCGCGTCAGCGTCGATCTGCTCTATCAGCCACTGGCACCGGCGCATCTCGACGCGCTGTTTGCGCAGTCGTCACTCGGCGACGTGGAACGCTTTCGCGACATGCTCGATGCCACCGGCCTGCTGGTCGAGACCGTGGCGAGCGCCGAAGCCAGCATCGGCGGTCCGTTCGCTCTGAGGTTCCCTGTGATGTCGACCGGACAGGCCCCCTGTTGCCCGATGCCACCCGGTAGCGATCATGACTGATGTTCGGGAACGGCGGTTCGACATTGCCGACGAAGCGGCCATGGTCACCTTTGCGGGCTCACTCGCCACTCGGCTTGCGGCCGGATCCGCTCGTGACGAACCCGCCGAGAGTGGCGTGGTCGTGCATCTTGTCGGAGACCTCGGTGCCGGCAAGAGCGTGCTGGCGCGGGCCATGCTGCACGCACTCGGGGTGGAGGGCACCATACGCAGCCCCACCTATACGCTTGTCGAGCAGTACGAGTCGCCGTTCGGGATGCTGGTTCACATGGATCTCTACCGTCTCGCCGATCCCGAGGAACTGTACTATCTTGACATCGGTGAGTTCCTTGCCACCGCGCGGCTGGTGCTGATCGAATGGCCGAGCCGCGGGAGCGGAGTGCTGCCCGAACCCGATCTTGTCATCGAGATCCGGATCGGCGGCGACAATCTGCGACAATTGCGTCTTGCCGGACCGGAACTCGAGCGTATCGACGCACTCTGAATTCGAATCAGTCAGTTGGATCGACCTGATGATGGATGGATCGACCAACGGGGTTCGAACCAGGGACGATCCACTGTCCGAACTCCGCCGTTGCCACCGTCACCGTCGTCCATGTCGCTCATGCCGAAAGCACACCGCCTGATTCGATGGCTTGTCTGCCTGTGGTTGCCCGTGCTTGTACTGTCGACGACCGCGGCCGAACTGCATGGCTATCGACTCGTGTATCAGGACACCCTGCGCATGCACGTCGACCTCGATCTCGACAGTGGCAAGCCTTCTCTGTTCACGCTCGAGAATCCGCATCGTCTCGTGATCGATCTGCCCGATACGGTGGCGTCGACGCGCGCTCCCCTGCCACCCGATCCGCTCGGGCACGTGCTTGCACTGCGTGAAGGCCGGCAGGCCGATGGGCGTCTGCGTCTGGTGCTCGAACTCGATCGCGCCGTGGTGCCCACCTACCGTGTGGTCGAGCGTCAGCGGGAGCGCCGCCTCGTGATCGACCTGACGTTTCCGGTACCCGAGGCGCTCTCGGGTTTCGTGCTGGCACCGGGTGATGCGCCGGTGCCGCCCTACGGGGATGCAGCGCGGTCACCCTCGGCATCGGCAAGCACCAGTGAGTCCGCCCCTGACGCTGCAACCGAACCCGCAGCCGCAAGCAGACCCGCAACCGCGCCGCAGCGCCGCAGTGCCGCTCGTGATGTCATCGTCGCCATCGACCCCGGGCATGGTGGCCGGGACAGCGGTGCGCGCGGGCGACACGGCGTGCTCGAGAAGGACGTGGTGCTGCAGATCGCGACAAGGCTCTACCATGTGCTTGATGCCATCGATGGCGTGCGCCCCATGATGACGCGGGTCGACGACACCTATCTCGGTCTCGGTCAGCGTCCGCAGCTTGCACGCGAGGCCGGGGCCGATGTCTTCGTGTCGATTCATGCCGATGCGGTGGCGCGGCTGGGCCCGGCGGGCAGTTCGGTGTACGCCTTGTCGCTCGACGGTGCGAGTTCCACCATGGCCGCCTGGCTGGCGCGCAGCGAAAAGGAGAATGCGCGCATCCACGGCGGTGACGTCGAACTGGGCGAGATCGACCCGAGTCTTCGCGAAACCGTGCTCGATCTCATCCAGGATCACACGCTCGAGGGCAGCATCGGGCTTGGCAATGCCGTACTCGCCGAACTCGAACAGATCGGCCCCGTACACAAGCGCGAGGTCGAGCAGGCCGGCTTCGCGGTCTTGAAGTCACCCGACATTCCCTCGATACTGGTCGAAACCGCCTTCATATCGAATCCCGACGAGGAAAGGAAACTGCAGAAACCGAATTTTCAGCAGGGGCTGGCCGAGGCCATCGCCCGCGGTCTCGAGGACTGGCTCTCCCAGCACGCGCCCGAGGGCACGACATTCGCCAGCCGCCGGGGTGCGCAATGAGCGAGACGTCGGCCGACGGTCACATTCGCCAGCTTCCCGATCACCTGATCAACCAGATCGCGGCCGGCGAAGTGGTCGAACGTCCGGCATCGATCGTCAAGGAACTCATCGAAAACGCGCTGGATGCGGGTGCCACGCGCATCGAGATCGAACTCGAGCAGGGTGGCATCGAACGCATCCGGGTGCGCGACAACGGCGCGGGCATTGCTGCCGAGGAGCTGCCGCTGGCCCTGTCGCGCCATGCCACGAGCAAGATCCATTCGATGAGCGATCTTCAGGAAGTGGCCACGCTCGGCTTTCGTGGTGAAGCCCTGCCGAGCATCGCCTCGGTGTCGCATCTCGTGCTGACCTCGGCCACGCGCGGCAGTGAACACGGCGCGCGCATCGACTACGATCAGGGCAACACGCGCCATGAGCCGGCACCGCATCCCGTGGGCACCACGGTCGATGTCAGGTCACTGTTCTTCAACGTGCCGGCACGGCGCAAGTTCCTGCGCACACCGCGTACCGAACTCGCGCGCGTCGGTGCCGTGGTCAGAACCCAGGCGCTCGCGGCACCCGCATGCGCCTTCGAACTCCTGCACAACGGCAAGTCGGTGTTTGCCTGCAAGGCGGCCACCGGTCAGGCGGAACGCGATCGACGCATGGGCGAGATCATGGGGCGCGAATTCGCCGCGGCGGCGCATACCGTGTCGCTGGAACTCAACGAGCTCACGCTCTCGGGTTGGGTGGCCGACCCCGTGTTCTCGCGCAGCCAGGCCGACATGCAGTACTTCTTCGTCAACGGGCGTGCGGTGCGCGACAAGGTCATCATGAGCGCGGTCAAGCAGGCCTACAGCGATCTCATCTATCATCAGCGGCAGCCGGCCTACGTGCTGTTTCTCGGCATCCCACCCGACGCCGTGGACGTGAACGTGCATCCCGGCAAGCTGGAAGTGCGCTTTCGCGACAGTCAGCTCGTGCATGGCTTCGTGCGCCGCTCCCTGAAGGAATTTCTCGGCGCGATCCGCCCGGAGGCGCATCTCGACGCAGATTCCGCCGATGCTTCCGATGCGGGCGTTGCCGGTGGTGCTGCGGCGCACTCGGGTGGCGACTTCTCGCATACTGCGGGCGGCAGCGCGCGTGGCGATGTGCCGAGCAGCGTCGCGGCGAGCCTCGGTCGCGGTGTGCCGGCGCGTGCCGGTCATGCCGCCTTCGGTGTGTCGCGGCCGTCGGGCCTGGCCGTGCAGGCGGAACTCGACGGGATGCATCAACTCGGTGCGGCACCGGCGCAGGAGAGCGGCGCGGCGTCGCCCGGAGGTGCAGCCGACGGCGGCGTCGACTTCGGGCCGGAAGCCGGCGTCGATGACAACCGCATTGGCGAAGGTCCGGCTGGCGCTGCAGCAGTACACACGGAAGGCCGCGGGGTACCGCCGCTCGGCTACGCTCGTGCACACCTGCACGGCGTCTACATCCTCGCCGAAAACGCCGCTGGACTCATCATCGTCGATGCGCATGCTGCCCACGAGCGCATTACCTACGAGCGCCTCAAGGCGCAGTATGGCGCAGGTCGCATCGGCACGCAGGCGCTGCTCGTGCCGGTGACGCTCGATGTCAGCCGCGCCGAGGCCGATCGCTGTGAAGACGATGCCGACTGGCTTGCCTCGCTCGGGCTGGTGGTCGAACGCCTCGGTCCCGAGAGCCTGCGTGTGCGTGAAATCCCGGCCATGCTCACGCGGCATGACGTGGCAGCGATTCTTCGCGATGTACTCGCCGATCTCATGAGCATCGACAGCAGCGAGCGTGTCGAGCAGGCCGTCAACGCGGTGCTCTCGTCGATGGCCTGTCACGGTTCGGTACGCGCCAACCGGAAGCTCACCGTGGACGAGATGAACGCACTCCTTCGACAGATGGAAGCCACACCGAACAGCGGGCAGTGCAATCACGGGCGTCCGACCTGGACGTCGCTCGACATGCGCGAACTCGATGCCCTGTTTCTGCGCGGGCGCTGAGTGCACAGGCAGTTCCGGCAACCGGTCACATGAGCGAAGAACCTCTGTTGTTCCTGACCGGCCCGACGGCCGCGGGCAAGACGGCGCTGTCGATCGACCTTGCGCGGGCACTCGATGCCGAGATCATCAGCGTGGACTCGGCGCTGGTGTATCGGCGCATGGACATCGGCACGGCCAAGCCGGATCTCGGCGAGCGCGGTGGCGTGCCGCACCATCTGATCGATGTTCGCGAACCGCGCGACACCTATTCGGCAGCGAGTTTTCGGGACGACGCCGTTGCGCTGGTGCGTGCCATCGAAGCACGCGGGCGGCGCGCGCTGTTTGTCGGCGGCACCATGCTCTACTGGCGTGCGCTGGTGGTGGGGCTGGCCGCACTGCCCGATGCCGATCCGGCCATTCGCGCCGAACTCGTGGCGCGTGCCGAGAAGGAGGGCTGGGGCACCTTGCACGCGATGCTTGCCGAGTGCGATCCAGAGGCCGCCGCGCGCATCCACCCGAACGATCCGCAGCGTCTGCAACGGGCGCTCGAGGTGTACATGATCACCGGGCGCCCGCTGAGCGAATGGCAGCAACACACTCGCGCAGCGCTGGCGCGTGACCATCGCGTACTCGCGCTGGTGCCCGACGAGCGGCGCTGGTTGCACGAGCGTATCGCGCAACGCCTTGCGGCGATGGACGCAGCGGGCTTTGTCGACGAAGTGCGTGCCCTGCTGGCCGAACCCGGCATCACGCCCGAGCTACCTGCACTGAAAAGCGTTGGCTACCGGCAGGTGGCCACCTGGCTGCGGGGCGAGGCGGAAACCTGGCTGCCCGAGGCCTGTGCCGCCACACGCCAGCTCGCCAAGCGTCAACTCACCTGGCTTCGCTCCAGTAAGCAGGTTTCGGTGTTTTCCTGCGATACACTTTCCCGCAAGGCGTTGAGCAGGGCCGTGTGCGAAAAGGCCATGCGAGCGCTTCGTTTCTGATTCAGCAAGCCGTGAATTCCATGACTCGATCCTCGCAATCGCCCCGGGCCGGACGGCTCGATATCCCCGACGTCATCCATCAGATCGGCAACACCCGGCTCGTGCCGGCGCGTCGCCTCGGTGCCAACGAGCGGGGCAATCAGATGTTTCTCAAGCTCGAGGGTGACAACCCTGCGGGCTCGGTCAAGGATCGGCCGGCGGCGCACATGATCCTCAAGGCCGAGGAGCGCGGTACGATCCGCCCGGGCGACACCCTCATCGAAGCCACCAGTGGCAACACCGGCATTGCGCTCGCGATGGTGGCTGCGGCACTCGGCTACCGCATGCAATTGCTGATGCCCGACAACATGAGCGATGAGCGCAAGGCCTCGATGCAGGCCTATGGCGCCGAACTCGAACTGGTTTCTGCGGAAGAGGGCATGGAATTCGCGCGCGACCGAGCGCTCGAATACGGCCGGCGTGGCGATGGGCTGGTGCTGAACCAGTTCGCCAATCCCGACAATCCGGACAGTCACTACCTGAGTACCGGCCCCGAGATCTGGCAGGCCACAGAAGGGCGCATCACCCATTTCGTCAGCTCCATGGGCACCACGGGTACCCTCATGGGCAACTCGCGTTTCTTCAAGGAGCAGAACCCGGCCGTGGAAATCGTCGGTGTGCAGCCCGACGACGGTTCGCAGATTCCGGGCATCCGGCGCTGGCCGGAAGCCTATCTGCCGGAGATCTTCGAACCCTCCCGGGTCGATCATGTCATCGATGTATCCGACGAGGAGGCCATCACGATGACCCGACGGCTTGCGACCGAGGAAGGCATCCTCGCGGGGATGTCCTCGGGTGGTGCGCTGCATGCGGCACTCGCACTGGCCGACACGCTCGAGAACGCGGTCATCGTCTGCATCGTCTGCGATCGGGGCGACCGCTACCTCTCGAGCGGACTGTTCTCCGCTCGCTGAGCGTTCGTTGAGTACGCTCGTCGAGCGCTCGCTGAGGTGCGGGGCAATGCGGAATGCGGCGGCTCAGGACAGCATGAATTCGACGTCGATGCCGGCGACGTTGAGTTCGTCGCCGCTGTGCAGCAGCACCGGCTCGTCGCCGATGGCGTCGCGATTGAGCGTGGGGCGGTTGACGCTGTCGTCGCTCTCGATGTGCATGAGGAAATAGCCATCCGGTTTGCGCATGATGGCGGCAATCTGGATGCCCGGACGCCCGAGTGTGGTCACCGGCTTGTCGATGGGCAGGATCTGACCTGACTTCGCACCGTTCTTGATTTCGATCACCGCGCCGCTCGACGGAGTGCGCGGCTTGTCGAGTTCGTGTGTCGGCTGGATCGTGTCCTGATCGGCAGAAGGACGATGCAGCGTGGTTACCGATGATGCCGCGGCAGGCGCGGTCGAGGCGTTGCCGGAGGCAGCTTCGGCGTGTCGGGTTGCCGTTCCGGGCGCTTCAGGCTCGAGCGCCGCTCGGGCACGAGCAGCCACGGACATGTCGGAGGTCGGTGCGGAGGAGTCGTCGGCATGATCGGCGTCGACACCGACGTGATCATGCGTGGCGCCGGCATCCGGGTGTTCGCGTTGTCCGGCGGTGACGCTCGGCACACGGCCCAGCGCCAGCCGTGCTCTGGCGGTCAGGCTGAGCTGCTGTCCGTCATCGTCGGTCCTGTCGTGGTCGTGGTCGAC
This sequence comes from Gammaproteobacteria bacterium, assembly GCA_002746645.1. Lineage (GTDB taxonomy): Bacteria > Pseudomonadota > Gammaproteobacteria > Granulosicoccales > Granulosicoccaceae > Granulosicoccus. The sequence goes on along the minus strand of PDPU01000033.1, from coordinate 40,655 downwards.
GTCGTCGTCGATCGAGAATTCGGGCGGCTGCAGCGTCATGTTGGCCGAAAGCTCAGGGGCGGCGTCCGACGGCGTGTTGAAGAGACGCGCTGCTTCGAGAAACTCGCGTTCTTCCTCGTCGGAGGCGTCGAGCGGGTCGTCTACCGCCTGACTGACGGGCGCCGAACGGCGGGAGAGTTCCGGGTCGGCCTTGTCGATACCGAACTCCGCGAGAATCGCTGCGTCGTCATCGTCGTCGTCAAGCGCCGCTGGTGCGCTGTCCGCACCTTCTGCTGTGGGTGCAATGCCGAGAAGGTCGGCAGCCAGATTCTCGAGCGTGCTGTTGGCGGTGGCGTCGGCCGGCTCGGAAACCGCTGCCCTTGCCGGGGCGGGGCGGCGTGCCACCGCTGCGAATTCGGGAATGTCGGCCGAGGCAGCCACGGCGGCCGCTACCGCGGCCTCTTCTTCGGGATCGTAGTCGTCATCGTCGAGCAGTGCCGTGGCACTGATGGCCGTGGATTCGGCCACGGATGCCGGCGTGGTTGCGCCGACCGACGCCGTGGCCGATTCGCTGACCGCTTCAGCGACCATGCCGCTGGCCGGCAGGCTTGTGGATGTGCGCGGCGCAGATGTGCGCGGCGCAGCGGTAGTCGGTTCCGATGCTTCGGCATCGATCAGCCAGGTCAGGCGGATCTTGCCGAGCATGAGTTCATCGCCATTGTGCAGACGCTGGCGCGAGATCAGGCGGCCGTTGATGTAGGTACCGTTGGTGCTGTTGAGGTCTTCGACCCAGGTGCCGCCTTCGTCACGCGTGAGGCGTGCGTGGCGTCCACTGACCGAGAGATCGGTCAGGCAGACTTCGTTGCTCGAGCGTCGACCGATGGAAATCACATTCTGGTCGGGACCAAACTCGTATTCGTCGACTTCGTTGTTGTCGTTGGTGACGATGATACTTGCCATTGAATCTCCGACTCGGAAATCTCCGTTACTCTCGTCCGCGCATGCGTGCGCGAACGTCATGACACAATCATGTAATACTGGCCCGACTCGGCGCGTCCGTCAACCGTTCAGACGGTTGTCTTCTACCGAAACATCGATGTCGGAGGCGTCATCGGTGTCGACGACGGCCTGCTTGCCGGTATCGATACTGAGCGTGACACCCGGGTGGATCACGTCGCTTTCGAGCACCTTGCCATCGGCATCGTGGATGTCGGTCAGGTTCACCGAGAAGCGCGCGGCGATATCCGACAGCGTGTCACCGATGGTCACGACATATTCGATGCGTCCAGTGGTTCTCTGGGTGCTGACGTCGAGCACCGCGAGTTTCTGGCCGATGAAAATGCTCGAGTCTTCGAGTGCGTTCAATTCCCGGAGGCGCTGCTGGCTGATGTGGTATTTCTCCGCGATGCCGCTGATGGTGTCACCCGCTTTCACGGTGTGCGTGAGCGGCAGGGAGTACAGGGCCGAGGGCAGGCCGGTGGCGATCCTGTCGGCGTAGCCGTTGATGTCGTCGCCGGGCAGATAGAGAAAGTGCGGGCCGTTTGGTGGCGTGACGCCGTGGACAAGTCCGGCATTGAGACGCCGGAGCTCGGATTCAGGCACATCGAGTGCCTGCGCCACGCGATCGACACTCACGCGTTGCTCGAAATCGAGCGGGGTGAAGGCAGTACCACGTGCCACCTCGGGAATCTCGAGTTCGGCCACGGGATCGATCGTGTGTTCGCGCACCAGCGCCAGCAGTGCAAGGTACTTCGGTACGTACTCACGCGTCTCCCTGGGGAGTTTGAGCGACCAGAAATCGGTGCCGAAGCCAGCCAGGCGGTTGCGTTCGACGGCACGCCTGACACGCCCGGGGCCCGCGTTGTAGGCCGCAAGCGTCAGTTCCCAGTCACCCTGGAACTCGGCGTTGAGGAATCTCAGGTAATCAAGCGCGGCCCGTGTCGAATGCACGATGTCGCTGCGTCCGTCGAACCAGACGTTGCGCTCGAGCCCGATCTCCTTCGCCGTGAGCGGCACGATCTGCCAGAGGCCGGCAGCCTGGCCGGTGCTCACCACGCTGACCTGAAAACCGCTTTCGATCGCGGGCAGAAGCGCCAGTTCCACGGGCAGATATCGCTCGTCGAGTTCGTCGACAAGGTGACCGATGAAAGGCGTGGCGCGCTCGAGTATGCGACTGATCCACATCGCCTCCTTGCGATACCGGGCGAGGTAGTCCGCAATGGCTTCCTCCCTCGGGATCGCGATGCGCGTGGACGTGGCGATGGCCTCCCAGGCAGGCAGGTCGCGACGGATGATGCTCGAAGAAGAGCTTGCGGGGTTGCTGCCGCTGTCGCCCTGCACCAGGCGGAGGAGTTCCGAGCGCTGACGAATGACTTCGACCGAAGCCCAGTCTTCACCGCTTTCGTGTTCGTCGAGCATGCGGCTGCTGGTGGTCACCAGCACCGGTACCACGGGTGCGCCGCGATAGACGTGACTGTCGGGCACTTCCACGAGCATGGGGCGATCGGTTTCGTCGGTATTGGCGAGGTGCGGTGCCGACATGGCATCGAGCGCGAGGTTGTCGATCGAGAAGTCATCGTGCGCATGGCTCCTGACCGCGAGGTTCTGCATCACCGGGTCATCGGTTGCGAGGTTCATGACCGCGAAGTTGTCGGCTGCGAGGTTGTTGAGCACGGGATCCTCGAAGCTGTCGAGCTGCGGTACGGGCTGCGGTTCAGGCTGGCTGGGCTCGCCACGGAGGATCGGCGGGCAGAGCAGCAGCGTCAGCGATATACTGGCAGCGAAAGTGGAATGACGCCGAGTTGTCGGCTTCGTTTCGGGTTTCACTGGAGAGGGCAGAGGGGCGTCGGACTTCGGCAACATGCTCACTCGATGCATCGGATCTATGGCAGGGAATGATACAGAGTTGAACGGCGGCAGGCATCCATCATCGCAGGCTTCACCGGGCTGGCTGGAGTCCCAGGCGGCGTTGCTCGACTGGTATCGAACACCGCTCGGGCAGGCCATTGCCGAGCAACTCGTGCCCGCTCTGCAGGCCAGCGTCAATGATCTTTTCGGCTATCAGGGGCTGCAGGTCGGCAACCCCCTGCCGGAGGCTTCGCTGCTCGAGGGCTCGGGCCTGTATCGCACCATCGTGCTCGATGCACCCGGCAGCAAGGCCGATGTTCATGGCGATGTGCTGGCACTGCCCGTGGCCAACGACACCATGAAGTGCGTGGTATTCATGCATACCCTCGATTTCTGCAGTGAACCGCATCAGGCGCTGCGCGAGGCCGATCGGGTACTCAGCAGCGATGGACAACTTGTCATCATCGGCTTCAATCCCTACAGTCTTTTCGGCCTGCGTCACGTGCTCGGGGGCTGGCGCGGACGCATGCCCTGGCGGGGGCGCTTCTATTCGCGCTGGCGTGTGGGCGAATGGTTGTCGGTGCTCGACTACGCGGTGGAACATCGTCAGTCGCTGTTCCTGCGCCCGCCGCTCAACAACGCGCGGCTGCTGCGTCGCCTCGCAAGGCTGGAGCCGGCATGGGGCAGTCATACCGGTGTCGGCGGTATCTACATCATGCGCGCGAAGAAGCAGAGCGTGCCGATGACCCTGTTGCGGCAGCGTGTCTGGCAGCCCTCGCGCGCGCTGGGCGCAAGCTATGCACGCGAGGGTGGTGGCCTTGCCGAGCCCGTCAGTGCACGCATCGCCCGTCTCGAACACTATCGCGAACGGCTTCGTCGCAATCGCAAATGAAGATCGAGATCTTTACCGACGGTGCCTGCCGGGGCAACCCGGGGCCTGGCGGCTGGGGCGTGGTGCTGCGCGCCGGCCGGCATTACAAGGAGCTCAAGGGCGCCGTACCCGATACCACCAACAACCGCATGGAAATGACGGCAGTGATCGAGGCACTTGGCGCGCTCAAGCGCGACAGCGAGGTGGTGCTCACGACCGACTCGCAGTACGTGCGCCGCGGCGTTACCGAGTGGATGCAGAACTGGAAGCGCCGCGGCTGGAAAACCGCGTCGAAGGAACCGGTCAGGAATGTCGATCTCTGGCAGCAGATCGATGCGCTCGGCGCGCGCCACCGCATCGACTGGCAGTGGGTCAAGGGTCACAGCGGTCACACCGAAAACGAGCGTTGCGATACGCTTGCCAACGAGGCCATCGACGAAATGCTCGGCTGAACATCGTACCGGATGGTCGATCACCCGCCCGGTGCCGACGGCCGGGTCAGAAACTGCCGAGCCAGCCAGCGAGACACACCTGCACCATGACGACATCCCACGCGGGAACCGGAGCGGATTCCGGCACGGCATCCGGATCGCAGACCGACTCGCGATCCGATTTGAGATCCAGTGCGCGATCCGGTTCACGACAGATCGTTCTCGATACCGAGACCACCGGCCTCGACCCGGCAAGCGGCGACCGGCTGATCGAGATCGGTTGCGTGGAACTCGTCGATCGTCGCCCCACGGGCAACAACCTGCACCTCTACGTGCAGCCTGACCGTGAGGTGGGCGCCGAGGCGGTCGCCGTGCATGGCATCACCGACGAGTTCCTGGCCGACAAGCCGCGCTTTGCCGAGGTGTCGCGCGAGATTCGCGACTACCTTGTCGGCGCCGAACTGCTGATCCACAACGCGGCATTCGATGTCGGCTTCATCGAACACGAATTCAGACTCCTGAACACGCCGCTCTGGCTCGCCGACGAGTGCGTCGTCACCGACACGCTGATGCTGGCGCGCAAGCGCTATCCCGGGCAGCGCAACAGCCTCGACGCACTCTGCAAGCGCCTCGGCATCAGCAATGCGCATCGCACGCTGCATGGCGCACTGCTCGACGCTGAAATTCTTGCTGAAGTCTATCTTGCACTCACCGGCGGCCAGGAGTCGCTGCTGCTGGAAGAGAACGAGCAAGCGGGCAGCGGCGAATCGCGCACGGTTTCACTGGACATCGACGTATCGCGGCTTGTCGTGGTCAGGGCGAACGACGAGGAAACCCTCGCGCACGAGGAATGGCTCGCACTCCTCAGGGAGCAGGGCGAGGACGGGGTTTCGGCCTGGGATCGGCACGTGCCGACACCCTGATCAGTACGCTCGGCACGACGCCTGATGGGACGCATCGCGCCGGCGCGCCGGGTGGTGGCCATGAAACGCAAGGCGGAGCGGTATGGCGGTTCAGTGCGTGCGCACCACGCGCGCCTTGTCACGCTGCCAGTCGCGGTTCCTGATGGCGGCACGCTTGTCGTATTCCTTCTTGCCCTTGCCGAGACCGATCTCGAGCTTGACCTTGCCACGCTTCCAGAACATCGACATGGCGACGATGGAGTAGCCCTTGCGCTCCACGGCGCCGGTCAGGCGCGCAATCTCGCGGCGGTGCAGGAGGAGCTTGCGGCGACGCCGGTTCTCGATCACGTAATGTGACGAGGCGGTATTGAGCGGGGTGATGTTGCAGTTCAGCAGCCAGGCTTCGCCGCGATGGATCTGCACGTGACCGTCGGTCAGTTGTACCTTGCCGGCGCGCAGGCTCTTCACTTCCCAGCCCTGCAACGCAAGGCCTGCCTCGTACTTCTCGTCAATGCGATAATCGAAGGTCGCACGCTTGTTGCGCACGATCAGTGAACCGCCGGTGCCAGCCGGTTTCTTCTTGTTCTTTTTCGCCATACGGGCATTCTACAGCGATGGGAAAGGTATCGAGGTCAGCTCTGGTGTCGTCGTCGGCCGAGGACATGTACGAGCTCGTCAGGGATGTCGAGTCCTATCCGGAATTCCTGCCCTGGTGTGCGGGTGCCGAGGTGCTCGAGGAAGGCCCCGAGCATCAGGTGGCGCGGGTTCATGTCGATCTCAAGCTGCAGAAGCTTTCCTTCACCACGAGAAACCGTCTCGAACCCGGTCGCGCCCTGTCGCTGGGACTCGTTGAAGGACCCTTCCGGAGGCTTTCAGGGCAGTGGCGATTCGTACCGCTCGACGCAGCGGCGGCGCGCGTGTCGCTCGAGCTTGATTTCGAGTTCGAGAGTCGCATGCTCGGAGCCCTTCTCGGGCGAGCCTTCCAGCGCATCGTCGACGGGCAGGTGCAGGCCTTCATCGCGCGTGCCGCTGCCCTCAAGGCCGCAGGCCGCGGGCGCGCAATCGGGCAAGGCATGCCTCCCGGGACATGACGGTGCGCGACAGGAGGGGCGCCGGGGAACAGTCTGCCGGTGGTGGTATCGAGGTGATCCTTGCCTTGCCACGAAAGGTCTGGCGCGTGACGCTTCATTCGGCGACGCCGATCACCGCGCGCGAGGCGCTGTTCAAGGCTCTGGACGAGGATGCTGCCCTGGCGCGCGCCCTCGAGCAGACCGGTATCGACGCCGTGACGGTTCCGATCGGCGTCTTCGGCGAGTGCGTGGATGATGACCGTCCGCTTGCCGACGGTGAACGTCTCGAGGTGTATCGTCCGCTGGCACAGGATCCCATGACTCGGCGGCGGCGTGTTGCGCGTACCAGCGGCAAGCCTCGACGTGGCAGTCAGCCTTCAGGCTCGTCTACAGGCTTGTCTTCAGGCTCATCTTCAGGGTCGCGCCAGGCTTCCCACCAGTAACGTTTCATCGGTTTCTTGCCGCTTTCTTCGTCATGGTTGTGTTCGATGCGCGCGAGTACGTCGTTCTCGAACACGAGAGACGCACGCCGGGCGACGATCTGCGAGCCCGCCGGGCCTTCGGTATACACGTAGTCCCAGCGATCGGCATGGAAGGGCGTCACTACTACCGGTGCCCCGATCAGCAGGCGCACCTCCTCGCGCGGCATGCCGGGCTTCAAGCGCTGGAACTGCTCGTCGCTCAGGATGTTGCCTTGCTGGATGCTGATCTTGTGTGCGCGTGGTAACCAGAAGGGATCACCGCCGCAGGCGCCGAGCAGGAGCGGCAGCAACAGGGCGAGGGCGGCTGCGGGGTGGTGCAGGTGACGAATCATGCCTTGCATTCACTTGTGGCGGTGGGCTTATAATCTGTGGGGTTTTTTACGCGCAGGCGACTCTCGGTCAAGTGGCGGCGCGTGCGCTTCAAACCCATTTGGTCGCTTAGTATGACTCAGAATTCATCCATTACGCATGATCTCCGACGTGCCGGGCTCAAGGTAACACTGCCGCGGCTGAACATTCTCGAACTGCTCGAGCAGGCCGAAGAGCATCACATGAGTGCCGAGGACGTGTATCGATCACTGCACGAACAGGGTGGCGACATCAGCCTTGCCACGGTGTATCGCGTGCTGACGCAGTTCGAGGCGGCGGGGCTGGTGACGCGCCACCACTTCGATGGTGGTCAGGCCCTGTTCGAACTCGACACGGGCGACAATCACGACCACATCGTCTGCGTCAGGAGCGGTAAGGTGTCGGAATTCAAGGACGAGAAGATCGAGAAGCGGCTGCATGAAATCGCCGCCGAACTCGGCTACACGCTCAACGAACACAAGATCATTCTCTACGGCGAGTATCAGGGCGAAGACACCTGAGCTTCTCTTCTCTCTTCGGGCGGCGACGGCCGCCGCGTGGCCTGTCTGCGGCGCCTGCCTTCGACGAATGATGCGCTGCGTCGACGAATGATGCGCTCTGCCGATGTTCAGTCGTTCGCCTGCGCCTCGGCCAGCATCTCGGCTGCGTTGCGGCGGCTGCTTTCGCTGAGGCGGCTGCCCGTGAGCATGCGGGCGATCTCGTCGCGAAGCGCATCGCCCGTTAGCGGCTTGATGCGCGTGCGGGTCTTGCCGCCGCGGGTGTGCTTCGCCACCTGCAGATGCGCATGGGCCTGCGCCGCCACCTGCGGCAGATGCGTCACGCACAGCACCTGAGCCGTGTTGCCGACCTGTCTGAGCAGCCTGCCCACGGTTTCGGCCACGGCGCCACCGACGCCGCTGTCGACCTCGTCGAAAATCAGTGTCGGCACCGAGCGCCGTTCGAGCCCCGCAAGTTCGATGCAGAGGCTGATGCGCGAGAGTTCGCCGCCGGACGCCACCCTGGCCAGGGGTTGCGGGCTCTGCCCGGCGTTGGCGGCCACCCGGAACGCCACGCGATCGACACCGTGAGCGGAGGCGCGGGACGGGTCGCTGTCGATGTCGACCTCGAAGCGTGCGTCCTTCATCTTCATTGACTGCAACGAGCGGCTGATCTCCTGTCCGAGCGCTCCGGCGGCGCTTCGGCGCGCCGCGCCGAGCGCTCTGGCGGCGCTCAGATACTGTGCTTCGGCGGCGTCGCAGTCGGCCTGCAGCGCCTCGAGCGAGGCTGCGGGTGCCTCGAGGCGATCGAGTTCGGCGCGCAGCGTTTCCTCGATCTCGGGCAGTGCGGCAATCTCGGCACCGTGCTTCCTGCCGAGGCGATGCAGCACACCGAGTTTCTCGTCGAGCCAGTCGAGGCGAGCATCGTCGTGCTCGAGCGAGGCAAGGCTGCTCGCGAGCAGGCTCACGGTTTCGCGCACCTGGATGCCGGCCGACTCGACGAGGTCGAGCCCTTCGCGCAGGCGCTCGTCGATGGCAGCGAGTTCCCCGAGTGGCGCGATGGCCTTGTCGATGGCGGGCGCCGCGGTGTCATCGAGTGCAGCCAGTGCCTGTGCGGCCGCCTGCCTGAGTCTGTCGGCATTGGCGAGCCAGCGATGTTCGGATTCGAGTTCCTCGATCGAGAGTGTGCCGATGTCGAGTTCGTCGAATTCCTGCAACTGGAAACTCAGGAGGTCGATACGCTGCTCACGCGCCTGCTGACTGCTGCGGTGTTCATCGAGGGCCTGCTGCAGGCTGGACCAGGATGCCCAGGCTGCGGCGGTCTCGTCGACGAGCGCCTTGTCGACACGGGCGTCGAGGATGCGGCGCTGCTCACCGGCGTCGAGCAGACGCTGATGCGCGTGCTGGCCGTGGATGCCGACCAGCATCGAACCCAGTTCCCTGAGGGTAGCGAGGGTTACCGGTGTGCCGTTGATGCTCGCCCGTGACTTGCCACCGGCGCTGACGGTGCGACGGATCAGACACTCACCATCGGCATCGAGTTGCTGATTGTCGATCCAGTTCGTGATCTCGGGCAGATCCTCGATGGCGAAGCTTGCGGCAACCTCGGCGCGCTGCTTGCCTTCCTGGACGAGGTCGCTCCGCGCGCGATCGCCGAGCAGCAGGCCGAGGGCGTCGAGCAGAATCGACTTGCCGGCGCCGGTTTCCCCGGTCAGCGCGGTCATGCCGCGCTCGAATTCGATCTTGGCCTCGTCGATGATGGCGAGGTGGCGGATGTGCAGGTGCTCGAGCATTCCCTTGTCTCCAGTTGTCCTGTTCACGATGGTGGGTTGTTCCGAATGCTGATATTAACCCCAGTTCAGCTTTTCCCGGAGGATACGGTGGTAGTCGTAGGTTTCGGGATGCAGCAGAGTCACCCGATTGTCCATTCTGCGGATGTCGATCATGTCGCCAAGCATTGCGTCCATGTATACCTGACCGTCGCAGACCACCTGCGCCCGCATGACTTCGTCGTCCCACAGATGCACGCGCAGTGACGACGCCGCATCGACCATGAGTGGGCGGCTCGTGAGCGTATGGGCGCAGATCGGCTGCACGATGAAGGCGTCCACCGTGGGACCGACGATGGGGCCGCCGTTGGACAGCGAATAGGCGGTGCTGCCCGAGGGTGTTGCCACGATCAGGCCATCGGCGCGCTGGTGATTCACGAGAACGTCGTCGATGATCACGTCGAAGTCCATGATCTGCAGCACGTCGCGCACGCGAATCACGGTGTCGTTGAAGGCGTAGCTGCTGTTGATGGTTTCACCGTCCCGTACGATGTGCGTATCGAGCATGGCGCGCTCCTCGGCAAGGTACTGACCGTTGAGCATGTTGGAAAGCACCTCCAGCCCTTCGTCCGGAGAGACATCGACAAGAAAACCGAGGCGCCCGCGATTGACGCCGATGATCGGCACCTGATGATCGACAAGGGCACGCGCGGCAGCGAGGAGAGTGCCGTCGCCACCGATGACGATGGCAATGTCGGCGGCTTCGCCGAGTTCGTTGATCGAGACGGTGTCGTGACCTTCGACAAGGCCACGCGTACTGTTGTCCAGCATCGGTTCGATGCCGAACTGTTCGAGACAGGCGATGACGTCGGCAAGTGTGTTGGCGACGCTCTCGTCATGAAACTTGACGATCAAACCGGCACGGGAAAAGGTACTCATGAGGCAAAGGTAGCATGCGCTGCCGGTGCCGTGGGTTCGGCGAGCTGGCGGAGGCGGTAGAGGTGCTCGATGGCTTCCCGCGGGGTGGTGTCGTCGAGCGCGATCTCGGCGAGGTAACGTGCCAGTGCGCCTTCGACGGCAAAGAGATCGAGCTGCGGCGAAGCTGCCCGGGCCGGTTCCACCGTTGCGCCGGTGTTGTGCCCTGGTGCTGCGTTGTCGGCTGCAAGGTCAGGAAACGGCTGCTTGTCGTCCATGCCGGGCGACGCGGCGTGCGCTTCGTGGCTGCCTGGCGGGCGCGCATTGACGATACCGGCAGTATCTGTACGGGATTCCAGTAGCTCAAGCCGTTCTCGGGCGTATTGCAGGGCTGAATCCGGAAGGCCTGCGAGCTCCGCCACCTGGAGGCCATAGCTGCGGTTGGTGGCGCCGGTGCGGATGCTGTGCATGAAGATGATGCGCCCCTCGTGTTCGACTGCGTCGAGGTGCACGTTGTCGATGGCCTCGTGGCTGTCGGCGAGTTCGGTCAGTTCGAAGTAGTGCGTGGCAAACAGACACAGTGCCCGGTTGTTGCTGGCAAGATGTTCGGCACAGGCCCAGGCAAGGGCGAGGCCATCCCAGGTGCTGGTGCCACGCCCGATCTCGTCCATGAGCACCAGCGAGTCTGCGGTGGCGTTGCGCAGGATGTTGGCTGCTTCGATCATCTCCACCATGAAGGTCGACTGACCGCGCGCGAGATCATCGGAGGCGCCGATGCGCGTGAAGATCCGGTCGATCGGTCCGATTCGCGCCGCGCTTGCCGGAACGTGGCTGCCGGTATGGGCCAGCAATGCAATCAGCGCATTCTGGCGCATGAAGGTGGATTTACCACCCATGTTCGGGCCCGTCACGAGCAGCATGCGCCGGTTGTCGTCGAGGTGCAGGGGGTTGGCGACGAAAGGTTCGTCGATCAGGGCCTCGACCACCGGGTGCCGTCCGTCCTCGATGGCCATGCCGGGTGTGTCGTCGAGGCGCGGACGGCACCAGTCGTGGGCGTCTGCGACGATGGCGAAGCTGTTGAGCACATCGAGCGAGGCGAGGGCGTCGGCAATGGCACGGAGCTGCGGCAGCTCCGGCGCGAGGGCGTCGAGCAGGGCCGCGAAGAGCTGCCTCTCGCGCGCCAGTGACTTCTCGCGCGCACCGAGCACCTTGTCTTCGTGGGCTTTCAGTTCCGGCGTGATGTAGCGCTCGGTATTCTTGAGCGTCTGCCGACGGATGTAGTGTTCGGGCGCTGCCTGCTGACGCGAAGTCTCGATGTAGAAGCCGTGCACGCGGTTGTAGCCGACTTTGAGCGAGCTGATGCCCGTGGCTTCGCGTTCGCGCTGTTCGAGCGCTTCGAGAAAGGCCTTCGCGTCGCCGCCGAGCGAGCGCAGTTCGTCGAGTTCGGCGTCATGCCCGTCGGCAATCACGCCGCCTTCTCGCAGTACCACGGGTGGATTGTCGACGATCGCATGGCCGATGAGTGCCGCGGCCTCGACCGGCGTCGCGAGTGTTGCCAGCAAGGGCTCGAGGGCATGGGCCGCGCCGTCACGAGCGGGTGTGAACAGCGCGAGGAGTTCGGGCAGGCGCTCGAGGCTCAGACGGACGCGGTCAAGTTCGCGGGGGTTGGCCGAGCCATTCTGGATACGCGTGACGATGCGCTCGAGATCGTGGATGCGAGCGAGTTCGTCGCGCACGGCCTCTGTCAGCGACAGGGTCATGATGGCGGCGATCTGCTCCTGGCGTTCGTGGATCAGCGGCCGCGAGCGCAGTGGCTGCGTCAGCCAGCGGCGCAGACGGCGCGCGCCGAGCGGACTGGCGGTACGGTCGATGACACCCGCAAGCGTATGCTTTTGATCGCCACTCTGGCTCTCGACCAGTTCCAGGTGGCGACGCGTACCGGGGTCGAGCAGAATGGTGTCGGAGGGTTTCTCGAATCTGAGGGCCGTCACCTGTGCCAGACGTCCGCAGTGGGTTTCGCGCGCGTAACCGAGTGCGACCGCTGCCGCGGTGAGTGCCAGTGGTCGCTCTTCGACGCCGAAGGCTTCGAGGCTCTGTACCCGGAAATGCTCGAGCAGGAGCTTTCTGGCCGCGCCGGGTTCGAACAGCCACGGCGCGCGCGTGGTCACGACATGGTTGCCGGGGAGGCTTGCGAAAGCGCTGCCTTCGGCAACGAGCAGTTCGGCGGGAGCGAGGCGCGCGATCTCGGCGACGAGGTCCTCGCGGGTGGCGGGTTCCATGACGGCAAGGTCGCCTGCGGCGACATCAAGCGCGGCGAGGGCTACCCGATGATCGCTGCCCCCGCTCTCGGCGAGGGCCACGAGGTAGGCACTGCGCCCGGCATCGAGCAGGTTTTCCTCGGTGAGCGTGCCCGGGGTGACCACGCGCACCACCTCGCGCCTGACCGGTCCTTTCGCGTTGACGTCTCCGGTCTGTTCGCAGATCGCCACCGACAGCCCCTGTCTGACGAGCCGCGCAAGGTAGTTGTCGGCCGCGTGATACGGTACGCCTGCCATCGGGATCGGCTTGCCGCTGCTCTTGCCCCGCGCGGTCAGGGTGATGTCGAGCACCTCGGCGGCGCGTTTCGCGTCGTCGTGGAAGAGCTCGTAGAAGTCACCCATGCGGTAGAAGAGCAGGGTATCGGGGTATTGCGCCTTGATGCCGAGATACTGCTGCATCATCGGCGTCTGAGTGTCACCGGTTGCCATGGCACCAGTTTAACGAGGTCTTGCCGAGGTGCGGCAGCACGTCCCCCGGTGGCGGAGGCAATCACTGATGAATGATCAGACACAGGCCCGGTACACGGACATCGAGGGCAGGGTCGTCGATGCAGGCGTCGCTGCCGGCAGGGTGATCGACGATGCGGCCATCGAGGCACTGTCGCTGGCACTCGGTCAGTGCCTGCAGGCGCGGGGTTTCACCATCACCACGGCCGAATCGTGCACGGGCGGTCTCGTCGCCGGCGCCATCACGGCGGTGGCCGGCAGCTCGGAATGGTTCGAGCAGGGCTTCGTGACCTACGCCAATACCGCCAAGCAGCAGTTGCTCGGGGTCGGGATGGATACCCTCGAACGGCATGGGGCGGTCAGCGACGCGGTGGTGCTCGAGATGCTCGAAGGCGCCGCCGGGAAGGCCGCAGCGGATGTTGCCGTGGCCGTCAGTGGCATCGCCGGCCCCGGCGGGGCGGTGCCCGGCAAACCCGTGGGCAGCGTCTGGGTGGGGTGGCGCTGGCCGCACCGCAATGGCGAGATGCAGAGCAGTGCGGCGCTGTTCCGTTTCGACGGCAATCGTGCGGCGGTACGACGACAGGCAGTGGCAGCAACCTTGCATGGTACGATCATCCGAGTTGACAACCCAACGGACTGACAGCTTCACCATGATGCGTATCCCTGCCACGATTCTGCCTGCCTCCGGCCTGTTGCTGGGTGCGATCCTGTTCTCTGCCACCGCAGTTGCGCAGAGCGATGGCGATACCGACGGTACCGGCAAGGCCGAAGGCGCGTCCGAGGGCATGTCGCTCGATGCCGTGTCCGATGAACTCGACGCTCTCGGCGCGGCCGGACGCGAAGCCCCCGGCGAACTCAGTGTCGAGGAACTCGAAAAGCTGCTGGCCGAACAGAAGGCAGCACTGGCCGAAGTCGAGGAGAGCCTCGAAGAGACGCGCAGGAAGGAAGCGGCCGTGCGTGAACGGATCGACAAGAAGGTGCGCAAGCAGTCGGAGGTCGAGGCCGAAATCGAGACCCTGTGCCGCGAACGGGAGAAGCTCGAGGCGGGAAGCTTCGATCGTTGCATGGCCGAAGGCGACTGACGCGGCATCCTATTCCTTCCCGGCGGCGTCCGGGCGCGGTTTCCGTCACTGCTGCCGTTCGACAGGTGTGTGGCCTGCATGCCTGTCTGATTCCATTTACAGTCTATACAGTGCTCCCACTGTTTTCCTGTGAGACAATGCCTCTGCGCGACACGGTCACGGATGTCGCTGGTCGCATTACCACTCACCAAGGAGAACGCAACAGTGGACAACAACAAGCAGAAGGCGCTTGCCGCCGCCCTCGGGCAGATCGAGAAGCAGTTCGGCAAGGGCACCATCATGCGCATGGGCGATTCCGCCATACTGCGTGACATCGACGTCATTTCCACCGGCTCGCTGGGGCTGGACATCGCACTCGGCATCGGCGGCCTGCCGCGCGGACGCATCTGCGAAATCTATGGCCCTGAATCCTCGGGCAAGACCACCATGGCGCTGCAGGTCGTTGCGGAGTGCCAGAAAACCGGTGGCACCGCGGCGTTTGTCGATGCCGAGCACGCTCTCGACCCCGAATACGCCGGAAAGCTCGGCGTCAACGTCGACGATCTCCTCATCTCCCAGCCGGACACGGGTGATCAGGCACTGGAAATCGTCGACATGCTGGTGCGGTCGAGCGCCGTCGACATCATCGTCGTCGATTCGGTTGCCGCGCTGACGCCGAAAGCCGAAATCGAAGGCGACATGGGTGATTCCCATGTCGGTCTGCATGCGCGGCTGATGTCACAGGCGCTGCGCAAGCTCACCGGCAACATCAAGCGTACCAACACGCTCGTCATCTTCATCAACCAGATCCGCATGAAGATCGGCGTCATGTTCGGCAGCCCCGAAACCACCACGGGCGGCAACGCGCTGAAGTTCTATTCATCGGTGCGCATGGACATTCGCCGCATCGGCGGCATCAAGCGGGGCGATGAAATCATCGGCAACGAAACGCGCGTCAAGGTGGTCAAGAACAAGATGGCCCCCCCCTTCCGCCAGACCGAGTTCGAGATTCTCTACGGCGAAGGCAGCTCGCGCGAAGGGGAACTCATCAATCTCGGCGTGCAGCATGGCTTCGTCGACAAGGCGGGCGCCTGGTACAGCTACAACGGCGATCGCATCGGCCAGGGAAAGGAAAACGTGCGCAACTTCCTCAGGGAAAACCCCGATATCGCCAATGACATCGAGCAGAAGCTCCGCGCCAAACTGCTGAGCAAGGCGGATGCGGCATCCGAACAGGACGATGCCGAGGCTGCGCTCGCTGAAGACGCCTGATTCATCGCTGTATCGCAGCCTGCATGATCGCGCCGTGCGCCTGCTTGCGCGGCGCGATCACTCCCGCGCCGAACTCACCCGCAAGCTCTCACGTCCGCAGGCGTCCGGCCGCAAGCGCCGCAACCGGCGGGCGAGTGAGCTCGAATCCGGCGCCGGCGTGGCGGAAATCGATGCCGAAACGCTGGCCGAGGTCATCGAAGCCGTGCTCGACGCGCTGGTCGAGGCCGGTTACCTGAACGACGCGCGTTACGCTGCTTCACTGGCCGAACAGCGACGCGACAAGGGCTACGGACCGCTCGCCATCCGCGCGAAGCTCGGTGAACGCGGCATCGACAGCGAGTTGCAGCGCGACGCGCTTGACGAACTGGGTCAGGAAGACTGGGTCGGAAATGCCACCGAGGCCCTGCAACGGCGGTTCTCGGATGCCGAACTCGCCAGTGGCGAACAGCGTGAACGCGCCCGACAGGCACGCTTTCTCCGGGCCCGCGGTTTCGATTCGGCCACGGCGCGGCGTGCGGCCGATGTGGCGCAGCGTACGGCGCGTGCCGCCATCGAAGACGCGCCATGACGCGCTATAATGAAATGTTTTTCCCGACAGTTCCAGCGCCCTCTCATGAGTACCTCGCTTCCGGTCACCACCTCCGACATTCGTGATCGCTTCCTGTCCTATTTCGAGGCGCACGGGCACCGTATCGTGCCATCGAGTTCGCTCGTGCCCGGCAACGACAGGACGCTCCTCTTCACCAATGCGGGCATGGTGCAGTTCAAGGACGTCTTCACGGGCGAGGAGGTGCGTGACTACAAGCGCGCGGTCACCTCGCAGCGCTGCGTACGCGCGGGCGGCAAGCACAACGACCTCGACAACGTCGGCTATACCGCGCGGCATCACACCTTCTTCGAGATGCTGGGCAATTTCAGCTTCGGCGACTACTTCAAGAAGGACGCCATCCGCTTCGCCTGGGAATTCCTCACGGTGGAACTCGGGCTGCCGCAGGACAGACTCTGGGTCACGATCTTCGAGGAAGACGACGAGGCCGAAGCCATCTGGCTCGAGGATATCGGCGTGCCGGCCGAGCGCGTCGTGCGCATCGGTGCGGCAGACAACTTCTGGATGATGGGTGATACCGGCCCCTGTGGTCCCTGCTCGGAAATCTTCTATGACCACGGTCCCGATGTCCCGGGCGGCCCTCCGGGATCGCCAGACGAAGACGGCGATCGCTACATCGAAATCTGGAACCTCGTCTTCATGCAGTTCGACCGGTCGGCCGATGGCACCATGACGCCGCTGCCCGAACCCTGCGTCGATACCGGCATGGGCCTCGAGCGCATTGCCGCCGTGCTTCAGCACGTGCATTCGAACTACGAGATCGACCTGTTCGCGAGGCTCATCAAGGCGGCGGCTGCCGAACTCGGTGTCGAAAACCTCGACTCGCCCTCGTTGCGTGTCATCGCCGATCACCTCCGCTCCTGCGCCTTTCTCATCTGTGATGGCGTGCTGCCCTCGAACGAGGGACGTGGTTACGTGCTCCGGCGCATCATTCGCCGCGCCTCTCGTCACGGGCACAAGCTCGGTGCCGACAAGCCCTTTTTCCATGCGCTGGTGCCGGCGCTCGTGGCCGAAATGGGCGCGGCCTTTCCGGAACTGGCTGCGGCTGAAGGGGAGGTCAAGGCGCAGCTTCTCAAGGAAGAAAAGCGCTTTGCGGCCACTCTGGCCTCGGGGCTCGGCATTCTCGAGGAGGAGGTCGCAAAGCTCGGCGGGGGCAGGATCCTCCCGGGTGAGGTCATCTTCCGCCTCTACGATACCTACGGCTTCCCGGCCGACCTCACCGCCGACATCGCCCGCGAGCGCGGGCTCGAACTCGACATGGAGGGTTTCGAGGAGCACATGCAGGCGCAGCGCGAACGGGCGCGGGCCGCCAGTCACTTCGCGGCAACGACGGCGGACTTCGTACCGGAGTCGGTGAGCGAATTTCTCGGCTACAGCGAGACGCGCGCCAGTGCGAAGGTCACCGAACTCTTCGTGCACGGCGAATCGGTGCCGAGCATCGAACCCGGGCAGAGCGCCTGGGTCATCCTCGACCGGACGCCGTTCTACGGTGAATCGGGTGGTCAGGTGGGTGATACGGGGCGTCTGCTGGTCGGCGGCAGCGAAGAGACCGCCGAATCCACCTTCGATGTGGCCGATACCCAGAAGATGCGTCAGGCGATTGCGCACGCCGGTGTACTCGACAGCGGGCACCTTGCGGTCGGTGACGAGGTGTTCGCCATCATCGACGAGACACGCCGTGCCGGTATCCGCCGCAATCATTCGGCCACGCACCTGCTGCACGGTGCGCTTCGCGACGTGCTCGGCTCGCACGTCGAGCAGCGTGGTTCGCTGGTCAACGACCAGTACCTCCGTTTCGACTTCTCGCACGAGGGCGCCGTCAGCGAGACCGACATGCAGGCCATCGAACGCTGGGTCGATCGCGAGGTGCGCGCCAACAGCCCCTGCGAGACGCAGGTCATGAGCCTCGATGAGGCGCTCGCCATGGGCGCCATGGCTCTCTTCGGCGAGAAATACGGTGACGAGGTGCGTGTGGTCAAGCTCGGTGATCGTTCGGTCGAGCTGTGTGGCGGCACGCATGTGGCGGCCACGGGCGATCTCGGCGCCGTGCGCGTCGTGTCCGAAGGTGGCATTTCTGCCGGTGTCCGTCGCATCGAGGCGATCAGCGGCGATGCTGCACTTGCACATGCTCAGGGTACCGACAGCGAACTCCAGCACGTGGCCGAGGCGCTCCATGCCCCGCGCGGGCAGGTATTGCAGAAGGTCGAGCAGTTGCAGCGCGAGAATCGCGAACTGGCACGCCAGATCGAGCAGCTCCAGTCGCGCCTTGCCGCGAGCGCAAGCGGTGAATTCGCCAGCGAGGCCATCGGCATCGGCACGGCAAACGTACTTCTGAAGGCAGTGCCCGATGCTGACGCAAAGGCACTCAGAACACTCGCCGACGAGCTTCGCCAGAAGATCGACAACAGCGTGCTGCTGCTGGCCAGTGAGCACGGCGGCAAGGCCGCTCTCATCGCCACCGTGGCCGAGCCCCTGCAGTCATCGATCAGTGCCGGTGATCTGCTGAAACTCGTTGCCGGCGAACTCGGTGGTCGTGGTGGCGGCAAACCCGCGATGGCGCAGGGTGGGGCGGAGTCGCTCGCCGGTATCGATGCTGCCTTCGACAAGGCACGCGCATGGCTCGGCGAGCAGCTTGGTTGAGCGCCACTCGGGCTCGTTGTCGTCATCGTCCGCAGAGGTTTCGGCACACCACGCATTCAATCCTTCTTCATCAGAACATCCAGACAGGGCAGGGCATCGGGAAGTGGCTTTTCTCGTCAAGAAATTCGGCGGCACTTCCGTCGGCAGCATCGAACGCATCCAGGCGGTTGCGCTGCAACTGAAATCGGCGCATGAGGCTGGCGACAGGCTGGTCGTGGTGCTGTCGGCGATGTCGGGTGAGACCGACAAGCTCGTTGGCTACGCGCGCGAAATCTCGAAAAGCGGCGTTGTCGACGTGCGCGAACTCGACGTGTTGCTTGCGACCGGCGAGCAGGTGACGATCGCGCTTCTCGTCATGGCACTCAAGGAACTCGGTGTCGATGCCGTGTCCTACACGGGTTTTCAGGTGCCGATCCGTACCGACGACAGTCACGGCAAGGCGCGTATCGAATCGATCGATCCCGAGCGCATTCGTGGCGACGTCGACGCCGGTCGCGTGGTGGTGGTTGCAGGCTTTCAGGGTGTCGATGACAAGGGCGACATCACCACGCTCGGTCGTGGTGGCTCCGATACCTCGGCAGTCGCCCTCGCCGCGGCCCTCGAGGCCGACGAGTGCCAGATCTACACCGACGTCGATGGCGTCTACACCACCGATCCGCGGGTCGAATCACGCGCGCGTCGTCTTGACAGCATCACGTTCGAGGAAATGCTCGAACTCGCCAGTCTCGGCTCGAAGGTACTGCAGATCCGCGCCGTGGAATTTGCCGGCAAGTGGCGCGTGCCACTCCGCGTGCTCTCGACCTTCGAGCCCGGCCCCGGCACTCTTATCACTTTGGACAACGAGGACAACGACATGGAGAATGCGCTGGTATCCGGTATTGCCATCAACCGTAGCGAAGCCCAGGTCACGGTCACGGGCGTCGTCGACAAGCCGGGTACCGCCTTTGCGATCCTGGGGCCGATTGCCGAGCTCAACATCGAGGTCGACATGATCATCCAGAACATCGGTGCCGACGGCACGACCGATTTCACCTTCACGGTACATCGCGACGATTACAAGCGTGTCATCGACTACCTGACCACCCATCAGCAGGATATCGGTGCCAAGACCGTCTCGGGAGACGACCGCATCACCAAGCTCTCGATCGTGGGTGTGGGCATGCGTTCGCACGCGGGCATCGCCAGTCGCATGTTCAAGGCGCTCTCCGATGCGGGCATCAACCTCCGGATGATCGCCACCTCGGAAATCAAGATCTCCGTCGTCATCGACGAGAAATACACCGAGCTCGGCGTTCGCTCACTGCACGAGGAATTCGAGCTGGCCGATGAGCAGGTCGTGACCGAATTCAACTGATCGACAGATCCCCGAGCCTCCGGATTTCTGCCACGCATCAATCGAGCCAGTCAAGACTGGTCATCGACCTTGTCACCTTCGTTTGCAATTTGTCAATACTCTGGCGTAAAAGTCACTTCTGACGGCCTTGAATGCACAGTCGAAGCACGAAATCAGCAGCCAACAGTGGTGGAATGTAAAACATTTCAGCATATCTGCTTGGGTGCCACTTCGATCACATATTCGTCGACATAATCCCACGTACTGTCGACAGACGCACAGTTCTGTCGGCAGGAAAAACCAGGAACTGCCGTGGCAGGAGCCGAGTGCTCCTCTGGCGTGACGTGAGGACAGACCACTATGCTCATATTGACTCGACGAGTCGGCGAAACCTTGATGATCGGTGATGAAGTGACGGTCACCGTGCTGGGTGTCAAGGGTAATCAGGTACGTATCGGTGTGAATGCACCACGCGAGGTTGCCGTGCATCGTGAAGAAGTGTACGAGCGCATCCAGCGCGAACAGGACGAACTCGGATCACCTGAAGAGATGCCCGCGAACGTGACGCGACTCGAAGCCGCCGAGGGCTGACGCCCGGATCATCTCGGCAAAGGCGCAAGCGAAAATCAGGGGCGAATTTCGCTTGACGCCGGCGGCAACTGCCGCCATAATTCCCGTCTTGGGAACTACGCGCCCGTAGCTCAGCTGGATAGAGTACCTGGCTACGAACCAGGCGGTCGGAGGTTCGAATCCTTCCGGGCGCGCCATTTCCGGCCGAGGCCAGTTCGGCTGAAGCAACAGCATCCCGATACGGAGAGGTGGCCGAGTGGCTGAAGGCGCTCCCCTGCTAAGGGAGTATGGGGTTGAAAGCTCCATCGAGGGTTCGAATCCCTCTCTCTCCGCCACCTCGGAACAGAACCGGTCGGTGGCGATGATGCGGATTCCCTGATTCGGCAGCAGCTGGAGGCAGTTCGCAAGACGAACAGCCGCAACACGCAACAGCAGCAAGCCGCCCTCGACCGACGGCCGCGTCACTGATCCATCCTCGAAAAGCACTCGCCGCCGACTTGCCGGTGACGCTGCGTATTGCGGGGCACCCGAAGATGACATTCAGCCGGACAAGTCTTGGCAAGATCGACCTGAACCTGCTCACCGCTTTGGTTGCTCTTGTCGAAGAGCGCAGCACGGTCAAGGCAGCCGCCAGAATGCATCTGGCCCAGTCGACCGTGTCCGGAATTCTGGCCAGGCTTCGCGAGGTATTCGATGATGAACTGCTTGTACGCAATGGCCGGATCCTGGAGCCTACCGTACGTGCTCTTGAGTTGGTTGAAGCAACCAGGCCACATATAGAGGCATTGTCCGCCGCTGTCGGGGGGACCCTGGAGTTCAATCCGGAGCGGGACCACCGCGAGTTCCGTCTGGGATGTACGGATGGTGTTGCCTATGCCTTGTTGCCGGCATTGACTCGTGCTATCCAGAATACTGCACCCAACTGCGAGTTGGTGGTTCGTATCGGGGACTATCGCACCCTTCCTGACATGCTGGCTTCCGGCGAGATCACTACAGCTGTCGGCTATCTGCGCGACGATCTGTCGGCAACAACACGGGTGATGAAGCTTTTCAGTGCCAAATGGGTGGTGATGCGGGATTCGGAACAGCCTCCGATCAGAGATCTGGACGATTTCTGTGGCAGGCCTCATGCCATCGTGACCCCACGTGGCAACCTGAATGGCTTTGTGGACGAAAAGTTGGAAGAGATGGGGCGCCAGCGTCATGTGGCTGTGGGTTTGTCGCAGTTCTCGCTATTGCTCGCGACTTTGGCCGACAACAGGTTTATTGCCACCGTGCCGGATTTCATCTCCTGCAGCCTGACACGTTTCGGCAGGTTTGCCGTTGACCCCTGCCCGGTAGACGTCCCGCCGGTAGCCAATTGCATGGCCTGGGTGTCAACGGTTCAACGGGACCCCTCACAGGTATGGTTCCGTGATTTGATCAAGGCAAATTTCGCCGGACAGTGAACCCCTGTCCGCCCTCTCCGGGATCTCGGTATTACCTCTCGCGATTTCATAAACCGGAAAATCCGATTTCTCTGCCCGGCTACCGGGGGGTATCCTGAAGACCTTGCATCTTCCGGAGGACGCCGAAATGGCAAACGTGGTTATCGTTCTGACATCCCACAACGCCCTTGGTAACAGCGGAAAACTGACCGGATTCTATTTCGATGAAATGGCAACGCCTTACTGGGCATTGAAAGATGCAGGGCACGCCGTGACCCTGGCATCCATTCAGGGAGGTAATCCGCCGTTTGATCCCGGCAGTGTCAAGGAAAATCCGGATGAACGTCCCGCACAGGTACAGCGTTTCCTGGTGGATGATGCGGCCATGGCCGAGCTCAAGAACACGCCGGCGGTCGCCGATCTCGATCCAGATGCATTTGACGCAGTCTTCTTGCCAGGAGGTCACGGCACCATGTTCGATTTCGCAAACAATGTGGCCCTGGGAGCGCTGGTAGGCAAGGTCTACGACAACGACGGCACAATCGGCGCAATTTGTCATGGACCTGCCGGTCTGGTGGGTGCTCTTCGGGCCGATGGGCAGCCAGTAGTTGCCGGACACAAGGTCAGTGGATTTACCAACGCGGAAGAGGTTGCCGTGGGCATGGCTGAGACGGTGCCTTTCCTGTTGGAAGAGACACTGCGTGCACAGGGTGCGGCGTTTGAGGGCACGGACAACTTCAAGTCCCATGCGGTTCGTGATCGTCAGCTGGTGACTGGACAAAACCCTGCTTCCGTTGCTGCTGTAGCGGAGCTGATGCTCGAAGCTCTGGCTGCGCGCTTCACCGAAAACGCCGGATAACGGCTACTGCGTCGTTGGGATCCGGGATCCTCGTAGCCGAAGGCAATGCCGGATATGCGCTGAGCGAGAAGGGATCGCACATGGTGTTCGAGCAGGTTCTCACGCCGGTAATTCGTGAAGCACGCAGCCAGGCGGTTGAACGGATCGAGGCGTTTGACGAGTTCGCGGAGCAGCAAGTCACCGCCATGGGAACTGATCGCGCCCCCGTCGAAACGAGCGACCATGTCGCGTGATCCGAGGGTGTCTCATTCAAGCTGTTCGGGAGTACACTCTGTGTTCAAGGACTCTGCACGCTGGGTGGCGTCTGGCTGTCTGGTTGCACTTGCATTCATGCCTCGGAACGGGGTCTTTTTCAAGGGTGAGGTGAGATTCCCGGGCCAGGCACGTGGTGCATGGCTTCCAGGGGTGGCAGCGTAATTCCCTGCCGGCAAAGAGGCCGAGACATATCCGACCGAAAGGACCGACCATGCCGCACGATCACCACCACCACCATCATCATTACGCCGACATCGAAGGCGACAGGAAGGTAGGTCTCGCCGTCGCGGTCAACATCCTCCTGACTCTGGTTCAGATCGTGGCGGGCATTGTCGCCGGATCGCTGGCCTTGATCGCCGACGCCATCCACAACCTCTCGGATGCCCTGTCGCTGGTCATCGCCTTCCTGGCCCGCCGCATCGCTCGCCGGCCCGCGGATGAACGCATGACCTTCGGCTATGGCCGGGCTGAAGTCGTGGCCGCCATGGTCAACTATACGACCCTGATCCTTCTGGCCCTCTACCTTGCAGCACAGGGGGTGGAACGGCTGTTCAATCCGGTAGAGGTGACGGGTTGGGTCGTGGTGGTGGTGGCCGCCGTGGCGCTGGTGGTGGACACAGTCACCGCATGGTTGATCCTGCGGCTTTCAAAGGATTCCATGAACATGCGCGCCGCCTTCCTGCATAACCTGGCCGATGCCATGGGTTCGGTGGCGGTGATTGTCGCGGGCACCCTGATCCTGCTCTATGACTGGCGTCTGATCGACCCGATTGTCACTCTTCTGATCGCCGCCTACATTCTGTGGCACGCCGCACAGGAGATCGTGCCGGTGATCCGGGTGCTGATGCTGGGGGCGCCCGAAGGCACCGACGTGGGCGAACTGATCGAAACCCTGGAGGCGGCCGAGGGGGTGGAAGAGGTTCACCACGTTCACCTCTGGCGCATGCAGGAACACGAAACCGCCTTCGAGGCCCATGTGGTGATAGCCGACAGCGCCAACCCCACAAGGTTGCGTCACGACCTCAAATCACTGTTGCAGGACCGCTTCGGCATTGGTCATACCATACTCGAATTCGAAACCTGCGCCGACGCCTGTCCTGATGCACACCAGATCGGCCACTAGATCCGGAACCTTCAACGGCTTGGGCCCCTCGCACATTTGCCGGGCATCAGTTGTGTTGTGCGAGGGGCATGCCTTTGCTGGCGGGGGCCGAAGGCCTCGCGCGTTATTTCACCACGGTATCGGAATCGAACACGAGTTCGCCGTTCATGTAGACGGCAGTCGGCACGACTTTGTGGATGTCGTAAACATCCATTTCCAGCAGGTTTTCCGGCAGGATGACGAAATCTGCCAGCTTGCCCGCCTGCAGCGATCCCAGCTTGTCATCAAGCCCCATCTGGACTGCATTGTTCAGCGTGTAGCCCTCGATCATTTGTGCAACCGTTGCGCGGGCGGATTCGGGCGCAAAGATCGGTGCGTCCCGGCCGATTTCGGCCTCTTGTCGCGTTGCGCCCATCTGGATGCCCAGGAAGGGGTTTGAACGTTCATAGGTTGGCATGCTGACCACATCGCTCGAGAAGGTTACATTGGCGCCAGCGTCGAAGAAACTGCGGACTACCTGATTGCGGGCCATGCGTTCCTTGCCCAGTGAAACGTCGGAACCGGCGAAAATCGTGCCGCCCAGCCAGTGGGGAGTGAAATTCGCATTTACGCTCACATCCTTGAAGCGGGCAATATCGGTAGGGTCCACAAGCTCCAGATGCGCCAGTGTTATCTGAATCGGCAGAGGTTTGCCACCATTTTCGGCACGTAGTTTCTCCACCGCATCCAGCACGGTGCGTGTGGTACGGTCGCCAACACTGTGCATATGCAGGTGTATGTCATGCTTGGACATTTCCCGCATCAGGTCCATCAACTCGTCCGAGCTGAACAGAATGCCACCGCGGTTTCCCGGCTCGTTGGCAAAGTCTTCCAGAACACCTGCAGTATTGATTTCGTTCACTCCGTCCAGGTGAATCTTGATCGTGTTGAATGTCAGCCGCTCGCCGCCAAACTCCTTGCGCAGACGCAGTACCTCATCAACGGCGACTTCCAGCTGCTCCGGCGAATAGATGTGATAAGTACCTTCATAGCGCAACGGCAGTTTTCCTGCTTTCTCCATCTTCGCCAGCGAGCCATACACCAGATCACCCCAGCCGAAGGTTCCGGCATCCATGATGGTGGTCACGCCATGGCTGATCAGATAGTCGAAGTAAAAACCGAGCTGTTCCTGCATGTTTTCCGGCGCTTTCGCCATCATGTCGACCATGTAGGGAAACAGCGCAAATTCCTTGACCCAGCCCGTCATCCGGCCATTTTCATCGCGCACGAAATAGGACAGGTCTTCACTGAGATCGGGAGTATTTTCGTCGACGCCCAGCATTTCGAACATCGCCGTATTGACCCAGACGCTATGACCACTGCTGTCGTTCAGAAGCACGGGCGTATCGGGGAAGATTGCGTCCAGATCCGCCCGGTCGGGGCCTTCCGGCGCAAACAGGCGCACATCCCATGGTCCGAGCATGACGAAAGGCAAGTCAGGGTTTTCTTTCGCAAATTTCTTCAGGAAGTCAAAAAGCGCCTCCTTGCTTTCACCGGGTAAAACAGGTCCTCCCTCCTTGGAGCCGATCAATGCGACCAATCCGGGGTGTGTATGGCTGTCCATGGGAGCCGGCATGACGAACTGCCCGGCAAGGTCGATGATATTGCTACCATTTTCCAGATAGCCACGTGCCTCTTCGGCGGAGCCGACGAATTCGATGGTCTTGCCATCCAGAACCATGGCTTCCGCCTGAGGGTTCTCCGCGTCGACCGTATGGATCACGCCGTTCGTCAGCAGGGTATCTCCTGCGTGGAGAGGTGCTGCTGCCAGCATTAGCACTGCCATTGCCGGGATGGCCGTCAGGTTGCGGGTATTCATGTCGTCTTTGCTTGATCTCAATCTGGTGTTTGCCGGATCTGGTGTTTACTGAACTATGGAACGCGCCAGCGCTTCATTCAAACGAGTAACCATAACAGCCATGAGATGGAAAAGTACGAACTATTCCGGTTCACTACAGGGCCACCTCATCCAGATCATTCGCGCCGAAAAACGGTTCACGTGAATCGGAAAGTGCCTGTTCCTGTGAACGCGGTCACACTGCGGACGCCCGTCACGACGACGCCTGTCACGAAGCCTGGCTCTCGCCCGGCGGGTGCTGTTCGCGGCCAATGCGGATGACGAGCGTCGACGGTTCAGGGTGACGGGGCCGGATGGGTGGCCGCTGCCGGTGTGAGGCAGGGCTACCAGTCGGCTTCATTCTCCATCCGTTGGTTCCCCACTCGCGTTCGGAAAGAACAACTGCTTTCCATCGACACGGTACTCCGCGATCGCGCGTTGACCGGCCTCGGACAGCAGCCAGTCTGCAAAGATGCCGGCCGCAGCGTGATTGACCTCAGGACAGGCTTCCGGGTTGATCGTCACGACGCCGTACTGGTTGAAGAGCGCATCGTCACCCTCGAACAGCACGCGGTGATCGCCCTTGTTGCCGAAGGCAATCCAGCTGGCACGGTCGCTCAGCGTGTAGGCGTTCATGCCGATGGCGATGTTCAGCGTTGCGCCCATGCCGGAGCCGGTTTCGCGATACCAGCGGCCGGAAGCGGCACCGGTGTCGATGTCGGCGTCGGCCCACAGCGCCATCTCCTTCTTGTGGGTGCCTGAATCGTCTCCGCGCGACACGAACACGGCGCCATCGGCTGCGGCACCGGCGATTCGCGCCAGCGCATCGGCGACGCTTTTTGCCTCACCGATCGCAGCCGGGTCATCTTCGGGGCCGATGATCACGAAATCGTTGTACATGAGGTCGTGTCGCTGGCTGCCGAATCCCTCGGCAACGAAGGCATCCTCGGCCTTTCTGGCGTGTACCACGAGAAGATCTCCGTCGCAGTTCTTCGCATTCCTGATGGCCTGTCCCGTACCCACCGCGACGACGTCGACGCGAATGCCGGAGCTGGCCTCGAACAGGGGCAGCAGGTAGGAATAGAGTCCGGAGTTGGCCGTGGACGTGGTTGACTGCACCACGATGCTGGTTCCGCGCCGGGCTTCGGTGCCTGCAGCTGAGGCATCGCCTGTCTGGCCTGACACATCACTGGCGGTCACCGGCAGTGCACCCAGGCTGCTCGTTGCGAGAGCGAGCAGGGTAACGGGGCGGCGAAGTGCTCGGCACACGAATGCGTGGCACACGAATGCGTGGCGCACGAATGCGTGGCGCACGAATGCGTGGCGCACGAATGCGTGGCGCACGAATGCGTGGCCGGGCAATCGCCTCGAATGACTGGAAAGACCCATCAAGTGGCTGGAGAGTTTCATCGGCAGATCCCGTGTTCCTTGCATCTCTGTTACATATACCGACAAAAACCGGAAATTGGAAGCCCCGGTTCCTCACGTCACACTCCACCGTGGCGATACCTTGTTCACAACGGCAGTTCACCGGCAAGCAGTGCTCGCGCTGCAGCGGATCGGGGTTGTGCAAAAAACGCCTCGGTGCTCTGTCGCTCTTCGATACGCCCCGCGTGCATGAACAAGATGTCGTCGGCGAGCCGTTGCGCCTGAGCGATATCGTGTGTCACCAGCACCACACGCGTGCCGTTACCGCAGGTGCCCGAGCCGTACGCACTGGTACTGCACACGCTGGCTTCACGTACGATTTCCTCGATCTTCAACACGGAAGCGGGGTCGAGGTTGGCGGTGGCCTCATCGAGAAACAGCACCGCAGGTTCGCGTATCAGTGCTCGTGCCAGTGCGAGGCGCTGCGCTTCACCGCCCGAGAGCATCCGCGCCGATTGCCTGGCCTTGTCGGCGAGGCCGACGCGTGTGAGCATCTCGTCCACCCTGCGCATGGTGCGATTGGATCGGCCTGACCAACAGGATCGACCGAACCGGCCTGACCCGCCGTGTTCAAGAACGCCATCCGGCAGTGCAAAGACGAGATTGTCCGCCACCGAGCGACGCAACAGCACCGGTCGCTGAAATACCAGTGACAATGCCTGTCGGTGGCGGCTGCTGAGTGGCGTGCCGTTGCAGCTGACCTGGCCGCTGTCGGGGATGACCAGACCGTTCAGTACCTTCAGAAGAAGGCTCTTGCCGGCACCGTTGGCACCGAGAATGGCGGTGATTCCACCGGTGTCGATGGTCAGGGAGACATCGTCGAGCAGTCGCCGACCGTTTCGCGTCAGCATGAGGTTCTCTGCCGTCAGTGGCAGCAGTTCAGCCGAATCCATGACGCTGGATTCCATGGCGGATCGCCATCAACAGGGCATTGACGATGAAGGCGATCATGATCAGCACGATGCCGAGGGCAAGTGCGAGTGCGAGTTCGCCACGCGAGGTCTCGAGGGCGATGGCCGTGGTCATCACGCGTGTCAGGTGGTCGATGTTGCCACCGACGATCATCACTGCGCCGACTTCGGCAATGGCGCGGCCGAAACCGGCAAGCAGCACCGTGAGCAGCAGGAAACGGCCGTCGCGAAGCAGCGCCAGCATGGCACGCCTGCGCGAGAGACACAATGATGCGAACAGTTCCCCGTATTCCTCGTGCAGCGACTCGAGGACCTGCCGGGCAAGTGCTGCCACGATCGGTGTGATCAGGATGCTCTGGGCGATGATCATGGCTGTTGGGGTATACAGCAAGCCGAGAAAGCCGAAAGGCCCCGAGCGTGACAGTTGCAGATAGACGATCAGACCGACCACCACGGGTGGCAGGCCCATCAGGGCGTTGACGATCACGATCAGAACCCCGCGGCCGGGAAAGCGGGCGATGGCCAGCAGGGCCCCGAGCGGCAGACCGATGAGCGCGGCGATGGCCGTTGCGCTGAGGCTCACCCTGAGCGACAGCCAGACGATCTCCATGAGTTCGCTGTCGAGCGACAGCACCAGCGTCGTTGCCAGCCGGATCGCCTCGTTCACGTCCTGCATGAACCCGAAGCCTAACGAAAGAGATTCGGCAGGAAGCGCGGTCTTCTGATCGGCACATCCGCAGGCAGATGCCGGTTCAGATACCGCCCGATGCGGCCGAACAGCCAGATCACCGTCAGGCTCAGGAGGATGAAGTACCCCGCGAGAATCGGGTAGGGCACGAAGGGGTTGAAGGTCTTGTCGGCAAAGTAGTTGGCGTAGTAGAGCGCATCACCGCGTTGCCCGACGGCCGGGAAGCCCGAGAGGAACACGAGCGTGGTGGAGTGAAAGAGGAAGATCGCTTCATTGGTGTAGGCTGGCCAGGCAAGGCGCAGCATCGTCGGCCAGACGATGCGCCGGAAGCGCGAAAAGCCCGAGAGACCATAGGCATCCGCCGCTTCGATATCACCTTTGGGTATCGCCTGCAGCGCGCCGTGGAAGATCTCGGCCGAGTAGGCCGAGGTGTTCAGGAACAGCACGATCAGCGCTCCGAGCCAGGCCGACGTGAAGGGGTCGAAGAAGTTGTGGTTCGACTTCAGCGACAGGAACACGAAGTAGGCGAAGAAGAACTGGATGAACAGCGGCGAACCCCGAAACAGGAACACGAACCAGTCGGCCGGTTTCCTGATCCAGAGATGCGGCGAACTCTTGCCCAGTGCAACGACGGTGGCAAGCAGGAACCCGCCCAGTATGGCGAGTGCTCCGAGATAGATGTTCCAGAGCATCCCCGAGCCGATCAGCGTGAACTGCTGACAGAGGGTGAAGTCGCTGCGTGGCAGCAGGCGTTCGCCGATGCCGATCGAACGCAGTGCATAGTCGCCGATGGTCGCTGCGCAACTCATGGCAGAATTTCCTTCACCTTGCGCTGAGCCTCGCCCGCCACTGTTGCCTGACCGTGAGAAAGGCGCCTCGTGAGCCTTGCAAGCACCATTTCGGACACCTTGGTGAAGACCAGGTAGAACACGAGCAGGGCAAGGAAATACCACATGCGCCAGTCACCGTGCGGGTAGGCGGTGAAGTTCGCGGTCTTGGTGCCGCCGAGGTCGCGTGCCCAGTAGACGATGTCCTCGACGCCGAGCAGGAACAGGAGCGGCGTGGCCTTGATCAGGATCATCCAGAGGTTCGACAGTCCGGGAAGCGCATAGACCCACATCTGCGGCACGAGGATGCGCCAGAAGCTCTGACGCGGCGTCAAGCCGTAGGCTGCGGCGGTCTCGAGTTGCCCCTTCGGCACCGAATGCATGGCGCCATGGATGACGTTCGCCGCAAAGGCGCCGAAGACCACGGCGAACGTCACCACCGCGAGGGCGAAGCCATAGCTTTCGTGAACCCATTGCGGCGAGGTGGCGAGTGGCATTTTCGCCGCACTGCAGACGATGAAGTCGTTGCCCTGCCGCACCGGTGCATCCCAGTCCGGGCAGAGCACACGGTGCCGGAGGTACTCGATGGCCTGATCGAGCGCAATCACGAAGAAGAGGAAGAAGGCGATGTCCGGCACGCCGCGCACGATGCCGATGTAGCCCTTGCCGAACCAGCGTAGCGGCGGAATCGTGGAGCGTGCCGCGATGGCGCCGACGAAACCGAAGACGAGGGCCACCGGTGCCGTGACGGCGAGGAGCAGAAGCACCGTACCGAAGGACGCATAGAAGGCCAGATGCTTGCCGGTACCCAGGTAGCAGGCCAGCCAGGCCAGGCCTTCGAGGCTTGCGGGATCAGCGCACAAGAGAGGTGTTCTTCATCGGTCTGAAGCCAGGTTCGGGCGGCGGCAGCGCTGGATCGTGCACCATCAGGTCGTGCACTGCTGGCCGCCGCCACGAGCAACACGCACCCCGCCGGGGTGCGCCGGAAGTTGCCCGCCGAATCAGAACAGCATCGCTTCGGGAAGCCACTTGCCGATCATCGCGTTGAGCGAGCCATCGTCCTTCATGGACTGGATCGCGGCATCGAACTTTTCACGGAGTTCGCCGTCGCTTTCGCGGAGCCCGAGGCCGATGCCGTCACCGAGAATCTCGACCTTCTCGAGCATGACGATGTCGGGGTCGGCCTCGACCAGTGGTACGAGGAAGGCCTGGTCGGCGAGGGCAGCATCGGCTTCGCCGTTCTTGACGGCAGCGACGGTTTCCTCGGGGGTGGCGAACTCGATGAGGTCGTTACCCATGGATGCCACGTGCGAGGCCTGGATGGTGCCCGCCTGCGCGGCGATCACGGCCGAGTCGAGATCGAGATCGGCGTCGCCTGCAACGTAGGCCGAAGGATCCGGCAGGGTATAGGCCTGAGTGAAATCGATGACTTCATCGCGTTCGTCGGTAATGGACATGCCGGCGATGATGACGTCATAGTTGCCCGAGACGAGGTTCGGGATGATCGAATCCCATTCGTTGGTGACCCACTCGCAGGTGAGTTCGGCGCGCTTGCAGAGTTCGTCGCCGAGATCACGCTCGAAGCCGGCAACCTTGCCGTGGTCATCGATGTAGTTGTAGGGAGGATAGGCACCCTCGGTGCCAAGGCGCACCACGTCGGCGGCCTGGACGCCTGCTGCCGTCATCAATGCGGCCGCAAGGGCGGCGGCGGTGGTGATCTTCTTCATCAGGACTCCTCTGAAATTCTGGTGGTTGGTGGTGGTTTTCTGGTTGTGGTTTTCCGAGGCCGGACCCGGAAACTGTGTGCCGAGTTGCCCCGGTGAAATCAAGGGTTGCCCCGCTGCATCGACGGACTGCTTCAGCGAGCTGACGGGTTGCCTCCAGAGCGACAAGTCGCCGAAAGAAAGCCCCGCAGTCGTTCGGATTCAGGCTGCCCGAAGAGCCGCTCGGGCGATCCTTCCTCCTCAATCATACCCTGATGCAGGAAGACGACGTGGTCGCTCGTGTCGGCCGCCAGCTTCATGTCATGGGTGACGATGATCATGGTGCGCCCTTCCGTGGCGAGATCCTTGATGACCTTCACGACTTCCTGCTCGAGTTCCGGGTCAAGCGCCGATGTCGGTTCGTCGAAGAGAATGGCCTGAGGCTCCATGCAGAGCGCCCGGGCAATGGCTGCACGCTGCTGCTGTCCGCCCGAGAGCTGTGCGGGATACGCGTCACACTTGTCGCCGATGCCCACCTTGTCGAGATAGTGCCGCGCGCTTTCCTCGACCTCGTCCCGATCACGCCCGAGTGCCGTCACGGGAGCCTCCATGACGTTCTGCAGAATGCTCATGTGAGACCAGAGGTTGAACTGCTGGAACACCATCGAGAGCCGTGTGCGGATGCGGATCATCTGCTTCCGGTCGCCCGGGTGCCGGTGGAGCCCCTTGCCCTTCCAGCGCACCGGTTCGCCGCAGAAGATCACCTCGCCCTCCTGGCTGTGCTCGAGCAGGTTGCAGCAGCGGAGCAGGGTGGATTTGCCGGAACCCGAAGAGCCGATCAGCGACACCACATGGCCGGTCGGTGCGGTGATGTCGACGCCCTTGAGCACTTCGAGCTGGCCGTAGCTCTTGTGCAGGTTGCGAATGTCGATGACGGGGGCGGCGGCCGCTGTCTCGGCAGGGTCTGCCGGTGTTGGACGGCAGGGGGACGAATCGCCGAAGGCGGGACTGGAAGGTGGATTGCTTTCACTCATTGATGGTAGTAATAACCACTGGCGACGCCAGATGCAAGCGTTGCGGATAGAATTGATGACTCCACCGCGTGTTTTCACGCCTCAACGGGTTTTCACTCATGGCTGTATCCAGGGATTCGATCGATGCACCGGTCAGTGCCGAACACCGACCCACACCAAGGTTGGTAGGCGATGTCGGCGGCACCAATGCACGCTTCGCTCTGCTTGACGAAGACGACAAGCCGTTCGCGAGCAGTACGCTCAGCACTGATGACTTTCCCGATCTCGCCTCGGCCGTGAAGATCTACCTCGCCGAGCACGAGAACACGAAAATCGATGTTGCGGCCATCGCCGTGGCCACACCGGTCACGGGGGATCGGGTCAATCTCACCAACAACCCCTGGAGCTTTTCGGTCGAGGAAACGCGTCGACAACTCGGCATCAGTCGGCTGCATGTGGTCAATGACTTCACCGCGCTGGCGCTCTCGGTGCCGCATCTTCCCGACGATGAACTGCAGAAGGTCGGCGGCGGAGAAGCCGTCGAGCAGCATGCCATCGGCATCGTGGGAGCGGGTACCGGGCTTGGTGTTTCAGGCCTGATTCCCTGCGGTTCGCACTGGACTGCCTTGCAGGGCGAGGGCGGCCATGTGACGATGTCGCTTCGCACCGATCGGGAATTTGCCGTCTACCGGAAACTTCATGAGAGGTTCCGGCACGTCTCGGCCGAACGTTTCCTGTCGGGGCCGGGGCTGCGCAACATCGTCGAATCGCTTCAGGCCATCGATGGGCTTGAAGTGCAGCCATATACGCCTGCCGACATCACCCGGCTCGCCCTCGAGGAAGGTGATCCGTATTGTCTTGAAGCGATGGAGATGTTTGCCTCGCTCCTCGGCAATGTTGCGAGCAACCTCGTGCTCACTCTCGGTGCCGAGGGCGGGCTCTTCATCGGCGGTGGTGTGGTGCCACGCTTCGGAGAGTGGTTTGCACAATCGGCCTTCCGCGAGAGTTTCGAGGACAAGGGCCGCATGCGCACCTACGTCGAGAAGGTACCCACCTTCGTCATCCACTCGCCATACCCGGCACTCGTTGGCGCGGCACGACTACTGGTCTGAACGGGGCCTGACGTACATCCGGCTTCGAGTGCCCGCGCCGACGACTACTTTATTCCGGGCTTGCGAGCAGTGCCTGCAGCCGTTCCTCGATGCGTGCGAGATCGCTGGTGCAAGGACTGCCACTGGGTGAACTCATGGCACCGCCGTCGAGGCTCACGTTGCATTCGAAGGGCGTCGTCAGGTCGTTGCCGTCAATGCTCTTGACGGTCAGCGTGCGTGACGCATCATCGACAATCAGCTGGCCGCTGGCGTACGGCTGCGGCAAACCGCTGGTCGGTGTGGACCATTGCTGGGTAATGGTTGCATCGATGACGCTGAGCGAACATCCGTCACTGCCGAGGCCTTGCAGGGAAGCCCTGCAGCCTGACGTGTCGTGAACGGCTGCACTTCGCAGTTGGATGGTCGCGTTCAGGGGCGATGTCAGTGCTGTCGCATCGCCACAGTCGATGGCAAGCAGAGGCGCACCGAGCGACGCATCGTAGCCTGCCAGGCAGGTTGACTCGGCCGTCGTCAGTTCTCGCCCTTCGCTGATCGCCCGATTGAGTTCCACGAGCTGTGCCAGCGCCAGTTGCACGGCATGGCCATGAATCGCGGCCGCGCTTGAATTGTCACCGAAACTCACGTCAGGCGCATCATCGGCGGGCTTTTCCGTTGTGGACTCTTCGTTGGAGGATTCTCCGTCCGAAGACTCTTCGCCCGAAGGTTCTTCATCCGAGGGCTTGCCGTCCGAGGATTCTCCCGTCGAGGATGTCTCGTCTGACGATCCACCGTTTGCCGGTCCTTCCGACGTGTTCCCGTCGTCCAGTGCGCCCGAGTCATCTTCCTGAGCCGGTGTGGTGGTGTCGTTGCCGGAAGATCCACAACCGACCAGCATCACCAGCAGGCTGGCCAGCAGACTTGATTTCAGGGCATGAAACTGTTGCATGGACAGGCTCCCGGGCGAATGCCGCTTTGGTTCTCCATGTTTCCGATTATAGTGCGTTGATGCTCTATCCTGCCTGCTTCTTGTCCGAGAGTTTGTGAAACCTGTCTACCCATCAACTGTTACCATCGCGTGATCAGGGCTGTTCCTGGAACAACCCGAGCCAATTCGGAAACCCGGAGCTGTGAGCACATGAGCAAGGTGATCGATGGCAAGGCCTTCGCCGCGAACCTCAGGCAGGATATTGCTGCAAGGGTGGCGAAGCTGAAGCAGGAACATTCCTTTGTGCCCGGTCTCGCGGTGGTGCTGGTGGGCGAAGACCCGGCAAGCGAGGTCTATGTTCGCAACAAGGGGCGCCAGACCGTCGAGGTGGGCATGCAGTCGTTCGAACACAAGCTCGCCGCGGACACGTCCGAAACCGATCTTCTCGCATTGATCGACAGACTCAATGTCGATGATGCAGTCAACGGCATTCTCGTGCAGCTGCCGCTCCCGGAGCATATCGACAAGGACAAGGTCATCAATGCGATTGCCGAGGACAAGGATGTGGATGGCTTTCACCTTGCCAATGTGGCGAGGCTCTGGATGGGGGCCGAAGGCGTGGTGCCCTGCACGCCGCTGGGCTGCCTGATGATGCTCAAGGACCAGCTGGGCGAGCTCTCCGGCCTCAATGCCCTGATCGTCGGACGCTCGAACATCGTCGGTAAGCCGATGGCAGCCCTGCTTCTTGCGGAGAACTGCACCGTCACCATTGCACACTCGCGCTCACGGGATCTCGAGAATCTTTGCAGGAATGCCGACATTCTGGTTGCCGCGGTCGGTCGTCCGGAAATGATTCCGGGCAGTTGGGTCAAGCCCGGTGCCACGGTCATCGACGTCGGTATCAACCGCATCGAGCGGGATGGCACGAAGAAGCTCGTGGGAGACGTCGATTACTCGACGGCCCGTGACATTGCGGGTGCGATCACGCCGGTACCGGGTGGTGTGGGGCCGATGACGATTGCCTGTCTTCTGCACAACACGCTGCAACAGGCCTGCCGCCAGCGTGGCATCACGATGCCGAGCTGAGACAGCTCACGGATCACTCGCCGCGTCTCTGCGTCAGTTCGACGCGACGATTCTTCGCGCGTCCGGGAGCATACATGTTGTTTGCGATCGGACGTTTCTCGCCCCAGGCGACGGTCGTCAATGCTTCAGGTCGAATGCCGTTCTTCACGAGGTACTCTCGTACCGCTGCCGAGCGGCGTTCGGACAGCTGCTGGTTGTAGCTGGCCTCGCCGATACTGTCGGTGTGTGCAGCAATCTCGATGCTCGCGTTCGGGTAACGATTCAGAACGGTCACGACTTCATCGAGAATCGACGTGGCCTCGATGGTGAGAGTGTCCGAGTTCGAATGGAAGTTCACAACTTCGATGGTGCCGACGTAGAGCGCACAGCCAGCCTCATCGACCATCAGCATGGTGTCGGTGCCGGGGCATTGGTCTTCGGCATCCACCACGCCATCATGATCACTGTCGGCAATCACGACGGCAGCGACAGGGGCCACCGTCGCAAGCGTGCGCGGTGCTTGGACAGTGCCTGCGGCTGTTGTGGTGGTGGCGGTGCTGTTGCTGTCATCATGCTCGGTCGCGGCGATCGGCTGATGGTGCCGTTTGTCGGTAGCGCCGAAACGGTAGACAAGGCCGAGCTGCATGTAGGTCGCATCGCCCTCGAACGAAATCACTTCACCGCGAGCAGCGAATCCTGAACGGTGAGCGGCCTGAAGGCCGAGGCCGAGCATCAGATGTGTGCCGTTCTTCTGTCGGTAGCGCACCGATTCATCGGCATCGTTCTGCAATACACCAAGGCCGGCCCTGAGGTAGGGACTGACGCCGCGGCGTTTGAAACGATCGCGCGCGCCACCTGCGTGCATGAGCGCACTGGCGCCGAGGACCGAATAGCTGATGCTGCCGTTGTTGATGTCACTGCTCGAGCCGACCGTGGCTGCGCCGAGGTCGGAGACGTGTCCTTCGACGGAGAACAGACGATTGATGTCCATGCCGATGGTGAGCTGCATGCCGGTATCGCCTGACTCGGTGACCTCGGTACCGGGCACGTTTCCGGTGTCCGGTTCGAGATCACTTGCACCGACGCCGACACCCACGTAGACGTGTCGACGCAATGTGTCATAACCTGGCACTTCGCTGGCAGCCTGACTGGTCATCACCAGGCCATTCAGTGCCAGCGCGGAGATGGTGGCGAGAATCAGTGGGTGCCGCGAGGTATTTCGCACTGCGTGTCGGTTACGGGAAGTCATGCCTTGTCTCCGTGTGCAGCGGGGCGTTGGTGTCGGCGGTAGTACATCGGAATCATCGACAGCAACAGCAGGGCAAACAGCGGGTCAAAGCGCTTGCTGAGCGTACCGATCGAGCAGCCGTGCCCCTGGGTACCGGTCGTGATGAAACCGTTGGCCTCCATGACATCGGGTGTGCCGTTGGCATCGACGTCGGGAAGCGCGCTGCCGAGCAGCGGCGCGTCGCCGAGGAGGTCGATCATGCCGTCGCCATCGTGATCGACATCGCGGGCATCGATGATGCCGTCGCCATCGCTGTCGAGTGCATCGGCACCGACCACGAAGTCGATGTCGGCACTGTCGTCGATGCCGTCGCTGTCGGCGTCGCTGCCACCGGTCTGGTCGACGTCGACTGAATCCACAATCCCGTCGCCATCGCTGTCGGCCAGCGCATCGATGATGCCGTCGCCATTGGCATCGAGCAGCGCCATGTCGGGTGCAGCGGCCTCGGCCAGGTCGCTGATGCCGTCGTTGTCGGTATCGAGATCGAGGTAGTCCGGCACGCCATCGACGTCCGTATCGTTCGGTACCACGGCGGCGAGTCCGAGTGCATCGTCGATGCCGTCGCCATTGGCGTCGAGGAACGCATCGACACGACCATCACCGTCGCTGTCGGCGGTGACACCTGCTGCCTCGATGATGTCGGTCAGACCGTCGTTGTCGGAGTCGAGGTCGAGTGCATCGCGCACACCGTCATTGTCGCTGTCTGGTTTGGCGAGCGGGGCGATTTCGACGCCGTCATCGATGCCGTCGCTGTCACTGTCGCGCATGTCGTCGACACGGCCATCGCCGTTGCTGTCCTCTCCGCCGGATTCGACGATATCGCTGACGCCGTCGTTGTCGGAATCGAGATCCAGCGCATCGATGATGCCATCGCCGTCGCTGTCCCGCGTACCTTCGACGCTGTCGGGTACCCCGTCGTTGTCGGAATCGAGATCCTGCGCATCGATGACGCCATCGCCGTCGCTGTCCTCGCGCGACTCGAGCACGTCGGCAATGCCGTCGCCGTCGGAATCGACCGTAGTGTTGTCAGTATCGACGTAATCGACCACGCCATCACCATCGAGGTCTTTCTCGCCTTCAAGTGCATCGGATACGCCATCGTTGTCGGAGTCGGTATCCAGCGCGTTGATCGTGCCGTCGCCGTCGGTGTCGAGGGTGCCCTCCAGAGCGTCGGTCAGGCCATCGTTGTCGGAGTCGGTATCGAGGTAGTCAGGTATGCCGTCACCATCGGTATCAGGCAGGTTACTGCCATCGACGATGGTTGTACCCGAAGCAGTCGCTGCTTCCAGCGCATCGGAGATATCGTCGGCATCGCTGTCGGTGTCGAGGTAGTCGGGCGTGCCGTCACCGTCAGTGTCGTTGGCGCCTTCAAGGGAATCGGACACACCATCGGCGTCGCTGTCGACATCCCGCATATCGACGACACCGTCGCCATCGGTATCGACGAGAGCAGTCACGGCCAGGGCATCGTCGATGCCGTCGTTGTTGGCATCGGTGCCACCGGTCACGCTCGCATCGATCGCGTCATCGATGCCGTTGTTGTTCTCGTCCTTGCCTGAGAGACTGGCTTCGATACCATCGGCCATGCCGTCGTTGTCGCTGTCGGTGTCGAGGTAGTCGGGCTTGCCGTCACCGTCGGTGTCGGCGGTGCCTTCGAGGGCATCGGGCACGCCATCGGCATCGCTGTCGACGTCCCGCGCATCGACGACACCGTCGCCATCGGTATCGACGAGAGCAGTCGCGGCCAGGGCATCGTCGATGCCGTCGTTGTTGTTGTCGGTGCCACCGGTCATGCTCGCGTCGATCGCGTCATCGATGCCGTTGTGGTTCTCGTCCTTGCCGTCGAGACCGACTTCGATACCATCGGCAATGCCGTCGTTGTCACTGTCGCTGTCGAGATAGTCGGGCATGCCGTCACCGTCGGTGTCGGTGACGCCTTCGAGGGCATCGGCAACCTTGTCGTTGTCGGAATCACGATCAAGGTAATCGGGGATGCCGTCGCCATCGCTGTCGGCGTTGCCTTCGACGCTGTCGGGGATGCCGTCGTTGTCGGAATCGCTGTCGATGTTGTCGGGGATGCCGTCACCATCGGCGTCACCGATACTTTCATCAGTATCCGCAATGCCGTCGCCGTCGGCATGGTGCCTTCGAGGGCATCGGGCACGCCGTCGGCATCGCTGTCGACATCGCGAATATCGACGATACCGTCACCATCGGTATCGACGAGAGCAGTCGCGGCCAAGACATCGTCGATGCCGTCGTTGTTGGCGTCGGTGCCACCGGTCACGCTCGCATCGATGGCGTCATCGATGCCGTCATTGTCGGCATCGGTACCACCAAGGCCGGCTTCGACGCCATCGGCCATGCCGTCGTTGTCACTGTCGGTATCGAGGTAGTCGGGCTTGCCGTCACCGTCGGTGTCGGTGGTGCCTTCGAGGGCATCGGACACGCCGTCGGCATCGCTGTCGACATCGCGAGTGTCGACGATACCGTCACCATCAGTATCGACGAGAGCAGTCGCGGCCAGGGCATCGTCGATGCCGTCATTGTTGTCGTCGGTACCACCGGTCACGCTCGCATCGATGGCGTCATCGATGCCGTCATTGTCGGCATCGGTACCACCGAGACCGGCTTCGACGCCATCGGCAATGCCGTCGTTGTCACTGTCGGTGTCGAGGTAGTCGGGCTTGCCGTCACCGTCGGTGTCGATGGTGCCTTCGAGTGCATCGGGCACGCCGTCGGCATCGCTGTCGACATCGCGAATATCGACGATACCGTCACCATCGGTATCGACAAGGGCCGTTGCAGCAAGCGCATCGTCGATGCCGTCGTTGTTGGCGTCGGTGCCACCGGTCACGCTCGCATCGATGGCGTCATCGATGCCGTCATTGTCGGCATCGGTACCACCGAGGCCGGCTTCGACGCCATCGGCAATGCCGTCGTTTTCACTGTCGGTATCGAGGTAGTCGGGCTTGCCGTCACCGTCGGTGTCGGTGGTGCCTTCGAGGGCATCGGACACGCCGTCGGCATCGCTGTCGAGGTCGTGGATGTCGGCCGTGCCGTCGCCATCGGTATCGACGAGAGCAGTCGCGGCCAGCGCATCGTCGATGCCATCGTTGTTGTCGTCGGTGCCACCGGTCACACTCGCGTCGATGGCGTCATCGATGCCGTCATTGTCGGTATCGGTACCACCGAGGCCGGCTTCGACGCCATCGGCAATGCCGTCGTTGTCGCTGTCGGTGTCGAGGTAATCGGGGATGCCGTCACCGTCGGTGTCGATGGTACCTTCGAGGGCATCGGGCACGCCGTCGGCATCGCTGTCGACATCGCGAATATCGACGATACCGTCACCATCGGTATCGACGAGAGCAGTCGCAGCCAGGGCATCGTCGATGCCGTCCTTGTTGTCGTCGGTACCACCGGTCACACTCGCGTCGATCGCGTCATCGATGCCGTCATTGTCGGCATCGGTACCACCGAGGCCGGCTTCGACGCCATCGGCCATGCCGTCGTTGTCACTGTCGGTATCGAGGTAATCGGGCTTGCCGTCACCGTCGGTGTCGGCGGTGCCTTCGAGCGCATCGGCGACTCCATCGTTGTCGGAATCACGGTCGAGGTAGTCAAGGATGCCGTCGCCATCGCTGTCGGTGTTGCCTTCGACGCTGTCGGGGATGCCGTCGTTGTCGGAATCGCTGTCGGTGTTGTCGGGTAGGCCATCTCCATCGGTATCGACAAGGATCGTTGCAGCGAGCGCATCGTCGATGCCGTCGTTGTTGGCGTCGGTGCCGCCGGTCACGCTCGCATCGATCGCGTCATCGATGCCGTTGTGGTTGTCGTC